>NZ_FUXE01000021.1 GCF_900167105.1 Porphyromonas circumdentaria | reverse complement strand
AGAGACTGAGGCTCAATACGTTGGAGCACTCTTTCGAAAGTGTCTACACTCGGACAACCATTAGGCAACTCAACTAGTGGGCGAAGCGATTCTCCACGCTCTAAGCAGAGTTCATGCATCGACTCATAATCCTCGCCTCCACACAGATAACTCGCCAATGCAATTACTAGAATATCGCTCAACTTATGCTTGCAACGACCCACTACACGTGGGTCTTCTACATTAGAAAAATAATCTTGTATATCCATAACCCAAAGATAAGCCTATTTTGATGCGGTTGCCCTGTAGAAAAATAATCTTGTATATCCATAACCCAAAGATAAGCCTATTTTGATGCGGTTGCCCTGCAATAATAGGGCGTTTATTTGCCAATTCAAAAAGAACTATTATCTTTGCGGTGGTCAAAAAATCCTACTGGGATATTGGAAGTGTGGGTGAGTGGCTGAAACCAACAGTTTGCTAAACTGTCGTACGGGTAACCGTACCGGGGGTTCGAATCCCCCCGCTTCCGCATTAAAGGGTGTAAATCAACATATTACGTGATTTACGCCCTTTTTCACACCCAGGAATCCACACATCGTATGTTTCCCCTTCTAATTGAGACTGATTAAAGATCCGTCGTCACATAGCCCGAATTTATATTCCCTTCTTGGTGCAAGTGGGTAGATTGTTTCCGCAAAAATCTTGAAAATAGGTTGATTATCTTGATCCATGTCAATGGTAGCTATGTCTATGTCGGTAATCAATGGGTCGTAGCGAACTATCTCAAGCGCTTCAATTAGTTTATCCTTGTATGTTAGTTGAGCAGGAGGGTATATACTATCCAAGAATATTTCATTTAGCTCATAGTCTATTTTGTTTGGTATGTATAGTTCGGTATTATTGTATTTGTCGGGAATTTTTACTGCTGTTAAACCAAAACGATCTTTATTTAGAACCATCTTGTAGTAACTTAATCCTCTGCCTTTGAGACCTCTCATTATACAATCAATTTCAGAGTCATCCATCTTGTACCCGAAATAAATTCCAGTTATTGCTCTATGGTCTATTCGGATAGTACCAGACGGTTCGGTAATAAATCTAATTTCTTCTTCATAGCTCCACTTTTTTTCTTTATTTCCAAGAAATAGTCTGAGAAAACTTTCCTTGTTATTGCCAAACAAGTCATCAAAGTTTACTGTAGGAGGGTTATCAGTATAGTTGACTTTAATTATGTTTATCAAGGGCATATAAAGATTGTAGTTCAACGATTTCTCTAAGAAGTCCAAATCATATTCGATTACGAATCCTGTATGATCGGTTGAATAGTGAGTCCATAAAGGTTCATTTTCAGCATTCGTACATAGAGAGTAAATTCCGACCTCTCTCAACTTTTTTCGAAGGCTATCATATGCATTTAAGGC
The DNA here is from genome assembly GCF_900167105.1 of Porphyromonas circumdentaria. Classification (GTDB taxonomy): domain Bacteria; phylum Bacteroidota; class Bacteroidia; order Bacteroidales; family Porphyromonadaceae; genus Porphyromonas; species Porphyromonas circumdentaria. Next base: position 24,228 of record NZ_FUXE01000021.1, on the reverse strand, counting down.
TAAATCGTTTCTACTCTTTGATAGCTTTGAAAACTCCCTCATAATGGATCTAATACCTTCATCATTGACAAGTCCTTCGTGTAGATCATTAAGCTGATCAATGGTTGGTGCATATAAATTGTCTGAAATGAGAGTTTTGACATCTCTCATAAATAACTTCTCGTTATCGCCCCGAAGACCCATTCCTGATCTGTATTTATATCCTTTTCTCATAACAAATAAGCAAAAACTAATTCCTTTGCACATCAGATTCTGCAAATGTAGTTGTTTTTACTGCCTATCGAGTAAAACAATGTGGAAGGTGGTATAAAAAAAGATGATCTACATTCTCTTATTTAGCCCGTTTTTAGTAATTTTGGCATGTGAGGGAGTTTATGTTTAGATTTAGAGATAGACGAACCAGACCTATGAACCCCTGGTGTGGGTGTGGGCGTGTGCTGAAGTGCCGACCTGCTACTTGGGGCGAGAATTAAGCGAAGTGACTTCTCAGCATATATGATGCCTTATTAAGTTTAACGACAGGGATGGAGGACCGTCAGTTCATCACAACATGAATGAACTAAATGCAAATAAGGAACTTCTTGATAGTCCAAATTATTATGAAGTTATCCCTTCTGGAGAGCCGTGTAATAAAGAGAATAGCCTCTACTTGACGATCGATCAAAAGAGGTTTAACAAAATAGTCTCAGGTGAAAAAACAGTGGAATACCGTGAGATCACAGAAGCAACTGCAAGTCGCTACTTAGATATGAGGGAGTCGAGTGAGGGGTATCAATTGTATAACCCTAATTTGCCTGAAGAGGCTGACTATTACTTTGAAGCTAACAATGAGGGAATATATGCATATACTCCTCGTTATTATGAGTACCTAAGACTAGGTCTCGGCTATAATAAGGATAGAGACACAGCTATTATCAGAATAAAAGGGAATGGGCTTGTTCCAGAGATGTACCATAAAGGTGGAGTAATGAGAACAAACCCATTGGACGAGAGTATCACCGAAGAGATGTATCAGAAGGCAACTCAAAAGGGGGATAAAGCAACTCAGGAATTCTTTTATAAGCCTGATGGCAAAGAGACCTTTGGACACTGGCAATATACTTAGGAGAGGTTATAGAGGTCAATAAGAAGTAGTATTTTGAGAGTTAGCAATAACGAGTAATTGGTTCACTTGGTAGTTTGATGTAGTTCTAGAGTAGGTTGTTAGATAAAAAATTCTAATATTTCACCACACCCCAATTCCTGGATTAAAATGTAAAGTGATGTCAGTAGAAAAAAAGAAGTTTAAGCTTTTATATCCAGACTCTTTATATGATTTGGATTCTATTTCTTGTACTACATTTATGTACTTTCAAGAAGAACCTTTTGCGACCACTCTTCATCCGACTGTTTCAATGGGTCTTACTGGGTTTAACCCAACTCTTTTCCTTGATTATATTAACAAAAAAAATCCCTCTTGGATAAAGAATTACTGGATGATGTTTAATAGCTGGGATAAAAGTGAACATAAATTACATAAAACATCAAATTTACTGAAACCTTTAAGAGATCTAAACATTTCTAACTCAGTATGGCTTGTTTACTCAAAAAATGAGGGGGCAATTGAAAAAGCAAAAGAATTGATTTCTCTTATTGGTATTGACTATAAAACTCTACTTGGGTACATAAATATTGAGCAAGCATTCCAAGAGCTAATGGCACATATTCATTTCGAGAAATTTGTTGAACTATATGGAGTGCCACCAAAGAATAATCCACTTAGCTGGGTCTTTGAGCCTCGAAAAATTAACTATTCTGAGTTGTATCGTTACTGTGATAGTTTCTTTAGACAGTACACTTTGGAGGAGGCATTAGTGAATGCATATTTTACAAGACTCATAAATATGGAGTCTTTCGAGAGTATAATGCTGTCAAATGAGAATCTGATGCCATTATTGAAGTACTTTAATAACAATCAAGAAGTTACAGAAGATGAAATTAATTACTATGATCAACTTGATGTGATTTCTTGGGAGATATTTAGGCAATTATTGTCCCCATACATTGATGAGATAGAACAAGAGAAACGAGTAAAAGCTACTCTAAAAATTATTAGAGAAAGAAATGAGGAGATTACTCGATTTCGTAATAAGTGCTGGGTACTTGCAGAAGATTTTAGAGGTTCAAAAAAAATAGAGTCTTTGGAAAGAGATGTAGCTAAACATATTAAAATAAATGCTATTCCAGAAATTCAAGAGTTGTTAAAATTGGATAGTAAAGCTTTTTCAACATTAATGGACAGGGTGTTCTCTGATGAAAAAACTTGGGTTGGTATTGCTACATATATTATTTCTGTATTTTCTGAAAATGAAATTCTTACTGCTGGTTCAGCAATATATGCTCTTTCAAGCTTGGGAAGTAAAAGTTTTAGCACGCTTAAAGATATCCAGAATACAATCAATCAGAGCGATTATTCACTAATTTACAGGCTAAAGAATTAATGACAATAATAAAGTAAAATAAATCACCTCTATTGAGTTGTCAAATACAGAGCGACCTAAGTAATCAGGTTGCTCTGTTGCTATTGGTTAAGTTATTGTTGGAGAAGGACTTATTCGGCGGTGAGCTATTGCTGACAGAGAAGGAGTTCGGCTTGGCATTGGATGGCGTTTTCGTAGGTAACGACTCGTTGCTGGAGAGTGGCTATCTCAGATTCGGAGCGGTGGGTGTCGAAGATGCTATCGAGCTTGGCATAGGCATCACTGTTCACTGATTGCTTCATACGGAGATACGGTATCGGAGAGCGTAGTCGTGTAGCGTGCGATTTCGCTGGATTTGATAGGTTGCCCATCCTATTGAGGCAGATGTGATGAGTATCATCACCCCCATACCACCCATTGAATCCACCGTTTGGTATCCAATAGGTAGAAATTCTTGACGGTAGGAGGGGCTTCTTTTGTCTGGATCTCCTCAAACTTAGCAACTGCATCGTTGCTTGCCTTGGTACTATCCAAAAGCCTCCTCTTGATCTCCGCGATGCGTTTACCCAAGACGACCGCTGACTCCTTGAACTCCTTCTTCCACTTGACGTTGTTCTCCAGTAGCAGTTCTGCGGTTTTGGTTAGGTCAAGGAGTCTATTCTCCTGCATCTCGGTCGATGCGGTATTTGGTGTACTCTCAAGATTTGTGACAGTGCTCTTGAGATCTCTGTTTTGCTGCTTGATCTCCTCTAGTAGTTCGAGAAGTATATTCATTTGCTCGTTCATAACTTTCTTCTATATTTTCTATTAGCTTGGTTTCTCAATTTACGTTGAAAGACAAGTTCAGCTATATCGACAGCTGGACCAGTTGGATTAAAGAGGCCTCAGCAAACTCTTCAGAACTTGAATAGCTCTCATCAATATAGTGCAGAGCTTCTTGCTGAACCATCTTCTGTTCATTCTGCTGGAGGAGAGCTGAGAGCTTGGAGTAACTACACGAGCGATCAATTTTTGAACCGCTAAAACTAACTCCATCCTTACCAAACGCCAGTTCGGTTTAAGCGCAAGTGAGGAGTTTAGGTTTTCTGACGATTTCAATATTCAGTTCAGGCTTTTTAGGGAGGAAGTTGTAAGCAATCAACCCCGAGATAAGGTTGGTAAGAAAATTGTTGACACTACGATGTCGAGCATGCTCTATCTGACAGACATTTTTGAGCATGTCATTGACAGTCTCAATGAGAGCTCTTTTCCTTAGTAACACCTTGTCATAAAGATGCATAATAGAGTTCTTCATGTTCTTTTTGATTCTTGTGATCATATGAATATCATCGACAAAGAGTTGATCAAAAAGACTTTGGGAGATATAGCCTCTATCTCCGATGAGTTTACCGAAAAGCTTCTTGGTGAAAGCCGAGTCCTTAAGGGGTTCTCTGTCATCACAATTGCCCGGAGTGATTTGATATTTGATGATTTCTCCTTTGTCGTTGATGACAATGTGTAGCTTAAAGCCATAAAACCACCCCATGGTACACTTCCCTTTTTGAGCCAATCCTTTCATTGTCTTATGTCCTTGAGCTCGTTTGACATGGCAGGCTCTCAGTGGGGTGGAATCAATGAAAGATATCCCTGTACATTCGCCTAAACAACACATATTCAGGAATGCGATGAGCTTGTATCCCACTTTACTTTGCAATTCGACAAAGCGATTGTAAGAGACAAGATGAGGGAATTCGGATCGACACGAGTGGGCGATATATTGCAGATAAAAAGCCTTCAAATCTCGGTACCTTGAGAGATGAAAAAGTACGAGAATGGTCATTACCTCACCGTCAGACATCCGAGACTTCCTGTTTCTACGCTTTTTACCCTCCTTTTCTATGGACTTTTCCTTGATTGTTTGGTCAAAAAGCTTTGAGAAGTCATCTACCATACAAAAAATATCAACTATATTTGTCTTCATAAAGTGGCGTTTTATTTGTGTGTATCACCTTGGTTTTTAGATACTAATATACAAATAATTCGCCACTTTTTCAATTATAATACCAACAATATTAGGCAGTTAATGAAGTTGGTGAGATAGATTTATTCATCGTTTTTTTACGTCGAACTGACGTTACCAAGGATAACTCCCTCAATCAGCTCTGTCTTACTTTTGCTCTTGAACTGAACTTCTATACCCTGCTTTTGAAGAGCCGTAACCAGCTGTTGCCAGTTCTTACAATCTGGTAAAGCAGCTCTAATAGCATCATAGATAGTACAACGTGTTCTGTCATTTCCACCTAGCCGATTTCTCTTGACTGATTTCTTCCCCTCTCCAAGTTTTAGTTGATACTTGTCTGTGAGCTCTCTGCATATCTTGGTGGAGCAGAACTTCTCGTTAGTGTCAGAGAAGGTATTGCCATAGTTGCCTATCTGATTGATGTTGTTGGCAATACCTGTGAGCAGACGAACCTCATTCATCTGCTCAAGGGTAATGCGAGCTTTCACCTGACTCTCATATAAATAAGTGTGCGTAGATACTCACTCTTATTTATGCCTGCCTCATTTGCCTTTGATTTGAGGGTAAAATACTCCTTCGTATTTAATTTTAGAAGTACGGAATAGCATCGCTTCTCCTACAACTTTTTCTTCGGACGTCCGCCCTTCTTTGCTCTATTATCTTCCATAAAATTCTCTTCATATTTAGACCTTCGGGATGACTTTTCGTCTCCTTCTGGTGGGGGAAAAGTAGGTTTTGGGTAACCTAAAACACAAACTTGCTTCTTAGAAAATCTGAATGAGGGTATGCCCTTCGGAAAGCTTTTCGGAAAGCTTTTCGGGAAGCGCTATTGGAGGGTCTATTGGAGGGTCTATTGAAATGTGTTTACTCCTCTATAGAAAAGCCGTGGTGTTTCAATAGCCCTCTTTTCGCTTATCTACGTCTACCCACCTTTTTCCCTCTTTTTAGTTGTGTTGAGAGCTCTTGATTGTCCTTCGTTGAAAGCTTTTTCTGACAGAGAAAATCATTCAAGTCCTTATACTCTGAAAATCTCACGGAGATATTTTCGACAGTAAGATTCAAAGTCAGAAGTCTATTGAATGCAGTTCGTCCTGCATCATCATTGTCCAAGAAAGACTTAATCTTTTCGCACTTTGAAAGAATGGGAATAGCCTTCTCAATATTATTCACTGAGTTAAGAATCAGTGCTGAAACGTTTTGCTGTTTCGGGCTAATTGTGAGTAGGCTAAGGAAGTCCATAAATCCTTCGAAAAGGTTCATTGATTCAGTATCATAATCAAATAGAGTAACTTCCTTTGGTGGGATACAGCCTTTGAAAAATGGGTTAAGGGTTTCATATCCTCCTGCATTATTCGGAAATCCAATAGAGAAATAGCTCTTACCATTTACCTTATAGTGAACCTCCTTGCAGTACTGCTGGGCAATAGGCGAAGGGATTCGCCTATTTCTCATCAACTGAATTAAAGCTGGGTGCTTTAGCTCTTGAACTCTAATATCAGATAGACCTTCATGAGAAGGGGATTGCAGACGAAAAGAAAAAGAGTTGCTATTGGGGATAGGAAATGTATGCTCTATGGCAGCGAGTGCTTCGGAAACAGTTGTAGTGTGATTGAGCTTCATCGCCAAATCAATGATATTCCCTCTCTCTCCACTTCCAAAGTCGTGCCAACAGTTGATGCTTATATTGACTTTGAATGAGGGGGTATGCTCTGACCGCAAAGGTGAGTAGTACCAAAGGCTATTGCTTCGCACCTTGACAGGCTTTATGCCGAGCGTAAATAGGTAATCCTGTAGCGGAATTAGCTTTGCTTGTTTCGCATTCATATTTCGATCTCTTTTTCTTTTTGTTAGCAAAAGAAGTCTCTATTCAGTTCGGTATGGTACAGGAATATATAGCCTGAGACTGAACCGAACCTTTTTACAACTGGTATGGTATGGGTCGAAGCCCTATACGTCCATATCGGACTGAACCGATAATCAATAGTAGAAATTGGGCTCATACGAATACTTCTTATTCTTGAGTGTGATCATTCTCTTATTCTTCAAGAAGGTGAGTAGCTTTTTAGTTTTGCCAATTCCATAGGTACTACCTACGATCTCAGCATAACCACTTCTCAGAGCATCGACCAACTCACCATATCCCAATCCCTCTTCACGACCAGAGAACGCCATCTCTAAGGCTTGGCGATGTTGCTCTTCGGAGAGCTCTGTATAGTCGAAAGCTGTTTTTGACGTAATCGCTTCATCCTGAAAGCTTGTATCCAACTCGGGTACATTGATATGGTCAGGCTCATCAGTGATTCTGAAAGCGAATTTCTCGAAAGGCTTCGAGCGGATAAATGTGGGTGATACTATAGATCTATCGGGATCAGTCGGATCTTTGGTTACCTGAAGGACTGTTTCAGCCTTATTATTGAGTTCTGTTCCGATATGACCTCGGCTGTTATCATCACCTTTGTTTAGGTGAAGTACAGTCTGGATATGGATGCCTTGCTCACTGGTCCACTGCATTAGATTTCCAATCAAAATCGTTGATTGTGTTGGGTTATTGATGTCAAGTATCAAGTCTCTAATACCATCAATAACGACAAGTCCCACCCCTTCGATCTCATAAATTGCCTTGCGAATCACTTCACATCGGATTGCTGGGTCTGAGATCTCTCTTAGGTGACTGAAAATGAGATTTTCAGGTTGCTGATTAAGAGGTAACCCCGCCAACTTTAGTATTCGTTGTAAGACTAACTTGCAGTGAAATGGACTTTGCTCGGTGTCGAAGTAGAGGATCTTTCTTTTCCCTTCTGGTAGAGAAGCCCTATACTCTAATACCTGTCCGTTGATAAGTGCAGCTGCAACAATGGCAGAGACATTGAACGTCTTCTTTGCTTTAGCTTTGCCTGTCGAGGCGCTAAAATTTCCCAAAGTGCCAATGATGGCATCATCTACTTGCAGAATAACGGGAGGTAAAGAAAACTCATCCGTAACACGGACTAATGATTTCTTCCAGAGGACATTGTAGTCTATGTTTTGATTCTGTGCTATCATATTCATCTTCGTCCTCCAGTTTTTCGCCCAGCCAGTTCTAATGCCAGCTCTGCATCTACAATGATCTTTCGCCCAATCTGTGTAATGGCTTGGTCTATCTTCCCACTCTTCTTGATGCGGTTGGCAGTTGGGATGCTGCACCCAAATAACTTGGCGATCCCTGCAATGCCATAGACATACTGCTTGGAATCATTGGCTAATGGAGAAACGACTTCTTGTCGCTCCACCCTATTAAGTCCCTCTTTGAGAAGCTCAATAAATTCGCCACTTGTCATTTGCCATAAAGGTTTGTTTTCTTCGGTCATAAACTCTCATATTGATTCGTTATACATCTCGTTTTACTGGCCTCGTAAAACATTGATATTTCGCAGTCTGCAGTGCAAATCTATGACACTTAAAAGAGAGTTCAAAGAGCTCGGGAAGTATCCGGAACTATAGGGATAAAAAAAGGAAAATGGGAAAGTGAACTTGATCTATTTTCTCCTGAGATTTGAAGATGAAAGGATAGCCCCCTGTCGTTCGGACAAGAGGCTACTACGAATATGTTCTGAGTATATTAAGTCAGTCTTTTATAAGATACTTTCCAACTCCCAAGCGGAGATATGCTCTATCCCTTCATTTGTAGGGATTTTATACTCCTCCAGACTCACCATATATTTGGGAAAGTTGTCATTAATCATCTTTAGGGAGCGGTACTCTCGCTCTATGGTATCTTCAGCTGATAGTTGTAGTGCTGCTTGGAGATAGAGTTTGTTCCCTCCTTTTATAGCTACAAAATCTACTTCTGAGTCTTTGATTGTCCCTACATAAACTTGGTATCCAGCTCTCCTTAGACTTAGGTAAACGGCATTCTCGAGGAGATAGCCCATGCCGTAACCAAATCCAGAGTAAAGGTAATTGTGGTAGCACAAGTCATTGAGGTAGTACTTGCAATTGCCAGAGATGGTGTCTTTCCCTTTGATATTGTATCGCTCTCCTCTATGGACGAGAAAGGAACTCTCTAAGTATGATATGTAAGAGGATAGAGTCTCGTAGTTTGTCTTTCGATTTCTTGATTTGAAGAAATTGACGATGTTTGGAATGGAGACGATGTTGGAGGCATTATTTGCCAGATATACGAATAAGTCATCCAAGAGCTTTACATCCTTAACCTTATACCTTGCCACGATATCCCGAAGCATTACCGTATCTTTGATCGAAGAGACATAGTTCTGCTTCATTTCATCATTGGGAAGATTGAAGAGCTCAGGCAGGGCTCCCGATTGGAGAAATCGGATGTAGCTTGCCTTGCCTGTCTCTTGCTGAGTAATACCGCAATACTCAGTGTAACTGAAAGGTAGAATTTCAAACTCCACATACCTCCCTGAGAGAAGAGTCGCAAGTTCTCCTGATAATAAACTAGAGTTTGAGCCACTAATAAATAGTTCACAAGGCTCTGCAAAGTCTTGTGAGTGCGAATTTACAAATCTCTCCCACTCTTCGATATATTGGATTTCATCTATGAATACATAGACCTTGCCTTGGGGCTTTAGTTCCTCCCGATACAACTGGAATAATTCCTCAAGATGCTCATAGGTTTGAACAGCAGACAACTCCAAATACTCCTTGTTAATGTAAAGTATATTGCTGGGCGAAGTACCATTGGAGATAAGCTGAGTAGCTATTTGGCGTAGAATATAACTCTTGCCTGCACGGCGTTGTCCCACCAGCACTTTGATGAGCTTATTGCCGATGTATTGTCCTATCTTATCAGTGTAAGATGTACGAGGGAAGCCCAAGTCTATTGAGTTCTTATCCCAGAAATTGTATTTCTTTATCGATGAAATCATATCAGGTGTACTTGAATATTCTACGTAAATATAGATATTTTCAACTGCGCTTGAAAATTCTTCCAATGATTATAGCTGATCAAACTTACTCATTGCACTGGCTTTAATGTCATCAGCTATGTCAATATATGGCTTCATCGCTTTATAGTCGCTATGACCAGTCCACTTCATCACCACATTGGCGGGTATACCCAAGGCAAGAGCATTGCAGATAAAAGTTCGCCTGCCAGCATGGGTACTAAGAAGAGCATATTTGGGGGTTACCTCATCAATTCTTTTGTTGCCGATGTAGTAGGTCTCTCTTATTGGTTCGTCAATCCCAGCCAATTCGGCAAGCTCTTTTAGATAGTCATTCATCCGTTGATTGCTGATCACTGGTAGAGCCTTGTGCTTTTCAAACATTACACCCTCATACTTTTCAAGAATTGATCTGCTGTGTTTGTTCAACTCGATAATAAGACTATCAGCCGTCTTAACAGTTGTAATCTCAATGTGATCCTCTTTGATGTCACTCCTTCTGAGATTAAAGATATCAGAATAGCGGAGTCCTGTAAAGCAACAAAATAGGAAAACATCTCGTACTCGCTCTAAGTATTGCTTGCTTTCAGGTATCTCACACTCCCTTAGACGTGTTAGTTCATCCCATGTGAGGAAGATCACCTTCTTCTGGGTGCTCTTTAGTTTTGGCTTAAATGTTTCGTAGGCTGTAAGTGTAGTATAGCCTTTGCCAAGACTCCATCTTAAAAACCACTTGAGGAATGAGAGTTGATTCTCTATAGTGCTATTTCTCATCTTTCTTTTGTCTCTAAGAAAAAGGATGTACTTATTCAAACCTATCTCGTCAAAGAGTTCAAAAGAAACTGAAGGATTAAACTCCAGAAGATGATTCTTCACGGCTGCAAATTTTTCGTAGGTAGAATGAGTCCAGCTATTTTGGACTCCTCTTTCACTGACAAACTCATCAAATGCCTGCATAAAGCTTATTCCCTTAGGTTGCTCTTCATTCCTCAACCTTGAATTAAATATATCTTTGATTTGTTCAGGAGTAGGGATTAACTCCTTAATTTCGTACTCCTTGAAGATCTTTTGCATTTCAGCTCTATACCTTTGCAGGTCAGCATTGATCTCGGTTGCTGATTGCTTGAGCTTATTAGTGCATCCTCTTTTTACTTGCTGAAGATCACTATCCCACTTAGGAGCATCAATTCTGTATCCCGTAGCAATCTCGACACGCTTGCTATTATAAATAACACGCATTCTGATGGGCACATTCTCCGTAATGAGCACTCCGTCTTTCTTGCGTCTCTCGAGTGCGAAGATTATGTTTCTCTTTATATTCATACTTCTCTACGACTTCAAATCTACACCCAAATTTACACCCATTTTTCGATGTATGCAATGATATTATCTGATACTTCTCTGAAATCAGCATTTTGTATTTCACTGATAAACAGAGTATTGAGATTTTATGATATTTCTTAAAATCTGAGGTTTTGGACCCCCCGCTTCCGCAACCTACCTTGGTTCTCAAGGATTTGTGAGTTACATATAAAAAGAAGGGGCTGTACCAAAAATGAATTTTGATACAGCCTCTTTTGCATATATCGTAAGGTCTATAACCTAATGTTTCCATGGAATAGTAACCCTATTTTCTCAGAGCTGTACAAAATATTATTTTACACAATCTGTAGTCGCGTATCATATTCTAAAAGAATCATATATAAAAAGTATAAGAGAGTAGTTAGAAAGCTCTAACTACTCTACGCCAATATTTGGTTCTTCCATTTACTGGTGAGAAAACACTGCTTCTAATGCTCTACTTATTGCATGCTTTACCTTTGTATTTTCCGTACTTATATATCCCTCTGCAGTTGTTGTGCATAATAGCTCCCCAGTTTCTGCAGAAATAAATTGAAGCGTAACCTCTGTGGTATATCCCAAAAAAACATTACGTCGACCACTCTCCCCACAATTTACAATAAGTGTTTTGGGCAAATATTTATCCTCCAATTGATGCAGTACAACATAGCCATGCTTAGCGAAAACTCCTACGATCATATCTCGGGAATTAACAGATTGTGATACTCCCGAAAAGGTAGCAGAGGTTGTACTATTGATTGCCTGAGCAACTGGCACATAAACGTAAGTGTATGTGTCAATAGGTTTTCTTAAGTCCACACTTGCAGGTCTTAACGTCACACAGCTCGTCAAAAGAGACAATGAAAGTAATCCGAAGAAAACTAAAAATCCTAAACGAATTCTCATACTACATTTTATTTTGATGAAACTAAAAAAGCTCAAATGCTCTTATACAAATACTCGGTAGCGTAAGTCTTTATAGAGCTTCTCTCAGGCTCTTTTTTAGACTCTGCCAAGAAGCAGTTCAACAAACAAAGATAATCTCTTTATCATTGAAAACTTTGCACATCCTAATTTATACCTCTATTGCAGATTCCAGAGTCAAGTGCAACGTTGTTGCAAATATACGTCAAGGGCTTCTATAGGAGATCGAAAGTTTAGCTTTTTTCTGGGTCTGTTGTTTAGCAGGCTTTGTATTGTTTTGATTTGTAGTTTTCCCCCTTTGGGCAATGGTTCGATGATAGCATAATCTGTCTTCCTGTCGGTAAGGGTTAGTATAGCCTCTTGTTGCTTAGCTCCAATGATTAGGTTTATTTCGAAATCTCTGGAATGCTCTTCTTGATGGATGCATTCGGGTCTTTGGTCAATTCCCTTACGCTGTTCCCATTGAGATTTGAGTGGTTTAGCAAGGCTCTTTCGTCGATACTTCAAGTGATGCCTTGTTAGTTGGTAAAGGGTCTCCCCCCCCGAGTGCCTTATCCTCGTGGAGGAAAGTGTATAGGGGGGGGGTCCCCACGATAGGAATCCCCTTGAGCCAAAAACGCCCCACGATTTGCTCGGGCGACCACTGTTTTTCTCTCAAAATTTGGACGACTTGTTCTCGCATTTTATCCGTGAATTTCCTCGGATACCAACGCCACTCCTTACGCTCTGTAGCATACATATGTGCTGTATGGCAGGGGTATCTCCCTCTTGCCGTTTTGTTGCGTTTTACTTCTCGGGAGACGGTGCTGGTCGACATTCCAATAGTTTGAGCAATGAAAGAATAAGATTTCTTTTGTTTGAGGAGCCGATCTATTGTGTATCCTTGCTCTCGGCTCAAATGGTTGTATTTTTTTCATGTTTAACGCAAATATAATCTTTGACGCCCATCCCCAGAGGGGCTAGTCCCTCTGGGGGTATTCTTTCTATTTGCGTTGCACTTACTACTGGAAAATACATATTCAAGCCTCAACTTCCTGCTCTCGCTGTTGCAGATCTTTGACTTCTATAGAGAATTTTATTGATGAATATTCAGAAACTGCCTCCATATCATTCTTTAGATCAGGTATTGTATTACTTCCAAACCAGGAAATCTTTTGTACTCTCACGGTATATTCATTGTTACGAACTATTCCATAGCGTCCAAAAGAATTCTTCTCTGGAGCCTTTTTATTATCAAAGTGACGGAGAGGCCAAATATAGAAATTGAGGCTCTTCCAATAAAAGTGGATCCCCTCGAGACTAAAAGGTTGATCCATTTTGACCACTCGTTCGTGTTCTTTTATTTTTTGAACAGACGTAGCAAACTCTGCTGGCATCCCTTCTGGAAGAGGCGTATTTGGATTACTCTTCAAAGAGGTAACATAGTTTGTAAAATCTTCTTCTGTAAGGAACTTTCCCTTGAAAGCAATCCAACCTTTATCGGGGGCAACTGTCAAATCAGATGGATGTATAGGATAAGCAACAACAATATGAGGAATAAAAGATGGGATAAAATGTAGAGGGTCTACAGTGGTTTCCTTACAGTATAGAGCGGATTTTTCTAAGTTTTTTGTAGGGATATTAGGATCTACTTCTACTCCATATTCAAATATAGATTTGGGAGAAGAATAAAAAGCTCTATATTTTTCGATGAGCATAGTATAGGAGTCCTTCCCTGTGCTTTGTGCTATTTCCTCATATCCAGGAGAATAGGCATACTCTTCTTCAAGGGGGGAGAGAAGAGAAGAGGATGTAGTCGTTTTTGTTTTACGTACCCAGTAGATACTTTTAGAGACACCCGTTACTATATACCTCGCTTTTGCTTTATCTTTCATCCTCAAAGAAGAATTGGTTATTCGAGGTAGCGTAGGGTCCAACAGTACTCGAGCTGCAATAGGCTCTAATATGATGTCTACCGCACGAGCAGTAGATTTATCTCCCTCATTTTTGAAATAGTGGCTTTCATTTACGGGTATTAATCCCTCTGCATTCGTCATCATTAAAGCCCCATTGAGGACCTCGGTAGAGAGATTAGTTGACATTCTTCTTGTAGCTAAGACAAACTCTTTGTTCAGAAACACTTCTGCCTTATTTCCCTTTTGAATAAGTTGTTTTAATTCCGCAGAAGCATTGGCTATACAAAGCAAATAATACTCTTCCCTTCGGGGTAATTTAAGTAAAATATCTTCCGTATTATCATCAGTACTCCCCAAATTCAACTGCCTTATCTCAAGCAATTTACTGTCCATATCTGCCCCCTCGAAAAAGAGCATTTCTAACGACTCTATACGTTGCATCGGGTCCTTTTGATTTTCGGATCTGAGTGTCTGCCTAAGAGAAGGAATATTTATCTTGATATACACCTCCTCAGTAGGAATGGAGGAAACGGGACTATTTTCTGGCGTACAAGACAAAAGAGAGAGAATAAAAAGACTCAATAGGGGAATATGAAAGAAAAGAGAAGCATGCATATTGAATTTTGATTAAACTAATTTCGAGAGCAAAATTAAAAAACAAAACTTTTTAAAGCAAGAGAACAATAAGCAATCGAAAACAAAAAATGGCACCATTAGACAGTATAACAGTATCTATATAACAGAACCTTGAGAAAAATCTAGGACAAAATTTTCCTCCTTCACCAAGAGAATATCAAAAAAATATATACAACTCTTAAAGGGAATCTATTTATTGAGAGCGTTACATAAAACCTTTTCCACAGTATTCTTTTAGAGAATCGAATTGGATTATATTCTGGCATACCCCTTAAGGGGGATAACTCTAAAACGAGAAAGCTAGCTTACACTCTTTTTGGGATACTATCTTTTGATGAAAAAACTCTTTATTGTGATAGAAAAGAATATTGGTTATAACGCATGTAAACTCTCATTAAAACTAGCTCGACTAATATTTCCAAACTATAAGCTATCAAAAAACAAGAATAAAAAGAAAGGGTGCCTCTCATTTAGAGAAGACACCCCAACTTAATGTTAGACTTGATTACTTCCAGTTACGGTTTTCATTCAAGTTAGTATTGTTTTCAAGGTCACGTGTTGGGAATTCCCATACGAACATTTGCTCCGTTTTAGGATCTTTTTCCAAGAGGCGACCTTCTTTGTGTACAATAAAATCCTCATTAAAAGCCTGCTTAATGCGCTCCATCTCTGGTTGCTCTTCGCTACGCTTCAACATAGCTCCCCAACGAAGTAAATCGTTCAAACGCCATCCTTCTGCAACGAGCTCGCGAACACGTTCATCACGAAGAAGTTGCTCAACCTCCTGTGCATTTCCATAATCATCTTCTGATGTAGTCAAACCACGCGCTTTACGAAGGTCGGCAAGAGCTTTAAGAGCATCTCCTGCACGGCCAAGTTTTAACAAGGCCTCAGCTTTAATCAAGTAACCCTCGCCTACATTGAAGAGATGAACACCAAACTTATCTTCACGGATGCTCTTGTCCTGATTCAAGGAAGGATTACCCTCATATTTTGTGATAGAGCGAAAAGGAAGCACAGTATAATCTTCTCTATAGAAAGGGCGAGTTCCCGTATAAACTTCCTTACGTACATCTTCATTTTCATATAGGTCACAGACCCATTTTTCAAGTACTAAATAAGGGGTAATGAAATGCATTCTTGTTTGCTCTTTATCAGTATCCTTAGCATAAGCCATATTTGTTCCACCCGCATATAAGAAGCTTCTTACAGCTCCAAACTGAGGAGTTGCATAGAGACGAACCATAATTTCATCACTATCTTCGGAAGTCCAGATACGATTGAGTGCAGCAACATCATCAGCCCTATTCCCTGTCATCTTGGTCAAAGAGTAGTTGTTAACAAATTGATTCACTGCGTCCACAGCCCCCTGCCAATCTTGCATAAAAAGACATACACGTGCTTTCACAGCATTCGCATAGTCGCGAGTGATGTAGATAGCAGGCTTAACCTCCTTGTTAGCATCTTCTGGAATTGCCGCAATAGCTTCGTTCAAGTCTTGGATTGCTTGCTTATAAACATCTGCTCGAGAAGACTTTGAATCTGAAGCACGAGCAATAGGGTCGTAACTTAAGATTTGAATAATACCAGAGTACTGATCGTTGTCTGTGGTACCATCCCAAGGTTTAGAGAAACGGATTACCAAACGCCAGTGTGCCAAAGCTCTCATTACCTTAACCTCACCGATGTACTGCTCTAACAATTTACGTTCAGTATCGGTAAGAACGTATTCCTTACTATCCAACAACTCTTGAGCACGCCACAAGAAATAGTTAGACTGCATCAATACACTATAGAAAGAACCATAGTACCCTACGATGAAGTCATTATCTGTTACAGATTGGCGACGCCAATTATAAAGACCGTTCATAGAGTTATTATCCAAGAAAGTAAGGTGATAGAGGTCACTTTGAATATCTGCTGCATTCAAATTATTTGGAGCCTCTGCCCCTCTTAAAAGAGCATAGAGAGCATCTCTATTTTGTTGTGCCATAACAAATGTCTTAAAAGGACCTTGCTCTGGTGTAACTTCAGGATTGCGAGTCACATCACAAGACACAACTGTCGTAGCCAACATGATGATGGCTAATAGTAAATATGCTATTTTTTTCATTTGTTTATTCTTCTACTTAAGAGTTTAGAACATTAACTGAAGACCACCAACAAATTGACGAGTGTTAGGGAATGCATTCAAAGATGCCCCAGCACCAGACTCTGGATCAAAGCCAGTGTAGCTCTTGTCAACGAATGTCAAAAGATTACGAGAAGAAACATATACTTTCACTCCTGAAATAATCTTTTGGCTACCCAAAAAAGTCTTAGGAAGAGTATAAGAAAGTTGGATATTCTTCAAGCGTAGATAAGAAGTATTTTCCAAAAGACGAGTATCGGATACCAAGTCTTCTCCAAACTTCGCTACA
This sequence comes from Porphyromonas circumdentaria, assembly GCF_900167105.1. GTDB lineage: Bacteria > Bacteroidota > Bacteroidia > Bacteroidales > Porphyromonadaceae > Porphyromonas > Porphyromonas circumdentaria. The sequence goes on along the minus strand of NZ_FUXE01000021.1, from coordinate 7,665 downwards.
GTTCCTCCAGGATTTTCGTCAGTCCACTCATCCAAGAGTTTTTTAGAACGGTTCAACATGCTGAAACCATACACGTTATTTTCAAGGAAGAAACGGTCATTGTTGAAAGTATATGATCCTACTGTATAAGTCCAGTCCATATTGAAAGAGAGTTGGTTCTTCCAAGTTACCCCCATAGAAACCCCTCCTGTGATAGGAGCAGAGACACGCGCATAGTCAATATCTTGTCTCAAGTCGGCACTATAGACATCTGTTTTGTTACCATCCTTATCATACCACATTTGCTTACCTGTATTTTCATTGATACCCGCAAATACGGGGAGATGGTAAATAATAGGTTTACCTACATTGTATTTCATCAGGTTAGTAATGGCATATCCCTCTCTATTTGTTTTATCACTGAATAGCTTATCAATGCGCTCATCATTATAGTTAAACGTCGCACTCACATAAGCATTCCAGTCTTTCAAACGTAAGAAATTATACTGGAGTGTAAGGTCGATACCTTGGTTGGTCATCGCTCCCACATTTTGCCAACGTGCTCCATATCCTGTAGAGTAAGGAAGAGGAACATTCATAAGCATATTGGAAGTCTTACGATTGTAGTAAGCAAGATCCACAGTAAAAGTATTGTCCCACATACCATAATCTACACCAACACTAAACATACCCTGACGCTCCCAAGCGAGGTCTGGATTACCAATTGTAGTCACTCCGAAAGCGAGTTCCTCCGTATAGTTAATAGTTCCCGTCAAAGCCTCAGAAGCATACAGAGGGATTGAAGAGTTACCCTGTGTACCATAGTTGGCCTTCAAACGAAGTGTACTGATAAGACCTTTATCATCTATAATTCCAGAACGAATAAAATCATACATTCCACCTACCGAAAAGAAAGTAGCAGCTTGGTGGTTACTTCCGAATCTTGAAGAGCGGTCATTACGTACCGTAACATCGAATGCCATATAGTCTTTGAATGTATAATTCAAACGAGCAAAGAGCGAGAAGTAAGCATAAGCCGAAGATGACTGAGAAGGACGAACGAGGAATGACCCTAACTGGCCATGTCCCAAGAACATATAGTCACGGTTACGGAGACCACGTGCCATAGCAGAGAAACCTTCGCTACGATTGTCTACATACTCCTGCCCGAGAAGCACAGTAAAGTCATGATCTTCTTTTGCCTTGAACTTATACTCAGCTGTATTGGTCCATGTTAGCGTGTTACTATTGTCATAAGATTGACGGTTAAACCCAAGACCATTTACATCTGGGTTGTCGGGGTAAACGATAGATTGCTGTCTACCAAAAATCATATCTACCCCCGCTTGGGTTTTTAAAGTTAACCCATCAATAGGACGCAACTGTGCATATCCAGAGGCATTCAAGCGATAGCTATTACCTACTCCCAAACTTGTATCATTTGCAACAGAAGGGAGATAAAGGGTAGTATTCGTTAAAACAGGATAAGATCGGTGTAGGCGGATATAACGAGCATATTCGTTAGTATCATTACCATTTGCATCCTTAGCAAAGGGACTATAGTAAGCAGGGATAGTAAGAGCACCAAATGTACCACTATTCAGATAAGGAGCACCTTCAAAGTTTGAAGCCTCTTGGTGTACCACACCTCCTGATATATTCATACCTACACGAAGCCATTCTTTAACGCGAGCATCAATATTACTACGAAGATTGAACTTCTTATAGCGAGATGTTTCTGCTGAAATACCTTCTTGTGTAAAATATCCCCCAGAGATGTAATAAGACACATTATCACTTCCTCCAGCAATAGACATGTCTGCCTGGAAGGTAGGAGCAGTCTTACCCATGAATACTTTCAACCAATCATACTCTCGAAGTACTTTGCCAGTATATTTACCGTCTGCATCCACTTCTCCAGCAAACGCTGTACCTGCAAATCCATTCAAAAAGTCTGACCCTGGAACAGTACCATCGTTACGACTCGTACGGTGCTTCATCTGATAATCAAGCAACTCTTGAGCGGACATAATATGCTCAAAAGGACGACGACTAAGAAGAGTAGAAACTCCATACATCGTGCTTACAGAAATTTGACCATCTTGATTAAGTTTACCACGTTTAGTAGTAATAACAATAACCCCGTTTGCTGCACGTGCACCGTAAATAGATGTAGAAGAAGCATCTTTCAATACAGTAACAGATTCAAAGTCACTGGGATTCATTGCCATAACTACACCTGCAGAAGTTTGTACACCATCTACGATATAAAGAGGGGCACCTCCAGCTCCCAAAGAAGCGTTACCGTGAATTTGCACAGAAGCTACTGCGTTAGGGTCTCCAGAACCTGTTTCAACCTGCATACCAGCTACTTGTCCTTGAAGACCGTCCATAACGTTTGCCACGGGCTTGTTCTCCAACTTTTCGCCAGATACGCGAGCTACCGAACCAGACACAGTGCTCAACTTTTGTCCAGAACCATAACCAACGACAACAACGACATCTAAGTCCTTGCTATCACTCAAAACAATGTTCATAACTGATTCGATGTCATGCTCTTGGGCCTGCATCCCTACGTAAGAAAACCTCAATTTCTTCGCACTAGCGGGAACCGAGAGTTTGAACTTACCATCAAAATCAGTTGTAGTACCAATAGTAGGTTGCCCTACTACTACAACACTTGCGCCAATGAGAGGTTCGTTGTCTGTAGAAGACACAACGGTACCTGTCACTGTCCTATTCTGGGCTACAGCCCATCCTAATCCCATCATAAGGGTCAGGAAGAATAGTGCCAATCTTTTCATAGACATTTCTTTTTCCGTTTTACTAATTAGTTATCTTGTTTCTATTTCTTCAATCTTCATCAAAAGGATTTGCCTCTTTCGCTCTCTAAAGTTTCTTTCCGAGAGAAAAGGTGCGAACCAATCACCAGAAGCAAACATGGCCTTCCACAGAACACAACCTACTTCAGAGTCATATTACTCTCCACACAAACAGCTTATGCTCACGTGCATACTTAAAAGAGTTCTCTCTTTGAAAAAGACTTACAATCTCTAAATAAGTATTGATGGCAAATATACTAATTTATAACTATACCACAAGCGAGAGAGTCCTTAACAAAAACAAAGAAACCCTCAAAGCCTCGCTTGCAAAAACAGCAGTATAGTGGAGATAAATTAGAAATAATTAATCATTCCTTCACCCGTCCGATGTAAGAGCCATCTCGTGTATCAATCTCTATCAATTCATCATTCTGAATAAAAAGAGGCACACGTACTTCGGCTCCAGTCTCAAGAGTTGCAGGTTTCAATGCATTTGTAGCCGTATCTCCCTTAATACCTGGCTCTGTATAAGTCACACGCAAAACTACGTGAGCAGGCAACTCACATGTCAATACTGTTTCGCTTTCTGCATGTACCATAGCCTCTACCATATCTCCATCTTTGAGGAACTGCACACCCTCAATACTTTCCCCAGGAATTGAGATTTGTTCAAAAGTTTCTGGGTGCATAAAGTTATACCCCATCTCATCCTTATAAAGAAATTGATAAGGTCTGCGCTCTATGCGCACCTCCTCTACCTTAACGCCACTATTCCATGTTTTATCCAACACACGACCTGTAGTTACGTTACGAAGTTTAGTACGGACAAAAGCAGGCCCTTTACCAGGCTTTACATGCAAAAATTCAATAATAAAGAAGTATTGCCCATCAATATCGAGGCACATACCATTTCTAAAATCAGCAGTTGTTGCCATATATAATATGTATAATCTTAAGTCTATCTCATCCCTAATCTATCACGTACAAAAATAGTCTATTTCATTCAATAGCCATACTACTACGGAAGAGCCAACTCTTCTTATTGTATCTTCTGTGGACTGTTATCAACGGGTTGTCCTGTTTCTTCTATAGCTTCTTCCCCCGAAGAGAGAGGTTGCTGAGAAGTTCCATAAATAGCTGATAAATAAAGTGCTAACTCTTTCTCGTAAGGAGCTGCAATAGTTGATTTATAACGATGCGCCACAATAGCAATTGTCTGTGCAGCATTCAAAGCATTTTCAAAAGTCCCGTCTTGATAAATATCCAAGAAGACAGACTGTGCAGCTCTATTACCTCGGTAGAGTTCCATAGCCCAACGAATAGTACGCATATTAACATCAAGAATACTCTTGGCTATTTCGTTGGCTTGCTGCGTCATCTTAGCATCATAACATGCAATAGCTAGCGGGATATCAGCTCTTGTATAGGGAATTGCCTGTGAATTTATTTCCTTAAAGCATTTCTCTAAAACCTCCTTTGCTCGTTTCTCATCCCCCCTTTGCAGTAAAGCTTGCGCCAATGAAGGGAAAAGAACACCTCTATAATAGTATCGAATCGTGCCTCTGATATAGTCATCATAGTAAATATCTGGATTAGAAGCACCGAACCAACGATATTTATTCATGACTAAGTCATATTCTCGATCTACATTTATCTCATGATGCGTACCTTTTGTTACAATCGGATTTATGCGATACACCACTCCCTGCGAAGAAAGATAATCGGGAAAGTTGGCAAAGACATCATCTATCGGAGTAGACTTAGCCCAATGAATAGGCCGCTTCCAATTATTCGTTTGCAGCAAATCTAACAAAGCCATTTTGTCGCGCATCAATACTCTTGTCCCCTCCAGAGATACATACATTTCGGAGGGTATAGCCATCCCTTTAAAATGAGAAAAAGAGTTCAACACTTGTGTAGAATCAAGAGGAATAATCAGTTGATTAGTAGGAAGAATCGCCTCGCCATAAGCAGGTAAAGGTTGTGTCATGCGTTGTAGAGCTGAGCCAGCTAATTGTACCCCACTCTCCTGCACATAAGCAAATGGGTTGGGATAATAGAATTGAGGAGTCATATACTGCAAAGGCATAGGCTCTGCCTCGTACGACTGTTTACGCATCTGGTCGATATACCATTCTCCCGATAGATAACTCAAGTTGGCTGTAAGCACATCGGTTCGAACGCCCTCTACCTCCTGCGCATACCATAGGGGGAAAGTATCATTGTCTCCGAAACAGAATAAAATGGCATTGGGTTCACAACTCTCCAAAAAGTTGTAGCCAAAGTCGGCGGCTACTGTCCGTCCCGAACGGTCGTGGTCGTCCCAGTTCTGTGTAGCCATTTGCAAAGGCACCAACAAAGCGATAACCAAAGAGATAGCAGCACTCGGCAAAGAGGAGAGTTTCACTCGCTGTAAGAGAGAGTAAATACCCGCTATTCCAAAGCCAATCCATATAGCAAAAGCATAAAAAGAGCCTACATACGCATAATCTCTCTCTCGAGGCTGCCCTGTTGTCTGATTAATATAGAGGATAATAGCAATACCCGTCATAAAAAAGAAAAAGAAAATTATCCAAAAACTTTGGGCTCCCCTTACACCACGCATAAGTTGAAAAGCAATACCTAAAAGTCCCAAAATAAGAGGCAATAGGTAGTAAACATTGTGCGCCTTATTGTCTGTGATAAAATCGGGTAACTGCTTGGCATCTCCAATTATCATATGATCTATGAAAGGTAAGCCAGTAGCAACTCCACCATTAATACGTCCGCCATGTCCTTGTATATCATTTTGTCTGCCAACAAAGTTCCAAGCAAAATAGCGCCAATACATATAACCCAATTGATAGGAGAAAAAGTAGCGCAAATTCTGTGCAAAAGTCGGCTGAGACATATCGTCATAGGAACGTCCCATCCACATATTATACCCGTATATATGAGAAGGTTGAGAAGAGAAAACGCGAGGAAAAAACATTTTCTTGTCGTAAACAGCTTTCTCTTCGTCGTATAATTTGATATACCGATCTTTATCTTCGGGGTTATTTTTAGGAGCAGGACTCCAAACACCCTTTTCTACCTCTCGCCCAATCATCTTAGAGGCAAAAGTTGGACCCGATACCAAAGGAATAGTTCCATACTGCTCTCTATTCAGATAACGTTTCAAAACCAGAGCCGTATTGGGCATATTCTGATTCATAGGAGTACCTGCAATCGAACGCACTAATATAACTCCATAAGAAGAAAAACCTATCAATATAGAAAGCAAAGACATTTGCAAAGTAAAAAGAGTAGAGAGTCGTACGCGCTTTAATCCTAAGAGTACATAAGCTAATCCCGCAATCAAGATAACCCACACAAAAAGGCTATCGGTCATAAAAGGAATGCCCATAAAAGTTGAAGTCAGGAAAAGAGACAAACGACAGCGAAAGGCACTCTTCTGACGAGTAAACTCTATAATAGACCACACGAATAGCACGAGGAGGAAAATCAGATAGGCAATAAAACCCGAATTAAAAGAAAGTCCCAGCTTATTCACAGCAAACATATCAATGCTCGCGCCCAGTTTAGGCACTCCTTGTACAATTCCGTACATCATAACGGCAATTGTCACAAAAGAGATCACCAGTGCCATAAAAGCCCCCTTTACAGTAGGTGTTTTCCAACGCTTATAATAGTAGATCAAAGCCATCGCTGGAATGCAAAGCAAGTTGAGCAAGTGCACCCCAACGCTCAGTCCTAAGAAATAGGCTATGAGTATTAACCATCGGTCAGAGCCCTCTTTATCAGCTTGATCCTCCCACTCAAGCATTAGCCAGAATACAAGAGCCGTAAAGAAAGAACTGAAAGCATATACCTCTGCCTCTACGGCACTGAACCAAAAAGAGTCTGTAAAAGTAAAGAGGAGAGCTCCCCCTACACCCGAGGCGAGTATAGATATACCTCGCCCTAAAGAGAGTTTAGCCTCTTTTCCATCTAACGTATGACCACTACGTACACCTGGGGCTAAAAGGCGACGTACCATGTGCGTGATAGTCCAGAACAAGAAAAGTATCGTGAAAGCACTTAACAAGGCACTGGTGGCATTGCAGTAAAAGGCTACCTGAGAAGAATCGGAAGTAAATTGGGATACAACATTGTAGACCAACATAAAGAATGGGGCACCAGGAGGGTGCCCTACCTCTAATTTATGGGCAGAGAGAATAAACTCGGCACAATCCCAAATACTGGCAGAGGGTCCTATAGTCATCAGATAGGTAACGGCCGCAACTAAAAAGACTATCCAACCTACAACTCGATTAGTTCTACTAAATACTTTCCATTCCATGGGTAAGATATATCTACTCCTAAGTATTAAAATAAAATAGCGGTGAATACCTCTTTATAAAGAGATATAAAAGCCAAGCGCAAAAATAAGCAAACTAAAGAGAAGAGAATCTATAAAGTCAAAAAACTCCAGGGCAACCGCATCAAAATAGGCTTATCTTTGGGTTATGGATATACAAGATTATTTTTCTACAGGGCAACCGCATCAAAATAGGCTTATCTTTGGGTTATGGATATACAAGATTATTTTTCTAATGTAGAAGACCCACGTGTAGTGGGTCGTTGCAAGCATAAGTTGAGCGATATTCTAGTAATTGCATTGGCGAGTTATCTGTGTGGAGGCGAGGATTATGAGTCGATGCATGAACTTTGCTTAGAGCGTGGAGAATCGCTTCGCCCACTAGTTGAGTTGCCTAATGGTTGTCCGAGTGTAGACACTTTCGAAAGAGTGCTCCAACGTATTGAGCCTCAGTCTCTCTATGCCTGTCTTCAAGTCTATGGGAAAGAGCTGATTAGCGACTTGGAAGGTAAACATATCGCCATT
>NZ_FUXE01000020.1 GCF_900167105.1 Porphyromonas circumdentaria | reverse complement strand
GTGGAATCCGAAGCTCAAAGCTACATCCATAGCCTCGCCATCGACGGGGACGGAAACCATTGCACTGTTCCCCTTTATGCTCCTCCACAAAAAGAGCACGTTCTTGTTTGGAGAAGGTGTTCAATAACACTCGAATAATCTCGTTAATTCCTGACTCTGATGATAGCATTTCCGAAATAAATGCCGACTTTTGTGATGCTGTAAGCTCCATTGTTCTTAGTTTGTTTTTACTTTTTACCACAAAGTTAAGAGCTACGGGGCTTACACACTTTTGTAGGACAGTATCCTGTATATAGAGCATGTTCCATTCGCACATAGAGAAAATTCATACTACACATAGAGCATGTTCTATTCGTATGTAAGAAAAATAAACTCCTTAGACAGATTTTGCTCCCGAATGTTCCTGAAATTTGTTGATGTACATTTGCAACCATGTTGCACTTACTAAAGGAATCTGCATATTCACTATCTTTGCACCCAAGGGGTGAAGTACAACAAATAAAGACGGTCTATCATGCAAACGATAATAACTACCATACTTTTAGGATTATTCCTTGGGCTCCTTATCTCCGTTCCGATGGGACCTGTTGGCATTTTGTGCGTTCACCGCACGCTGCACGATGGAAGAAAAGCAGGTATGCTCACAGGTATAGGAGCTACTGTGGCTGACCTTTTTTACGCCATCAGTACCTTTTTAATCACCTATAAAGGAATGACCTACATTCTGGATTGGGTAGATAAATACGAACTCGTATTCCAAGGTATAGGAGTGTCGGTAATCTTAATTTTGGGGATATACATGTACTACTCCAATCCAGCTCGCAACCTAAAGGAGACACAAAAAGCCTCTGGTCCGTGGCAGATACTGGGCTCATCTTTTCTTATCGCTATCGGTAACCCTCTGATTATATTTGTTTTTATAACATTTTTCTCACGCTACGCGCTCTTTGAAGAGCCTATCGACTTGTGGCTTTTACTGACCATCACTATGCTATCCGTTGCAGGAGGGGCCATCTCGTGGTGGTCTTTTATCACCTACTGCGTTAAACGACTTCGAGACTCCTTCACAATAGGTAATATCCGTGTCTTCAACAAAATAGTAGCACTTGTTGTCATCACATTTGCCGTAGCTTACACGCTATGGATTGTTGTTCAGGCGGTATGAAACATGCTTTTCAAGGGAATAAAGCAGAATAATAACTTTTAAAAGAACACTAAACACAGATACACCTCATGGAAGGATTAAAAGGAATTAGCGAATCTACAAATAAGAAACTCTTTATTGTAGCCCTATTGGCTCCCATGGTACTACTATTTATCGTTTTCGGGAAGGAGGCATGGACCTATTCAAGTGGTTTTTTGGGAGCTCTTACCATATTCTCTCTTTTAAGAGGACAAATGAATTGGCTAACCAAGAAGAAAAAATTTAAACGAGGAATTGCGGCTACGCTACTTTTGCTAGAAGCAATTTTTTTCTTTTTAATTCCCCTCGGAGCCATTATATCTATGCTTATTGATGTATTTAGTAATACAGAGATTGATATAAACGAAATTTACCACCAATCCATAACCACTTTAGATGCCATCGGAGATAAAATAGGTGTAGACCTAAGCCGAGGCGATGGTATCTTTATGAAACAAATACTTCCCACTCTCGCAAAATTGGGACAAGGAGTAACGACCAAATTGGTAATGGGCGTTTATTCCTTTTTTGTAAATGGCGTTGTTCTACTATTTATACTTTTCTTTATGCTTTGTGAGCAGGACTGTTTTGAAGCTGCCATAAAAGAGCTTCTCCCTTTCTCTTCAAAGAACAAAGCAATCGTTATTGACGAAACCAAAAGAATCATCGTAGCCAATGCTATCGGCATACCTCTTTTGGCAATTATACAAGGAGCCTTTGCCTATGTAGGGTATTTGATATTTGGTATCGAAGCTGCCCTATTCTATGGGGTGCTAACAGCATTCGCATCCATTATACCTATGTTGGGGACTATGGTTGTATGGGTCCCCTTAGTCATCTCTTTAATCGTAGCTGGTAACTGGCCTATGGCTATCGGGCTTGGAATCTATGGTTTTCTTATCATTGGTGGTGTAGATAATCTCGCACGCTTTATTCTTCAGAAAAAACTTGCTGACATCCATCCGCTAATCACTGTGTTTGGCGTTATATTGGGGCTTAGCATCTTCGGCTTTTGGGGCATCATTTTCGGGCCTCTACTACTCTCTTTAGCTCTTCTTCTACTCAATATGTTTCGTCATGATTACATACCTGGTTCTGTTGCCCAACCTCGTATTACAGCCGTACAAGAAGAAAAGGCTCCAGCAATTCTCGAGAAAGGGATTAATTGGATAAAAAAAGGAAAGCGAGAAAAAAAATAAGAAAAAGCCTCTAAAAAGAACTACCTTTGCAAGCAAAACCAATGATGTCCTCAACATCGTTATTTACAGAAAAACCTCAATCCTCTAACAGAGAAATGGAAAAAAAAGGGTCTATTGCATTTATTGTACTTGTTTTTTTTAGTGCAATAATCTTTTCCTCTTGTAAAAGTGCCAAAGAAGTACTTTATGTACAAGATATTGAGAATAATTCGTCGGATAATCTAAACTTCTTCGAGCCTAAGATACAACCTGGAGATTTACTATCAATTACGGTAAATGCTCAAAACAACGAACTTGCAGCACCTTTCAATCTCCACATTGTATCCAGCATGGGAGAAAACAGAAAAAGTGTCGGAGGCTACTACTTGCAGGGCTATTTAGTTTCGACAAAAGGAACTATTAACTTCCCTATATTAGGCGAACTCTCGGTGATAGACTTAACAACCTATCAGCTTTCTCAAAAAATAAAGAACGAGATAATGAGAGGAAACTATATAAAGGATCCCGTTGTCGTAACCACATTCCAAAACTTCAAGATTTCTGTGTTGGGAGAAGTTAACCGCCCAGGCTCCTTTTCTGTTCCTAATGAACGAATAACCCTTTTTGATGCCCTTGGTTTAGCTGGCGATATGACTATATATGGTCGTCGTGATAATGTTATTGTAATAAGAGAGCATAACGGAGAGCGTCAAGTTTTTGTACAAGATTTACGCTCTAAAGAGATTTTTAACTCCCCTTGCTACTATCTTGCTCAAAACGATGTAGTCATAGTCAATCCCAATAGAACCAAAATACAAATGGGTGGCATCAACCAAAACAATAATGTTGGAGTTTGGGTAAGTTTAGTCGGTAGTGTAACCTCTATCTCTACCTTAATCATGACCGTAGTCCGTAACTCTCAGAATAAATAGAAAAAAGATGAACAGCAATCCATACAGTAACTCCTCAGATGTAATTATGGAGAAGCATCAGGAGATTCCCGAGGAGAATATGATATCCCTTTCGGATATTTTCTATTTACTACAACAAAACTGGTACTATTTTATTTTTTGGCTTATCATAGCTCTCGCTGGGGGTTACATTTATATTAAATCTACCCCTAACAGCTACGAAAAAACAGCCAGTGTACTCATAAATACAGAGTCCAATATGTCAGGGCCTCTTGCCGATATTATGAAAATATCTGGGGCTGAACTTGGTTTTAAGGGAACGGATAAAATTGAGAACGAAATCATCATCTTCCGTACGCATAATATGCTCTCTCAAGTTGTAAACCGACTCAATCTGAGAGTAAACTATCAAAGAAAAGAGGGAATAAGTTCAAAGAAGCTCTATAAAGACTCTCCCATACATCTAACTCTATTAGAGTTTCCAGAAGACCATTCAGGTTCTTTTATTTTATCTTTTGAGGGGAGCGATAAAGTCCGTCTCAGTCACTTCAAAGGCGATTTTTCAAAAACATCTCCCCTTTCAGATCGTGTAGTTCTTTTTGGAGAAACCATAGAAACTCCTATTGGGTCGTTTGTTCTAACTGGTAATCCCTCCACTGAGGTAGAGGATAAAGAAATAAAGATTACCATAAGCAGCAGGGAAGAAATAATATCAGATTTAGCTAAAAGATTAACTATAGCCCAAAGCAGTAAAGGAAGTTCTATAATAGACCTCCGCTTTAGAGATGAGAATCCGCATTTAGCAGAGGATTTTCTTAATACATTAATCAACGAGCATGACACTACATCTCGGTTGGAAAAATTGAAAATTGCGCGTAGTACAGAGGCCTTTATCAATGATCGCATTACAATTATCAGCAAAGAATTAGGAGATGTAGACCATGAAATAGAGCGATTTAAACAAAACAACCAAATAGCAAACATAGAAAGCGAAGCCGAGATCTACATAGAGAGTTCTAAAGAAATAACCAAACAAACTATCGAGATAAATAACTCTCTCGCAATAGCACGTTTTATAAAAGAACACCTAACGAATCCGTCAACGGCAGGCGGACTTATACCTGCAAGCTCTGGCTTGGAAGATCTCTCCTCAAATACTTTAATCAATGAGTATAATACTCTCTATCTCTACAGAGAGCGATTACTCTCTGAGTCTGGTCAAACTAATCCTCTCATTGAAACTCAACAAAAACAATTAGAGTCCCTGCAGAAAGCAATTATCAAATCGATAGATAATTATATAAAATCGCTCAACATCAAGCTAAACTCTATCAATAAACAGTCCAACAAGAACGAAAGTAAAATATCTTCAGTTCCAATGCAGGAACGAATCATAAGTTCTATATATCGTAATCAAAAAATAAAAGAGGAACTATACCTATTCCTTTTGAATGCAAGAGAAAGAAATGCTCTAAGCATCGAAGGAGCAGAGTCTGACGTCCGCCTCATCCAACCCGCCGTAGGATCGTCCACCCCCGTAGCTCCCAAAAAAGCTATCATTATGCTTGCAGCCCTTGTTCTGGGGCTTCTAATTCCTACTGGGCACCTTTATTTACGATTTATAATCAACAATAAGGTACGCGGAAGAAAAGACTTAGAAACGTACACTCCTCAAATCCCTATTTTAGCAGAAATCCCCCACTCAACACGTTTGGAGAAGAAGCAAAACATTCTCGTTCAAAACTTCTTAGACCTCTTTAGAAGCCAACAAAAAAGGCTTAAAAAGAAACGCTATCAACGCAGATCAAACATGCTTTTAGGGCAACTATTCGAGAGCGATTATGTTAGTGAATCATTCTCTGTATTGAGAAGTAATATGGCTTTCATGTTGCCAGCAAAGGCTTGCAAAGTAATAGCTCTAACCTCAGCCTTGCCCAACTCTGGGAAAACCTTTGTATCTGGTAATCTTGCGCATAATCTTTGTATGAGAGGAACCAACAAGGTCCTTCTTATAGATGCAGATATTAGAAAAGGTTCTATGACAGCCACATTAAGAAAAGGCCTTTCGGTTCAAAAATTTGGATTATCAGAATTTCTACACAAAGAAGAATTATCTATTGAAGATGTGATAGTACCCTTTAATAAGCAAATTATATTTGACTTCATGCCAGCAGGGGAAGCACCTCCTAATCCAAGTGATTTGCTACTTTCACCTCGTTTAGGAGAGTTGATACAAGATCTTCGTAAAAAATATGACTATATAGTCATAGATACAGTTCCATTCCTAAATATGGCAGATGCCCAAATTATAGGAGAACATGCAGACTTAAACATTATGGTTGTCAGAGAAGGGAACTTACCCAGGGCACTATTAAAAGAGATCAACTTGATGTATAAGAACAAATATTTCAAGAATATGGCCTTACTCCTCAACGACGCAGGAGCCTCTCAACACATTTCGGGTAGAAGTTATGGTTATCAATCCTATACTTCTGAATACAATAGCTACTTCAAGCAACAATAAAAAAACGAGAACATAAAAATGCCTATCGGTTGGCGCACTTTATTTCAAAAACGAGAGGTTAATATCTTCGAGGAAAGATGGCTTGAGGGTATGTCAGAATTGCATTGTCATCTACTACCCGAAGTAGATGACGGCTCGAGGAACTTGGAAGAAACGCTCTCTCTCATTGACTTGATGAGTAAAATAGGATTCAAAAGAATTGTATTTACTCCACACTTACACAATAAGTTTCCAGAAAATAACTCTACAAGTCTCAGAAAGAAATTTGAGGAGACGCTACCAAGTCTTGCAAACTACTCTCACATCGAGTTCTATCTCGGAGGAGAGTATATGATGGACTCTTTCTTTACTGACCACATAAAAACCCCTCTATTAACATTGGGAAACTCAAATAGTCTGCTCATAGAGATGTCTTTTGCAGTGCGAATACCCGACTATATGAATAAAATTATTCTTTTACGGAAAAAAAACGTCCGTCCCGTATTGGCACATCCAGAGCGTTTTCTCTACCTATCGGAAAAAGAGTACGACGAAATAAAAGATTGTGGTTGTACAATGCAACTCAATCTATTCTCGCTCTGTGGATCTTATGGAGAAGCCGTACAAAAAAGAGCAATATCATTGTTGGAAGGGGAATACTATGACTTCGTAGGAACAGACACACACCGACTGAGTTACCTCGAGCGTATGTATAAAGAGGCCAAGCTACCGAGAAAATATGAGAATCCCATTAGAGATCTCATTGAGCACGCGAATACAACACTATTTGAAGAAGAATCTTAGAAATGATTATAGAGCTCCCTTTACAATAAAAGGAGGCTAAACATCCCCACACTAACTTTATCTCTAAAAACGGTGAGGACTTGAGGAGAGAAAACATCTTTAGGATATTATGCATCGAGGAGGCACCATAACCTCGTAAAATACATCTATATGTCCTCTACTTTTCTTTTTCCGACAACTTCTAAAATAAAACCCGCAAATACCAGTAATAATGGATATTTGCGGTTTTTTATATAGGGGTCTTTATTCCCCCAACTTAAGACAAAATGAGTCGGGATAAGAAGACTCGAACTTCCGACCTCCACGTCCCGAACGTGGCGCGCTACCAACTGTGCTACATCCCGATTTCCACTTTTACGAGGACAAAAGTAGCGAGAAATATTTAATCTCTCGCCTTTCTTTTGATTTTATCCTCCTCTCCCAATGAAAGCACTCAAAAAGGAGAGTACGTAGTATTGTGTGTTACCACTATAATTACCTAAATAATGAAATACAACAAAAACCACAAAAGCAAAAAAACAAACATTTTTATAACTTCATATTTGAGTAGAAGTTATAACGATGCAATGTAAATCAAAACAACAAGAAACACTACATATAAGTTAATAAGTTAGATTAAAAACCCTATTGTGAGTATGTTTTACCTAAACGATATCTACAAAAGTTGGAATTACCTATTATAAAAGGGAAAATAAGCTGATTCTATATCATAAAATACGTATAGCTAACATTGAGAAAAGTAATTGAGTTTATAGAATAAAAATCAAGTGAACTAAAAGGAGAAAAAAATGGCAAAAGTTGAGTTATTAGCCCCCTACATTAAGAAATGGGAAGGTGGTTTTGTAAATGACCCTGCCGATACTGGAGGGGCAACAAACATGGGAGTAACCATGGGTACACTTAGAGCCTATTGTAAACAAAAATCGCTTCCACCCCCAACCGTTGAGAAGCTTAAGTCTTTAGCGGAGGCTGAGTGGATTAAGATTCTTAAAACAATGTATTGGGACAAGTGGAAAGCTGATTTTATTGAATCTCAAAAGGTGGCCAATATTCTTGTGGATTGGGTATGGGGGTCTGGACGGTATGGTATCACTAACCCTCAAAAATTGCTCGGCATGGTACCCGATGGAATAGTAGGGAGAAAAACTTTAGCAGCAGTTAATGCAGCAGATCCAGACGAATTGTTCGAAGCGATTTACGAAGAAAGAGTAAAGTTTTTGAATCGGATTACCGCTGCGAGTATTTCTCGATATGAAGCAAAAATAGGGCGTAAAGCAACTGAAGCAGAGCTTTTAAAACATACATACAAGCGTTTCATAAAAGGTTGGTTAAATCGCTTGATGGATATGAAAAAGTTCTGTGAAAAATTATAAAATGGCTATCGGGTACTATTACAGGCTTAACTCTTTTCGTCTAATAGGCAAAAAGAGCAAAAAAAAGCTCTACAATCCCCTAAGAAATAAAGCCCGTGCATTTGGTGTACGGGCTTCTTTCTTTGTATAAAAAATGCCTCAAAACAAATATTTTGAGGCGTTTTCGTGTACACTCTCGTGTACTAAATTTATAAACCCATATATAATAATCAGAGTTTATTGTGGAGCTGGAGGGAATTGAACCCTCGTCCAAACGCGGAATGAATATGCTTTCTACATGTTTAGCCTTGCTTCAAATTTTCGTGGTACTCCTACGAGAAAGGCAACCAAAGAGATACCCTTATTCCATGATAAAAATCAGTCAATCACCTCACGGAAAGAGTGATGCTGAACCCCGATATACGTGCGTTGCCTTACTCAAGGAACTTCGGAGCAAGAGTCTTGGGCAACGTCTCGTCCGAACCTATCGGCTCAGATTAAGCAAGCTAACTTACTATACTTCGGTTAGGCAGCGAGAGCGTAATTATTTTCGCCAACTAAAAAATTCGATGCTTGATATTCAAGTGAGAGAGCAACAACTCACTACATGCTTACCTACCCCTTCGTCACGCTGTCAAAGCCATGTCAGCCCCATATATGGAATGCTGCTACCATTGCAAAACAAGCAAGATAGAAAGAGAATGAAAGGAACGCTATCCCCTCAATGCTTGGACAAATGTACAACAAATCTCCTTTGTAGCCAAAAAAACCATTTTTCATCTATACGCAAAAAATGCATCAAAAAGTATGCCAACGAAGTTTTCTAACTTAAAGCTTATTAATTGAGGCTGCTCTGTTTATTTCCCGTTTCTCTCTAAGAATATCCATTCATAGCAGAGACATGGCTTTCTGGTATATGAAACGCTTATTCCAAAAGAGTCCCCACACCAAAGATTTTTCCTCTCCCTTTGATAAGCTTTGCATTCCCGCAAAAGCGGGAGCGGCGCATCTATCGACCTTTGCTCTCTTATCCATTCGATAAGAGAGGCTAACTCTTTGAAGCTCTCCAGAAAACAGAATTTACAGGAGCAAAAATAATTTTTGTCACGCGCAATTCTCTATTTGCAATCTACGTATATATATATTTAGACTACGTTTATATATATTCAAGTTACGTATATGTATATTCAATCTTAATATATAGAATAGTACACGATAAAATAAAAAAGTTGGCATGATAAAAATATTAAAAGAGCCTCTGTATAGAGAAAAGTTCGCCTATTGGAGTTTTTGTTTTCTCTTTTTCTGCTCCTGTGCTAAAGATAGAGAGCAAAAACTCCCACACATTTTTTGGACACTACCCTTTGCATTCAACGAGCTACCTAATACCTCCCGACAGAGATATGTTGGTATAAAAAAAGGAACTCCCTGTAACGAGGAGTTCCCTTTATTAGTAACGATAGTCTTCTTCTCAAAAAACGAATGAGACTATCGAAGAAACTTATTAGAAGCTGATCTTTGTTCCTATGAAAATTCTTCTTGGTAGCATAGGACCATACACATAAGTGGAAGCACGTCCTGGTCCCTTATCAAAGTCTTTTTGGTAGCTGTTAAAGATGTTTTGAATACCTCCATTCAACTCTATTACCATTGTAGAACCGAGGTGGAAGTCATGGCTCAACTTAAGATCAATATCAAAGAAAGAAGGTGTTTGCACTAAAGCAGCATGCCCCTCTGCTAATCCTTTATAGTGTACTCCATCATCTGAAATGAAATTAAAAGCTCCATCAGGTCCAATCTTTTCGGCGGGTATATCTCCCTCATAAGCCTCGTGTACGATATTCATCTTTCCTGTAAAAGTACCAGAAAGGTTGATTGCAAAGTGCTCTGTAGGGCGTACAGTAGCCACGAAGTAGCCATACAAATTGGGGGTACGTAAGTAGTCTTTTACAGAAATCTCGGCCTGTCCCGTCCCAGCATCTTCTTCTATTGGTGTATAGATACTTCCGTAAATACTTCTCTGCCAAGTACCTCCTAACTGAAGGTCAAACAAGTTATTATAGGCTATTCTCCCCTCGAGGTTTACACCATATACCTTTGCCACGCCATCCTTGTCATTGTAAATGGTACGGATAGTTCTTTCCTCTCCATCCACAGTCTCCTCTTTATCGGAAGGCTTGAACTGATTGGTAATAAAAGTAGTAAACCCTTCTCCCATTACGTTGAACTGCCACTCGTCTGCACGGTGATACCAGTCAAAAGAAGCACTAACGCTACGTGAACGCTCCTCTTTCAGGTTAGAGGCAAGTACACGACTAATAGGAGTGCCCCCTGCCAACTCAACGTGCAAATCCTCATCGAAATACTGAGGAGCGCGGAAACCTTCACTATAAGAGAGACGGAAACTCAAGTCTTTAATAGGATTATAGCGTACATTGGCTCTTGGGCTAAGGCTGAAAATAGGGTCAATATAACGTGATCCATTTTGGAAAAGACGAACATAGTCCAGACGCCCTCCGATAAGAGCACTAAACTTCTCTGTTTTATATTCCAACTGGTCGTACTGACTCCAAGTAAATGTATTTTGTTCAATTTTTTTAGGACGATAACCACTTCTGTCATCAAGTTTTCCGTTAGTGTATTCTATACCTCCTGTAAAGTCCCAATTCTCTCCAAATGTATGGCGATACATACCTCCTAATTGCATATCAACTCCTTTAGTAATTCCGTAAGAAGTCAGCGCAACAAAAGCATCTTTGTACTCTGGGGTATCTGTTGAAGCACTATTTACCAATGGATCTAAAAGTTCCTTAGTATAGTCTCCTCCGCCGTAATAGCTTCGTCTCTGTACATCTTGTGCAGAGAGATAAAGAGAGATAAAATCTTTTCCTCCACTAAAGTTTTGGTCATAGCGCAAACTTCCTCCATTGATATAGTGTTGTAGGTACTCTGCAATGCGTGCCTCAAATGGAGGGGCATCTAATCGGTCTCCTCCACGTCTATATTCCTGCATGCTGTGGTATTCGAGTGTAAGTTTGCCATAGGGGCTTGTTTTGTAGTAAGAGCGGAAGCCTAAAGATCTATTACGAAGGTTGGGAAGTTCTGTAAAACTATCTCCATCTATATCTTGCCCAGGGCGATAGTTGTGTTGTCCAAAAATCATAATCCCCGCCTTGCGGTCTTCTGTCAATACAGAACCATTGAACTGCGTTGTGTTTTGGAAAGCGCCGAATCCTTTATCGCGATTGAAAGTCATCGTAGAATGACTAATCTCTGCATAATTTCGTGAGGGTTCCTTGGTTATAACATTGATAACTCCTCCCACGGCATTAGAACCGAAGAGAGCAGAACCTCCTCCGCGCACCACCTCTACTCTCTCTACCATATTGGCAGGAAGTTGCTCAAGACCATATACACCAGCCAAAGCACTAAATATAGGATGACTGTCGATGAGTATCTGAGAGTAAGAGCCTTCAAGACCATTGATGCGCACCTGATTGAAACCACAGTTTTGACAGTTGTCCTCTACACGCAAACCAGGTTGAAAGCGCAATCCTTGCGTGAGGTTGGTCGAATTGGTCTTCAGGAAAAGATCTGAAGAGAGCACTGTAACCAAAGAGGGAGCTTGTCTTCTCAGCGTTTCATTTCGATTGGCAGAGACTACTACTCCACCCAGTGAGAAAATCTCTTCATTTAAATAAAGGTCTAAGTGGCGTGCTGCACCACTCTCGATATGAAGTTTTTCCTCACAAGTAGAGTACCCTACAAATTTTGCCACTATGATTCTTTGACCAGCAGGAATGTTTTTCAGCGTATAATTACCGTTGGTATCTGTGGTTGTTCCGAGGGTAGTACCCTTGACAAATACTTGAACATGGGCAATGGGTTCTTTGGTAGTTTTATCGACTACGGTTCCTGTAAGGCTTCCGCCCACCTTCTGAGCATTTGCTACAAGGGAGGAAAGTAGGAATATTATAATAAATCCAATAGTACTAATGTGTTTCATTTTTTCTTTTATCTAATCTTTTATTTGATTGGAGAGTATTAGAGCAACTCTCCAGAAGCTTCTTTTTTCTACAATATATAAGTAGCCAGAGAAGATAGCAACCAAGCTATCCCTTTAGTAAAAGAGCTACTTTCTCTTGAGAATCTCCTCAATATATATAAAGAAGATTTGAGCTGGTATTTCGTTCTATTAGAAAGAGTAAATAGGTATAGGAGGTGCTCTTAGATAACAAAAAGAATTTGCGGCTGAAAAGAGAGCACGAGAATATTTTCTTATAACATTGGTTACTCTAATCCATGTAGCAGGCTCTTTAATCTCAAAAGGTGCTACCTCTAAAAGAGGAACCCCAACGAAAGAAAGCTGTCCATACATAACCAACTCGTTAGCCGAGTGGGGCTCGTCGGAGGTAGAGCGTTCTTTATCCTTTTGAAACTCTACATGTACATGAGAAATAATGACGCCATTGATTATATGGATATGGGTAAAACAAACTATAAAGCCAACGTACACTACCATGAGCAGAAGTAGTGCATAACGAGGAAAAGACCTAATAGTTTCTTTCATAGAGTTCAAAGGTAAAACTTTAGAATCTTGTAGCAAGCCTATTTATGTAAAAAAAGGCGAAATTACCTATTAGTTAGGATGAAAAACGACAACTTTAATCACACTAAGGGAGGATTATATTCATTTTTAAAAGAGGAAAATGCAATAATAAAAAAAGAAAAAACATATAACTCAAAAGCCTATTACTTATAAGTATTCTATAAAATAGTAACCTATATAAAGTTGAATACTTCTCATTAAATAGTACTTTATTCATAACTATTCTTTCATACGCAACCTATGTATGGACATACATAGCCTACGTATGGCCATACATAACCTGCGTATGGACATACACAGCCTATGTATAGAAGAATTCTTATAACTAAAACGATTTATACTAACTATTAAACTCTTCTTTATTAATTAGAAAATGATTTTATAGTAATACCTTTTAGAGCCTTTAGTTATAACTATTAATGTATAACTATGATATAAAATCTCAATACTATCTGTACTAAACAGCTATCCATACTACTATATACAGATAGCTTTTTATATCTAACTATAAGAAAACTACTATTAAGCATCTACTATAGTTCTATATATAGTAATTATATCAATAGGATATTCGATTACTTTATTAATAATATATGGACTTTTTCTTAGGAGAAGTTCTCACCTTACAATAGTTGATAATGATCTAAAATTTATTCCCAATCTGTAATAATATCCTTTCAAAGAACCAATAAGCAGCCTATTGTATCAGAAAAACTCCATACAAAAAAGAGGCAAGGGTTTAACACCCTCGCCTCTATATCGGCAATAAAAATTAGTCGTTAGCTTAACGAATGCCTAACTTCTTAGCAATTTCCTTAGGAAGAGCATCCTTGTGCAAGACGATATTCATAGTACGTCCTGCTACGTACTTTTCACTCACATACCAGATACCCTTATAGGCACCAGCTTCTCCCCATGAATTCTTCACCATGAAGAATGGACGTCCATTTTGATTCTTAGCAATACCATAAATAACCATTCCGTGGTCATCTGTCAGAGTATAGTTATCATAACACTTTTGACGATACTCTTGAGTAGGCTCTATCTCTGGACAATCGGGAGTATTTATCAAGCGAAGTATCTCCTGCCTACGTGCTGCGTGGCTTAAACCAATCCAACGAGCTTGGTCAGAACCAGCAGTATTTATAGCCTCTACATCTGCTAAAACGCCAATTCCATCACGGTTAAAACCATCCTCGCTCACATCTGCTCCCCATGCTATAGGATAGCCCTTGTCAATAGCATTGTACATCACCTTCACAAGCTCATCTACGGGCAAGTTATAGCTCTCGCTCCAACGCCAGTTATCCTCTATTTCAAGAGCAAACTTGCTATAAAAAGGATGGTGCGTATAGCTTGTAAGAGAAACATAGTCATCTGCATTTAAGCCCAACATCTTGGCAAAAGAAGCAGGAGTATAGCTCTTACCCTTATAATTGAAAGAAGTAGGAAGCTCTCCTAAGTAGCTATCAATAATAGCATTGAAAGCCTTCTTCCAAACGGGAGTAAGCTCCTTGTTGGGGTTCTTTACAATAGCATCTAAGAAACCCTTTGCTCCTTGTTCCATTTCGTTATGAGCATTGCGCTTGGTGCCATAGTTTAATCCTTCCATAACCTCTTCTGGAACTGCTCCATAGTGCTTAAGCACATAGATTACATCGTAGAAAGAACCACCCTGTGCAAAATTGAGCTTACCATGGAGACGCACATATTTCTCTGCCTTATCTCGATAAGAGTGGCTTACAACGAACATATCGGAGAGGTCGTATTCAGGTTTTCCCAAACGCATTAGTTCCGCTTCAAGAAATCCTTGGGTAGAATAAGACCAACAGGTACCAGAGTTACCTTGATCCTTAATGGTAGTTATAGGAAGCTCCTTAACTACAGAGAAAGTGTTGGTTTCCATCTTTTTTTCTTGGGCTTTAACAGCACCAAAGGTCAAAAGACCTGCCAAAAAGAAAATCGAATACTTCTTTTGCATAGTAATTTAAGTGTGAATATCTAATTTAGTTTAGCTTGTTTATTTTCATTTAGGGTTAGGGCGCAATCCTTAAATCCAAAGCTGCGACCAGTCTTTGCAAATGCTTATTTTCCTGCAGTAAGGATTTAAGCCAATCGTTGGCCGTTTCTATCTCTCCCTGCAACTGTTGAGCATCTACTACCTTAATATCTATCTGTAGCGAAGGCTCTGAAAATACAGTACGAAGGTGAGTAAGTAAGCTGGGCATAATCTTCTCCAAAGCATTTAACTGCAGTGTATTGAATACTCTTACGACCCAGTTTCCAGCTTCATCTCGTTTTGGAGTAGAGAGCGTCATCGTATTTTTCAAGAAAGGTTCCTTTTCATAAGCTCCGTTGGCCCAAGCAAACCATTCTGCAAGAAGAGTATCTTCAGTAAGTTGCAAGGGAGTATTTTCAGAGAAAGATTCCTCCTCAGGCTCTGCAGTTATCGCTTCTTGCCGCCCTGCTGTAGAGGATAATTCTTCCTTTAGAAAAGATGTTGGTACTTGCTCTACCGTCTGTAACTTCGGTGCTCGAGAGGGAATAGAAAGAGGCTTCTGTTGTACAGGTTCCTTAGACTGAACTGGCTCTGTAGCCGAAGGCTCCTCTCGAGACACATTAGGTAATGAAGAAGAAGAAGGTGTGGCAGGCTTAGTACTTTGGGAGGCAATAGTAGTCGCTGTATATTGCTTTACTCTCGCACTTGTATTGGGTACTTGGGGCGTATTCCCTGGATTAGGAGGAAGCACATGAGACATAGGTTCATTACTCATAGGGACAAGAGACAGCAATGTCATCTCTGCCAAAAGACGCTTTGAATTACTATTACGATACTCTTTTCCGTAACTCAACAACTGCATAATAGAGCGATAAAGGAATACTTTACCTGCCCTTTTGGCCAAATCATTATACAAAGAAGCCTGCGACTGGGGTAAACGCAATAAAGGAAGAGTAAGAGCATCGTAAGCTATCAGCAATGTACGCATAAACTCGGTAAGACCGTTAACGATGATACGTGTATCAAACCCTTTTTCTATAAGCTCATCTAAAAGGAGCAAAACAGCCGCCTGTTCTCCTCTAATGATGTGATTAACAAAACGCACATAATACTCTTCATCAAGTATGTTAAGACTCTCAAGAGTGCGCTCATAGGTCACTTTCCCCCCTGTAAAGCTCACGATGCGGTCAAATACAGAGAGAGCATCCCTCATGCCTCCATCTGCCTTACGGGCAATCAAGCTAAGAGCTTTAGGCTCTGCATTTATCCCTTCAACCTCTGCAATATGCGCTAATTGCTGCGCTATGACATCCACCGATATAGGACGAAAATCATATACTTGACAACGTGAAAGAATAGTAGGAAGAATCTTGTGCTTCTCGGTAGTGGCCAGAATAAATACGACATAACTGGGTGGCTCTTCAAGTGTCTTTAAGAAGGCATTGAAGGCTGCCGTTGAGAGCATATGCACCTCATCTATGATGTAAATCCTATACTTGCCGATTTGTGGAGGTATAGAAACCTCCTCTATAAGACGCCGAATATCTGTAGTAGAGTTGTTGGAAGCAGCATCCAATTCAAATATATTAAGCGATCGCTGCTCTTCAAAAGCTTTACAACTCTCACATGTTCCGCAAGCCTCTCCATCGGGCAGAGGAAATAGACAGTTTATCGCCTTGGCAAAAATACGAGCTGCAGAAGTTTTTCCCACCCCTCGAGGACCACAAAAGAGATAAGCATGTGCCGTTTTCTGTTGTAAAATGGCTCTTCTTAAGGTTTCTCGTACAGCATCTTGCCCCAATAGACTCTCAAAGCTATCAGGACGGAACTTACGGGCAGAAACTACAAATCCGTTGCTCATTATTATTCAAGGACGAGTGTATAAAAATGGAGGAGAAAATACTCTAACAGGGTATCCCTCCTCCTTATAAATACTATTTATTAAAGTTGGTCAAGTGCTTGCTTCAAGTCGGCAATAATATCCTCTACATCCTCTATACCTACAGAGAGACGCACCAAGCCTTCAGAAATATCCGATGCTGCACGTTCCTCTGGAGTATAAGGTGAGTGTGTCATTGAGGCAGGGTGCTGGATAAGTGTTTCCGTATCCCCTAAGCTCACCGCCAGAGAGCACATCTTTACAGCATTAATAAGTTTACGCCCAGCCTCTAAGCCTCCTACTACCTCGAAAGCAATCATAGCTCCAGGGAGCTTCATGTACTTTTTCGCCAACTCTTTCTGTGGGAAGTTGTCCAATCCTGGGTAAGCAATGCTTTGTACCTTGGGATGCGCTGCAAGAAACTCTGCTACCTTCTGAGCATTTTCGCAGTGACGTTCCATACGCACGTGCAAAGTCTTTAATCCTCTATTGATTAAGAAAGCCTCAAAAGGGCCTAAAACAGAACCCGTCAAATCTTTTACACCGAGGAAACGTACCTGACTAATATACTCCTTAGAGCCAACTACAAACCCAGCAATTACATCCCCGTGTCCGTTGAGGTACTTTGTTGCAGAGTGTACGACAATGTCTGCACCATGCTCCAAAGGACGACAAATATAAGGTGTACAGTAGGTATTATCTACCATTACACGCACCCCTTCTTGCTTATGTGCAATAGCTGCGATAGCTTCAATATCTGAGATATACATATTGGGGTTAGCAGGGGTTTCTATGTAGACCAACTTTGTATTGGGACGCATCGCCTTACGTACATTTTCGGGGTCTCTCATATCTACAAATGTAACATCTACACCGTAACGCTTCAAACCATGTTCCATAAAAGCATAGGTACAACCATACAAGGTCTTTCCTGCTACGATATGATCGCCAGCAGCTACACAGACCCAAATAGCAGAGGTAATAGCCCCCATTCCAGAGGAAGCACTCATACAAGCCTCTGCTCCCTCAAGAGAAGCTACTTTCTCTTCTACTGCAGTACAGGTAGGATTACCCAAACGAGAGTATATATAACCATCTTCTTCCAGAGCAAAGCGACGTCCTCCCTGTTCTGCACTATCAAAAATGAAAGTAGACGTTTGATAGATAGGTGCGGCCAAGGTACCATACATATTCTTTTCGGCACCAACGTGAATTGATCGTGTGGCAAAGCCCGATTTTTCTAATTGTTCAGGAGACAACATAATACTTGATAAGGATTATTTGATTTGTTTTCTATAGTCTTTGCGAAGTTAATCATTATTTCCAATAACCTGCTCTTTTCCTTATATTATCTCCAGTGTAAAATCTACATTCACAGGGCAAAAAATTGTACCTTTGCAACTGTTTTGTAGAGCTATCTGGTCATCTATCGGATATAGATAATCGCTCATCGTCTCTACTTTGAAGAGAAGAAAGCTTTAACCCTCTAAGAACTTTGACTGTACAAGAACAAACCTCTTCACTTCTCTCGGCTTCGGAAGAGAAAAGACTCTTTGACTTGCGCCATGAGCATATTCCGAAACTGCTGATGAGATATGCCATACCCTCTGTGATAGGAGCGGTAGTGAATGCCTTGTACAACATCGTAGACCGCATATTTATTGGTCAGGGAGTGGGGAGCAATGCACTGGCGGGGCTTGCCATCACCTTCCCGATACTAATGTGTTTGATAGCTTTTGGTATGTTGGTAGGGAGTGGAGCCTCGGTGCGTGTCTCTATCTATATTGGTCGTAATGATCTGAAAAGTGCCGAACGCCTACTTTCCAATGCCGTTTTCCTGACTCTTTTCTTCAATATCATAACGTGCACTTTGGCCTTGATTTTCATGGAACCACTTCTGCGCATGTTTGGAGCAAGCGATGCCATTATACCCTATGCCAAAGAGTATTTGTACATTGTCATACCTGGTAACATATTCTGCGACCTGAGTTTGAGCTACAATGCTATTATGCGCGCATCGGGTTACCCTCGAAAGGCCATGTACACGATGCTCATAGGAGCACTACTCAATCTCATCTTAGATCCTATATTCATATTTGGTTTTGACTGGGGGATTAAAGGGGCAGCATGGGCTACACTGCTCTCCGAAATAATTGCAGCTCTATACGTTACAGGGCACTTCCTCAATCGTAAACATCTCATTCATTTCTCCCCACAACTTGCCGCCTACAAACCCGACTTTACGATGATGAAAGCTATCCTATCCATAGGGATAGCTCCTTTTACCATGATGATGGTCAATAGTGCTATAAACACTATAATGAACCGCTCTTTTGTTGCCTACTCCACAACCTCAATTGAGGCGGACTTATCAATGGCTGCCTTGGGAATAATCTTAGGGATAACGCAACTTTTTATTCAGTTCATGCTGGGGGTTTCTATGGGGATGCAACCCATTGTAGGCTACAACTTTGGAGCTGGCGATATACGACGCTCGATAAAAACCTACAGAGTAGCCCTCGTGGTTAATATTAGTGTTGCAACCACAGGCTTTGCAATAGCGATGCTTTCGCCCCAATTCTTCATAAATCTTTTCTCAAAAGATCCCAATTTAGCCTCTCTGCTAAACCGTACGATTCGGATGACTATGATGATGTTTCCCTTTATAGGGGTACAACTAACGACAGTACAATTCTTTCAAAGTTTGGGTATCAGTACAAAGGCAATGTTTTTAAGTTTAACTCGCCAAATTATCTACCTCATGCCCTGCTTACTCATCATCCCCCATTTTATCGGAACAGACGGCGTTTGGATTTCTATGCCTATAGCCGATGCTCTGTCAGGCATAACCGCCCTCTCTATGGTACTGTACCAAATCCCTCGACTTATCAAAAGGCACGTTTAGAAGGCCTCCCCTCCCGACAAGTAATTAATGCGAGAGACTATAATTCAAACGAATCAGACACCTTGAAAGGCCTAATTAAGAAGAAATACCAGGGTTAACAATAGACTCCACACAACCACACGAAACACGACATCATACTATCCAATTAAATAGTATATACTATACAGCAAAATAGTAATAACTATCTCACCAAATAGTAAATACTATTTTCAAAAATAGTAATTACTATTTCCATACATACTACATAGTAACAAGATGGGCATTAAATACTCTTCCAGAAAATTCACCTTGAGAGAGCCCGAACAACCTTGTTATAGTAACCGTAAAGCAAGAAGCTCATCAAGGTCAAACTGATAGGAAAAGAACTCCAAATGGCGCACAACTGATAAGAAGGATAGTCTGCTGCGCAATAAAAAGTAAAAAGATAGGAGAGCGCAGGAGCCACTACGATATGTGCCAAAAAAGCAATCGGAGCCAAGCGTTTTACCTGTTCCAAGCCTCGTAAAGCGTTCGAGAAAATAACCTGAAGAACATCTGCAAACTGATAAATGATAACAGGTAATAAAGCTATTGACACAAGACGAGAGACTTCAGCCTCGGGCGTAAAGAGAAATGAGACATGATTACGAAGAGCAAACATCAAGACTGCCGTACCCAATGCCATAAGAAACCCTATGAAACAAGAGGTACGCACTACCTCTCGCACCGATTGGTAATCTTGTATTGCCTTAAAATGACTGACACGAATAGCTACAGCTGCCCCCAAACCATAATAAATCAAGTAGCCTAAAAGCGTTACCACCATTACCACCTGATGTGCAGCAAGCGACATTGCTCCCAATCTTGCCACAAAAATGATTATTAAGGAAAAAGAGGTAGCTTCAAGCCCCAGCTGTAAAGCGACTGGAGTTCCCAAACGAATCAACGACTTTGCTATCAATCGGTTCCAAAGCGTAGTAACAAAAGCTCGACGAATATCTTTCCAACGTGACTCACAGAAGAATGTTATAAAGATAATGAAGAGCATTGCAAAACGGCTAAGAAGCGTAGCAACTCCAGCCCCCAACAGTCCCCACTCTGGGAAGCCCCACTTACCATAAATCAAAAGGTAGTTGAGTAAGACATTAAGTATTATCCCTACAATCGTTATGTACATAGGCCAGTGCATGCGACTCATCCCATCGTAAAACTGCTTGAAGCCATTAAAAGCCATTAAAATCAAGAAAGAGGCAGTTTGCAAATAATAATAGGGCAAGGCAATAGGAATAAGCTCTTCCTCTAAATTGAAGAGGCTCAAGAAAGGAGAAAGCCCAAGAACAATGAGCGAAAGTAAAAGCCCAACAATAATATTGAGCCACATAGACATCTTGAGTAACCCTCCTATACGTTCACGCTGATTGAGCTTATCCGCCTCTGCAACAAGCGGTGTCAATCCATAAGAAAAACCTAATCCGAATATCAAGATAAGGTTCAGAAAGTTATTAACAAAGGAGGCTGCAGATAGCTCTTTGATGGCATGCTGCCCCACCATCATGTTGTCAACAAAACCGATGAATATAATTGCAACCTGACCTACTATGATCGGGAAAGCAATATGCAAAAGAGATTTGCTGTGCTGTATATATTTATTGGAATAAACTATCATAACTACTATGAACAGGCTAAAAAGTTAGGGGTATTTCTGAGATCTTTACAAAGCTACTCATCGATATGATATAGAGAAACCATCGAAGAAAAAGTGTGGATGCGTTTCTACAATACGACTTAAAAGAGGGCCTAACTCCTCGCGTTTCATCTTTGTTACCTGCAAAATACGCTCCACGGTAATAGATTGTCCTGGCTCTTTCAACTGCTCTTTTAAGAAACCTAAAAGATAAACAAACGGCTCTTCAGAGGGTTTTCGATTCTTTTTTTTCTGCAAACAAACATCGCAACAGCCACACCCCTCTACAAGAGTCTCACCGAAGTAGTCCAAAAGAAGAGCACTTCGGCAACGCTCTTCCGAGGAAATGTAGGCAATGGTACATTCAAGTCGTTCGGACAAACGCTGCTTACGCTCTTCGTATATAGAATAAGGAATAGGAAGATGACGCCCCTCTTCTCGACGAGAACGAAACACAAGGCGGGGCTCCGAAGTCTTCGGTATGTAATGAATTACTCCCCTATGCGAGAGAGAGGAAAGAGAGAGGTAGACATCTTGCAATGTCATACTCAACTCTCTCGACAGCAATTTTTCATCGATAAATACATAATCAGAAAAGAGACCTGGGTAAGTGCGCAACAACAAGCGCACCAAGTTGTCGACGGCAGGTGTTACCAACGAATTATTGTACAATTCATCGCGCGTTACAAGGAATGTTACCCTCGAACGCTGCTCTTCGCTCTCTTGATACTCCCACACCCCCATCATATCCAACAAACGTACGGCAGACATAGTCTGTATAGGGGGCAGACGAAACTCTTGAACAAAATGCTCTACATTAAAAGTAAAACTCCTATCCAAGCCATCGCCCAATCCAATACCCAGCTTACTGGTAACAAGATCGTATAAAGAGCGTATAAAATTTTTCTGAGGGAACTCATCTTGTAAACGACGAGCTATAATAGCCTTATCGTATCGGCTTACTAACACCACAGCATACGCTTTTTGTTCATCTCTACCTGCGCGGCCTGCTTCTTGGAAATACTCCTCCAAAGAAGAGGGCATAAGCCAGTGAATAACCACTCTTACATTGGGTTTATCGATTCCCATACCAAAGGCATTGGTAGCCACCATAACCCTTACAGAACCCTCCATCCATCTTTTTTGATGCTCATCTCGTTCGGCATGAGTTAATCCAGCATGAAAGAAATCGGCTGTAATACCAGCCTCTCGAAGTACCTGAGTTAACTGTTGAGTACGCTCTCTATTACGACAATAAATAATTGCAGAACCAGGCACTGAACGTAGTATTTGGAGCATCATCCCAGGTTTATCCTCTGTACGACGCACTACATAAGCCAAATTGGGACGCAAGAAGCTCCTACTAATAACATTCGGAAGAGAAAACCCCAACAGCTTCATAACATCTTGAGTAACCTCTGGCGTAGCAGTTGCTGTAAGTGCAAGTACAGGCACTTCTGGGTAATACTTCCGCAACTCACTGATGCGAAGATAAGAGGGACGGAAATCATACCCCCACTGTGAAATACAGTGACACTCGTCCACCACAATCAAGCTAACCTTAAGATGCGAAATAGCGGCAACAAACGAGGAGGACGAGAGGCGTTCGGGAGAGAGATACAAAAACTTGTAAGCTCCGTGCACGGCATTGTCCAACAAGCGTTGCATCTCATACCCATAAAGCCCCGAGTGTAGAGCGACGGCCTTTATGTTCCGCTTCCTGAGATGGGCAACCTGATCTTTCATCAACGCGATCAAAGGCGTTATCACCAGAGTTATACCCTTTAATAACAGACCCGGTACTTGAAACGATATACTCTTTCCACCACCTGTTGGGAGAAGTCCCAGCGTATCTTTACCCGATAAGACCGAGCCTATTATATCTCGTTGTTTAGGACGAAACTCATCAAAACCCCAGTACTTCTTTAGCACTTCTTCGGGGGTTAGAAGGTGATCCTCAGTCCCATCTTCCGCTGATATAGAACCATCGAAAAAAGAGTTTTCCAAGGCATCTACCTCGAAAAAAGAGGCTTCTTCTTCAGAGATAAAATCTGGTATGTAACCATATCTATCACTGTAATAAAAAGCCTCTTCTCCCGACAATAAGGGCTCTTTTGGCGAAAGATTACAATCTTTCTCCATCTTCATTACACTCCTTTAGAAGTCTCCTCTTGCTTCAAATCTTTAACCAGCATCTGTACGGAAGAAACACCCTTGAATGTATTCTCTTCTAAAGTATAACAAATAGAAAAGGGTCTGTAACTCTTCACGTAAGCAAAATTAGCCGCCTGCCCATAAGCAATGGCACTACGTACATTCAACATCTGAGGTGATTCGGTTACCTCCAACTTCAGATGCTCATCATTCTTTCCCACAGTTTGACTCTTTCCTGTATCGAATATGAAACGCGTCATAAATATCGGTTTAGGATTGTCGGGGCCAAAAGGTCCCATACGCTCGATACTACGATGTAACGACTTGGACACCTCAGAAAGGCTCAAAACAGCATCTATCTCTATCTCATTGGTAAGAGGTTTCGGAGTGGTGTGCTCCAAAGAGTACTGATAAATACGCTCTATAAAAAGAGGTACATTCTCTTCTGATAAAGCCATCCCAGCGGCATACGGATGCCCCCCGAAGTTGGTTAATATATCTCGACAATACTCAATCGCACCATACATATCGAAGCCTCCGAAACTGCGAGCCGAACCTACTACCAATTCGCCCTCTCCAGCAAGAACAATTACTGGGCGAGCAAAGCGTTCCGTGAGACGAGTAGCAACAATTCCGATAACTCCTTTATGCCAATCTTTACTATAAACGACAATCACATTGTGAAGTTTGTGGAGTTTCTGCTCCTCCACCATCCGTATAGCCCACCGAGTCGTATTCTGGTCCAGCTTACGACGTTCGTTATTACAGTTTTCGATTACAGCACACTTCTCTTGGGCTTCTTCCAAATCTCTACTCACCAACAGGTCGACAGTTTGTCGCCCATTCATCATACGCCCCGAAGCATTGATCATAGGGCCGATCTTAAAAACGATATCACTCATCGTAATAGACCCACTCGTAAGCATGCAAGTCTTTAGAACGCTACCTAAACCAGGCGAAGGACTTTTATTCAACTGTTTAAGCCCATGATAGGCCAGTATTCTATTCTCCCCCAGTACAGACACCACATCACTTGCAATACTTACAGCTACAAGATCTAACATGGAGTAGAGACGACGCATACGGATGTTGTTGTTGATGGCAAAAGCCTGCATCAACTTAAACCCAATACCACAGCCCGACAAGTCCTCCAAAGGATAGGTGTTATCTACACGCTTGGGATCCAGTACAGCCACGGCATTAGGCAATACATCATCTGGAGTATGGTGATCGCAAACAATAAAATCTATACCTAACCCCTTGGCATACTCTATCTCTTTTATGGCTTTTATGCCACAATCTAAGACAATTATGAGCTTTACGCCCAACTCATGAGCATAGTTAATCCCTTGATAAGTTACCCCATACCCATCATCATTACGACCAGGAATATAGTAGTGTAGCAAATGGTCACTACAGCCAGAGAGACGAAGGAACTTATATACCAGAGAAACAGCTGTGGTTCCATCCACATCATAATCACCGTAAACCAATATAGGTTCCCTGCGCCCGAGAGCAAGATTTATACGCTCTACGGCTTTGTCCATATCCTTCATCAAGAAAGGATCATGGAGATCTTCTAATTTGGGTTCAAAAAATTGCTTGGCAGCCTCAGGAGTAGTTACACCTCTTTGTACCAGTAATTGCCCCACTACGGGCGGCACTCGAAGTGCCCCACTTAGGGACAAGCCTGTGGAAAGCACCTCCTCGGTAGGAGGGTTCCAAATCCATTTCTTTGCCATTATATCGTATCATTTTTATTTTTCAATTAAAAACCCTTTAACCTGTAAAGAGTGGCCGTTATACAATAAAAGACCTTTATCTACATCTAAAGGTCTTCTTAAAAACTTGGCAGCCCCTAAAAAAAAGAGTGTCAAGACCTTATATCAAGGCTCTTTAGAAAAAAACTTTCCTGTAAAGAGGAGATACCCCGAGGATAAAGCTTTTCAGGAGCGTAAATATACAGAAAATCGGTGGTAGAAAAAGAAAAGAAGGTTCTGTATTAACCTATTTTATTGGAGAAAAAGAGTTTCAGTACAACTCATAAAGCATACTTTTCATCAGAAAAAAGAGATTGTACTACGCTAAAGAAGCATACAAAGATTACGGTAAAAAAAAGTAGCCTCAAAAGGGTTAACTTCTCCCGACGAAAGGGGACTTTTTATTCTTTCCTAACGCTAACTTTTATGCTCCGTTACGACAAATACTTTATATTCAACTTGAATATACATATACGTAATTTGAATATACATATATTCAAATTGAAAATATATAAATGCAATCTACAAATAAAGAATTACTCATAATAAAAGAAACTTTTGTACCTATTGATTTTACTTTCTAAAAGCAAGAGATTGACTTATTTCCCTATCGCAAAGGAGCGTAAGGAGTAAATACAAATGAATTGTATCACTAACCCTCTTGGAGAAAACACCTATCAGAAAAAGAGAAAAGAGATTTCAAGAATATCATCGTTTCGTGGCTTTTTTTGAGGAGAAAAGCCTATCAAAAGAAGAAAAAAGCCTCTGAATGCCCCCTTTGAAACGTTTTCCAGACACACCCTGAGCCTACTATTTATCAGCTTACTATCAAAAAGATGTTTCAGGAGAAATATAAAACTCCCCCTCTATCCACAAGGACAAAGGGGGAGCTATATACCTAATTACGTATTATTATCCTATTAGAAACGGTAAGTAAGACCGATGTTAATAAGAGATACTCCATAACCAATTTCTGCATTAACAGCAAAGTTTGGAGCAAAATAGTAACGAGTTCCCAAATGAATCTGTGAACCGAAAGCAAAGTTCCATTGAGATTGATTATTAACAACGTTTGCACCTAAAAACAAACCTGCATAAGTATCCCACTTTGGAGCAAATTCATAGTGGAAAGAACCCTTAGCACCAATAAAACTGCTGCTAAAGAGACTGGCTGTATAAGTTCCCAATGCACCACCTACACCTATACTACCCTTACCTGATGAGAGTAATCCATCTACGATTCCACGCTCATAAGAAATCTGGATAGGAAGCACAGAGAAGTTGCCAAAATTAGTTGTTCCTATCAACGCACTTACTGTGTTTGTACCTTTCTTAAATACCTCCTGAGCATTTGCTTGTGAACCAAATACGGAAGCAGCTGCGAGAGCGAGTCCTAAAACAATACTTTTAATCTTCATAAAGTTTCTTTTTTACAATTAGTTTTCTTCAATTCTTTTTTTCTAACACAAACATAAAGACTTTTTGCCAAAAAACAAAATAGACAAAAGCTATACTGCTTTTCAAAAAATCAATCTACGACCAAGAGAGAAGCATCTTTAAGACTGATAAAAAGCAATATAGGTTATCTCAAGAGGACTAAATCTCCTCCTGTCTTGCGTGTCTTTTACGTTCATTTTCGTCCAATATAATTTTGCGCATACGCATACTTGCGGGAGTAATTTCTACATATTCGTCAATCTTTATGTACTCCAGTGCATCCTCCAAACTAAAAAGGATAGGAGGAGCAAGAGCCACCTTCTCATCACTTCCAGAAGCACGCATATTAGTTAGTTTCTTGGTCTTACAGACATTCACCACGAGATCATTGTCCTTTGTATGCTCTCCGATTACCTGCCCCGCATAGACTTCTTCCTGTGGGCTAATAAAGAAACGACCTCGACTCTGCAAGTTATTAAGTGCATAGGCAAAGGCTGTACCCGTTTCCATCGCGATAATTGAGCCATTTGTTCGCCTCTGTATCTCACCACGCCAAGGAGCAAACTCCAAAAATCGGTGTGCCATAACAGCCTCTCCCGCCGAAGCGGTTAGCACTGCGTTATTGAGACCTATAATACCCCTTGAGGGTATTGAGAACTCTAGCATTATACGATCTCCCTTAGTTTCCATAGCGGTCATCTCTCCTCTTCTGCGCGTTACGATATCTATCACACGGCTTGAGCACTCCTCGGGTAAGTTAATCGTCAATTGCTCTATAGGCTCGCACTTGACACCATCTATCTCTTTAATAATTACCTGAGGTTGGCCAACTTGAAGTTCATACCCCTCACGTCGCATAGTCTCTATTAAAACGCTCAAGTGAAGTATCCCTCTTCCGTAAACCAACCAAGCATCGGCAGAGCTCGTAGGCTCAATACGTAGAGCCAAGTTCTTATCCAACTCTTTCGTCAAGCGATCGAAGATATGTCTACTCGTAACAAATTTCCCCTCCTTACCAAAGAAAGGGGAGTTATTAATAGTAAAAAGCATACTCATGGTCGGCTCATCAACATGAATACTGGTCAAAGGCTCTGGATGAGAAGCATTAGCAATAGTCTCTCCGATTTCAAATTGCTCCAAGCCTATAATGGCGCAAATGTCTCCACAATGCACCTCTTCAACCTTAGCTCTTCCTAATCCCTCAAACGTATTTATCTCTTTTATTCTTTGGCGAAGTAGAGAACCGTCACGACGACAGAGCACAACATCTTCTCCCTCACGTATAGTTCCTCTATGCACTCTTCCTATAGCAATACGTCCCACATAAGAGGAGTAATCCAAAGAGGTTATAAGCATCTGTGAAAGACCTTCCAAAGGAGGAGGAGCTGGTATATACTCAATAATAGCATCAAGCAAGGGGGTAATGGTATCGGTTGGCACTTTGTAATCAGTACTCATCCAAGATTGCTTTGCAGAGCCAAAGAGGGTTGGGAAATCCAATTGTTCATCCGAAGCATCGAGACTTGCCATAAGATCAAATACCATGTCTTGTACTTCCGAAGGCCTACAATTAGGCTTATCAACCTTATTTATTACCACAATCGGCTTAAGTCCTAAACTAAGGGCCTTTTGTAATACAAAGCGCGTTTGAGGCATAGGCCCCTCAAAAGCATCCACCAAGAGCAAACAGCCATCTGCCATATTCAACACTCTCTCGACTTCTCCCCCAAAATCGGCGTGACCTGGGGTGTCTATTATGTTTATCTTACACCCTTTGTAGCGTATACTTACGTTCTTAGAGACGATAGTAATACCACGTTCTCTTTCAATGGCATTATTATCCAGATAGGTGTCTACTTCCTCCGCCTTGTCTTCTCGAAACAATTTACCAGCGAGGAGCATTTTATCGACCAAAGTAGTTTTACCATGGTCTACGTGTGCTATAATGGCAATGTTACGTATTTCCTGCATATACTTTTATTTATGGTCGGTAAAAGTACAAAAAAGCTATATACCTTGCTCTATATCATTGAGAAATCCCCTCTCTTCTCTCTCTGTTTTGAAAGGGGCAGTTCTAAAGATAAAGTCCAAAATAAAAAAGAAGAGACCGCGGTATAGGCCTCTTCTTTCTATGTATGAAATTCTGTAAGTTACGCGTTCTCTTTACTTTATCCGTAAAGTTTTTCCTGGACGGAGTGTTGCTTTGGTGCTCATATTATTGAGTTTGCACAAGCGAGAAACAGAGACACCCGTTCTCTTTGCAATACCACTGAGCGTATCACCCTTTCTTATTCTATACACAGAGGGAGCTTTAGCCTTGACTCTAGCTTGCTCTGTAGAGGTGTTGAAAGAATCTCCTCCCTTATAGCTTTTCGCATTACTATAGGAAAATGTCTCTACAGCACGCCCCCCCTTGTATTGGAAAGCATAGATATCCCTCCAGGGAGCTCCCTCTGAAAAGTCTATGATAAATGAAGGATTAATGTCAACCCCCATAAATCGAGTTTCAAAGTGAAGATGAGGACCCGTGGAACGCCCCGTAGAACCTCCCAAACCGATGGGCTCTCCCGCACGTACAATCTGGTCTTTTTGAACCAAATGACGACTAAGGTGCCCGTAAACTGTTTCTAAGCCATTAGGGTGACGTATTACTACATAGTTTCCATACCCCTTACCCTCATAATCTCGAATACGCACCTTTCCATCAAAAGCAGCACGAACGGTATCTCCGACTCTTAGAGCCAAATCTACCCCTTTGTGTTGACGACGGAAACGACGACGATAGCCATAACTAGAAGTTAATCGCGGGCGACCATCAAGTGGCATTACAAAACCATTACAATCGATTTCATGAGATGCAGGAATCTCTACATGCTGCCCAGCAAAAGGATTGACGTAATTACCCCAGCTATTCTCTCCGTAGAGTTCAATAGCTGGGGCACTGAGGGCTTCTTCAGCCAATTCAAGTTCAAGAGCAACTTTGTTTGCCTTGATTTTTTCAATTCCCTTTAGACCATCTGCAAGTAGGTTATCCATGTTGAGGGTATCTGCAGTACTGTTTCGCGACGATCGTTTCTGAACGGGATTCGTAGTCCAACTGCGAGGACCACGCTCCAGATCAGCAGCTTTCTCGGAAGAAAAAGCCTGCAACGGATACGCAAGCAACACCGCAAAGCCCGCAAAAACGAAGCCTTTTTTCAGCATTGTCATTCTTTGAATTAATTGTTTATACATTTTGGTAATATGTTAATGGCACCCCTGTTATTTATACCGCTAAGGAGAGGCACCATTTACACTTCAAGCCACAAATATAGACAATCGAATCGAAAAGACCAAATATTCAGGGCAACCGCATCAAATCTTTAGCAGCTTTTTGAGATAGTCTATATTTAAAGCAGCCTTAAACAACCTTTTCCGTAGGGAAAGTTTGTCTT
>NZ_FUXE01000030.1 GCF_900167105.1 Porphyromonas circumdentaria | reverse complement strand
TCAACTAGTGGGCGAAGCGATTCTCCACGCTCTAAGCAGAGTTCATGCATCGACTCATAATCCTCGCCTCCACACAGATAACTCGCCAATGCAATTACTAGAATATCGCTCAACTTATGCTTGCAACGACCCACTACACGTGGGTCTTCTACATTAGAAAAATAATCTTGTATATCCATAACCCAAAGATAAGCCTATTTTGATGCGGTTGCCCTGTAGAAAAATAATCTTGTATATCCATAACCCAAAGATAAGCCTATTTTGATGCGGTTGCCCTGGGAGCTCCCAGGGCAACCGCATCAAAATAAGGTATCTTTGGAGTTATGACTATAGTTGATTATTTCGAAGGGGTTAAAGACCCACGCGTTATAGGTCGTTGTAAGCATAAGTTGAGTGACATTTTAGTTGTAGCCTTAGCGAGTTATCTCTGTGGAGCTGAAGATTATGAGTCCATGCACGAGCTGTGTTTAGAGCGTGGCGAATCTCTTCGCCCCTTAGTAGAACTCCCCAACGGCACTCCTAGCACAGATACTTTTGAACGTGTTCTACAACGCATTGAGCCCCATTCGCTTTATGCCTGCCTAAGTGTTTATGGCAAAGACCTTATTCAAGACCTAGAAGGCAAGCATATCGCCATTGATGGCAAACGTCTACGGGGTGCAAAGAAGAAGAACGGACACACGCATATTCTCTCGGCTTGGGTCGATGAAGTAGGCTTAAGTTTAGCGCAAGAAACGGTCGTAGAAAAACATAACGAACTTCAAGCTATCCCCGAGGTATTGGATAGCCTAGACTTATCGGGTTCTGTAGTGAGTATCGATGCGATGGGTACACAAAAGACTATTGCCGAGCAGATTATTCACTCCGATGCAGATTATGTGCTGAGTCTTAAAGCCAATCAGAAGCATTTGTTTGAAGACGTTCGAGATGCTTTTACTGGTAAGTATCAGTGTCACACTTGGGAGACCTTAGAGAAAGACCATGGGCGAATTGAGAAGCGTATTTATACGACTTTGAAAGCAAGTGAGGTATTCAATGAGGGTGAATATTCGGATTGGCAGGGTCTGCAAACCTTGGTTCAGGTAGAACGTATTGTGAGTCGTCTGGAGGGAGAAACTCGGCAAGAAAAGCAATACTATATCAGTAGTTTAGCTCCAGAATTGTGCCAGGAGTTAGGGCAATATATTCGGGGACATTGGTGTATTGAGAACAGATTGCATTGGCATTTAGACGTAAGTTTTCGGGAGGACGCTTGCGGAGCTAGGAAGGATTATTCAGCAACGAATCTGAACACACTCCGAAAGTTCGCCTTAGCCATTGTGTCTCAATACAAAGACAAACTCTCCTTACGAAAGAGGCTATTCAAAGCTGCTCTAAACATTAACTACCTCAAAAGGCTACTAAAGATTTGATGCGGTTGCCCTGGGGGAGCTCCTACTCAATCTCTATCTTACCTCAAGAGTTAAGAGCCTCTTCTTTTTATTTTTTCATAGAAAAGAAATTCGTTCTTGTATCTAAGCACAACCTTCTGGCACGGGTATTTTCTTAGTAAACGAAATAAACTCATAAATAATCCCTACCTTTGAGGCAACATACAATATTTTAGTTCTAATCTTTCAATAAAGTTACCAGCAATGAACAAGGAACAATTGCAACAGATGCGTCAGGCTCCTGGTTTCGTAGGAGCCTTGGATCAGAGTGGTGGTTCTACTCCTAAAGCCTTAAAAGCATATGGCATTCAGCCTGAAGCTTATGATTCCGAGGAAAAGATGTTTGAGCTCATTCATCAAATGAGAGCACGTATGATTACCTCTACAGCTTTCTCTTCTCGCAAGGTGATTGGTGTTATATTGTTTGAGCGCACTATGCGCAGTCAAATCGAAGGGATGCCTACAGCGGATTTCCTCTGGCAAAAGCGCAATATAGTGCCTTTTCTCAAGGTAGACAAAGGTTTACAGGAAGAAGCCAACGGTGTACAACTCATGAAACCATTCCCCGAACTTGGCAAACTTTGTGACGAAGCAGTTAGCTACAATATATTCGGGACAAAGATGCGTAGTGTGATTAAACAAGCTAACGAACAAGGTATCCGTGACATCGTAGCACAGCAATTTGCATGGGGACGCGAGATTCTTTCTCACGGTTTAATGCCTATCTTGGAACCCGAAGTAGACATCCATTGTCCCGACAAGGAAAAAGCAGAAGAAATTCTAAAAAAGGAGCTTTTAGCAGAGTTAAATAAGCAAACAGAGCCTGTAATGCTAAAGATCACACTGCCTACTGTAGACAATTTCTATAAGGAAATTGTAGAGCATCCTATGATGTTACGCGTTGTGGCTCTTTCTGGTGGATACAGCCGTGAAGAAGCCAACACCCTACTCGGACGCAATCATGGTATCATCGCCTCCTTCTCTCGTGCTTTGGCAGAGGGGCTTACTGTACAACAGAGCGACGAAGAGTTTAACCGAGTGTTAGAAGCGACAGTAGATAGTGTGTACGAAGCATCTATTAAATAAACTCGCCTAAACATAAAAGAGATGCCGTAAACGGGTCTCAGAGCATATACAAAAAGAGGGAGTGTCAAAACATTGTAGACACTTCCTCTTCTATTTTCCACCTCTATCAAGAGCTAGAACTCACAGCCTATACCTCCATATAACCCATATCGAGTAGCTGTCAATGATAGATTGATGGGTAATAAATCAATATCCATATACCTCCGCATAAAATTGTACACAAAGACTGCCCCATAATCCAAGCCAGCAATAGTCTTCGTAGGAGTAAACTTATTTTCAATACCGTCAATTTCCACGCTCCAATTATATCCACTTGTAATCCCGTGGCAACGAAGGTATGACCTAATACTGGTACAATCCAAAAAGATTCCGAAAAAGGGATTTGGTAAACAAGATGAAAAGAAATACTTCTCCTATCCTCCCATTCCCCGATGCGAACATTTCTCATGTGAGAAGGTGCCGAGAGATCAAAAAGTCGCCATAAAAACCTTTATAGATAAAAGAAAAACCAGGAGAGAAACGAGGCATAAAATCCCAAATGCCTAAGACTCCAAGTTTACAATCAAATCCCCATCTCTCATTCACCTCTTCCATTGTGTCTCTATCAAAGAGTTGTGCAGAAGCAACCAGCATACAACTGAATAATGCCAAAAACGATAGAATTATCTTTTTCTTTTTTCTTGCATTTCGTTCTGCAAAAGTAGTCTTAACCTTCTCAATTCAAAAGTTATATCAGAGGACAAATTGCTAACTCTCTCTATCTCGTTGGCATCACGCAAGAGTATTAAAGTAGAGATATTGAAATCTTTTTCATTAAATTAGCTGATGTATTTCCAACTTAATTGAAGAAATAAATAGTAAACACTCTAAAGAAGAAAAGAAACCATGAAAGTTTTTGGAAAATCACTTTTAGTATTGCTAACCGTCTCTCTATTCTTTACCATGTGTAAGAAAGAGAATGTACAGGTTGAACCACAATCCATTAAATTGAATAAAACCACTCTCTCCCTAACAATCGATGAAAGTGCAAAACTCGAGGCAGAAATCAGCCCCAAAGAAACTACTAACAAAACCATCTCTTGGGAGAGTAATGCCCCTGCTATTGCCTCTGTGGAGAATGGAGTTGTAGTGGCAAAAGCTCAAGGAGAGGCAACCATATCCGCTAAATGTGGTAAGGTTACTGCCACTTGCGTAGTCACTGTAAAGGCTCAAACCGTTCCCGTGGAGTCCATAACATTAGACAAGACCTCCGTAGAAATGAAAGAGGGAGAACAGCTTAAGCTAACAGCAACTGTTGCACCAAGTGACGCGCCACAGACAGTTACTTGGACAAGTAGTAACCCCACGGTGGCAAGTGTTGTAGATGGAAATATAACAGCTCTCAAAGTAGGTAAAACTACTGTTACCGCCGAGGCAGGAGGCAAACAAGCTCAATGCGAAGTCACTGTAAGAGAAAAATTTGAATTCAAGATGAGCGTATCTAACTTAAGCGCATTGGATGGAGAGTTCAAAGTAGAGCCCTCCGACCCTAACAAAACTTATGTATATACGATTTTGCGCAAGTCTATGTGTGACGAAATTGAAGCCCACTATAACAATGATTTGATTGCTGCTAACTTAGATTTCTGGAAAGAATTTGGCGACCAATCGTTCCTCGGCTCACTCGTTAGGGGGACACAAACTGGCAAGCTTTCTGATGCTGTTACTTCAGATATGGTTCTCTTCCCAGACACAGAATACGTATTCTATTGCTTCGGCATCAACGACAAAAAAGAGGTTACGGCTCCCGTAGAAAAATATATATTCAAGTCTAAGCCAAGTGTCCCTTCGGATTTAAAATTTGAATTTGAATTAGAGAAGATAACGCAGCATGCTTTGGTCGGAACTCTTAAGCCTTCCAATACAGACAGCTACTACATCACGATGCAACCCAAGAAATTCGTTGACCACTACAAGAAAAAAGAGGGTCAAGGAGAGACCATAGAGGGACTTTCTCCCATACATTACATGATTTTTAGATGTATTGCGGCAGATCGTTGTGAAGAGAAACAGCTTGATGACCTTATATTAAAAGGCAACTTCAAACTCGAGGAAGGCTATTTCGTAAACAAAAAGCCCAATCGCGACTACGTTTTGATTGCTATTGGTTTTGACAAGGAAAAGGGTATCACAACAGCTCCTTTCTTCTACGAGTTCAAAACAGCTCAATAAAAAGAGTATTGCATAGCTCTTTTTTGAGATACACGGCGGTGTGTCATAATAATGCACAAACTGCTGTGTTGCTTGCGACATTCGGCTTCGGTCACATACCTTAGCATGCTCCTTTCAGCCTCAGTCTTAGTGCCTTGCATTTTGCGCATTCTGAGACACCTAAAAAGGGGCTGGGCAAAACCAAATTTTGCCACAGCCCCGTTTTATTAAGTCATCCTTTCAGGGCAACCGTATCAAATCTTTAATGGCTTTTAATACTGTCTACAATAGGATCATTATCATTGGTGTCCGATAAAAGTTTTTTGACAGCATAATTAAAGGGCTGATTCCTATATCAGGAGTTCAGCCCTTCTTTTCGTTACTTTGTTGTCAGCAAAAAACTCAATAACGATGAGTAAAAGTAAGCATTTTATCGGACAGCCACTATATCGTCAGCTGTTAAATCTTATAGATAAGTCCCAAGTGCTCCAGGAGATAGCGGTAGTGTCCGAAAAAGTGTGTAAGAGTAGTAGTTCCTTTTTTACCACAGGGGCATGCCCCTGTGGTAAAAACTTTGTGGTTTTCTTGTTATTATCCATTTATTTAATCCTCCACTCTTGGAAGTAGGGCAACCTCCTAGCATAAGTCCTTTCAGTCATCTCTCGGGCAACAGATCCTAAGAGGAATAGGACGGCATCAGCCGAG
>NZ_FUXE01000019.1 GCF_900167105.1 Porphyromonas circumdentaria | reverse complement strand
CTAATTTCCCAATATTTTTCGATAGATTGTAGAGTAATTAATCGCGTAGATTCTTTAGAGGTTCGTGATTTTGATTGTTTTCTATTGTGTTTTACTGAATATGTCAAGCCTTATTAAGGTGGTTATAGCGTTGGGGTTCCACCTCTTCCCATTCCGAACAGAGAAGTTAAGCCCAACTACGCCGATGGTACTGCGTAACAGTGGGAGAGTAGGTAGCTGCCTTTTTTTTGAGAGAGTCCTTTGGATGGTATATCCAGAGGACTTTTTTTGTTATAGGAAGGAGAAGATAATGATCCTACATGGGATATAGGGTCAAAGAGGGAATAACGATACTCTCCTACAAAAGGGGAAGGCTTAGCTGTTTCTTTTTTGGGATACTACCTTCGCTCCTTACAAGACTATCAGGATAAGCGCATTATTCTCTAGACCCAAATCGCTAGGAAAATCTTTTACCGCCTCTCCGACATCAACCGATTA
Source organism: Porphyromonas circumdentaria (assembly GCF_900167105.1). Taxonomy (GTDB): domain Bacteria; phylum Bacteroidota; class Bacteroidia; order Bacteroidales; family Porphyromonadaceae; genus Porphyromonas; species Porphyromonas circumdentaria. The sequence goes on along the minus strand of NZ_FUXE01000019.1, from coordinate 30,776 downwards.
TCGCAAGATAACCAGGTATTTTCCAGTAGTAAGTGCAACGCAAATAGAAAGAATATCCCCAGAAGGACTAGCCCCTCTGGGGATCGGCGTCAAAGATTATATTTGCGTTAAACATGAAAAAATACAACCATTTGAGCCGAGAGCAAAGGTACACAATAGATCGGCTATTACAACAAAAGAAATCTGATTCTTTCATTTGCAGACTGGAATCTCCATACATCAAGTAATATAATTAAGATTTTTTGGAGTATATTTGTTGAGAAGTAATTAAATGTAATCAGGGTTGACTTGTTGTATGGTCTATATCAGATTGTTAATTAAGTGTTCAGGCACTATTGAATGAATTATTTCTTTTTTTAAGGCAGAGTGTTTTTGAAAAGAATCACATAGTAGCAAAAAGATTACTATTAAACAAATAATACTTCGTAGACAATGAAAAGAATTGTTTTTACAGCTTGGCTGTTGATTTTAGCGACAATATCCTTGAAAACAGCCTTTGCACAAGCACAAACTCCCAAATATCTCTTCAAAGGGATTCATTATCCAAGCATTACTTGGGGATATTATGGGTGCCGTTACGACTATTCTCAAGAGACGCAGTTAAAATCCGTATCGTACTATATTGGTGATGATTCGCCCAATAGGATCGACTCTATTCACTACAATCAACAAGGGTTAATAGAGAAGATAGACAAGTATTTTTATTCTTGTATACCAGTATATCCTCTTCCCTTAGCAGAAGTTGTTTCCTATAGTTATAGCGAGAGTGGAGACATAACTGTTAGAGAGGTAGAGGATCTTACAGGAGATAATAAAGGACTCAAGAGCGAATTCTTTTATGATGAAAAAGGGAATAATATCGAGATAAAAACAACCTATGACTCTGGAAAAGTTTCTCGTCTTCTAAAGTTTTTCAACGATAAGAATCTACTGGTTAAAGAGGGCATTACAGGCGATAATGGAGATGAACTTGTGAGCAATATAAAGAATTACGAATATGACGAGCAGAATAATCTCGTTAAGGTAGTTCAATTCACGGATAAGGCTGAAAAAGAAGAGCTAGGTAGGATTGAATATGTTTATGATGGGAAAAAGCTCATGGAAAAAAGTTCTTTTAGCATAGAAAATGGTGTTTCAAAGCTTATGCAAAAGAATTACCTATTCTACGATGATACCAAAGAGGCGAGCGATATCTATTACCCAAAAATCCCATTCTATATGGACAGCCCCATCTTCGCTTTTCCTCTGGTAAATTACCTGCTTGAAACGGGTAAACTCAGAATTAAAGAAAAGATGGTGAATAATCCGAATTCAACGGTAGATCAGATTTATGTTTACCTCTATGATTTCCAAAACCCAGATGCAGTAGACCAAATTAGCTTGAAAGAACCTATCGTTAGTTGCAGTGGTAACTCGATTACAATTGAAGGATATCAGATGAAAAGAGTATCTATTTACAGTGTCGATGGAACTTTGCTTTACGATGTGCATCAAGAAGCGGACAAGATGGTTTTCCCCATGCTCGTTGCTAATCAAGTGTATCTTATCCGCGTTACCGATGCGAGTGGCCACACGTCTACTATAAAAACAAAAATTTAGAGTAGTATTAGTTCTCCTATTTAGGCGGGTGTTCAATAGAACCTCTCAGACTTATGACGGTTTTATTGAGCACCTTAATTGTATTAGTTTTGCACTGTAGTTTTAATTAGTACTGTGGCGTGAAAAAGATATTTTTATGTTCTTCTTTCAGAGATGTTGCATCTTTGTTTGAGGGGGTTCTGGGAAGTGATGTACTGAGAGGTAAAAGAGTAACTTTTATTCCGACTGCAAGTTTTACAGAGAAAGTTACATTTTATGTTGGAGCTGCTAGGAAGGCTCTGGAGAAGATGGGTGTGTTTGTAGATGAATTAGATATTTCGACTGCTTCCTCTGAAGAAATTATTGCTAAGTTGCACGTCAATGATTTTATTTACGTAACAGGGGGAAATACCTTTTTTCTACTTCAAGAGTTAAAGAACTCTGGTGCCGATAAACTTATTAGGGAAGAAGTATTGTCTGGAAAAGTATATGTTGGAGAGTCGGCTGGGGCAATTATCCTTTCTCCTCATGTTGGATATGTTACAGAAATGGACAGCTTAAAACATACCCCTGAATTACAAGATTTTTCAGCTTTGGGATTGGTAGATTTTTATACTGTTCCTCACTACAAAAATTATCCTTTTGTCGGGATTACTAAGAAAATAGTTTCTCTATATCAGCATAAACTGCCTTTATATCCTATTAGTAATACGCAAGCAATATACGTAGAAAAAGAAGAGATAAAGGTTATAACAACAGGTTTGTAATAAGAGGCAGGGCTTTTTCATTACCCTTTCCTTTGCACACTTCGTCAAAAGTCTTTGCGAGCATTTTCTGTACTCACCAATTATCGTCATTACTAACTCTCTCTCTTAGATAGCGAAGAGCCTTTTCGTCTTTTACTGGCAATTTGTCCAGCATAAACGTAGCTAATATTCTTGTCTGAGAAGCTTTATGCTCAAATAGGTCGAGAGCTATTTTTGAGCAGTCTTTGGGAGGGGAGTTGATAAAATCTTCATTGGCATCTTCGACGATGTGTCGGAAGTCGTGCACGATGAGCAAAATTTCATCCAGAATGGTATCTATCTCCACAGAGAATATTTCTCGATTTTAGCTTCACTTCAGGGGAGGAGGCTTTTGTTCCCTTTGAAGTGTTGGTAAGAAAAGCCTTTTGGAAATGATTTATTCTTTTCCAAACTTTTCTCTATGTTTTGTTATTTCTTCTGCATGGTCAAGAGCCCAATCAATAAGCCCTTCTAATGGAGGAATTAAACTTTTGCCCAAAGAGGTTAGGGTATACTCTACTTTAGGAGGAACTTCTGGATATATTTTTCTGGAGACTAATTTGTCGGCTTCTAAAGATTTCAAAGATATAGAAAGCATCCTCTGAGAAATATTGGGAATTCTTTTAAGGATTTCATTGAATCTCAGGGTTCCCTCTGTGTGTAAAAGCACCAAAATTCGCAGAGACCATTTGTCTCCAAATCGGTCAATAATACCACAAGCAGGGCAAATAGTTCCCTCAAAATTATTTTGCATTAGCGTCTATTTTTATTGTCCTGATAATTAGCAAAACTAACATTTTTGTAACTATCTAATAACTCTGTTAGTTCTTTTTTTATACAGACTTACTATCTATGTTTGTGTTTACAAAGGTAATTCAACTATGTGATGGATTAAGTATAGATTATTTTGCTCGGCATATATTATTGACGTTTTTATGATAGACTTTGAAGAAATACACTTTACAGGCCCCATATGGAGACCTCCTTATGAGGCAAGTTCCGTACTCTTGCAAGTAACTGTTGGTTGCACATACCATAAATGTAAATTTTGCAGCTTGTATTCAGGACTTAAATTTGAAATATCTCCGTTATCTGAAATTATATCAGATTTGAAAGTAATTCAACATTACCAGCCCAAAGCAAAACGAATATTTTTAACTGGAGCTAATCCCTTTGCTTTGAGTTTTGACAAATTGAAAAATCTTGCGACTATAATACATGATTATCTACCTCGCTGTCAAATAGGAATGTTTTCCCGTATTTCGGATATTAAAAATAAAACGGTAGAGCAGTTAAAAGAACTTAGAAGTTATGGGATTAATGGTATTTCTATAGGGACAGAAACTGGAGATGACATTACCTTAAGCGAAATGAATAAAGGAAATACCTCAAAGGATATTTTAGAACAATGTAGAAAATTGGAAGAAGCAGGAATCGAATACTACATTGTTTACTTAACAGGACTTGCAGGTAAAGGAAATGGAGAACGTAATGCTTTGGCAAGTGCAAAATTATTTAGTCAATTGAATCCCTTTATAATATCTGTGGTTTCTTTAACCTTGTTCCCAGAGTCAGAGCTTTATGAAGATATGCTTAATGGTCTCTATGTTGTAGCTCCTGAACATGAACGATTGGAAGAGTTAATGTTGTTTATAAATAATCTTGAAAATAGGACAACATTACTAGCTAATACGGTATCAAATCCCATTCCCATAATAGGAGCTTTACCGGAGGATAGGGTACGTATTTTATCTGAGTTAAGAGAGATAAGAGATAGTATTAGTGAAATGGAATTGAGGATGTATAGACAGAGTATATCTTCCCTATAACCCGTTTTATAAGTTTATTCATAGGAGTTCAGATTGTCTTATTGTATGAGGGGAGAATGTGTTAAGAGTTTTTGCACTCCAATCAATTATTGATAATAGAAGTTTAGTAAGGGACTAAATAAAAAGCCAGTCGAAACTGGCTTTGTGAAAGATGTACAAAAATCATATTTGTACCGTTGCAATGAAATCACTGCGCTCCCTCAAGGACTTGAACCTTGGACCCCCTGATTAACAGTCAGATGCTCTAACCAACTGAGCTAAGGAAGCATTTCGCATGCAAAGGTATTACTTTATTTTTTATTTCTCAAATCATTGATAATCTCAATTCTAAGAAGTCAGTCAAAAAATAGCTGCAAAGTCTGAGAAAACATATCAATGACGCAATCCCAGAATGAACGCCTTTTCCCGAATCTGTTTGAGCCGAGAGAAGTTGCCTTCTTTTTCTACTTAATTTATCACAGGAGGAAACTCAAGTTATCATAGGAGGAAACTGGAGTTTTCTCAAGTCCTAATTGGAGTTATCACACGTGCAAACTTTTCAAAGGTTTTGTCTAACATTCAGAAGGGTGTGCGTTTCGGCAATTCAAGCCTTTTCCCAACTCAAAAAGGCCCTTCTAAAGTTACCTTTTTGTTACTTCACGAATAAGATTTTATTAAAAGATACTCCCTTTTTCCTTTCTCCATCACTTTGTAGTATCTTTGCGCTTAGGGTATAGGTGCCCTGTTGTTGATGTAAAGAAGCAGTAAAAAAGAAGATGATTTTATGGAAAAAGAAAACAAAAATGGGAAGAAAAAGTTGATTTTGGCGACAATTCAAGGGAGTGATCGCCCTGGTGTTACAGCTTCTTTAATGGATATATTAGCAGAGCGAGAAGCTTTTATCCTGGATATTGGTCAATCTGATATTCACAGCAACCTTAATTTGGGGATTCTCTTCGAAACTACCGAAGAGGCATCGGGTCCTATATTGAAGGACCTCCTTTTCAGAAGTTACGAGCTTAATGTCTCGGTACGCTTTACCCCCATTACACCAGAAGACTATACAGAGTGGGTCAATGCCCAGGGAAAGAATAGATATATCATAACTGTTGTAGCTCGAAAGATTACAGCTGCCATGCTTGCGGCCCTAACGGATAAGACTGCCATGCAGGGACTGAATATCGATAACATTCGTCGTTTAACGGGTCGTATTCCTCTTGATAAGGAAGAGCGTATACCTATGGCAAGTATCGAGTTTTCTATGCGTGGTACCCCGAAGGACTTAGATCAGTTAAAAGCAGACTTGATGGCCGTCTCTTCTGAATTGGCCTTTGATATCTCTATTCAGAGAGAATCTATGTTCCGCAGAATGCGCCGTGTGATATGCTTCGATATGGACTCTACTTTAATTCAGACTGAGGTAATTGATGAGTTGGCCGTACGAGCTGGTGTGGGCGATAAGGTCAAAGAGATTACCGAGCGAGCAATGCGTGGAGAGATTGACTTCCACGAGAGCTTTATAGAGCGCGTAGCTCTTCTCAAAGGGTTGGATGTATCTGTTATGGAGGAGATTGCCGAAAGTTTACCTATGACAGAGGGTATTGAACGTCTCATGAAAGCATTGAAATTTATGGGATATAAAATTGCTATTCTCTCGGGGGGCTTTATGTACTTCGGTACCTATCTACAGAAAAAGTTTGGGGTAGATTATGTTTACGCCAATCAGTTGGAAGTAGGTCCCGATGGTAAATTGACAGGAAAACATATTGGAGAAATCGTAGATGGTAAGCGAAAGGCCGAACTTCTCAAGTTGATTGCTCAGGTTGAAAAGGTGCATTTGCAACAAACTGTAGCCGTAGGAGATGGAGCCAACGATCTTTTGATGCTCCGCGAAGCTGGCTTGGGAATTGCATTTCATGCTAAGCCCAAGGTTAAGGCCGATGCTCGTCAGAGTATTTCTTACGTAGGGTTGGATGGTATTCTTTACTTTTTGGGGTATAAAGATTCCATCTTTGATGACAATTTAATGGAGACGCAAATCGTATGATACGACATATTGTAATATTTAATTTGGATGGCTTTGCCTCTGCACATGAGGCGGAGCAACATCTTTCAAAAATCAAAGTGGCTTTAGAGGCTTTACCTCAAACTATAGAGCCTCTAAAGGCAATGAAAGTAGAGATAAATACCAATCCCAATGAGGGGTATGGCTTCTTGCTCGAAGCACACTTGCCCAATTGGGAAAGCATAGAAGTATATGCTCGTCATCCCGAACATGAAAAAGTAGTGCAAGCACTCATTGTACCCTACAAGAAGAATAGGGCTTGTGTAGACTTTGAGTGTTAACCTTATGATTCTCAAAAGCAAAGATGCGATAAACTTCTATTTTCTTTTTCTACTGTTGAGCTGCAAGGATTGAACGATTTCGATGAGTATCTTACGTACCGAAAATTTGGTAAAACGCTATCGTACGCGTACGGTGGTTAATCATGTCTCTGTTAGTATTGAGCAGGGAGAGATTGTAGGGCTTCTTGGCCCCAATGGGGCGGGCAAAACAACTACTTTCTATATGACAGTAGGCTTGGTAGTTCCCAACGAGGGAAAGATATTTTTAGACGACGTAGATATAACCGACTATCCCGTTTACAAGAGAGCTCGTTTAGGCATTGGTTATTTGGCACAGGAGGATAGTGTCTTTCGGAAGATGTCTGTAGAGGATAATATCCGCACCGTGCTTGAGATGACCGATCAATCCAAAGAGGAACAAAAGCACAATTTGGAGCGTCTTATTAAAGAGTTTCGTTTGGAAAAGGTGCGTAAGAATCATGGGAATAGACTCTCGGGAGGAGAGAGACGACGGGTAGAGATTGCCCGCTGTTTGGCTATCAATCCTCGCTTTATTATGTTGGACGAACCCTTTGCAGGCGTAGACCCGATTGCCGTTCAAGATATCCAATATATTGTAGCTCACTTGAAAGAGAGAAATATTGGTATCCTTATAACCGATCATAATGTGAACGAGACACTCTCGATTACAGATAGAGCCTATTTACTTTTTGAGGGGAAGGTCCTTTTTCAGGGTGTGCCCGAGGAATTGGCCGAAAATGAGATTGTGCGAGAGAAATATCTGGGAAGAGATTTCCTCCTTCGTAGGAAGCGTTTTCACTAAATTTGCACTTCTGATAATTTATAACTTAATAGATGGAGGGGGGTCGTCCTGTGATCGATTTCTCTCCGTAATAGTTTTTTGAATACTTTATTATTATTCTTGTGCTTACCGCCTATAAAAACATTACCTTTGTCCCTTAAGTATAGATATCGAGCAAGATTAACCAAGAAAAATGATAAAGCCAACCCTTATAATTATGGCTGCAGGAATGGGTTCTCGATACGGGGGGCTCAAGCAAATGGCAGGAGTAGGTCCCTCTGAAGAAACCATTATGGACTACTCTGTGTATGATGCAGCCCAAGCAGGTTTCGGGAAAGTGGTCTTCGTAATACGCCGATCTTTTGAAGAAGATTTCCGAAATAAAATCTTGAATAAGTATGACGGATTTATACAAACGGAGGTCGTTTTTCAAGAGTTGACCAAGTTACCAGCACCTTATACCTGTCCTCCCGAGCGCGAAAAACCATGGGGAACCAATCATGCCGTGCTTATGGCAAAAGAGGTGGTACGGGAGCCTTTTTGCGTTATCAATGCAGATGATTTTTATGGTAGAGAAGCCTTTGTAGCCATGGCAAAAGCCTTACAAGAGGTAGAGCCTACAAGCAAGGATAACTACTTTATGGTGGCTTATTCTTTGGGAAATACCTTAAGTGAGAGCGGTACTGTTTCCAGAGGAGTTTGCTCTGTAAATAGTGAGGGCTGCCTCGAAAAGGTAGAGGAACAAACAGCCCTTATCAGAAAAGATGCCGACACCTGTTGGGATGAAAAGAGCAAACTTACATTCCCTATCGAAACCCCTGTTTCAATGAATTTTTGGGGCTTTACTCCCGATTATTTTACTTACTCCGAGGAGGCTTTTAAGGAGTTTCTGTCGGAATACATAAACGAGCCTAAGAAAGAGTTTTATATCCCCTTTATGGTAGATCTGTTAATCCATAAAAAGGGTGCCAAGGTGCACCTTCTAACTAGCGAAGCGCAGTGGTTTGGGGTTACTTATCCCGAAGATAGAGAGGCTGTGGTAGCTCGTCTAAAAAGCTTTGTAGAGAAGGGAAAATATCCATCACCCCTTTTCCAAAAAGCTTGATAAGTAGAATTTTTAGCTAATGATAAAATACAATGAAAGTAAAAACATTACTTATGATTCCTTCTGTATTAGGAGTCCTTTTTACGAGTTGTAATAGCCAGGATGGTACAACTTCGGGGAGTATGCCTGTAGAACCAGGTATTGATCTTGCAGCTCTTGACACTACAGTCAATCCAGGAGATGACTTTTACCGCTACTCTAATGGTGGTTGGATAAAGGCTAATCCCTTGCAACCTGCTTACAGTCGCTATGGAGCTTTTGACTTGTTACGCGATCGCTCCATAGAGCAAATCCATGAAATCGTGGTAGACCTCTCCGCTAAATCTCAGAAAAAGGGTACTAATGAGTATCGCGTAGCTGTGTTATACAAACAAGCTATGGACAGCGTTACTCGTAATGAACTCGGTGCAAAACCTATATTGGCAGATATCAAAGAGATTGAGGATATCAAGGATAAAGCAGAGTTGGTACAGAAAGTTTCTCAGTGGGATAACGAAGGTAACAGCACCCTCTTTAGTTCTTACGTGTGGGCAGACGAGATGAATAGTGATATGAACATCATGCACATCTCCCAAAAGAGCCTTGCTTTGGGCAATCGTGACTACTATTTGGCTACTGATGAAGAGGGTAAAAAGCTTTTAGACGCTTACAACTCTTATATCCACAAAGTACTTTTGCTTACAGGATATAGTGAAGAAGATGCAGCACGTATGACAGCAAACAACATGAAAATTTCAAAAGAGTTTGCTGAGATGTCTTTCTCTCAAGTAGAGTTGCGTGACAGTCGTGCTAACTATCATATGCTTACGATAGATCAGTTCGTAAAAGATTACAAAGGCTTTGACTGGAAAACATACCTTGCAGGTCGTAAACTTAATGAGTTGAAGCAGTGGGATGTAAAGCAACTTCAATTCTTTGAAAAGTTTGACAAGTGGTTCCCTACTGTAGATTTGCAAGAGCTTAAGGACTTCTTGGTAGTTAGCCTTATTGACGGCTCTGCAAGCTATTTGAGCGATGCTTTCGGTGAAGCTTCTTTTGAGTTCTATGGAAAGACTCTTAGCGGTCGTCAGGAGCAACATCCTCGTTGGCGTCGTTCTGTAAACTTAGTAAATGGTGTCTTGGGCGAAGCTCTGGGCGAAGTGTATGTAAAGAAGTACTTTACACCAGAAGCTAAAGAAAAGATGCAGACTTTGGTTAAGAACCTCCAAGTAGCTTTGGGAGAACGTATATCTACCCTAGAGTGGATGTCTGAAGAAACCAAGCAAAAGGCTCATGAGAAACTGAACGGATTTACCGTGAAGATTGGTTATCCCGATCAATGGAGAGACTACTCTAAGTTGGAGATTAGCGAGGATAAGTCTTACTATGAAAACCTTAAGGCTGTAACTCTTTTTGAGCATGAGTATAATATGAGCGATTTGAATAAGCCAGTTGATCGTACACGTTGGCTTATGAATCCTCAAGATGTAAACGCTTACTACTTGCCTACAACTAACGAGATTTGCTTCCCTGCAGGTATCTTGCAACCTCCTTTCTTTAATGTAAACGCAGATGATGCTGTGAACTACGGTGCTATCGGTGTAGTTATTGGTCACGAAATGACCCACGGATTCGACGACCAAGGTCGTAACTACGACAAGAACGGTAATATGATTGACTGGTGGACTGCAGAAGATAGCAAGAAGTTTGAGCTTGCAGCTCAGAAGTTAGTAGGTCAGTTCGACGCTCTTACTATCGTAGGTAATGTAAAGGGTAATGGTAAACTTACTTTGGGAGAAAATATCGCAGACCAAGGGGGGCTCCTAGTTTCTTTCCTCGCTATGCAGAAAGCTCTTCAAGGAAAGAAGGTCGATTTGATTGACGGCTTTACTCCTGAGCAGCGTTTCTTCATTGCTTACGCTCGAGTTTGGGGACAGAATATTACGGAACAAGAGATGATTCGTCTTACTAACATAGACCCTCACAGTCTTGGTGAATATCGTGTAAATCAAACTCTTCGCAATCTTGATGAGTTTTTCAAGGCCTTTAATATCACAGAGTCTGACAAGATGTGGTTAGCTCCAGAGGATAGAGTTCTTGTATGGTAATATAGTTTTTTGTTTTCATAATTACTTTGGAATGGGGGGTACCTGATATGCGGGTACAGCCCCATTCTTGTATTAAAAACCTACTGCAAAAACCCTTAGAGGGATGGTGGGCGTACGTTATTTTGTGTTGTTGAGGTCGAAAATAATCTTGTTGGAAAGTTCGATCCCGTACTATAAATTCTTCTTAGATCCTAATATAAAAATATAGTGTTATATATTTGGTATCGTTAATTTTTTAATTATCTTTGTTAGTGTCAGACTAATAGGTTGTCTTTGATTGTGTGATAGAGGTACTTAGATGTTAAGGGACGCCAATTAACCCCGTAATAAGGAATGCCTAACAGTACAGATAAATATCAACTATACCGTTCCTACTGTCTAAAGGCCAGTAGGGATATCACAAAAAAATATAGCACATCGTTCTATTCTGCAACTAATTTATTCCCTTCTCATATCCGTCAAGCTATCCACAGTGTTTATGGCTTTGTGCGTATAGCCGATGAAATAGTCGACTCTTTTCATAGATATGACCAAGAGAAGTTGTTGAATGTTTTTGTCCAAGATTACTATGCGGCTTATGAAAGTGGCATTAGTATCAATCCGATAATACATTCATTTCTGCTTACCGTGAAGCAATATGCGATCCCTGATGAGTATATTTCTTGGATTTTTAGCTTTCAGATTACTGATCGCTTTTTTGAACTACCTCTTTAGGGCAAGGCTTCCTCGTGTGAAGGACAATGCTTCGTTACCTACACTTTCTGTGCTTATACCAGCACGTAACGAGGCCTCTAACATCGGTCTCATACTACATGATTTAATTAGAATAGAGGGGGAGGAAATTCGAGAAATTATCGTTTACGACGATGCTTCGGATGATGCTACTCCCGACATTGTGTCAGAATATATGCTGCAGGACGAGCGTATTCGTTTGCTGCGTTCTCAGGGACTTCCCGACGGATGGTTGGGAAAGAATAATGCTTGTCACAGGCTGGCTCAAGAGGCACGAGGAGACTATTTTCTTTTTCTTGATGCCGATGTGAGGGTCGCTCCCGATTTTATAAATAGACTGTTGGCTTATGCTGTGGGCAAGAAAGTCTCTTTACTTTCAATTTTTCCTTGTCAAACGATGTATTCTTGGGCTGAAAAGATCACAGTGCCCAATATGCACGTTATTTTACTTTCGCTTCTTTTACTGCCTATGGTGCGACGTGTTGGCTTTTCCTCCGTTGCTGCCGCAAATGGTCAGTGCATGCTTTTTGAGAGTAGGGTGTATAGAGCCTTGTTGCCACACTTGAGGTTCAGAGCGAGTAGAGCGGAGGATATAGAGATAGCTCGATATCTAAGGAAGCAGAAGGAGAGGGTTGCTTGCCTCACGGGAGTAGCCACTATCCGATGTCGTATGTATGATAGCCTTGATAGTGCCATAGAGGGATTTTCCAAGAATGTTACTTTCTTTTTCGGGAACTCCTATGTGGGGGCTATTTTCTATTGGTTGCTCACAACTTTAGGGTGGGTGTTCGTTGGGATAAGCTCTTTTGAACTTCTGTTACTCTACCTTTCCATGGGGCTTTTGATGCGCCTCTTTATTTCTCTAACAGCCTTACAAAACGTATTTAATAACATAATCTTAGCAATTCCTCAACAACTAATGCTGGGAGCCTTTATTGTGAAGTCTTTGAAAAACAAACATAGAGGTTACTTTAGTTGGAAAGGACGAAAACTTTAAATCAATAAACAAACAAATGAGACTTAAAAGATACACTCTGACTTCTCTTTTGGCACTTTTTGCCCTACTACCTCTCTTCTCGACGCCTCATAAGGAGCTAATTTACCAAGCCTATATCAGTGGTAACATGGATGCGTGGTATGCAGTTCTTAATTCTATGAATGCTAAAGCCAACAAGACCTTTGGCGAAGAACTTGAGTTGCTGAATTATGAATATGGTTACATCGGTTGGTGCATGAGCAAAAAGAAGAAAAAAATGGCACGCGAGTATATTGATCGTTTTGATGCCCGCTTAGAGAGACTACAACGAGAGGGTAAGAGTTTGGCAGTTTTATCTGCCTATAAGTCCGCATCCTATGGATTTCAAATAGGGCTTAATAGGGCTAAAGCTCCGTTCCTTGGACAGAAGAGTATTGCCGCGGCAGAGAGATCTGTAAAACTTGACCCTAAAAATTGGTTAGGCTTCGTTCAACTGGGCAATATAGACTTTTATAAGCCCGCTATCTTTGGTGGTTCTAAAAAAGATGCTCTGACCGCCTATCTCAAAGCAGAGAAAGTATTCGTAAATAGTGGATTGGAAAAGGACTGGAACCTCCTCTCCCTTTGGGCGCAAATAGCACTCACCTACGAAGCTCTTGAGGATACAAAGAGGGCAGAGGCTTACTATCTGAAGATATTAAAAGCCGAGCCGAACTTTAAGTGGGTGAGGGATGAACTGTATGTCAACTTTAAGAAAAACAACAACCTAAGATGAAACAGAAAGTAACTATCATAGGGACAGGCCTTGGGGGCTTGGCGAGTGGTCTTTGGCTTATAAAGCAGGGCTACGAGGTAGAGTTTATCGAGAAAAATGATAAGCCTGGCGGACGGCTCAATCAAATCAAAAAAGACGGATTTACATTTGATACGGGACCGAGTTTCTTTAGTATGTCTTACGTATTCAAAGAGTTTATGGAGAAGTGTAATATGGAGCTTCCCTTCAAATTCGTGGAGCTTGACCCTCTCTACTCGGTTAATTTTAGGGGGAGCAATAAGACCTACCACCTTTATAAGGATATCAAAAAACTTGCCGCACAGTTTCAAGAGCAAGAACCTGACTTTGAGGAGAAGATGAGGACCTATTTGAAGAAGTCTAAGGCTCTTTTTGAAGATACTTTCGATATAGTAATTCGGAGCAATTTTGAAAATCTCTTCGACTACTGCACCTCGCTTCTGCGGGTTAATCCCAAACATCTACCCGTGTTGTTTAAGACCTTTTGGCAGCATGTTAATAGTTACTTTACCTCTTCAGAGGTGCGACAAATCATCTCTTTAGTTGCCTTTTTCTTGGGGCGTACTCCTTTTGATACAATGGCTATATACAGCCTTCTCTCCTACACAGAGTTTCAACATGATGGTTACTATAATGTAGAGGGCGGTATGTACACGATTGTCAATAGTATTGTGGACGAATTGATCAAATGCGGTGCACAGTTTACTTACAATACCGAGATAGTAGATGTCGAGAGAGAGGCGAAGCAAATAACAGCTGTTGTGGATAGTAAGGGCAATAGATACTCGGGGGCAATTTTCTTGTCCAATGCAGACGCTGCCCTCTTTAGAGGTCGTGTCTTGAAAAGAGCGAAGTACGACGAAGCCCACCTTGCCAAGATGGAGTGGACTATGGGTTATCTTACTTTCTATATCGGCGTGAATGAAAAACTCCCACAGTTAAATCTGCATAACTATTACTTGGGTACCAACTACGAAGAGTATGCTCTCAACGTGCTCAAAGACCCAGATACTTTGCAGAAACCCTATTACTATGTCAATGCAATCTCTAAGTGCAATCCCGATTGTGCTCCTGAAGGGTGTGAGAGTTTATTCTTTGTTTGCCCCGTTCCTAATGGGCAGTACAAGAAAGATTGGAGTGATAGAGATCAGATAGTAGATAGTATCTTGACCGACTTTTCCGAGAGAATAGGTGTAGATATATTCCCTAAAATCGCCACACGTACGGTGTACACACCTCAGGAGTGGGAGGCTAAGTTTAACCTCTACAAGGGGAGTGGTTTGGGGCTTTCGCATAAGATGATGCAAATAGGGGGCTTTAGGCCTGCCAATTTCGATGAAGAGTTTAAAAACCTTTTCTATGTAGGGGCATCGACCATACCGGGTGCCAGTTTGCCCATGGCCATTATTAGTGCAGAGCTTGCTACTCAGCGCATTGCAAAAGCCTTTCCAGCGTATTAGTAATACCTTTTTATTTTTTTACTGTTACAAGGCTTTGAGAGAAAAGAGGTAGGCGGCGTGTATAACTCTTGCGTACCTCAGTACTGTACTAACGAGATAAGTGTGGGTTGTGTGTAGTAGGTAGTAACTTGTTTCACACGCCCGCGATTTGTATTATACCTGTCGAAAAATCTTCTTATTCAGGAGGATAAGTTCGTTAATACCTATTCTAAACTCTATACGCAATCTGAATATATGTATATTCAATTTGAATATATATATACTAAGGTTGCGTTTATATATATTTAGATTGCGTATAGAGAATGTCTCTCGAGAAAAACAGATTTATTACAGCTCTTTGGAATTTTTTTTCTGCGAAGAGAGAGTTTTTTGTTCTAAAGGGGTGGTTGGATAAGGGGAGGAGAGTATTGGGTAATCAAGCGAGCTATTGGTTAATTTGCAAGAGGGAGTCGCTAACCTAAATAAATCACTTGTGTGGCATTAGTTACCTTGAGGGCTGTTTCTGCAATACTGTTGCGTTGAGGGAGCTCTTTTAGGTGGAGTCTCTCAAAGGCTATCTGCCAGTTCCATACTAAATTGAGCTCTCGATTTATCTCTCTATTTTGCTCTACAAAGGTTGGTCTCTTTTGTGTACCTTTGTCATGTTTTATACAATTCTATACGATGCTGTCGTTGCGCCCGAAGAGAATGTACACCTACATCATTCAGCAGTATTTTCCGCTGCTGGGGATGACTCTTTTTATCTGTTGGTTCATTGTCTTAATGCAGATGATGTGGCTCTATACGGACGAGATTGTAGGTAAAGGGCTCGATTTCGTTATCCTGTTGCAGTTGGTTTTTCATGCTGCCGTTATGGTCTTACCTACTGCTGTTCCGCTCGGTATCTTGTTAGCCTCCTTGATGACTTTTGGTTCTATGGGAGAGCGGTTGGAATTGTTGGCGATGAAATCGGCAGGAGTTCCCCTGCACCGCATCATGGCACCTCTATTCTTCATCGTGCTCGGTATCTCGTTTTTTCTCTTTATTTACCTCAATACGGCGGTGATGAATGCTCAAGTACGCTTTTATCAGATTATATTTTCTGCTCGAGAGGCGCGTCCCGACTTGGATATTCCAGAGGGTACTTTTTACAACGGCATCAGAGGGTATAGCATTTTTGTTGGTAAGAAAAATAGTGAGACGCGGAGCCTTGAGGAGGTCATGATCTATGATTACAGTCAGTTTGATAGCCCCCGAGTAATTACCGCAGACTCTGGAGTACTTCGTTTGGATAGCTCTAAACGCTTTCTTACTCTCAACCTTTATCGGGGGGAGAGCTTCGAACCCTTAGAGGGACAGACCTTTACTCCCACTGATATTACCAATCTGGAAGAGGTGCCTGCCTCTTATCTCAAAGAGAAGTTCTCATTCAAACAGATTGTAATCAATCTCAATATGAATTTTGAGATGATTGATGACGGTGGTTTGCGCAGTCAATTTGTGGGAAAGAACCTAATACAACTCAGCCATTACATAAAAGATACAGCACAGTATGAACTGGATAGTGTCTCCTTTATGAATGCTCAAGGGGCTTTGGAGTCTTCACAGAATGAGCGTTTTGTGATGATGAAAACCTCTCCGATGGATAAAACGGCCGAGGGAATAACCTCGTGGAAAGCCTTAGAAACAGCTGCGCAAGAGAAAACGATCACGCTAGACTCGCTTTATGCACAGGTATCTCCCGAGAAGATGGAGAGTGTACTTGAGGAGACGGTTACACGTTTAGAGCAGGTAAGCGACGCTGCCCTTTTTCGTAACGATGTGTATCAGCAACAAGCCTACTTCTATAGAACGCATGCTCAGGAGTGGCACAGAAAGTTCACATTTCCTGCAGCCTGTCTTGTTTTCTTCTTCATCGGTGCTCCCTTAGGGGCGATTATACGCAAGGGGGGGATAGGTATGCCTATGGTAGTTAGTGTACTTTTCTTTGTTGTTTACTATATGCTCGACACGTTTGGATACAACCTCTCGTACAATGGCTCTTGGACGCCTTGGTTTGGGATGTGGTTTTCTACTCTTGTTCTTAGCCCTTTTGGTATTTTCCTTACTTACAAAGCCACGAGAGACTCTTCTACATTGAATGTCGACGCTATTCTCATACGTTTGAAACAGCTGTTGCGCAAGGATAAAGTGCGGGAGATACAATTCCGAGAGTTAATCCTAAACCCTGTTTCCTCCGAAGAGGCATCAGCTATTGTAAATAGATGCTTGCACGCATTGGCAATCGTCAAGAAGAGCCCCTTTATGGAAAAAGGCAGTTTAACGCATAGCTCTTTGCTTTTGCTCAATAGAGAGTATGCCCTTTTCGCAAAGGAACTGGAGGCTTTGGTTGAGCAGTTGCAGAACTCCGAGAATAAACTCGTGGTGGCGAAACTTATGGATATTCCCTTTGTACACGCTTCCTTTGCTTCTTTGGTTCCCAAGAAAAAGATACTATTCTTTGCCTTGCTGCCCATTATACCCTTATCTTTGCCTTACGCTATACATATTCTTTGGCAACGGAAACAACAGAAAAAAGTACTCTGCCAGTGCCACAAGGTGCTGGAAGAGCTGATAAAAATCATAGAAACGACTATTTAACAAATAGATAGAACAATAAATAATAATGGATCAAATAGCACTAAACAGCATAGAAGATGCTCTCAAAGACTTCAAAGAGGGCAAGTTTGTCATTGTAGTAGACGATGAAGACCGCGAGAATGAAGGGGATTTCGTTATCGCAGCAGAGATGATAACTCCCGAGAAGGTTAACTTTATGATGCGTTACGGCCGTGGGGTACTCTGTACGCCTATATCCGAGGAGGTGGCGCAGAGGTTGGAACTTAATATGCAGGTATCGGATAATACCTCACTGCACGAAACTCCTTTTACCGTTACAGTAGACCTTATCGGCAAAGGATGTACAACGGGTGTTTCTATGTATGATAGAGCGCAGACCATCCTCGCACTCGCCGACCCCAATACACAGCCGTCCGATTTAGCTCGCCCTGGTCATATCAATCCGTTGCGCGCACGCTCTCGAGGGGTATTGCGCAGAGCGGGGCATACCGAGGCGGCAGTAGATTTGGCACGTATGTGTGGTATGCAACCCGTTGCAGCCCTTATCGAGATTATTAACGATGATGGTACCATGGCACGCCTCCCGCAACTTATAGAGATTGCACAGAAGTTTGACATGAAGATTATATCCATAAAGGACTTAATCGCCTATCGTCTTCAGAGCGAAAGTATCGTGGAAGAAGGTGTTTGTGTATCTATGCCTACCAAAGAGGGGCTTTTCCATCTGATACCTTTCCGGCAGAAAAGTAATGGTTTGGAACACTTTGCTATCTTTAAGGGCGATATTACAAGTGGAGAACCTGTGTTGGTACGCGTGCACTCGAGTTGCGCTACGGGAGATATTTTAGGTTCTTGTCGCTGTGAATGTGGTGAGCAACTGCACAAAGCGATGCAGATGATCGAGAAAGAGGGTCGTGGGGTTGTTGTTTATCTCAATCAAGAAGGTAGAGGTATCGGTCTTATGGCGAAGATGGAGGCTTATAAACTGCAAGAGCAGGGGTATGATACGGTCGATGCTAATCTGCATCTGGGCTACGCAGCAGACGAACGCGATTATGGAGTGGGGGCGCAGATACTCCGTTCGCTGGGCGTTCAAAAGATGCGTCTGATGACTAATAATCCCGTTAAACGTATAGGCTTAGAGGCGTATGATCTGGAGGTCGTAGAGAATGTACCCATAGAGATAGAGCCTAATGCTTATAATATGAAGTACCTCCAAACCAAAAAAGAGCGTATGGGGCATAAACTTCACAACGTGAAATAGGTGATAGAAACAGAATTAAAATTACAAGTGATATGAGAAAGATTATTTTAACTTTATCCTTACTATTATCGGTAGTTGCAGTGCTTTCTGCACAGAAGTACGATGTGCGCCTTAATCTTCAACCTGGTTTGAAAGTACCTGTTCGTTACCAACAAGTAACCGATCAGGAGGTTTCTTTTCAGGGACAAATTATGAAGAGCAAGATTATTCAAAAGAATGAGGTGGTCTTCTCGGTTGTGGCAAAGAACCAAGACAATTTAATCATTGAAGCGGTTATCAATTTGATTGAGACCAGTGCCGAAACACCCCAAGGCAATATGAAGTTTAGTTCTGCCGATGAGAAGGAAACACCTGAGAACAAAGCCCTTAAACAGATGGCAAAAAAAGTGGTGCGTGCCGAAATCACTCCCTACTTCCAGTTGGTAGGAGAGGTTACTCCCGTAACAGAGGGGCTTACTAAGGAAGAGGCTCAGCTTGTGTACAATGCTTTCTCTTCTATCTTCAAGGGATTGTATCCTACCTCTCCTGTGGCTCAGGGCGATACTTGGGCAGCCGATATGTCTGAGGGCGTAAAGGGCGAGTCTACACTTACCTCGGCTTCGCCTCAAAGCTTTATTGTCGACTCAAAAATCCTGCTTGATACAGAGTTTCAAGGTGTTAAACTCTCGGGTAAGGGTACTATGAATTATGAAATTCATGCACCTACGGGAGTACCCATCTATGGCCTTACTACATTGCCTGCTTCGGGCTCTACTGTGGCTAATGGTGTGCCCGTTAATATCACTATGAATATGACCAGTACGTTTGAGTTTATACAGTAAACTCTTAGACATATAGAGAAATCCCGAAGGGGATATGCTCTTTTCCAATTCCTCTTCTGCTTTTTCGAGAGCAGGAGAGGGTTCTTTTTATCTTGAGAACGAGCCTTCGGAAGTATTTTTTGCTAAGGAAACCTCTCAAAAGAGCGTTCTTTGACCTCGTACTTCGCAGCGTTTTGGCAGATTTCCTATATATTTGCACAGAAAATGCACTTTTGTGCATTTGAAATGATAAAAGGAAAGAAATGGAAACCAAAACAAAATTCGATATAAACGATAATCTGATAGAGGCTTTTGAAACGACATTCAAAGAGTGCTTTTCGATGCCTGCTTTCACAGATTATGATACGGGAGAGACTTTCTCCTATGCCAATGTAGCACAAGAGATAGACCGTCTGCACCAACAGTTCAGCATTCTGGGGTTGAAAAAAGGAGACAAGGTCGCTTTAATGGGCAATGATTCGGCGAGATGGTGTATACTTTTTATGGCAACCATAACTTATGGAGCCGTGATTGTACCTATACTTCAAGACTTCAATCTACAGGATGCAGAGCGTATTATAGATCATAGCGATGCGCGGATATTAGCTCTTGATAAGCGATTGCGAGAGGATATAGACGTTAGAAAATGTCCGCAAGTTGAGATGGTTCTGAGCTTGGAAACATTGACTCCCATAAGCGTGTGTCAATCCGATATAGAGGCTCGTTTGCAAGCTCTGCCCAGAAGAGAGGAAGTTGCCTTCGGCGTGCAAGATATCCACTTTGTAGAGAGAGACAACGAAGAAGTTATGGTGATCAATTACACCAGTGGTACTACGGGCAATAGTAAGGGGGTAATCATCACGGGACAAAACTTAGCGGGTAATGCACTCTATGCGCACCGTTTGGACTTAATGTTCAGAGGCGATAAGATACTTTGCTTCCTTCCTTTGGCACACACGTATAGTTGTGCATTCAACTTTCTCACCCCTATGACTATCGGAACGCATGTTACGATATTAGGCAAGGTACCCTCTCCTAAGGTTATTCTGTCGGCTTTTGCCAAGGTAAAGCCACAGTTGGTTATTACTGTGCCTCTCATTTTGGAGAAGATATACAAACAGGCTATTGCTCCCAAGTTAGCCCAACCTTCGATGAAGTTTCTCACACGCATACCTGGTTTGCGTTCTATTGTTTATAACAGTATCAATCGACGCTTGCGCCATGTGTTGGGGGGAGAGTTTCGAGAGGTTATTGTCGGGGGGGCAGCTCTGTCTGGCGAAGTGGCTCACTTCCTCAAAAAGATAGGTTTCCCTCTAACGGTAGGTTATGGTATGACCGAGTGCGCGCCTCTTATTTGCTATGAAAACAATAGACGGTGGGTACCTGAGAGCTGCGGTAAAGTGCTTCAGAATATGGAGCTGCGCATAGCAAGAGAAGAGGGAACTGCAGCGAATACTCCAGGAGAGATACAAGTGCGGGGAATGAATGTTTGCAAGGGATACTATAAGAATCCCGAGGCTAACGCTCAGCTCTTCACCAAGGATGGATGGATGCATACGGGTGACCTCGCTACGATGGATGCCGAGGGCAATGTATTCATAAAGGGGCGTTCTAAGACTATGATTTTGGGGAGTAGTGGGCAGAATATCTATCCCGAAGAGATCGAATTAAAACTCAATACTTTCCATTTGGTGGCAGAGAGCCTTGTGGTGCAGAGGGGTAAGCGATTGGTTGCTCTTATTTATCCCGATGAAGAGGCTATTAAGAAAGAGGGGCTTACCCTGGAAGAGGGGTGGAAAGCGATAGAAAACTTCCGAAGCGAACTCAACAATCAAGTAGCTCAATACGAAAAAGTAACACTGTTTGAACAGCAGAAGGCTCCTTTTGAGAAGACTCCTAAGCGAAGTATTAAGCGTTTCCTTTACGAAGAACAGCAGTAAGATATACGTATGAAACAAAAATTGTTTATCCTTTTATCGGCTTGCCTTCCCATGTTTGCGTGGGGGCAGTCTGAAAAACAGGAAACTTTCTTACGGGAGATTACCTCTTTGGGTGATACCTCCTTACCATACACTCTGGTGCATGGCAAAAAAAATGTACAGGGCGAAACCTTTTCTATTGCTAATCTACTCACAGAAGCACCGCCCAGAGTAAGAAGAACAGGTCCTAATGAATCCCTTAAAGCTTTAGAGGACGGATGGTTCTTCTCGAAAGATATTTCTTCCGAGGGAGTGGGGCTACTCTCTACGTACCGTTTTACAATAGAAAATGAGGGCTATGCCACGGGAAAAATCGAGGTATATGGACGTGCCAGAATGTCTCTTTTTATAGATGGCAAGTGCGTCGCATCGCAAAAAGAGCTCGCATCACAAGATAGCGTTCCACAACTCTTTGCTTCTCTTAAGTTGCGTCCAGGTGGGCATAATGTGTACCTCAAAACTCTTCATTTGACAGGAGACTCTCTTTCTCCCAAGTTTAAGGTTGTACTCAAAACCGATAGTACCACGGCGACATCTGGTCTATCTTTTAATGAGAAGCTACTCAAGCCTCTTTCTTTAGACTATATGATGTCGGGCAGTTCGCTTCAAGGGGTACGCCTCTCTCCATCGGGACGTTATGCCCTTGTTACCTATGCAGCGCGTAGAGGACTGAAAACCGATTACTCGGCACGTTTATATACAAAGGATGGAAAGCTAATACGGGAAAGTAAAGAGCTCGTATCTGCCCGTTGGATGCCTAAGAGTGATAGACTTTACATGATTCGTACACAGGGTAAAGAGCGTGTACTTTTCTCTCAAAAACCCGATGGTAGTGATGAGCAAATTCTCGTGGATCCTTTGCCAGAAGGGGCTATCCGTTTCAGTCCCGATGAGCAAGTTATCTATCTTCAGGAAGAGGCTAAAGCAGCTCCTAAGGACGACAAAGTACAACGTATGCAAGACCCTGACGATCGTATGCCAGGGTGGCGCAATCGTCCCTATTGGAAGCGTTTAGACCTGAACTCGGGCACAACAATGCCTTTGACCTTTGGGTCGAGCTATGTTGCGCTTATGGATATTCACCCCGTATCTGGGAAACTTCTTATACAGGGTGCTACTAAAGACTGGACTGAGCAGCCCTATTCTTTCTCTTCTTTGTATGAATTTGATCCCATAACAGGTAAAACCGATACGCTATTTACAAAAGAGATTGATATTGCTTCTGTCTCTTATATCCCCAATGACGATCAACACCTGCTTATCTTAGGTTCGCCCAACGCGTTTGATGGAGTAGGTAGCACTTTGCCCAAAGGTCGTTGGGCTAATTCCTACGAGCGTGAAGCCTTTCTTTTTAGAAAGAGTGACAAGCGGGCTATCTGTCTTACGATGCAGTTTGACCCTACTATAGAGCAAATACAATTTGACTACAAAGGCGACGTGATACTGCAAGCGACCGATGGGGCACTGCAAAAACTCTACACGCTCAATATAAAAAGAAAAGAAATCACGCCTATAATCCTCAGTGAAGATCAGGTAAGTCAGTATTCCTTACCCAAGGAAAAGGGAGATTTGTGGTACTTCGGTCAGAGTGCTGCTAATGCGGATAAACTTTATAGAGTCCATAATGGTAAGGAAACACTTGTTTGGGATTTGGACGCAGAAAAGATGAAAGGCTTTATCCGTCCCGAGGTGCACAACTTTACCTATACTACGCCCGAGGGTACTCCTATTGAGGGATGGTATTATCTGCCGCCTCATTTCGATGCTAACAAGAAGTATCCTTTGTTGGTATACTACTATGGAGGGACTATTGCCTCTAAAAAACGTATGGAAGGTACTTATTCACCAGCGATGTATGCCGCACAGGGTTATGTGGTATATATACTCAATCCCAGTGGTTGTACGGGGTATGGGCAGGAGTTTGCCGCACGTCATCTCAATGCGTGGGGAGAGCCAACGGCTACCGAGATAATAGAGGCTGTGCGTTCTCTTTGTGCTCAGAATAGTTTTATCAATGCTGAAAAAATAGGTTGCTTTGGAGCAAGCTATGGAGGGTTTATGACTCAATACTTGCAAACACGTACTGATCTTTTTGCCGCAGCGGTGAGCCACGCAGGGATTAGCAGTATTACCAACTACTGGGGTAGCGGCTATTGGGGTATGGGATACAGTACCGTGGCTTCTGCGCATAGCTATCCATGGTCGCATCGCTCTACCTTTGTAGATCAAAGCCCTCTTTTCAATGCTGAAAAGATTCATACACCTCTTTTGTTACTACATGGTGATAGTGATACGAATGTTCCTACGGCAGAGAGCATTAATATGTACAATGCCTTAAAGGTATTGGGTCGAGAAGTCGAATTAATTACTTTCACAGGAGAAGACCACTTCATTTTAGAGCCTGAGCGACGTATTCGATGGACCGAAAGTATCTTTGCCTGGTTTGCTCGCTGGTTAAAGGATGAGCCGACCTGGTGGAACGATTTGTACGGTGCTAAAGAGGAAGACCAATAAATCATTGAGACTGTTGCTTCACGCAGCAGTCTCTTTTTTTGAGAGGCTTGATCAGAGCTTGCTGTTAGCCCACAATTCTTTAGTTCTTACTCTTACGAGAGTCTGCTACTTCTCTCTAAAGCGACCAACAGTTTGGCATACGCCAAGACGATTGTGGAGGAGTTTACCACTTAATATAGAGATATGCTATTTTTTAGATACTTCTTGCACCTCAACTTATCGTAAGGAAATAAGTCTTGTGCACGTGAATTGTACAATGCCCTCTAATGTAAGTGTTTCCCCAAAAGAGTGTAAACACTATGCTTCTTATTTTAGAGTTGAAAAGATAAAAGATACAGCGGAAACTTCAATAGGACTGATTTCTCTCGATGAAGTCAGTCTTTTTTGTTTCATAACGCGAACTTTCTCTTTTTATCGTATCATATTCTTTATATTAAGATTGAATATACATGTATTCAAGTTGCATATATATAAATTCAATCTAAATATATATATACGTAATCTTAAAATGGGAAATTGCTTGTGATGAATATAAATTTTGCACCTGTAGTTCCCTCTTTTTAAACAGATCAGGGGGAATTACCTTCTTTATCTCAAAAATAAGGGTACAAAAGCAGGCTAATCTTTTACCTGTGTCAACCTCTTGTATAGAGCTATCGGAGGCTAAGAACAAAAGGGCAACTACGTAGCAAAAGAGGCTGTGCCAAAAATTGATCTTTGACACAGCCTCATAGGTTTAATATGTATTGTGATGATTTCCTTCCCTTAATCTCCCATGGAGAACGAGGGAGGAGCAGTTAGCTAACTTTAGAGAAAACCCAAGGTAGCACTCCAATCTTTAAGGTTAGAGTTTTTAGTGTACTGTTATACTTGGCATCGAAAGTAGTACTGGAAGTCCCAAAAAAATCTGCCAATTCGGGAGCAAATGTAATTCTTACGTTGTGTCCGTTTATAACGTAAGTAAATTTTATATTCTTCTGCTCTGGATCTTCTGCATTTGTATTCTTGATGGAAAAAAGTCCTGCTTTGTCGCTGGAGAATACCAGTCGTAATAAAAATCGTGCATCTTCATGAGAGTTGTCAAAGAGACCTCCCATAAAACTTCCTTCCCATGTAGTCCCCTCTAATTTCAGCTCTTTGGGCTCTTTGTTGCAGGAGCTCAGTAGTGTTACCAATAGAAACAAAAGTGAGGTGGCATAAAAAACAGTTTTCTTCATAATACAATAGAATTTAAGTGAAATAAATTATTCTAATATTCTCAAAGTTATAAAAATAAAAGGAAGAAGAGATCAAAAAAGAAATGCAGGTTTGCTCTCTACTCCGAAGTGATTGAGTGCTGTTACCGCAAAACCTTTATAATAAGGGGAGAGGGGAATCAAATAGAACGGATCACTGCTTATGGATAATAGCTTTGCTTTATGTGGAAAATCACTCTTTTTTCCATTGGGTAGGGCGTATACCAAATAGAAGCGAGGCGAGAGAGGATCGCCCTCTTGGTAGGTATCTTCCCACTCCAGAAGAGGAGACGAGGATACTCCGAGAGAGAAACGAAGGTTAGTAATCTTCTTTGAGGTTGTGCCTCGAAACTCTTGGCGCACAGGAGTTGCTACCCGATGTCCTGCATACAGTCTGTTGAGCTGTGGGATAATACCTCCGTAATTGCTCCATAAGTCATCGGCAGGCCAGAAGAAATCGCCACGGGCTACTTTGCGTTGGTGGTTTATTTTCGTAGTTAGTTGCTGCCCATCCATAGATCTGCGTATATCCTGACCGATGTAAAGAGCCGTTTCCCCTAATTTTTGTGCTCCCCACCAATCAAGTAAAACTTGGTAGTCGGCAGAGGTGTGACCATAATTCCAGTATATCTGGGGTGTGAGGTAGTCTATCCAACCCTTTTTTGCCCATAAGATAACGTCGGCATAGAGAGCTTCATATCCTTCTAACCCTGTGGTTTTACTGCCCCCTGCCCAATTCTTATTGTTACGATAGATGCCGAAGGGGCTGATGCCGAGTGCTACCCAAGGCTTGGTTTGCTGCAATGTTTCTCGTAGTTGTGCTATGAAGTGATTGATATTTTCTCGTCGCCAATCTGCCTTTGTACTCCATGAGTATCCCTTGGATAAACCATATTTTTCAAAAGAGTAGTTGTCGTTGAAAGGTATTCCCGTTACAGGATAAGGGTAGAAGTAGTCATCTATATGCAAAGCGTCTATATCGTACCTCAAGACAATGTCTTGTGCTACTCGGCAGACGTAGCTTCGTACTTCTGGAAGACCAGGGTCTAAATAGCTCTGACCGTTATAGGGGATAATCCAATTGGGGTATCGATGCGATATATGTTCGGGGGCTGTGGGGTTCGTTGTTTTAACCGAGGCACGAAAGGGATTGATCCAAGCATGAAATTCCATACCTCTTTTGTGGCACTCTTCTATAATAAAGGGGAGAGGATCGAATAACCCCTCGGGCGAAGCTCCTTGTACTCCTGTTAGGAAACGGCTCCAGGGCTCGTACCGCGAGGCATAGAAGGCATCTGCCTCACTCCTAACTTGAAAGACAACGGCGTTGATGCCTATTTGATGCAGCTTATCGAGCCTCTGAGTGAGAAGTTGTTTCAATTCGGTGGTATTTTTCTCTTTATAGTCGTTTCTCCACACAGTAGGCCACCAAGCCGCTCGCATTTCACGCCCCTCTTTTAGAGCGGTTGATGAAGAAAGAGTGCCTTTGCGAGAGGCACATCCTGTAAAGAAGAGCAGTAAAAGGATAGAGAGGGCACCTCGTAAAAATAGCGATAGCTCTGAACGCTTCATAGTAGTTTGATTTTAAAAGGCTCGATGCTAATAACTCTTTTTTTGTATAGAATGCCTGCCGCGCGTTTGAATGTTTTTTTGGAATAACCCGTTAAGTGCTCAATCTCCTCGGGAGTACTTTTATCCCCAATCGGGAGTTCGCCACCTCTATTGCGGAGCAGTGCCAAAAGTTTCTGTACCCCCTCTTCAAGCCGTTCCATGCCCAATGGATTTAGTGATAGGTCTAAACGATCGTCTTCTCGTACACGAATCACGTAGGCGGTAGTTCGTTCTCCAGTGTGTACCTCTCTGTTTAGCTCGGAGTGGTACACTAAACCCCAAAAGTGGTTGTTTACGACAGCTCTAAAACCAATAGAAGTGGCCTCTACAAATAGAATATCGACGGCTTCTCCTGGTTCGAAAGAGGGAAGTTGTTGGGCGATATGCTTATTTAGTTTGGAGGAACCGACAATACGGCCGCTAACATGGTCTACATAGACTGCAACGGGGTAGGTATTGCCCTCTTGCATACGTTCTTTTTGTTCAGAGAAAGGAACAAATAAATCTCTGTGTATACCCCAATCCAAAAAGGCTCCATGTTGGGTTACCATATTTACCTTGAGGAATGCTACCTCGCCTACTTGTACAAAAGGTTTAAGTGTAGTAGCTACCAAGCGTCCCTCATTGTCATGATAAACAAAGACATCAACGATGCTATCCACATTACACTCTGTCGGGAGATAGCGGTTGGGTAAAAGAATCTCTTCTGTACCGCCGTCTAAGTAGGCTCCAGGTGAGGCTAAACGCACTACTCTTAGAGGTTGCCAGATGCCTAATTGAAACTCGCTCTCGCTTTCTTGAGGCGGGAGCTCTTTTTCTGCTAAACCCTTTTTTGTAATCCTTTTCAAGGAGAGAAAATCTTTTGTCTCAGAGGGAAAAGCCTTACTCCTCTCAGAGCATTGTGGGTAGCTTTTTTCTCTCTCTTGTGTATCAATCTCTGCGCTCCCTTGCCCTTCACGAGAGGGAGATATTTTGCGCAAGTTGACCCCGAATGGAGCTTTTCCTAAATGAGAAAAAGACTTCGCCCCTTGTCGAGGGGAAGTCTTTTTATTCTTTTTATGGTTTGAGTCGTTCATCTATTCGAGGGTTATGTACGAATTGTCTATGAATTGCGGTAACACACTATACCTCTGAATAATGCCATCTTTGGTAAGTACATCGAGATGGATATAGGCCTCTTGTTGTGCATTCGATACATAGGGACGGAATGCAAACAAGTAAGAGAAAACAGTTTTATTGCTCTCCTTGGCAAAAGCCTTGGCAATGGATTTGTAGTCCGACACATCCCAATAACGACAATACTTGACGCCTCGGCGATCGGTAAACATGCTACGCTCATCTCGGTAGGAGAGTGTGCGCTCAACGAACTTGTGGTAAGCAGTTGTAAGTTCTTGGATAGAGGTTAAAGGCTTATCATTAATCGCCACAATGCGGTCTCCTACTTTTAGTCCCGCCTTGGCAACTGGTGTATTAGGTATAACTGAAGCGATTAAACCCAAGTCAGAAGCGTGGAAAACCAACCCTGTATAGTTATGTCTGTGAGCAGAGAAACGTATCTGAGGGTTAATGTTATAGCGTACAAAAGGGAATTGCATCAGCATGATAGGTACAGAAAGACGGGCATACTCTTCTAAAGAAAAATCTTCAGTTAAGTGCTCTACCGCTTCGCAGCTCCAGTAGAGCATGTCTGAACCGTGAGCGTCGAAAATGCGGATTCCGAAAGTAAGTACAAAGGGGGCTGTCTGCTTATTTCCACCTACAGGTAACAAAGGGACCTCAACGAGAGATCGTTTTTCTATATCGTAGCGTACATCGAAAAGTTTAGCGTCCGCTGTTTGTTTTTTATCGAAATAGGTGTTGTGGATGAGTGTATAGTAGGTATCGACGATAATATCTGCTTCGGCCTTATTGTGTTGTAGACCTAATGAGCGTAACTGCTCGGAAATTCTTTTTTGTATATCCAAATCCAAAGCAGAGCTATTGCCCGTTTCATCGGCAAAGGCGAAGTAACGGAACTTTTCGAACGATACTTTTGCAGCTTTTCCTGTATCAAAAGGGTAGGTTAGCACGCGCTCACATTCATCTTCCAGACTATACATGCTAAAAGATGCTGCAAGTAGTCTCTCATCTACAAAAGAGCGGTCTTGACACTCTGAGTGCAGTACACGCTCAGCCTTTTCATATCCAAAGTTGCTTACTTCCAAGCGTAGTTCCTCTGGATTACGAAGTGTATTGAGAAATTCTTGCTCACTAACATCAAGAATAGAGCGGCCATTTATGGTCTCTATTATATCTCCAGTTTTAAGTCCCGCATATCCTGCTGGCGAATTGGGTTCTACAGAGAGAACAACGGGACGGTTCGCCCCCCAATTTTCATTATAACTCATTTGATACTCAAAGCCGATGCGGCATACTTTGTTTTGCGCTTTTGCCTTCTGAGCTACGAAGAGAAGTGCGAAAAACAAGAGTAGTGTGGAAGTATACGATTTTCTCATAATATGATTCGTCTATATCGTTGTGCTAAAATACATTATCCTTTTTGAATAAAGCTATACGCTTGGCGCAATACTTCTTGAGATGCTCGCTCTATAAAAGACTCCCTGCCACCTTTGAAAAAAAGGAATTTTGACCATAGACGGTCTCGGTAAGATAGGGCTATCCACATAGAGCCTACGGGATAGAGGGGTATAGCTCCTGAGGGACCTGCAATACCCGTCGTTGCCAAAGAGAGGTCTGCATGAAAGATTTTGCGTGCTCCTAATACCATCTGCTCTGCTACCTCGGCACTTACTACACCTTTGCTTTCAATGAGTGCCATGGGTACGCCAAGTAGTTCGTGTTTTATGCGTTCGGAGTAAGCCACCAATCCACCAGCAAACCACTTGGAAGCTCCCGCACGTTGGGTGCAGAGGGAAGCAATCATACCTCCCGTACAGCTCTCTGCTACGGAGAAAGTTTCCCCTCTTAGGGTCAGCCTCTGTGCCAAAAGGTCAACTAATGAAGTGGTTGTAGAATTGTTCATTGGGCAAGTGTGGTGCGAACGAAAGGTACAATGTCTGCAGTGACAAAGTCTCTTTGTAGGTAAGAGAAATAACCTGCCACGGCTACCATGGCGGCATTGTCTGTAGTGTATGAAAACTTGGGGATAAAGATGTCCCAACCGTAACGCTCGGCATAGTCGGCAAAAGCTTGGCGTAAAGCGGTGTTGGCAGAGACGCCTCCTGCTACGGCCACACGTCTTATTTCATACTCTTTAGTTGCCTTCAAGAGTTTTTGCATTAAAATATCGACTACTGTCTTCTGTAGAGAGGCGCAAAGGTCCTCTTTGTTTTCTTCGATGAAATTGGGGTTTACCGCCAATTCATCCCTTAGGAGGTATAAAAACGAGGTTTTTAACCCGCTAAAGCTGTAGTCCAAACCTGCCACATGAGGCTTTGCCAACGAGAAGCGCAGGGGATTTCCTTCGTTTGCCAAGCGATTGACTACAGGTCCCCCTGGGTATCCCAACCCCATTACTTTGGCACATTTGTCAAAAGCTTCTCCAGCGGCATCGTCGATCGTTTGTCCCACTACCTCCATTTGATAGGGGCTATCTACTTTTATGATTTGCGAATTTCCGCCCGAAACAAGTAAGCATAAAAAAGGAAAATCGGGGCTACGATGCTCCTCGTTCGGTTCAGAGATGAAATGGGCTAATACGTGAGCTCTAAGATGATTGACCGAAATGAGCGGAATATTCAAGGCAAGATGTAATCCCTTCACAAAACTGGTGCCTACTAGCAGAGATCCTAACAATCCAGGTCCTGCTGTAAAGGCAATGCCCTCTATCTCTTGCAGAGAAATGCCTGCTCTGCGGATCGCTTCACTTACCACAGGAACGATGTTTTGTAGATGAGCACGGGAGGCAATCTCGGGTACTACTCCTCCGTAAGCACTGTGTACAGCTTGGCTGGCTATAACATTGCTCAGAAGTTCGCACCCCCGTACCACTGCTGCGCTTGTGTCGTCACATGAACTTTCAACGCCTAATAGTAAAGGAGCTTTTGTATTCACACTCATTTGAATCTTTATTATTACTAAAACACAAAGATAACCTTTTCTTTAGGTGTATAGTAAAGTACCCTATGGAGTGTTAGGGCAACCGCATCAAATCTTTAGCAGCTTTTTGAGGTAGTCCCTATTCAATGCGGCTTTGAATAACGATAGTTTGTCTTTGTATTGCGAGACAATGCCTAAGGCAAACTCCCTTAGTGTGTTTAGATTAGTCGCTGATTAGTTCTTCCCCATAAACTTGAAGAGAAGT
>NZ_FUXE01000017.1 GCF_900167105.1 Porphyromonas circumdentaria | reverse complement strand
TTACCTATCTGAGATTTCCTGAGGAGGTTCGTCGTATGATTTACTCGACGAACTGGGTGGAGCGTCTTAATCGTAGCTATAAGCGTACGTTACGTATGCGCGGGGCTTTACCCTCGGCTGATGCCGTCCTATTCCTCTTAGGATCTGTTGCCCGAGAGATGACTGAAAGGACTTATGCTAGGAGGTTGCCCTACTTCCAAGAGTGGAGGATTAAATAAATGGATAATAACAAGAAAACCACAAAGTTTTTACCACAGGGGCATGCCCCTGTGGTAAAAAAGGAACAACTACTCTTACACACTTTTTCGGACACTACCCAATAGTTGGGCGAGAGAAAGGCAGGAAATGGGAAAAAGTCGCCTATGCGACACTCTTCGCGGCAGAACAAGAAAAATTTGTCTTATAGGTATATAAAACAATTATAGAGACGAAAAAAGGGAAATAACACGAGGTTACTTCCCTTTCTCTTGTGTCTAAAAGTTACAGATTAGTCTACCTTTGGACCTGCTTTAACCAAAGCTTTACCAGCATCGTTGCCTGTGAATTTAGCAAAGTTCTTCACGAAACGATCTGCCAAGTCTTTCGCCTTAGTTTCCCATTCAGTAGCATCTTGATAAGTGTCGCGAGGATCGAGAATCTTAGGATCTACTCCAGGAAGAGCGGTTGGCACTTCAAAATCGAAGTAAGGAATCTTCTTGGTAGGAGCCTTATCAATAGAGCCATCCAATATAGCATCTATGATACCACGTGTATCCTTAATGGAGATACGTTTGCCAGTACCATTCCATCCTGTATTTACCAAGTAAGCTTTAGCACCTACAGCTTCCATACGTTTCACCAATTCCTGTCCATACTTGGTAGGATGGAGTGAGAGGAACGCAGCACCGAAACAAGCCGAGAAGGTAGGAGTAGGCTCTGTGATACCACGCTCTGTTCCTGCCAATTTCGCTGTAAACCCGCTCAAGAAGTAATATTGAGTTTGCTCTGGAGTGAGTATAGATACAGGAGGCAATACACCGAAAGCATCTGCCGAGAGGAATATAACCTTGTTGGCATGACCTGCCTTAGAAACGGGCTTAACGATATTGTCAATGTGATAGATAGGATAAGATACACGTGTGTTTTCTGTAATGCTCTTATCGGTAAAGTCTATTTTTCCGTTGGCATCTACCGTAACGTTCTCAAGCAAAGCATCACGACGAATAGCCTTGTAGATATCGGGTTCACTCTCTTTGCTAAGGTCGATTACCTTAGCGTAACAGCCACCTTCGTAGTTGAAGACGCCATCGTCGTCCCATCCGTGCTCATCGTCCCCAATAAGTTGACGCTTAGGATCGGTAGAAAGGGTCGTCTTACCTGTACCTGAAAGTCCGAAGAAAATGGCTGTTTCTTTACCATCGAGACTGGTATTAGCAGAGCAGTGCATAGAAGCACGTCCGTTAAGCGGATTGAGGTAGTTCATGTAAGAGAACATACCTTTCTTCATCTCTCCTCCGTACCATGTATTCAAAATAATCTGAATCTTTTCGGTAAGATTGAAAACAACAGCTGTTTCTGAGTTCAAGCCTAATTCCTTGTAGTTTTCCACCTTAGCTTTGGAAGCGTTCATGATAACGAAATCAGGTTCTCCGAAGTTTGCCAACTCTTCGTCGGTAGGACGGATAAACATGTTCTTCACGAAGTGTGCTTGCCAAGCCACCTCCATAATGAAGCGGAGTTTAAGACGACTATTGGGGTTAGCACCGCAAAAAGCATCTACCACGAAGAGACGTTTATTGGACAACTGCTCGGTAGCGATACGCTTAAGTTCTTTCCAAGCCTCTGGAGTGATAGGCTTATTATCGTTTTTGTATTCGTCGGAAGTCCACCAAATGGTATCACGGGTCGTATCGTCCATCACGAAGAATTTATCTTTGGGTGAACGTCCCGTGTAAACCCCAGTCATAACGTTAACGGCTCCGAGCTCTGTTACCTGTCCCTTTTCGTAACCTGTCAATTCAGGTTTTGTTTCCTCGGCATAGAGTTGCTCATAGGAAGGGTTGTAAACAATCTCCAAAGCATTATGGATATTGTATTTACTCAAATCGGGTGTTTTCATAATCTTTTACTTTATAATTGTACATTCTAATCTCTCTAAAAATCACTTCTCGGTATACTCTGTCATACGCATATCGCCCTTTTCGACAGCTGCTTTGTGGAAAGCAAAACAGTTGTCAAGGTCTTGAGGTGTTTGTCCCTCTATGCCTCTCTCGAGATATTGGTTCAGCAGCGGTCTGTAATCTGGGTGAACGCAATTATCGATAATACAACGTGCTCTCTGGCGTGGAGATAGGCCTCTCAAATCGGCTACACCATACTCGGTAACAATTACCTTGACAGAGTGCTCGCTGTGGTCTAAGTGTGAAACCATAGGAACAAAGGCACTAACCTTGCCATCTTTGGCTGTGGAAGGCGTTGTGAATATAGATATGTAAGCATTGCGCGTGAAGTCTCCCGAACCACCCAAGCCGTTCATCATGCGAGTACCGTTGACATGGGTAGAGTTGATATTACCAAATATATCAGCCTCAAGAGCCGTATTGATGGTAATAGTACCTAATCGACGTACAATCTCGGGGCTATTGGAGTATTCCACAGGGCGGAGCAAAAGTTTATCGCGGAAGAAGTCGAGATGGCTATACACATCTTGAATAGCAGAGCGACTTACCGAAAGCGAACATCCGCTGGCAAAGCGAACGCGCCCCTTCTTCATCAATGCAATAACAGAGTCTTGGATTACCTCTGTATATATATCGAAAGGAGGAATCACTTCATTATCTCCCAATGAACCGAGTACGGCATTTGCCACATTACCTACCCCACTCTGTATGGGTAGGAACTCTTTGGGGATGCGTCCGCTCTTGAGTTCATCGGCCAAGAAGCGTGCCACGTTGTCTCCGATAGCCTTAGTAACATCATCCAGGGGAGCGAAGTCTCCTTCGTCGTTAGGTTCACTGGTGTGTACTATGGCTACGATCTTTTCGGGGTCTACCTGTATGTAGGGCAATCCGATGCGGTCACTGGGGCTATATATAGGTAATTCTTTACGGTAGGGAGGGTCGAGAGGTTCGGTCAAATCGTGAATACCACGAATGGCTTTGGGGTGCTTATCGTTAAGCTCCACAATAATCTTTTTTGCCAATCGGCATATAGTAGGAAGTATTCCCACGCCCGAAGTGGGGACAATCTGTCCATCCTCAGTTACATCGGCAGCCTCCACAATGGCTACATCTACAGGTCCTAAAAAGCCGTAGCGTAACTCTTGCGCAAGCATAGAGAGGTGCATATCGAAATATTGAGTACCTGCCGAGTTGATTAACTTACGAAGGTCTTTGTTAGATTGGTAAGGTGTACGGAATTTAATAGCATTAGCGCGCGCCAACTCTCCATCGAGACGGTCTCCCGTAGAGGCACCTGTAAACATCCCAATAGCAAATGGGCGACCTGCCTCATGCTCTGCCTTAGCTCGGCGAGCGAGTGCTGCTGGGACCACTTTGGGGCAACCTGCGGGAGTAAAACCACTAAAACCTACATTATCTCCGTCATTAATAAAGGATGCGGCTTCTTCTGCCGACATAATCTTTGTCTTCATCTTTTTCCTCTGTGTCTATTATCCTTATGAATATTTTGTAATAAGAGGCGTCTTGTCTCTGTTTTTAATAGTTCACATTCTCTTTTGTACTTTTGTACTGAGTATGAGTACCCAAAGATACGAAGTATTCATCAAAGTATCCTTATCTGACAGGGATGTTTTACCGAACCTTTTGTGCCTTATAAAGGTTGGTATAAGGGAATAAAAATGCAGAAGATGGTCAAACGTATCGCTATATTGATTGCAATGCCGTTAATGGTACTTGCTCGTCCCTTTCATGACGCAGGAAAAAGAGGTAAAGCGACCGATGCTTTTGCAAAAGAAAGGGCGAACTTCCCAGCTCACCCCTCCCAACATAACCAAAACCTTAACTTATGAAAAGTCCTATTATTCGCCACAAATGTATATAATTAATTTGATAATACCAAAAATATTTTAGATAATATTTCGACTTTATTGTGAAGGAAAGGACGTGATATCCCGTTACAACATAAAAATGCAACATATGAATAGCAAAAATGCCTTACGAAAAGTACATATAGAAACCTATGGTTGTCAAATGAACGTCGCAGACTCTGAGGTGGTAGCAGCCATCATGGAGATGGCTGGGTACGTAATCACCGACTCTCCAGAGGAGGCAGATGCACTACTTATCAATACCTGTTCTGTACGAGACAATGCAGAGAAAAAAGTACTAAACCGTCTGGATTACTATAATGCTTGCCGTCGTAAACACAAGCGTCCCTCAATTATAGGAGTATTGGGATGCATGGCAGAGCGTGTACGACAAGACCTAATTGACAACCACGGAGTAGATATCGTGGCGGGTCCCGATGCCTATGCCGACCTCCCCAACCTCTTTGCCGCCGTAGAGATGGGACAAAAAGCAATGAATATCGAGCTCTCACGCACGGAAACCTATAAGGATGTGATACCACTAAAGATGGAGGGGCTTCACATCACGGGCTTCGTATCCATCATGCGTGGGTGCGACAACTACTGCACCTACTGTATAGTACCCTACACGCGCGGGCATGAACGGAGCCGAGAGGTAGAGAGCATACTGCGAGAGATAGACCATATGGTAGAGTTGGGGTATAGAGAAGTAACGCTCTTAGGACAGAATGTCAACTCCTATCAAGTCAAAAGAGAAGATGGTACCCTTTTCGACTTTGCAGACCTCCTGCAAGCCGTAGCCGAGCGTGCCCCTAAAATGCGCATCCGCTTTACCTCTCCGCACCCCAAGGATATGAGCGATAAAACGATTGGTATAATGGCTCGCTACCCCAATATATGCAAGCATATCCATCTGCCCGTACAGAGCGGAAGCAATCGGATACTGAAACTCATGAAGAGAAGCTACACAAGAGAGTGGTATCTCGATAGGGTTGCCGCCATCCGCAAGGCGATGCCCGACTGTGCCATAGGTACCGATGCCTTTTGTGGCTTTTGCGGAGAGACCGAAGAAGACTTCCAAGAGACGCTTGACATTATGCGTAAGGTGCATTTCGACTCGGCCTTTATGTTCAAATACAGTGAGCGACCTGGTACTTACGCGGCGAAACATCTCAAAGACGATGTACCCGAAGAGGTCAAACTACGCCGTCTGAACGAAATGATTGCCCTGCAAAACGAGTTGAGCCTAAGTTCCAACAAGAACGACATAGGGAAGCAATTTGAGGTACTCGTAGAGGGGGTAAGTAAAAAATCTCCGAACGAACTCTTCGGACGCTCTTCACAAAACAAGGTTATTGTATTCCCTAAAGTAAAAGCACGCATCGGCAGTTTTGTCATGGTAGAGGTGTTGGAGGCTACTTCTGCTACCCTTTTAGGACGAGAAGTATTGGACGAAGCATAAGAAGTTCCCTTTAGCCCCCTCCACAGATGATGTGTCCCATAAAAATGGTGCCTATTGCCCGTTGAAAGTTTAGATAGGAGATAACAAGAGTTTGTATAGGAGGGAACTCAAGTTTTCTCCTATACAAACTTGAGTTTCCTTCTGTGCAAACTTTTGTTGTAGCAAGTCCTAAGTAGAGGCCGTTACGTAGACTTTTGAGCAGTCTGTAGTAGCGGTCTTTTTTGTGTCTGTTGCATTCATATTTATAACGTACAAAATAGAGGGCTTGCACTTATTCTTTCAAGCTCTTCTCTGCACGCTATTACTACAAAATAGCCTACCTTTACAGCAAGAATTACAATACTTTAAGGTACAGCCTTCTTTGCACTCTAAAAGTAAGCGCAGAGAAACGACACAAACTATTAAGAGAATATTGACCGATGGAAAAGCTCTACTACAGCATTATCAATGGAATGCAACAGGGTCCCTTTACTCTGGAAGAACTTTTGAAAAGAGGAATTACACGGGATACTCCCCTGTGGACAGAGGGTATGGTAGACTGGCTACCCGCCTCGGGCATACCCGAAGTGGCCCGCCACTTGACCTATCGACAAACTCCTCCCCCCTCTTACGAGGCACAAATAAGGTATGGAGAGATTACGAACGAGGATAGAGGTGTTTGTCCCCCTACCTACCTTGTTTGGTCTGTATTGATGACGCTCTTTTGCTGTTGGTTCTTGGGGATTTTTGCGATTATCAACTCGGCAGGCGTGCAGTCGGCTTACCGCAGGGGAGACTACGAATTGGCGCAAAGAAAGAGCAAAACAGCTCTTACGCTCACAATTATTGGAGCGATTGTAGGCTTTGTATTCTCTGTGATATACTTTATTTTCTTTTTTATAGTGGGTGCTTCAAATGCACTATTCGACACCTTAAGTACGTTCTAATAGCACCAATCTCCCTTTACCTCTGGGGGCAACCTCATAAAGGTTCTTGAAGTAAAGCATTGCCCAAGCTCTAAAAATTAGGCATAACGGCTATAAATATCACTATACAACAACCCCCTTGCTCTACAACCATAGAACAAGGGGGTTTATTCGTAACTCTCCGCTATCCTCGAAGGGTAGGAAAAAAGCTGTTACTAATTATTTGCCGTAACGCTCTTTGAGGATGCGAATCATATCTTCGCTCATAGAGTCCATATCGTAGCGTGGAGCCCAATCCCACTCGGCACGAGCACAACTGTCGTCCAAAGAATTAGGCCAAGACTCCGCGATACCTTGACGAAGAGGGTCTACCTCGTAGGTCATCTCGAAATTAGGTATGAGTTTCTTAACGGCAGCAGCAATCTGACTGGGTTCAAAGCTCATAGCCGTGATATTAAATGAGTTGCGGTGTACTAAACGACTTGGGTCTGCTTCCATCAATTCGATACAAGCGCGGAGCGCATCGGGCATATACATCATATCCATATAAGTACCCTCTTTGATAGGACACACGAAACGTCCCTCTTTTACCGCCGCGTAGTAAATATCGACAGCATAGTCGGTTGTACCTCCACCAGGCAAAGTAACGTTAGAAATCAATCCAGGGAAACGAACCGAACGAGTATCTACCCCAAAGCGTTTGAAGTAGTAGTCGCTGAGCAACTCACCCGCTACCTTGGTTACCCCGTACATAGTCTTAGGGCGTTGAATAGTATCTTGAGGAGTTTTATCCTTAGGTGTATCGTTACCGAAAGCTCCGATAGAACTTGGGGTAAATACGGCACATTTCTTTTCTCGAGCTACTTCCAACACGTTGAAAAGTCCGCCCAAACCAATGTGCCACGCCAATTGTGGCTTAGCTTCCGCTACAGCACTCAAAAGAGCCGCAAGGTTGTAAATAGTATCCACCTTATACTTATCTACAACTTCTGCTATTTGCTGCGCATTGGTAATATCTACCACTTCACAGGGTCCAGTCTCTGCCAAAGCTCCTTTGGGCTCAGCCCCAGGGATATATCCTGCTACAACATTACCAGAGGGATACGTTTCCCTCAACTTCAGAGCAAGCTCTGAACCGATCTGACCGGTAGAGCCGATAATGAGAATATTTTTCATTACGCTTGATTGATTAGTACTATATTACGCCTTACAAAAAGACACTGCAAAATTAGATATTATTTTGGTCGTTACAAGTATTTAAATCATTCTTTATGGAGCGTAGCATCTGCCGAACGCACCTTAAGATTAGGGCTCAAATAGTAACGCTTACGGGATTGATAGGTAGAGTCGGCTATCGAGATGGGAAACTCGGGCGAAGTAATTCCCCCTAAGCGTACCAACAGAGAGGGTATGTCGACAATGCTTATCGGCATACGGCTCTTCTCTTTCAAAGTCGCAATGAGTTGAGGGTTTAGTCGCTCGTAGCGTTTGTTGTAGGCTATAATCATAGGTATCTGCAACTCGTCTCTCAAAGGGTGTTCCGACCCGTGCAAAAGGCTTCGAGGGTCTA
Source organism: Porphyromonas circumdentaria (assembly GCF_900167105.1). Taxonomy (GTDB): domain Bacteria; phylum Bacteroidota; class Bacteroidia; order Bacteroidales; family Porphyromonadaceae; genus Porphyromonas; species Porphyromonas circumdentaria. Next base: position 43,770 of record NZ_FUXE01000017.1, on the reverse strand, counting down.
CCTCTCCCAACCCTTCCCCATGATCGGGGGCGTAAAGGAATAGGGCAGGCCTATCCAAAGCGTCTATACGATGGGCTATTTCGTTAAGAAAGAAATCGGTGTAAAGGATAGAGTTGTCGTAGCTATTGATGAGTGCCTCTCGATTACTTTGGTGGAGTACACTGTTGGTTGTCTTATAGCTTCTCGTCGTTGGCGTGAAACGCTCAAACTCGATAGGATAGCGAGCATCGTATCTGAAATGGCTACCCATCGTGTGGAGCACAATACAAGCTGCCCTTTTACGCTCTATGACAGAACCCAAATAGTCATCTAAATGGGGTAATAGCTCCGAATCGTAAGCGACCATACTCTCCACCTCTTTACCCGTATTGAAGTAGTGGTCTACCTTATTGGAAGAGGCACGAACGATGGCAAAGCTGGAGGCTTGGTTGCCCAACCACGCGGTTAAAAAGCCTGCCTTATTGAAGAAATGAATCAAACTGCCCTCATGTTGCCACCGTTTGAAGTCGCGCGGAGTAGACCTGCTTATCATCATAGGCACTGCTATCGAGGTGAGTGTGGCGGCGGAAAGTACGTCCGAGAAGGCGATAAGACGCTCCCTCTCTGCCAAAAGAGGCGTAGTAGGGCGTTCGTATCCATAAAGTTGCCAGTGAGACATATTGCCCGTTTCACCGATTACGAAGAGTATTATCGGCTGTTTAGAGGCAGGAAGTTGGAGACTTTGAGGCGAAGAAGCTACTTCAAACATTCCGTCTCCAATCTGTTGGGAATACTTCTTCTCCTCCTGACGCACCGCAATATAGCGCCCCGTATTATAGAGGATATCTATCGGGAATACCTTACAGAGCTTCGAAGCAGTATAGGTTACAGCAAAATCAAGCTTATACAAAGTGCTGGCTCTCTTACTCGGTAACTGATACATTTTCACCATGACCGCCAATAAAAATAGGGTGAAAGCAGCCGCAATACCCCACCGCACCTTGCGGTGCAGTACAATCGGACGTTTCCTCCACACTATAAAAGCCCAATAGTACATAAACCAGTACAGCAGTGTGATGGCGGCGATAACGATGTAAAGACCGAAAAGCTCCATTATTTCACCTGGATTGGTCTGAAATGTAGCCTGTACTAAACCGAAAGAAACTGGTTCACCCGCCAAGACATACGATGCGATTTCTGCGGGAAAGAAGAGCAGCCAAATGGCTCCGAGTATAGGGGCTACACGCCCCCCAATAGCACCTAACATTCCTACGCATAGAGCTGCCAGAACCAAAAGAGCTGAACCGAGGAAAAGACTCTCGGAAGCCTGTTTATCGGCAAATACAATCAAACAGGTAGGCAACCAACAAAGAAGTGCCATTAACAAATAGGCTCTTCTGGGCGTTAGTTGGAAGTGTCGAAAAAAAGCTTTCATGTTGTTGTGGTTATGTGATATGTCTCCTTTTCGACTTCCCTATATAGGAAAGCGAGGTTATTTAGCTAATACTTGCTCGGGACCTATTGTAAGCATCTCACGAGGTACAGAACTACGGATACTCTCCTCGAAAAGAGTCAGCACCGACTGGCGCACGAAATCTTTACGATAAGCCAAATAAATACCTCGTACGGGACGAGGAATAGCAAAAGGACGTACGAGCGTACGCTGATTAGTATCGAGATAACGCTCTGCCAACTTGGGTATAAAGGTTAGTCCTTGCCCTGCCTCTACGATGTGCATAAAAGAGATAAGATTGCCCTCTGAATAGGTCAACTTGCTTTTATTTTGGTACTTCAACTGGCAGAAACGTACCAATTGATCTCTAAAACAATGCCCTTCGTCAAGTAACCACATACGTTGTGGATCTACTTCTGACGTACGTACAACAGAGGAGCTATAAATCTTTTCGTTGCGAGAGACGTAACCCAAGAACTCTTCGTAGTAGAGCTGCGAGTAGCGTATATCGGACTGTTCGGGGTCTGAGGCTATAATAGCCATGTCCACAGTGCGGTCGGTAATAGAGCGAAGACAGTCGCTTGTTTTCATTTCCACTATTCTAAGCTCCAAATCCTTGAAACAGGTTCTCCATCGGGGCAATACTAAAGGGAGCAGGTAAGGGGCTATTGTGGGAAGTACGGCAAGCGTAAAAGTTCCTTGTATCGTATTCTTTTCCTCGTCGATAATACTCTTTATCTGAGATGCCTCTTGGAGGATGCATCGAGCTTGCTCGATTACTTTAAGGCCTATCTCGGTAGGTCTTTGCTGTGTGCGGTCGAAAAGAGTTACTCCAAGCTCCTCTTCAAGACGCTGAATCATAGTGCTAAGCGTGGGTTGCGTTATGTCGCAAGCCGTAGCCGCTTTGGCAAACTGTCTATGTTTGTCAAGAGCTAATAGGTATTCAAGTTGTTGAAGTGTCATCTTTAGATTGCACAATTATTTGTTTTCTATTCTTTCTCTTTTTGTACACCTTCATCAGCACCATCGGCACTACAACGAGGTGAAAGAGAATTAGTATAACGACACTAATCTGATGGCTATATATGGTAACCTTCTCGATCAGTTGCTCTTTGGTCTCTATACCAGGTATTTTGGAAACAGAGTAGCCCAAGATATAGAGAATCACATTCCAGACACCTGCCCCCAGTGCCGTATAAGATATAAAAGGCAATAGACGCATACGTGCCAAACCTGCGGGGATAGAGATGAGCTGACGTATACCAGGCAGTAATCTTCCTATAAGGGTAGAGACTGCCCCCTTACGATCGAAGTAATGCTCGGCACGTACCAACTTCTCTTCGCTCAAGAGCAAAATTCTCCCCAAACGACTGCGTACAAAAGCATGCACCAGAGGCCGCCCCAACCACAGCGCAAGGCAATAATTGATTACAGCCCCGCAAAGAGCTCCCAACGTGGAAACGAGCAAAACAAGCGTACCATCGAGTTCGCCCTGAGCTGCCAAGTAAGCCGCAGGAGGCACTACTACCTCGCTCGGAAAGGGTATGAAACTACTCTCAATTGTCATCAAGAGGAAAATCGTCAAGTAGTTGATATGCGCCAAATACCACGCAATGAAAGCCTGCATAGGGATAGGGTCTCGTGAGGATTAAAAACGGATTAATTCTTCGCTGCTATTTTACTCCACGTATCTTTGAGCGATACGGTACGGTTGAATACTAAGTGCCCTTTGCTGCTATCCTTATCGACCACAAAGTAGCCCGTGCGCTGAAATTGGAACTTATCGCCCACCTCGGCACCTTGCAAGAACTCTTCTACCTTGGCATTGGGCAGTACCTGCAGCGAATTGGGGTTAAGCATCTCTTCGAGCGTCTTACCCTCTACCGAAGAGGGGTCTTCGTCTAAGAAGAGGCGGTCATAAAGCCTTACCTCGGCATCCAGAGAGTGCTCCGCAGAGAGCCAGTGTATAGTACCCTTTACCTTACGGTTGCTCCCAGGCAAACCGCTACGTGTCTCTGGGTCATACTCTGCGTATACCTCGACCACATTGCCCGCTTCATCTTTTTTACACCCCGTACATTTTACGATGTAAGCACTCTTCAAACGCACCTCATTACCAGGTGTGAGGCGGAAATATTTCTTGGGAGCCTCCTCCATGAAGTCGTCTCTTTCGATCCAAAGCTCTCTGGAGAAAGTGATTGAGTGCGTACCCTCGGATTCATTTTCTGGGTTATTCACGGCCTCGAAGTGCTCCACTTTATCCTCTGGGTAGTTGGTTATAACCAAACGCACAGGGTCTAAAACGGCAGAAACACGAGTTGCTATCTTGTTTAAGTCCTCGCGCACGGCATGCTCCAACAGTGCCACATCAATCATACCATCATATTTGGTGTACCCAATGCTATCGATGAAATTGCGAATGGCTCTCGGCGTATAACCACGACGGCGATAACCGCAAATAGTCGGCATACGGGGGTCGTCCCAACCTTTGACCAATCCCTCCTTTACCAGTTGTAGCAACTTACGCTTACTCATCATCGTATAAGTAAGGTTCAGTCTATTGAATTCGTACTGACGAGGGCGATAATCGCTATCCTTTTCCTTCAGCAAATCGATGAAATAGTCGTAAAGTGGGCGGTGAGGAACAAACTCCAACGTGCAGATAGAGTGTGTTACCCCCTCGAAAAAGTCACTCTGTCCGTGAGCAAAATCGTACATCGGATAAACCGTCCACTGCGTACCTGTGCGGTGGTGGGGATGTTTAATAATGCGGTAGATAATAGGGTCACGGAAGTGCATATTGGACGATGCCATATCTATTTTGGCACGCAATGTCATCGCCCCCTCCTCAAACTCGCCTGCATTCATTCGACGGAAGAGGTCTAAGCTCTCCTCTTTGGGGCGGTTACGATAGGGGCTATCAATCCCTGGTGTGGTAGGTGTACCCTTTTGGCGTGCTATCTCCTCGGCACTCTGCTCATCTACATAGGCATGTCCCTCCATGATGAGACGCTCGGCAAAGGCGTAGAGCTGGTCGAAGTAGTCCGAAGCATAATAGATCGCTCCATACTCAAAACCGAGCCAATGTATATCCTCTACGATAGCATCTACATACTCTACATCTTCCTTAGTTGGGTTGGTATCGTCAAAACGAAGATTACAAACCCCTCCGTACTTCTGTGCTATACCGAAATCAATACATATCGCTTTGGCATGGCCTATATGCAAATAGCCATTGGGTTCTGGCGGGAAACGTGTCTGCACACGACTATCGTTTACCCCCTCTGCTAAATCTTTTTCAACGATTTGCTCCACAAAATTGAGAGAGCGTTTCTCCTCTTTTGCAGACTCTAACGGATTGTTATTTTTGATTTCGTTCATTTTTCTTGCACTAACGAGTTGTACACATCTGAAAACAGTTGAAGATCTACGGTTCTTTATAAAGACCTATACCAGAGCAAAGATAAAGGTTTTCAGTTAAAAATCGAAAAGAAGAGGCACAAGCAGTGAATAGAATTTACCCTCTGCATCACGAGTGGGCGTCAAAAGGCAGTTCAGAAGAAAAAGAGCCTAACGAAAGGTCGCCGAAGAGCACTCCAGCAGAGCTGAAAGAGCGATAGAGCCACTTATCCCTCTCCCGAGAGAAGCAGTATTTTCACCAGTTAATAGGCTCCTTACCCAGAGAGATGAGATACCTATTTGCCTTGCTGAAGTGTTTACACCCTATAAATCCACGAGAAGCTGAGAGGGGAGATGGGTGCGGAGCCTCGAGTATAGCGTGCTTATCGCTCGGTATCATGGCAGCTTTGCGACGGGCAGCACTTCCCCAAAGCATAAACACAAGCCCCTCGCGTTGCTTGGCAAGTGCCTCAATGGCTGCATCGGTAAAGGTTTCCCACCCCTTATTCTGATGCGAGGCGGCACTATGAGCAGCTACCGTTAGGGTAGCATTGAGGAGCAAAACACCCTGCTCTACCCACGGTCCTAAGTGCCCCGAACGGATGATAGAGGGGCGTCCTAAATCCGCTTCTACCTCTTTCAAAATATTGCGCAGACTGGGCGGAATGGCTACTCCATCGGGTACAGAGAAAGCGAGCCCCTCTGCCTGACCTGACTCATGATAAGGATCTTGCCCCAATATAACCACACGCACCTTATCAAAAGGGCAAGTATCAAAAGCTCTGAAGATATACTTAGCTGGTGGATAGACCCGCCCCGAGGAGTAGCTTTGGCGCACAAAATCGGTCAAAGCCGAGAAATAAAACTTCTCAAACTCTTTGGCTAACACCTTTTTCCAACTCTCTTCAATACGTACATCCATAATATCCAACCTTGTAATGTAGGGCTATTTCACTTCTTTCACGATGTCAAAGGTATACATTTCCTGCCATGCAGAGCGAAGGGCTTGCAGGGGATTCTCCTCGTCGGATTATTTGAGAGTAACCCAATGTACAAAAGAGTTCTTAGAGAGCATCGTAGTCTCCCAAAAGTTGGGATATATGGAAACTTAAGTTTGCACATATCCCAACTCGAGTTTCCATATATCTAAACTTTAGTTCCCTCCTGTGCAAACTTTTATAAGAATACGAGAGACTCAAAATACCCTCCAACCATGAAGTGCCGCTTGGGGTTGAGCAACAAAAAAACCGCCATTAGATATGCTATCCAATGACGGTTGGTATTTAGTTGAAACGAGATAGTTCTTTAGAGGTGTTACTCGTTTTTGAGAGAGGCTACATGTTCCCAAGTACCTCCATTGAGTACATTCGTGAAACCATTGCGCTCGAGGATACTCTTCGCTTGACTACTTCTACCTCCGCTGCGGCAGAATACAATGATGGTTTTCTTCTCTTTGAACTCGCCCAAGCGGCTCTCAATTCTGTCCAAAGGGATGTTTACAGCTCCCTTAACGCTCCCCGAAGCAAACTCTCCAGGCGTGCGTACATCTACCAAGAAAGCTCCTTCACGAATCGCTTCTGCGAGAGCTTTATCGTCGGTTTGAGAAAATAGATTTTTGAATAATCCGAACATAACAAATACAATAATTATAGATACCGAGAATAGTGTTACTTTTTTGATACTTTGCTTTGACATACAAAATCGGTTTTTGGGATATTGGTTTGGGCGATGCTTCCAAAGCCTCCTTCAACATCTGTAAAGTTGCGATAACCTCTTGCAAGGAGAATACTTGCTGCAATCATACTACGATATCCGCCCGCGCAGTGTAGATAGAAGTGCCGATCGTTAGGTATATCCTGTATCCAGTCATTGATGTAAGCCAACGGACGGCTATAGGCATCTTCTACGTGCTCAGAGGCATATTCGCCCTCCTTACGTACGTCTATTATGATACTATCCTTAAGTAGGAATAGTTCTGCCAGTTTCTCTGCCGATATACGCTCTACTTGGTCTACCTCTTTGCCCGAAACTTTCCATGTATCGAAGCCCCCCTTTAGGTAGCCCAATACGTTATCGAAGCCTACACGACTTAAGCGAGTAATGGCATCTTCCTCTTTCCCTGGCTCTGCTACAAGAAGTAGAGGCTGTTTAACGTCTACTACCATAGCCCCAACCCAAGGTGCAAAGTCGCCTTCAAGACCGATGTTAATGGAGCGAGGTATGAAGCCTTGTGCAAAAACACCTGCGGCTCTTGTATCCAAGATAAGAGCTCCCGAGCTGGCAACCATAGCCTCAAAGTCGTCTGCCGATAGAGCAGATAAGCCTCTCTCGAGAACGTTTTCAAAACTATCATAACCCTGTTTATTCATTGCCACATTACCGCCAAAATAACCAGGAGGAGGGAGTAGACCCTCTGTTACGGAGGCAATGAAAGCTTCCTTATTAGGTTGGTTAAGAGCATAGTTGACACGCTTTTGATTGCCCAAGCTATCTACGGTCTCTTGCATCATATTCTTACCGCACGCAGAGCCAGCTCCGTGAGCAGGATATACGACAATATCGTCAGAGAGCGGGAGTATCTTGTTGTAAAGGCTGTCGTAGAGGAGACCTGCAAGCTCCTCTTGCGTCATGTTTGCCGCCTTTTGTGCCAAGTCGGGACGCCCTACATCGCCCAAGAAAAGAGTATCGCCACTGAAAAGGGCACTCTCTTTGCCCTGCTCATCAATCAGCAGAAAGCAAGAGCTCTCTAAGGTGTGCCCTGGGGTATGAAGTACTTTTATTTTGATTTCTCCCAATTCAAAGACTTGGTTGTCCTCCGCAACGATAGCATCGAACTCAGGCTTTGCGGTGGGACCATAGAGGATTTTTGCGCCTGTTGCACGACTTAAATCGAGGTGCCCACTGACAAAATCGGCATGGAAATGGGTCTCCAAGATGTACTTGAGCTTTACGCCATCTCGTTTGAGTCGCTCCATATAGGGAGCAATCTCACGCAAGGGATCAATTATTGCAGCCTCTCCTTTTGAAACGATATAATATGCGCCTTGAGCAAGGCAACCAGTATAAATCTGTTCTATCTTCATAACTACTGAAAGCATTGTTGTTTTATTTACAACACAAAGATGGTTCTATTTTTATTCCTGTACAGCTACTTTTGTTACATAAGCGTTTTTACAGAATAGTCTCTTTCAGTATAATGTACAAACCCATCAAAAGAACAAACCACCCAAAGGCAGGTTTGAGCTTTTCTCCATTGATATAACGGGCAAACCGTGTGCCTGCGAGGATGCCGATGATAGCAAAAGCTGTAACCATTAGAAGTAATTGCCAATCGAGACTTGCAAGATTTTTTTCGCCCAGAAAACCCAATAGAGATTTAGCGGAGATGATTACGAGGGAGGTACCAATGGCCTTTTTCATAGGTAGACCACCAAAGAGGATAAGGGCAGGGATGATCAAAAAGCCTCCTCCAGCTCCCACCAAGCCTGTCAGAGTACCCACGACCATTCCTTCGAGGAGAATTAGAAGGTAGGGCGTCGGTTTTTGAGTTTTCGCTTCGAGTTTCCGCCCTTCTCCCTCCTTGGTAGGCCGAATCATACTGATAGAGGCAAGAAGCATGAGTACGGCAAAAAGGAGCATCAAAAGCACATTCCTGTCGATTACAAAGCTACCTACGCGCGCAATCGTCGTGGGGATAGCGGGTATCAAATAGGCTCGAGTAAGAAAAACAGCGACGATAGAAGGGATTCCGAAGAGTATCGCTGTACGTATATCTACCGAAGAATTGCGAAAATAAGAGACACTTCCTACTGCACTTGTTATACCTACGATAAAAAGAGAATAGGCTGTACCCAATACAGGGTCTACACCGAGTAGATACACAAGCACAGGAACGGTGAGAATGCTTCCGCCCCCACCAATAATTCCAAGGGATAAACCTATTAAAATAGATGCTAAATAACCAAGTATATACATAAGGTCTCTAAATCAAACGACAGAGCAAAGGTCGTTATATATAGAGCTTCGTACTGTTACTTTGGTTACATAAGGGTGATTTTATTACGACCTAAAAGCACAACGCCTGCTTCTTCGAGTTGTTTTAACAGTCTTGACACGACAGCTCTTGCCGTTCCTAATTCGCTGGCAAGCTGTTCGTGCGTTATGGGGATTGTGTGGCTCCCGATGAGTTCGGCTTTCTTATGAATGAGTGCTAATAAGCGTTCGTCCATTTTCTTAAAAGCGATGGCGTTGATGGTTTCGAGTAATTCTTCAAACCTCTTGTGGTAAGATCGAAAAATATAGTTGACCCACTCGGGATGCTCCTTCATAAATAGAGAGGCCTTATCGACGGGGAGGAAAAGAATCTCTGCATCATCTTCTATTTCTACTCTTACCTTGCTCGTTTCGTTGTGCAATCCACCCAAAAAAGACATGATACAACTCTCTCCTGCCTTTATGTAGTAGAGCAAAATTTCTCGCCCATCCTCTTCGGTGCGAATAACTTTCATCACCCCTTTTATAACGATGGGAATGAAACGAATATGGGCATTCTCGTTGAGGATAATGCTGCCCGCCTTGTAGGTCTTGGCAATACCATATTTGTAGAGTTTCTCTACAAGTTCGGGAGAGGAACGAAACTCCGAAATCTCTTCTATCTGCTTCATGGTAGCAAACTTACTAAAAAAATGGCCGCTAATAGAAAGAACTCTTTTGCTCCACATTTCTCTCGAACTTTCTTACTGGTTGGTCACTTTTACTGCCCCATAATCTAACGAACCCTAACAGATTGACAGAGAAAATGTAGAAAGCCATAATAAAAAGATATAACTTTGCGTTGTTTTGAGAAAAATATAGTGCTATCGTGACACACCACACTACACAAAAAGGGGATATCCATACTGCCCCCGATGGAGAGGCGCGCAAGAAAACGACCCCAGATAGAGGGTTTAGTGTTCTTATGGCTGTTTACCATGGGGAGCATCATTCACACTTCCGAGATAGCATCGAGAGTATCTTTCACCAGACTCTTATGCCCTCCGAAATTATCTTGGTATGCGATGGACCCCTTAACGATAATCTTGACGCTATCATTGAGCAACATCAATCAGAGTATCCAGAGATTCTAAAGGTTATTCGTCTGCCCGAAAACCGAGGCTTAGGCAATGCCTTAAACAAAGGTATCGAGCAGTGTAGCTATGAAATCATAGCACGTATGGATGCCGACGACGTAGCCTATGCCAATCGCTTCGAGGAGCAAATCAACTACATGTACCAGCATCCCGATATTGATGTTCTTAGCTGTGCCATCGATGAGTTTCGAGAGAGCCCCGATAAAATCGTATCGAAACGTTTACTCCCAGAGAAGCATGAAGATTTAGTAAAGTATGCCAGAAAGCGTTGCCCAGTGAATCATCCCTCAGTAGTATTCCGTCGTAGTGCCGTACAAAAAGCAGGTAATTACCAACACTTCTTCCTTTTCGAGGACTATCTTCTATGGGCAAGAATGATTATGAACGGGGCTAAGTTTCATTCTTTGCCAGAGTCATTACTCTACTTCAGAATGGATGAGAATACCTATAGCCGACGTAAGGGATGGAAATATATTCAGAGCGAAATGAAGTTACAGAAGAAATTCCTCAAGATGGGCTTTACCAATCGCTATGAGTATCTGCGTAATATCTGCTTACGTGTCCCTCCACGTTTGCTATCGACACGACTTCTTTCTCTCTTTTACCGATGCTTTTTGCGTTCCAAAAAATAGGGCGATGGATTAAGTCTATCGCCTTTTTTGTAAAAACTCTTTGATACGTACTATAAGGTAGGCAAGAGGCGTTAGGTGTAGCTTATGAAAAAAGAGCGCAGCCCGCAGGAAATGCCCACTTAGTTTGGGCATTTGTTGTATGTGGGTATGAAGAGTAGGGTTGTTATGCAGTATCGCGCCAAAGTTTTTGTAGGAAGCATGGCAGAGTACTCCTATGTCGATGTGGAGATAAGCTGTGGCAAAACTCTTTTGAAAGGAGTGTGCTTGCTCCTCTCCCAATCGCTCAACAAAAAGGTTTTCCAAGAAGTTAAGCACCTTTTTCATCGAAGTTACATTCTTGTGGGAGAGATCTAAGGTAACCGATCGTTCGTTGGTACGCCGATAAGCGACCAAGTTTTCCTCTATGTAGGCTACTCGTTGCACTTCCAAACTATAAGGCACTACGCACTGAAGATCCTCCCACATATTATTGCCTAACTGTAATAAATTGGCTTTTTCCAAGAAGAGGGAGCGACGGAAGACCTTGTTCCAGAAGTAAGCGGGTGTAACTCCCTCTAAAAGGGCAGAGGTAAGTTCCTTAGAATCATATATTAGGGGCAAAGAGCTTCGCCTTTGACTTCGCTTAAAAAGCTCCGTATAGTTGAAAATTACAATATCGGCTTGCTCGTGTTGCATACACTCCACGGCTCTTTTTATTGCCTCAGGAGATAGAAAATAGTCGTCACTATCCAAGAAAAGTAATAGTTCGCCCTGCGCCTCTTTTATAGCCGTAATTCTGGCTCCTGCTATGCCCATGTTCTTTGCATGATGTAAGATGCGGAAGGTGTGATTGTATCTATTCTCTTGAGCAATCAACTCTTCTGCCAAAGAGATGCTATTATCGGGCGAACAATCATCTACCAAAATAACCTCCAGAGGGGTATACTCTTGCTGCAGCACAGAGCGCAAACACTCCTCTATATAGAGTTCTACGCCATAGACTGGTATCAATAGGGATACTAAAGGGCGGAGGTTATGTTGGTTTGCTTTCATAGAAAACTGCCATTATTAGGATTTTATGCCATCTTTTGTTCTAAAAGAGTTGGTGTGGAGGTCATGTTGTACCCTACCCAAAAGTCGCTTGGGGCATCCTTATCTTTTAATATAATTTTATAGTTGTGATACGTCTCGCTGGGGTCGCTTATCGTCTTGATGGTAATCATGATTTGGAAAAGGATAAAAAGCGATAGAACCACTCTATCCATACGATGCCCTCGAATGAAGAAGTTCGACACCAGTATCGGAAAAAACATAAGAGGGTAATACATCAAACGATCTGCCACTTGGAAAAAAGAGAACGAGTTACTCAGCAGACAGACAAAGAGCCATGTGTTTAAGTATGGGAGTAAATGGGCATCTTCATCGGTCAATTCTCTCTGGCGGTAAAGGATATAGAAAGCGAGAAGAGTATTGATGATAAATCCTATTCCAGAGCCCTTCCCTTCTTGCGTATCGTACATCGTCTCGATATAGAAAGTATCGAAAGGAAGATAGGGTATAAGGGCTATAAGCGTTGCTTTGAAGAGAATAGGGAAGAGCGTTAACGAAAGAATAAGTACCCCTCCTACGAAATAGCGGTTATAGCGAATAAAAAGAAACGGAGTTAATGCTACCATTATAAAAGCAGACTTATGTATGAGTAGTGCACCCATGAGCAAGAAGAGAGCAGGTACGTATCGTTTCTGGCGCAGATAGGGAATTACAAAAAGGCAAACAGCCTCTGCCATGGCTTGACGTACCATATTAAAAGACTCGAAGTAGAGGCGGTACATGAAGATGAAGACAAAGAGTGCCAGTGCCAGATTATAGCTTTGCTGTCGGTAGGCTCTGATTACCAGAAATATAAATATAAGTGCTACGAGGAAAGTCCACATAGGGAACTCAAAATTAAAGTAGCGCAATATACTCTTGAAATAGTTCCACACCGCCTCCATGTGCTCTGCATCGTACGAGTAGTACCTGTTGAAAGCACGTTCGTAAACGGTGTAATCTCGGCCGACCTCATAGCGTAATGCCGAGAAAAGTACCAATAGTACCCCCAGTAAGAACGTAGGTATTCGGCGCCCATATTCGTCTCGGGCTATAAACCATAGGAATACGGTTGCCAAAAGAAAGAATCCTGAGTAGAGTAGAGCTGAGTAAAGGGGCATATTATAAACTATCGAAGGCGTTGTAAAGAGGCTTTTAGACGTAGTAAAGCATAAGCCACGTGAGGCATTCGCTTTCTGTAAGAGAAAAGAGCCAAACGAAGGATCTTACCTCCCACACCGCCAATTTCCTGAGCATAGGAGTGTAAAGAGGGATATTGGGATAGGGTTTTGTGCATTCCCTGATAGTTGCTGCTGCACAAGATCACCAAATCAATGACCTGCGAAGCCTTTTTAAGCCCTTCTTGAAAGTAAGGCAAATCGTCTGTGGAACAGTGTTTTTTGAAATGTTCAGAAAGGAAAGAAACAACCCTACGCATAGAAAGAATGTTTTTTGAAGAGAAGTCTAAAGTTACCGATCGTTCGTTGGTACGTCTATACGCCAAAAAACTTTCTTCGACATAGGCTATGCGTTGTACAGCCAGACTATAAGGGATAACGTTCTGTACATCTTCCCACATATTATTCCCTACCTCCCATAAGTTAGCATGTTCCAGAAATAAAGAGCGTCGAAAACATTTATTACAGAGAAAAGCTGGCACTCCACCAATTAAGAAGCTATAAACCAATTCTTTGGAATCGTATATATGGGGCAAATTACTCGTTCTTCTACTCCGTTTGAAGAGCTCGGTATAGTTAAAGATTACCATATCGGCACGCTCTGCTTGCATGGATTGCACCACCTTTTCTACTGTGTGGACGGAGAGGTAATAGTCATCACTGTCTAAGAATAGCAATAGCTCTCCTTGCGCCTCTCTTACTGCCGTTATTCTTGCTCCCGCCAAGCCTAAGTTTTTTTCGTGACGAATAAGTCGCACACAATGGTTATACCTATTCTCCTCGGCAATAACTCTCTCTGCCAATGCGATACTACGGTCGGGCGAGCAGTCATCTACCAGAATAATTTCTAAAGAGGGATATTCCTGTTGTAGTACAGAGCGCAAGCACTCTTCTATATAGAGCTCTACGCCGTATACGGGGATTAAAACAGATACAAGGGGTGAAGTGGCAGGCATAATGGTCTATAACATCATTTTGATAAGGTGGATTTTCAGACGGAAGAGGGCAAATCCCAAACGGTAACAGCCTATGCGGTTCAAAAATAGTACCCATGCATCCCAACGGGCACTCCATCCCTTTCGTTGCGATATGGCTTCTTTCCAGTCCGTTCGCTCCCGAGCAATCTCCTTATACGCTTTGAAAGAGCCTGTTTTTAAGCGTATCATATGTGTGAGCAGAGCATTGACCTCAAGAGCTTCGTATACAGCTTTGCAAGCCTCTTCATCGGTGTACTCCAAGTCGTAAAAGCGTTGCATCAAATCTTGGTGTATGGCCCAGACAGAGGCTCTTGCTATGGGAGATAAATTGTTGGTTATAGAGTTAGGGAGGCGACGATAGGTCAGATAGTATTTATCTATGTAGGTAATACGCTTTGTTTGAAATGTGTAGAGAGGTACATTGTGCAGATCTTCCCAGAGATTACAGGAGGGTAACCATACTGCAGCCTTGGACAAAAAGTCCTCTCTTAGAAAACATTTATTCCATAGATAGGCAGAAGCCTCTCCCTTAAGATAGGCTACTGTCTGTTGCAGCGAATCCTCTATGCCCAACACTTTCACCTTTCGGGAGCCTCTACTGCGTTGTTCTATGTAATTGAATATAGCAAGGTGGGCAGAGCATTCCATCATTTGGGAGATTACTTCGCGCACCATCGAGGGGCTATTCCAGTAGTCATCACTGTCTAAAAAGAAAAGATACTCCCCCTCTGCTGCATGAAGTGCCGATAGACGTGCCACGGCTAACCCTTGATTGCTCTCGTGGTGCAGCCACTTAACCCGATGGTGCTGTGGATTTTCTCGCTCCACAACCTCCTGAGCCAAAGATACGCTCTGGTCGGGCGAACAATCGTCCACCAAAACAACCTCCATCTGAGGATAGTCTTGTATCAGTACCGAGCGAAGTGCTTCCTGAACATACGCTTCAACTCCATAAATAGGTATAAGTACAGAGACTAAGGGCAACTTTTCCATAGCGTAATTATTCTCTAAGAATGCGAGCGTATCAATTTTATTTTTCGAAGTAGCATCTGCAAGCCCTCGCGGAAGTCTCCATGCGTTAGAAAGAGTACAAACGCAGATACTGTCGCAAAGATAGCGGTTCCACTCATACCCGATAGTAGTAGGTGTACAAGTCCTGTTTGTTCAGGCCTAAACCACTCTGGCATATAACGGAAAAGGTAAAGAGGAATTATGAGTAATAGCAACGCTTTGGCCTGCTGTAAGAAAAAGGGGAAGACCGACATGTGAAATCCTCGTGAATAGAGAAAGTAGGGCTTCCAGCCATGTACTACCACGAGCAAACTAACGGCTATACCAGAGAGTACCCCCGCAATGCCCCAATAAAAACCCAACAATAACGATAGCCCTAAGTTTAGAACCGCTTCGACTAAAGGCGCGGCTACATCTTGAAACATACCGTAAGCAGATATGAATTGGTCAGGGAGGCGTGTGATTTGGAGTAGCAGGCAAAGCACAAAAAGCAGTAGTTCGGGCTCTGTGAAGTAACGCTCGCCACCCACCCATAGAATCATGAAAGCCTTGGAGTAGTATATAATTGCAAAGGCAGCTGCAAAGGAAATCCATAGCCGCAGAGCGTAAAGGCGACGAAATAGCGACTCCACCCGTTGATGATCTTGCTCTAAAATAAGATTGCCCACACTGGCCGTCAGCCCATTGAAGATGGAGCCGAAAATCCCGAAAACACCCGCTTGTAAGACAAGGTAGTTTTGATAGATGGTTACAATGGGCAGGGCTTCTCTCGCCTTAAATATAAAGAGTAGCACGATTGGGGTACTCTGCTGGAGGATGAAAGATGCTATCTTATGGTAGATAACTTGCCCCGTACGACGAAGTATATCGCCATACTGGCGTCTAACCTTACCCCCTAATGCAGCACTTGCTTTGAGCCAAGGGTAGTCTTTATGTATCATCCACTCAATAAGCAAGGCGGTAAATACTCCAAAGGCGGCTTCTATACCGAGCCACCATATATAAGGATTGGGGAGATAAAGGATGGCAAAGACCTGTAGTACCTGCTTTATAATCTTCGGGAACTGTGCCGCAAAGGTGATTTTATACTCCCTCTGGTCCGATGAGAATATGATCTGCCGATAATTGTACAAATAACTCCATAGGGCATTAAGCAGTAGCACCCCATACGTTGCATAGGCATACCACATAGGAAGCCCACTGTCGCTAAAAATACGAGGGAAGAAGAGCAGCAATATACCCGATCCGACAAGGATAAAGATGGCTACCAAGCGGTAAAACCACGCCTGTATAGAAATAATCTCCTGAACCGATTTCCGATCTCCTTTGGACAAGGGGGCATAAAGGGCAAAGGCAATTGCTGAGGCAAGCCCCAACTCTGCAATGTTTAAGAACCCTAAGAAGCTCGTTAGAGTTGTATTAAGTCCCAGAAGAGCGTCCCCTAACTCTTGTATAAAGTAGCGACGGAAAAAGAGTGCTACCACTTGCCCCATCATGTAAAATGTAATGGCATAGCGGGCATTGCGTAGGCTATTGGCTGCTCTATCGGTAGTAACCATGGGTTTTTGAGGAGAAGAAAAAAAATGTCTTGTATTCTTTTTATTTAACGACTGCAAAGATACCTTATTGTACAGGATAAGGAAACTTTGTCCTAATAAGGATTATCCCTTTACTCTATTTATAAGCGATGAATTTTAGAGGAACTATAATAGAAATGGATCGAAATATACATATCTTTGCAGTCGCAATATAGAGAGTACTACTCGACTTTCTATAATAAAACGAATAAAATCAACACATAAAACCAAACAATGTTTATGAAAAAAAACAATCCTCTCCTTACTTGCAACTACCTTGCTATTGACGAGTTGCGCTACAATCTTTACAGGAACGTACGATTACATTTCTTTTGACTCCAAACCCTCTGGTGCCAAAGTATTTTTAGATGGCATAGAGCTCTGTGAAACTCCTTGTGGAGAAGATATCAAACGTTCCATAAATAGCAAAGAGGTAGAGTTTGTTTTAGATGGTTATAAGACCAAAGTTGTACGCCTCGACAAGGAGTTCAACGTCATATCTGTACTCAATATGACCACCATATTTGGTTGGGCTGTAGATGTTGCTACTGGTGCTGTGCTCAAGTATGGACGCAAGCACTACAGAGTAGATATGGAGCGCGACGAAGCCTTCATTGCTTCTTTGAAAGAGGCCAAAGAAATCCATATAGATAGTAACACGAAAGAGGCTACTATATACGTTCAGCGTTAAATAGCAACCTTTATAACACGCAGAAGAGAGTTGGGGGCTTGTTGCTCTCAACTCTTTTTTGAAAAAGACATTCCTTTTCAAAGATTTTCCTCTTCTCAACGTCGCAAAATGCCAAAAGGTGTAAGCTAAAAGAAGTTTATACTTGTGTTATTCTTTATACGCAATCTAAATATACATATATTCAACCTTAGTATATATATATTCAACCTAAATATATATATACGTAGATTGCGTATAGAGTTTTACCTATGTTTTAACGATTTTATGGCCGTGAATAGAAGTGTTTTTTCTCCTGTGGGAGCAATTTTCACAATGGGTATATAATCCTGATATTTGCGGTATTATCGCGGATATTTAGTCTTGAAGTGCAGACTTTTCATACCTTATCAAGGCTCTATACTTAGGATAGAGTAAAATACTTTAAGTTTGCCCCTGAGTGTAAGAATTGGTGTAACTCAATAGGAAGCTTGAAAATAAATCTTCCTGCTACAAGTAGAATGCCTTGCTCTTGTTGAGCGATGCTCTCTTATCCTCCCCGTACGAGTTTTTCTAATACGGTGCAAATACTCTTTCTCTCAAAACTCACTCTTTTTCCAAAGTTTGTAACAGTACAAAAAAAGAGTACACACACCTCAAAAGATGCGTGTACTCTATTCTAACGTTGTATCTCGCACGCTTTTAACTCAAAAGTCGCAGGCGCATCGAAATATAGAGACTACTTTTTACTTAACTACCTCTACCAAAGTTATCTCGAATACAAGAGTAGAGAAAGGATCAATATTGCCTGTTTGACGCTGACCATAAGCAAGTTCTTGAGGTATTACCACCTTAACTTTCTCGCCCTCTTTCATGAGCTGGAGTATTTCTGTCCAACCAGAGATTACTTGAGTAACACCAAATTCTACAGGCTCTTCGCCACTTTTATCGAACTCTTCTCCGTTGATAAGCGTACCCACGTAGTGTACCTTTACGCGGTCTTTTTCGGTAGGAGTAGCACCAGTACCTGGAGTGATTACTTTATAGGCAATGCCGCTCTCGGTCTTTTGTACACCCTCTTCTTGGGCAAACTTAGCAAGGTACTCTGCACCCTCTGTTTTGTTCTTACCAAATTTGGTCTCGAGTTTCTTCTCTTCCAATTTCTGCTCTGCTCCGTTAAGGTAAGTCATCGCATCTTCCATAGACCACTTAGTCAACGTAGTGTCTCCCATCAAACCTGCTTCGAAGTATTTCAAGAAAAGCTTTTGGTCGATTTTATCTTCTACAAGAGAAGATCCCATTTGATGACCTGTGATAGTTCCTGCATAGTAAGAGAACTTTGTAGAGTCTGCAGCCTTAGTAATCCCCTCTTTGAAGCCCTGCAAAAATAGAGCTGTGTCGATGGCTTGACCTTGCATAGCCGAATACATAAGCTGTTGTCCCATTTGCATACCCATAACGTAACCACGAGCCATAGCTAAGCTGTCATTCGCTGGGTCTTTTTCTGTCTTAGAGGAACCTGTACAGGAGATTGCTCCAAACATAGTTGCTGACGCTAAGGCAGCATAAAGTAATTTTTTCATTGTCTTTTCTGTTTATTTTGATTGGTTTATTGTTTCTCTCCTTTGTTGGTAGAGATCTTTTTTTCTACCTCCTTTGCCGTTGATGTTCCCTCCGACACAGGAAGCGGTTTTCCTTTGATAACATCTACCATTTCGATTTCGAAAATCAACGCAGAGAAAGGAGGGATATTACGTCCTGCCCCTCTCTCTCCGTAGGCTAAGCCATGAGGAATATAAAGCTCTGCCTTAGTGCCTTTAGGCAGGAGGCACAAACCTTCTGTCCAACCAGGTATCACCTGTAAAGGATTGAATTTGATAGGTTCACCACGTTCGTACGAGCTGTCAAAGACGGTGCCATCGAGTAACTTTCCTCTATAATGTACCATTACGGTATCTTCCACTGTAGGCTTGATGCCTTTTCCCTGTTTGATAATCTTGTATTGAAGGCCGCTATTGGTTGTTTTTACACCTTTTTTCTTTGCATTCTCTGCAAGGAAAGTTTCTCCTGCCAAGCGGTTAGCCTCATTTTCGGCCTTTTGTATTCCCTCAAAGTAGTCGCGTATCACTGTACCCGCTTCGTCGGGAGACATTGTTACCTTCTGCTCCAAGAAATCTGAAATACCTTTCAAAACCGTCTTTTGGTCTATGTCTTTACCGCCAGGCATTTGAGCCATATTCTGGATGATCATATAGCCCATAGAAACACCTATAGCATAGCTTGCCTTTTCTGCATCGGGTTGTGCTGTTGCTGCACTCTTTTGTGCCTCTGTTTTTTGGACGTCCTGTGCGATTGCCGTACAAGGGAGCAGTGCCAATAACAGATAGAAAAAATACTTTTTTAATCGCATAACTGATATTGCTCTTATATAGTTTATCGTTGGTCTTCTATTGCCAATAGATGGATCTCAAATACAAGGGTAGCATTAGGGCCAATCATTTGCCCAGCCCCACGCTCTCCATAAGCCATGTGTGCAGGTATTGTTACGCGCCACTTCGAGCCGACAGGCATAAGTTGTAGTATCTCAGTCCAACCAGAGATCACTCCCGTGAGGGGGAAAGATGCTGGTTCGCCACGCTTGATAGAGCTATCAAAAATGGCTCCATTGGTAAGAGTTCCTTCGTAATGTACAGTTACGGTGTCGGTTTTAACAGGTTTTCTGCCGCTTCCCTCTTCGAGGATTTCGTACTGAAGACCATTTTCGAGGCATACAACGCCAGGTTTGTTTTTGTTTTCCTCCATATACTTGCGCCCAGCTTCCAAGTTGGCATTTTTTGTTTTATTTTGGAGCTCTTCAAAGAAAGCACCTAAAACATTTTGTGCCTCTTCTGGTGAAATAGAGGGAGTAGTCATCTCAAAAATGGCCTTTACCCCCGCTACAAAATCTTCTACTACGAGATCGTTTACTCCTGTTCCCTTAAGATTGGAACCGATGCTCAATCCCAACGCATAGCTTACTTTATCTGTCATATTCTTTTATAATTATCTCTTTTGTTTAATCTGGTATATCCATAAGTACCGCTAAATATAGGGGTACAAATCGTAGCAAATGTACCTATTTTTCCTGATATATTATGAAATATTGTTTTGTGTATGAGAAGATTTGCCGACCGATATAGGACTCAGAAGGTGCGTATGGAGTTTCAAAACACTGCGTAGGGGTAGAAATTTATTAAATTCTATTACCCTGGTAAAACAGAAAAGGATTCTTTTTACGACAACCATCTGCACCATATAAAACATAATCGTATCTAAAAAGAGTGTAATAATACAACTAGATACTATTTTTGTCGCAGTAAACTACAAATGAGAATATTGATTTAGTATGGAAACCAATAAAAAAAGATTCAGTTTGAATGGAGTATGGGCTTTTTTGATCGTACTCTTTAGTATGCCATTAGGGCATGCTTTGATGATTCTATGTGAGCATCTTTTTGGGGATAATCAGCTCTTTATTGCGGCCTTTCTCATGGGATTTATCGGTCTGATTATAACCCTGATCGGCTTTTATGTAAAGAGAACGGGGCAACAGACACTACTCGGCTTCATCGGGGGGCTACTCTTTTGGACGGGATGGATAGAGTTTGGCTACGTCTATATAGCTCGTCGCTATGGGATAGAACCCTTGATGGAGAATGGAGAGATTGTAACCAAGCCCGAATACCTTTTGATGCCATCGAGTATTGGCTTCTGGGCAATGACTATGTTGGGCTACCTTTTTAATTCTCGTACAGGGTGTACATTCCTCAATTGGATACAACGTCGTGTGGTACGCAGAGAGGGTTTGTACACTTTCACCCCATCGCTACAAAACAAGTCAATCATTACATTCATGGAGTTGAATATCCTTTTGTGGACTTTCTACCTCTTACTTCTCTTCGTGTATGATAACGCTTTCTTGGGCGACCGCCATCCCATTACTTATATTGTTGCTTTCGGTTCGTTGGTTTGGGCACTTTATCTTTTCGTTCGCCTTATCCGCATTAAGGAAATCGGCGCAGCAATTCGCTACGCTATACCTACGGTAATTATCTTTTGGAACTTTGTGGAAATCCTCGGACGATGGGATTTATTTAAGGAGATATGGGTACATCCGTTGGATTATGTCTTGGAGATGGGGCTCATGCTACTCTCTTTCGTGGTACTTATAGTCATTCTTTACTTCTCAGATAAAAAGCGTAAGAATCACCCCACTAAGTGATTATGTGAAGCAAATATAGCTCTGCCTCTTGGTTGGGATAGGAGTTATTCATCATTTGCAACCCTCTCGGCATCGTTCGGGAGGGTTGTTTTTGTTACCACCGCTTCAAGCGTACCTTGGTAAAGCAATATATCAAGAGCTTCTCCTACGATTATGTCACTTGCCGAGGATATACTTCTGCCTCTTTTACGTATGATGCTATACCCTCTTTTAAGTGTACTTTGGGGGCTTAAGAGCGAATGTACCGCCTCGAAGTGTGCCAACCGTTGCTTTTCCTCAGATACTCTAAAAGGGATAAGGTACCATATCTTGTCGGTAAGGTTGTGGAGGGCAACATGCTGTTGCTCCAAAAGTCGATGCGTGCGGATAGATAGTTGCTGCTCGAGCAACGTGAGTCCATTGTGGTGGTTGGAGAGCATATAGCCCATTTCTCGAAATAGTTTCTGCTCTAAGTGATGTACGTTCAGCTCCTCTCTATGAGTTACCATTTGTACCGCCTTGGGGAGTTTCAAAAGCAGTCGGTCGAGGTAGCGCGCATTCATATCGACCATAATCCCTACAGCCCTGCATAGTTGTTCGGCAAGAGACTCTATCCGATCGCTCTCGCCCCTACGCCTTTGTACCAAAAAGTCGGCTACGGCGGTCGGTGTCTTTTGTGCCAAATGGGCTACCATATCTAACACGCTCTGGTCGCGTTCGTGCCCTATACCCGTAATCACGGGGAGCGGATAGCGTGCCACGGCGGCAGAAAGGGTATATCCATCGAAAGCGACGAGGTCGCTCACCGCACCCCCACCACGAATAATGATAACGCAATCGAACGGAATGCTCGATTGTAAAATGCGTTGCAATGCTTCTATGACCGAGTTTTCTGTATTCTCTCCCTGCATCGTTGCGGGATAGAGTTGCAAGAGAAACGGGTAGTGGTAGCGGTTGTCGGTAATATGACGGCAAAAGTCTCCATATCCTGCTGCAGTAGGAGAACTGATGATGGCAACGTGTCGGATGAGTAGAGGCAGTTGCAACTCTTTTTGTAATGCAAGTAACCCCTCTGCCTTGAGTCGCTTAATGGTCTCCATACGTTTGAGTGCCATACCACCCAATGTATGAGAAGGATCTATGTCTAAAACATCGAGCGAGAACCCATATTGTTCGTGATAGCGGAGTTTTACAAGTAGAAGTACGCTCAATCCGCTTTGAAACTTCTGCCCTGTGCCTTGCTCAAACTTGCCAATAAGTTGAGGGGCTATGGAAGACCAGATAACGGCAGCCGCTTTTGCCTTTATTCGTTGGGAGTTTTCCTCTTTTTCTATAAGATCAAAGTAACAGCTCTGCACAGAGGATGAGCGCATAAGACCGCTAATTTCTCCCTTGACCCAGTACATACCGTTGAAGTAGCGGTCAAAGGCTCTTCGAATAGAACTATTCAATTCAAAGAGAGTAAATATCTTCATCGTGTCGAGCTGTTTAACAATGTTTCTGAAAGCGATAGAGCCAACGCAAGTTTCCTATAATCTTTTCCAAAGTTTTCATAGGTCTAAACTCAAGTTAGCACCTATGGTAACTGGAGTTTGTACAAGTACTAACATCCGATAGGATATATCCTATCGATAGTTTACTGTAATAACCTTGTTTTTAATACTATACATCTTCAGAGAAAAGCCCTAAAGGTACCCCCGTAAAGGGTCTGTTCAAATGTCGGTATGCCAACTCGGTAACCTCGCGCCCTCTGGGAGTTCTCTTGAGGAATCCCTCTTTGATTAAGAACGGTTCATACACCTCTTCTATCGTCCCCGCATCTTCACTCATGGCGGTAGCTATAGTGGTAAGCCCCACAGGGCCTCCCGAAAACTTGTCTATGATCGTAGCCAAAAGTTTGTGGTCTATATTATCCAGTCCGTAACTGTCTATATTAAGTGCCTCCAGGGCATAGGTGGCAATATCCAAATCGATCGCTCCATCGCCTTTGACCTGCGCGAAGTCACGCACGCGACGCAGTAACGCATTCGCAATACGCGGTGTACCTCGGCTGCGGCTTGCTATCTCAAGAGCGGCAGCATCGTTGCAGGGAACGCCCAATATGTTTGCCGAGCGCAAGACGATAGACTTAATTGTCTCAACGTTGTAATACTCCAAGTGCATATTAATCCCGAAGCGTGCTCTCAATGGTGCGGTGAGCAAACCGCTACGTGTAGTAGCTCCGATGAGCGTAAAGGGATTAAGGTCTATCTGGATAGAGCGAGCCCCTGGTCCTTTATCTATCATGATATCAATCCGAAAGTCCTCCATTGCCGAGTAAAGATACTCCTCTACAATGGGGCTAAGACGATGTATCTCGTCGATAAAGAGTACATCTTTGGGCTCTAAAGAGGTGAGCAAACCAGCTAAGTCTCCTGGTTTGTCGAGTACAGGCCCCGAGGTAATTTTAATTCCCACCCCCAGTTCGGCAGCAATAATATTGGAGAGTGTGGTCTTTCCCAAGCCAGGAGGGCCATGTAGCAATACGTGATCCAAGGCTTCGCCTCGCAACGAAGCGGCCTTGACGAATATAGAAAGGTTTTCTACTACCTTTTCCTGTCCGTTGAAAGATCGAAAGCTGACAGGCCGAAGAGCGGCTTCAAACTGCTCCTCGGTTTCGGGCTTAAACGATTCGTTTCTAATGTCGAACTCTTGATTCATTTGCGCACAAAGGTAAAGAGAATATACGTTCCTTATCTCTTTTGCGGGCTCTTTTTGTATGATATAGCACTTTGCCGAGGAAAAGGAGCACCTAAGTAGTCGAGAGGATACCTCTATTTCCCGTGGAGTTGATAGAAAAAGAGATTCTTAATTAAAAGAATTATTACTCTGATTCGTTAGTTATCGTACAAAGTATATACTTTTGCGGAGTAATTGCGGTTTCTAAACTCTAACCGAGTCCCTTACATGGGCACTGTTTGGGAGTAATTTTGTCTCTCTTTTGTAAGAGACAGGTTTGTTTTACGACCTTTATGCAACAAATATGGAATGTGAAGAGACCGATAAGTACCAATAACACCAAATGAAGAGATTACTTGATTTTATTGTCAGCTTATTAGGACTTATCCTCCTCTCTCCTGTATTTCTAATCGTATCCCTATGGATAAAGCTCGATAGCAAGGGAACGGTATTCTTTCGCCAAGCACGTGTCGGACGTCACAACAAAGACTTTATCCTCTATAAGTTTCGTTCCATGGGATGTCAAGATTGGGGGAAAGACCAGTTGATTACTGTAGGAGATGATGACCCTCGTATTACCAGAGCGGGTTATGTGTTACGTCGGCTTAAGTTGGATGAGTTGCCTCAGTTGATTAATGTGTTGAAAGGCGATATGAGCCTCGTAGGTCCTCGTCCTTTGGTACGCCAGCAAGTGGAGCTCTATCCAGATCTTTATGCGCCTATCCTCTCGGTGCGCCCTGGTATTACAAGCAATGCTTCAATTTATTTCAGAGATGAAAATGCTCTGTTAGGCAAGGCGGAAGACCCAGAAGCCTACTTTCGAGACGTCGTTATGCCCAAGAAAATAGAACTAAATCTACAGTACGTACAGAACAGAAGTATGTGGGGAGATATTAAACTGCTCTTCAAGACGGTTTTTTTGAGTTTCTTCAGAAAGTGATCTCTTGAAGGAAAACTTCTCTCTTCCTCTTTTTTTATCTGTTATCTATGACCTTCGATAGAGTTGCTCTATTCCGAAGGTTTTTTCTTTAATAAGAGGAACCCTTTGCAAAGACTCCAATAGAAAAAAGTAACTTTACCCCTACCAAAATCCTGTATAGCATGAGTACAACGAAGAGCGCACAAACAGCCCCAAATAGCCCCCTCAATCGGGAAACAAAGCAAAGCAACAGCCATTGGGAACAATGGGCTAAGCAATCGGCTATACAAAACATAGAAAAAAGCAAAGAGCCAGCCCTGCTCTGCCGAGGTATACAAGGCTCTGCCATAGCAGCCCTTGCTTCCGCTCTCTATAAAGGAAGTACATGGGGAGAACTGCCATTGCCCTCACAACCTCTCTTGATAGTAGCTTTTGACGAGGAAGCAGCTGGTTATCTCTACGGAGATTTGGTACAATTAATCGGTAAAGAAGAGGTCTTTTTCTATCCCTCTTCGTTTCGCAGACATATAAAGTATGGCCATGTAGATGCAGGCTACGAAGTGCTCCGAGCAGAGCTCATTACTGCTCTCAGCAATGGGTCAATGCCTCTTGTAGTAACCTATCCGATGGCTTTGGCGGAAGCTATCCCCAACAAGGAAGAGCTTGAGGAGCGAATACTGCACTATGCAGTAGGTGAGAAGTGCCATCTCTCCCAGTTAAGAGAGTGGCTCTTAGAAGAGGGCTTTACCCTTACAGACTACGTGTACGAACCAGGCGAAGTAGCCTTTAGAGGAAGTATCGTAGATATTTACTCCTACAACAGCGACTTTCCCTACCGATTAGATTTTTTCGACGATGAGATCGAAAGCATCCGAACCTTTGACCCCTCGACACAGCTTTCCAAAAAGAAAGTAGAGGAGGTCAGTATCGTTTCGAAACTCTCTTTCATAGATTCAGAGCATAAGAACTCGCTCTTCTCACTTCTTCCTGCTACGTATCGCATCGTTTTTGCCGATTATGACCACACGATAGACACCCTCGAACAACTTGACAAAACCGAGGCTATAGTGATCGAGGGAGGGGAGGGATTTGATGCTACCAGCGACATGAAAGCCCATTTGCTTTCGTGTGATCAGTTGGTGCAAGAGATGGGCTCACTCTCTTCGCTACATTTGCACTCCTCACATCGCTTATCCTCCCTACCCGAGGTTCCTTTCCAAACTACAGCTCAGCCACTGTTCCATAAGAATTTTGATTTACTCATAGAGGGCTTACAGCGTTATAGAGACGAGGGCTATACGGTATACTTTCTTTCCGAGGGGGTTAATCAGTCAGAGCGTTTGCAAGAGATATTGTCCGATTTGGGGCGAGAAGATTTATTCCCC
Source organism: Porphyromonas circumdentaria (assembly GCF_900167105.1). Classification (GTDB taxonomy): domain Bacteria; phylum Bacteroidota; class Bacteroidia; order Bacteroidales; family Porphyromonadaceae; genus Porphyromonas; species Porphyromonas circumdentaria. The sequence continues at coordinate 17,438 of NZ_FUXE01000017.1, read as the reverse complement.
CTGCAGCTTCCTATCACACTTCACGAGGGGTTCGAAGACCACACCACACATCAGGTTTTCCTCACCGACCATCAACTCTTTGAGCGTTATCACAAGTATCAACTCAAAAGTGATAAGGTACGCTTGGGAAAGGTCTCCCTTACCATTAAGGACTTGAACAGCTTCAATCCTGGAGATTATATAGTCCACTACGATCATGGTATAGGACAGTTTGCTGGTTTGATAACTATGATGCGAGAGGGGAAGGAGGAGGAAGTACTCAAAATCGTGTACCGTAATAACGATTATATTCTTGTCAGCCTGCACAATCTCAGGAAACTCTCGAAGTATCGTGCCAAAGATGATGGCAAACCCCAATTGAGCCAACTCGGTAGTGGAGCATGGCTACGCATCAAAGAGAAGACCAAGAAGAAGATAAAGGATATAGCCCGAGAACTTATCGTACTCTACGCCGCACGTAAAGAAGCAGAGGGTTTTGCTTTCTCTCCCGATAGCTACCTGCAAAAAGAGTTAGAGGCCTCTTTTATTTATGAGGAAACGCCCGACCAGTTAAAAGCAGTCGAAGCCGTGAAACATGATATGGAGCAGGCAAGACCTATGGACCGTTTGCTCTGTGGAGATGTAGGCTTTGGAAAAACGGAAGTAGCCATAAGAGCTGCTTTTAAAGCTGTGTGCGACAGTAAACAGGTGGCCGTACTGGTGCCTACTACTCTGCTTGCCTACCAACACTACTGTACTTTTAGCGAGCGGCTCAAAGACTTCCCCGTACGGATTGCCTACTTTTCTCGTGCAAGGAGTGCTAAAGAGACAAAAAAACTACTGGAGGAATTGGCCGAGGGGAAGATCGATATCATCATCGGTACGCATCGCATAGTGGGGAAGAATGTGCAGTTCAAAGATTTAGGCCTACTCATCGTAGACGAAGAACAGAAGTTTGGCGTTAAAGTCAAGGAGGCTTTAAGGCAACTGCAGGTTAATGTCGATACGCTCTCCATGAGTGCCACGCCAATTCCTCGTACCCTTCAATTCTCCCTCATGGGTACAAGAGACCTGAGCAATATACTTACCCCTCCGCCCAACAGATATCCCATACAAACAGAGATAATCGATTTTAATGCGGAGATTATAGCCGAGGCAATAAACTTCGAGCTAAGTCGCAAAGGACAGGTATACTATGTGCATAATCGCATAGAGGATATTGAAGATATCGCCGCTATGATTCGTCGCAATGTGCCTAAATGCCGTGTTGCCGTAGGACATGGACGGATGCAACCTTCCGATTTAGAAGAAATTATACTCGACTTTGCTCGTCAAGAGTACGACGTGTTGGTCGCTACCACTATCATAGAAAACGGTATAGATATACCCAATGCCAATACGATTATTATAGATAGAGCGCATCACTACGGACTTAGTAGTCTGCATCAGCTAAGAGGGCGCGTGGGACGCTCCTCTCGAAAAGCCTTTTGTTACCTTATTGCACCGCCTCTTTCCCTACTGAATGATACTTCTCAGAGACGCTTGCGGGCAATAGAGGGCTACTCCGACTTGGGTAGTGGCTTACGTATCGCTATGCAGGATTTAGACATTCGGGGAGCTGGTAATATATTTGGAAGCGAGCAGAGTGGCTTCATCGCCGACATGGGTATAGATGCCTACCACAAAGTATTTGACGAAGCCGTAAGAGAAGTAAAGAGAGAGGAGTTTTCTAACCTCTTTGCCGAGGAGAAAGAGGCTTTGGAAGAGCCCTTAGACACTGTTTTTGAGAGCGATTTAGCCCTCTCCTTTCCGCCCGAATACATACCTCAAGATGCCGAGCGTATTACACTGTACAGAGAGTTGGATAGTCTCACTTCCGAAGAGGATATAGAGAACTTCTGCTTGCGACTGAAGGATCGATTCGGGGCAATACCCAAAGAGGGAGAGGAACTCATACGCGTACCCTCATTGCGCTCTTGGGGACGAAAATTGGGACTTATAAAAATAACGCTCCGCAAGGAGGGTATGAATCTTTTCCTGCCCGAAGACCCTGCCAGTGCCTACTATCAATCCGATCTTTTCTCTCGCCTTTTGGTTTACATAACTCGTAATACCAAGACGTGTCTTATAGAGCAGGGCAAGAAAGGACAGAGGGTGGCACGCATTCAGAAAGTCCCTACTGTGTCGAGAGGGGTAGAGGTGTTGAAAGAAATCCTTAGTACTCCCACGGAATACTAACATTAAACGCAGGCACGCTCTCAAGGTAGCTCTCTAAAGCCTCTAAGCAAACTCTCTTCCTTTAGGCTCTAACACCTCTCTTTGAGGGGGAGGGGAGTTGTCTAAACTTATCGTATTGAATTCTCTGCCTTGCGTTTTTCTTCTTTCGAGAGAGGTGCTACCTCCGTTATGCACGATGGCATAGTCTCATTTTTCGATCCTATACCGCTGCTCTTGCTTTTGAGAAACCATTCGTGTGGTATTGTATAGTTGTGTTGCTTCCCTTTAGAAAGTGAATTTGATAGGTAAAAAAGTTACTTTCTTTAGGAGTATTTTTTTATTTGCAGATTGCATATATATATTTCCAAGTTGCGTATATGTATATTAAGATTGCGTATATGTATATTCAATCCTAATATAGAAAACAGCACACCACAAAAGAGGAAAATTAGTGTGATATAAGCATTAAAAGAGTAGCTACAGAGAAAAAAGTCCGCCCTGTTGAAGTTGCCATTTTCCCTCTCTTCGCTCCAACACAAAAAAAAGGAATCCAGAACTTGCACTCATTTTTCAGACACTGCCAGTCGACGATCTTATCGCACAGAAAGAAAAGCTTCTCTCCTCTCGTCCTTTTAAGGTTGTGCGATAAACTGTATCTTTGTCTACATAAATTAGTATAGTATCGCTATCTATGGAACATCCTTTTTTTCTCTACAACACCCTCAGCAGAAGCAAGGAACAGTTTATCCCGATTGCAGCACCCCATGTAGGGCTTTACGTATGTGGCCCCACCGTCTATGGCGATGCTCATTTGGGACATGCTCGACCTGCCATCACGTTTGATATACTCTTTCGCTATCTTACGCATCTCGGTTATAAAGTGCGCTACGTACGCAACATTACCGACGTGGGGCACTTAGAGTCCGATGCCGATGAAGGAGAAGACAAAGTGGCTAAGAAGGCTCGTTTGGAACAACTGGAACCGATGGAGGTCGTTCAGTACTATCTGACCCGTTACCGCCATGCTATGGAGGCACTCAACGTATTGCCTCCGAGTATAGAACCTATGGCAAGCGGACACATCATTGAGCAGATTAAACTCGTAGAAGAGATTCTTGAAGCAGGTTACGCTTATGAAAGCAAAGGGTCGGTATACTTCGATGTAGAGAAATTCAATAGGGATTTTGGCTACGGTATCCTAAGCGGACGCAATATAGAAGATATGATAGCCAACACCCGCATCTTAGATGGGCAGGATGAGAAGCGTAACCCGCTCGACTTTGCCCTCTGGAAATGCGCCAAACCCGAGCATCTTATGCATTGGCCAGCTCCGTGGAGCGAAGGCTTCCCAGGGTGGCACTGCGAGTGTACCGCTATGGGAAGAAAGTATTTGGGCGAGAGCTTCGATATACACGGAGGGGGTATGGATTTGGTTTTCCCCCATCATGAGTGCGAAATAGCCCAAGCTACTGCTGCTCAAGGGCACCAAATGGTGCGCTATTGGATGCACAATAACATGATTACCATCGAAGGTAAAAAGATGGGCAAGAGTTTGGGGAACTTCATTACCCTTGATCAGTTCTTCTCGGGAGAGCACGACAAACTGGAACAGCCCTACTCTCCCATGACCATCCGCTTCTTTATATTGGGGGCGCATTACAGAGGGACGGTAGACTTTAGCAATGAGGCTTTACAAGCTGCCAACAAGGGTTTGATGCGTCTTTTGGATGCCAATGATCAACTCGATAAGCTCACGACAAATGGTAAAAGCAGTTGCGATGTAGCTTCGATAGCAACTCAATGCACCGAAGCTATGAACGACGACCTCAATACGCCTATCGTTATCGCCACCCTCTTCGATGCTGCAAAGCTCATCAATCGCCTCCGCAGTGGCGAGGAGCAAATCTCTCAAGAAGATTTAGAGGAGCTGAAGCGCATCTACCGCCTCTATCTCTTCGACATTTTAGGTATGAAAGACGAGCGCGTGTCGGGTAACTCTGGCACAGAAGCCTATAAGGGAGCGGTTAATTTACTCCTCGACATCCGTCAAACAGCTAAGAACCAAAAGGATTGGGCTACTTCGGACAAAATCCGAGACGCCCTCACCGAATTGGGCTTTACCATTAAAGATACCAAAGAGGGTGCCGAGTGGCAACTCAACGAATAACGTTCCCTCTGGATGCTACTATGCCTATTCCACCTCGATACTCGATAATCGTACCCGTCTACAACCGCCCTGAAGAGGTCGAAGAGCTTCTGCAGAGCCTCGCGGTACAGACGCTGAAAACATTTGAGGTTATTATCGTGGAGGATGGTTCTTCCCGTCCCTGTCTTACAGAGGTAGAGCGTTATCAAGGGCAGCTCTCCATACAATACCACGCTACACCCAACGGCGGACCCTCAAAGGCTCGCAATATAGGGAGCCAATGGGCAGAGGGGGAGTATATTGTCCTCTTAGATTCCGACATAATCTTACCGCCACAGTACATCGCTTCTATAGAGCAGGCACTCAATAGCTATCGAGACAAAGGGGCTCCTTTAGATGCTTTCGGTGGACCCGATGCAGCCCATGCCGACTTTACCACCGTGCAGAAAGCGATAAACTACTCGATGACCTCTTTCCTTACAACTGGGGGCATACGAGGGGGGAAAAAACGAATTAGCCATTACTACCCCCGAAGTTTCAATTTGGGTTGTCGTACAGCACTGTATAGAGAGATGGGAGGCTTTGACCCCTCTATGCGTTACGGCGAAGATCTCGATTTCAGTATGCGTTTACACCAAAGGGGGGCACATGTACAACTTATTCCCGAGGCTTTTGTCTACCATAAAAGGCGTAGCACTTTCCTACAGTTTTTCCGCCAAGTATTCAAGTTCGGGGGGGCTCGTGTAGCTCTAAGTCGTCGCCATCCTCACTCTTTACGCCCTATTCATCTACTGCCCTCTGTGGCAACCCTCTTCCTTATCCTCTTTTTTGTAGGGGGGGTATGTACATTTTGGTCATGGTTTCCTATCGGGGGCTTGGCTTTTCTCTTCTTTTTCGACGCTCTTGTGCGCACCCGCAGTATAAAAGTAGCTGGGTATGCGGTTATAGCCTCCTTTACTCAGATCTTTGGGTATGGATTGGGACTTATAAGAGCTCTTTTCGATCGTAAAACATAGTATCTAATAAAGCCCGAGTATTTTCTCATGAAGACAGACACAATGAACTCGAACGCTCTACTACAACGCCTTAAGGTTTTATGGCCCTATGCGGTTATCATCGTCCTATTTGGCATCATAGCCACGACCTATTTCATGCCTGCAACATGGGAGGGAAGAGTGCTCTTCCAACAAGATGTAGCGGGGGCTTCGGGCAACGGGCAGGACGTGCGAGACTATGAGGCAGCTACGGGCGAACATTCCTACTGGACCAACAGTCTCTTTGGAGGGATGCCGATGTATCAAATATCGCCCTCTTACCCCTCTACCGAGGCTCTGTCTAAGGCAGAAAAGGTCTATACCCTCCGTTGGCCACTACGACTTATGGGAGAGTCTCCGTGGTTGCTCTTCGCTATGATGATAGGCTTCTTCCTACTTTTGAAGTCTTTACAGGTACGGAATATCCCCGCAACTATCGGGGCTCTTATGTGGACTTTCTCCAGTTACTTCATTATCCTCATAGCTGCTGGGCATATATGGAAGCTCACGGCACTTGCCTTTATCCCTCCTACTTTAGCAGGGCTTATATGGATTTACCGCAAGAGATGGTTGCAGGGAGCTTTTGTACTGGCTTTTTTTACCGCTTTACAGCTACTGGCTAACCACGTACAGATGACCTATTACTTCCTTTTCGTAATGGGGGCTATGGTGATAGGGTGGTTCATCGAAGCCATTCGCACTCATCATATAAGTGACTTCTTGCGTTCAACGGGTGTGGCTCTTATAGCGGGCCTTATCGGGATTGCTATAAATTCGTCCAATTTGTACCATACCTACCGCTATGCCCAAGAGACCATGCGAGGCGGCAGCGAATTGACATTGGATGCAGAAGATGCCTCCCTCGCCCAACGGGCAGAGAAGGCGCAATCGGGACTCGACAAAGAGTACATTACTCAGTGGAGCTATGGAGTGGGGGAAACATGGAGCTTGCTCGTACCGAATATAAGGGGCGGAGCTTCGGTGCCTTTGGGGGCTAATCCGAAACAGATAGAAGACGTAGCTCCGATGTACCAACAGACAATAGCTGGGATCCCATCCTATTGGGGCGAACAACCTTTTACGTCAGGACCTGTCTATGTAGGGGCCTTCGTTTGTGTCCTTTTCTTACTCGGTTGTTTTCTGGTGCGAGGGCCTATTAAGTGGGTTATGATAGCTATGACCCTCCTATCCATACTACTTTCATGGGGTAAGAATTTTATGCCTCTGACAAATCTTTTCATCGATTACTTCCCACTGTACAATAACTTCCGAGCAGTCTCCTCTATTCTGGTGATTGCCGAGCTGACCATTCCACTTTTAGCAATCTTAGGTTTGGTAGAGGTGATGAAGCAACCCAGCATTCTTAAAGAAAAGAAATGGGCTACGATTACAGCCGTAGGCATACCTACAGTAGTGCTTTTACTCTTTATAGCAGTGCCCGATTTATTCTTTAGTTTCCTCTCTTCAATGGAGCAGGAGCAGTTGGGACAGCTTATACTCTCCAACCCCGAATACATAGGGTTGCGTGATGCGCTTGTGGGAGTACGTCGCAGTATGCTCCGTAGCGATGCACTTCATGCTCTCATCGTAATACTCCTTTCGTCTGGAATTGTTTGGCTCTACACCAAGGGAAAAGTAAAACAGGTACCCGTACTGATACTATTAGGGGTTATTACGCTAGTAGACTTGTGGTTGGTAGATAAACGCTATCTATACGACGCAATGTATCAAAGACCTGCACAGGTAGCCGCAATGGCAGCACCACAAACCGAGGCAGACCGTACTATTCTTCAAGATAAGACCTTGGGGTATCGTGTTTGGAATATGTCCGTCAATTCGTTTAATGATGCGACAACAAGCCGTTGGCATAGAAGTGTGGGCGGTTATCATGCTGCCAAACTCCAGCGTTATCAAGACCTCATTACTCATCAGTTGCTCAAAGGCAATGAAGAGGTAGTAAATATGCTCAATACGCGCTATATCATCCAGCCCGACCCCGAGACAGGAATGCCAAAAGCCTTCTTTAATGATCGAGCTTATGGCCCTGCATGGTTTGCCCAAAGTATAAAGGTCGTTTCCGATGCCAATAGCGAGATGAAGGCACTCAATACAGAAGACCTTCGCACCACGGCAATCGTCGATGCCCGTTTTGTAGATGATAATCTCAAAAGGCTCGCTCCTCTTTCCGACAGCACTGCAAATGTTACCCTCATTAAGCACACACCCAACGAGGTAGAGTACCTTACTTCGGTAGGACAAGATGCCTTGCTGGTTTGCTCAGAAATATACTATCCCGAGGGATGGATAGCTACCGTAAATGGCAAAGAAGTACCTATCATACGCGTAAACTATACGCTAAGAGGAGTTATCGTACCTGCGGGCACACATTCCTTGCGCTTAACATTTGCCCCTACTTCGATTGCCACTACCGAAAGAATTGCTTTCGGTGCACTCATACTCTTGCTCTTACTGCTTTTGGGGGCTATCTACTCCTCTTGCAAAAAATATCTGACAACAAAAACTATTAAATAACAACGCTTAGTATGTCCCAACAATTTTTGCGCACATCTTCATTGTGTCTGGCAACTGCACTTATGGTTGCCTCTTGTACGCCTAAACTTAAGCCCCTTTCAGAGCAAAACTTTACAACGCAACCTCGCCCCTTGGAACTAATGGGAGAGCAGATACCAACTACCATCTCTGTGAGCATACCCTCTAAATGGATGCACAAGAAAGCCAAAGTCTCTTTCCTACCCGTTCTTCGCTATGCTGGAGGGGAAACTTGGGGGGTAACGGAAACAATTCAAGGAGAGAAAGTTTTGGACAATTACCGCTCTGTAAACTACGCTCAAGGGAGTATTATACGTATGAATACCTACTTTGATTACTCCGATCCTCGTCTGATGGAAAGTGATCTTTATATGACCTTTAACGCCACTATCAATGGTAAAGGGGTCAATTTGCCCGAGATAAAAATAGGAGAAGGCACGCTCGCTACACAAACTTTGGCCGATCTTTCGGGTGCTACTCCTATTATTGCGCCCGATGCTTTCCAGAGGATTATTAAGGAACGCTTCGATGCCGATATTCACTTCCTCATACAGCAAGCCAACATCCGCTCACAGGAATGGAAAAAAGAGGACGTACAGGAGTGGAGAGAGTTAGTGGAGAATGCTCAGCAGGCACCGAACCAACGTGTTTCTGTAGAAGTACAGGCGTACGCTTCGCCCGATGGGGGAGTAGCTTTGAATGAGAGACTTTCTGCCCAAAGAGAGCGCAATACAACAGCTGCTCTCGATAAGGAGTGGAAAAAAGGGGTAGAGATAAGTGCTCACTATACAGCACAAGACTGGGAGGGATTTCGCTCGTTTGTAGAGCGTAGTTCTATCCAAGACAAGGAACTCATCTTACGAGTACTCTCTATGTACAGTGATCCCGAAGAGCGTGAGCAGGAGATACGCAACATCAGCGTTGTATATGATCAACTTGCCAAAGAGATATTGCCGCTGCTACGTCGTTCTCGTCTTACGGCCAACATAGAGACCATTGGCAAGAGTGACGAAGAGTTGAGCCGTTTGGCACGTACAGCTCCCGAAACACTCACCGTAGAAGAACTTCTCTATGCTGTAACCCTCGAGAACAATATAGCTACACAAGAGAAACTCTACCTACAAGCCTCTCAGCTCCATCCTAAGGATGCTCGCGCTTACAACAATATAGGCTCTCTCTACTTGCAAAAGGGAGATATGAGCAAAGCTGTCGAGTGGTACGAACGCGCTCGTGCGATACAAGACCTACCCGAAACTCGTCTGAACCTCGCTTTGGTTGCGCTCGAAAAGGGCGATTTGAAGAGTGCCGAGGAGCTTATCGGCACATCGATTGCTTCCTCTACAAAGGGAAGTAATGAAGTTCTTGGTCTACTCTACCTCAAACAAGGCAAGTATGAGCAAGCACTTGCTACTTATGCGGATACCAAGAGTAATAATGCAGCCGTGGCACAACTCCTCAACAGAAACTACAAGCAAGCCCTCGAGACTCTCGAAAGTATCGAACGTACCAACGCTACGACTGACTATTTGAAAGCAATCGTAAGCAACCGTATGGGCGATAAGCAAGCTACTTTGAACTATTTGCGCGAAGCTTTGCGTCGCAATCCAGACTTCGTAACACGCTTACGTATCGATAAGGAGTTCCGTAATCTCTCGCAAGAGGCTGCATTCCAAACGTTGCTGCTATGAAAATAACTCAACCCTATACTCTGTTGGTCGTAGACCCTCAGGTAGATTTCGTTAGTGGCTCTTTGGCAGTACCTCACGCAGGAAGAGCTATGGAGCTACTAACGGAGTGGGGAAACCGTCATATCGAAGAAATGGAAGCCCTCGTGATAACCTCCGACCAACACACATGGGATCACTGTAGCTTTCAAGCAAATGGCGGACTATGGCCCCCACACTGCATTCGTTATACCGAGGGGGCGGCCTTGACACCAGAGGTACTACCGCTTGTAAAGAGTGTGGTAGAGCGCAAAATCCCTTACAAGATGGTCGAGAAAGCGACGACCTCCGAGCGAGATGCTTACAGTGCCTTTGAGAGTGAGGTTCCAGAGTTACTCCGCAGTGCTACGCATATCGTAGTAGCTGGCATTGCAGGAGATTACTGTGTTCTACAGACGGTGCGAGATTTGCTCAAATTAGGTTTGGGCAGTAAACTATACCTTTTGGAAGAGGGTATCGCCAGCATTGACGATGGGAGTACCCTTCGTAACTTTATTGCACAAGAGGGAGTGCATTTACTTCGATAACTCCCCCCGATATAGGTAGGGGGAGCTGCTCCCTTTCCATGCATAAGAGAGAAGTTGAATCCTCTTACATCATACACAGTAAATAGATACGAAATCTAACATAGAGCATACCCCGATGAAGAAAAAAAATACAGAATCCCAACCCGTTACTCGCAAGAAAAAAAGCCGTTTTATCCGTAAATGGAACTATTTTTTTAATCGATTTTTCTTCTTTGTAACGAAAGATATGTGGCATATCAGGGAGCATGAGGTAAAAGGCATCCATCGCATATACCTCAATGCCCTCAAATCGATCTATATGGCCATTAAGGGTTTCGTGGCAGAGAACCTAACCCAAAAAGCATCGGCACTTACCTATAGTACGGTGCTCTCTATTGTTCCTCTTCTTGCGGTTCTGCTCGGTATTGCCAAAGGCTTTGGCATCCAAGATATTTTCTTTAAGACGCTACTCGACTACTTCCCCTCTCATCGGGAAGAATTGAACCATTCGTTCGACTTTGTAGACAACTACTTAGATCAGGTACGTAGTGGCATATTCCTCGGGTTCGGGTTGATTTTGCTTTGTTATACTGTATTCAATCTACTCTCTACCATAGAGGGTGCCTTTAATGAGATTTGGGAAAAGCCTCAGAGCCGCCCGCTCAAAGCGAAGATTATGAGCTACTTTGCGATGCTCTTCCTGTTGCCTATCATCATAACGGTATCTTCGGGATTGACCCTTGCCATGAGCACCATAAAAAATAGCTTCGTCAAAGATTATGTGATTATAGGTCCAATTGCCGAGCTGATACTGCACCTCATACCTTTTATACTTATCGTATTTACATTTGTAGGTATGTTTATGGCGATGCCCAACGTTAAGGTGCGCTTCTTCCCAGCCTTGCTGTCTGGGATATTGGCGGGGGTTGCTTTCCAAACCTTCCAGATGATGTATATCAATGGAATGATGTGGATCTCGAAATACAACTCTATATATGGTAGTTTCGCCGCATTTCCTCTCTTATTGTTGTGGATACAGCTAACGTGGGTCATTATACTCTTTTGTGCTAAGCTCTGCTATGCGATACAGAATGTGGACAAGTTTTACTACGAAAAGGAGGCGACTCTTGTGTCGAGAAGATACAACGATTTTCTTACCATACTCGTAGCAGGTCACATTGTTCACCGTTTTATAGACATCTCTAATCTAACGCCTCACACGGCAGAGAGTATTGCCGATACCTGCAAGATACCCATCCGACTTACCATGATTATCATAAGAGAACTCATCGAATTGGGTATTATCATCGAGGTTAACTATCCCGAAGATTTGAAAACAGGCTACTACTATCCTGCCATAGACCCAGATAAAATAACAGTCGGATTCATCATACGGCTGTTGGATGCTAAAGGAAGTGAAAATTTCAAAGTAGACCGTCAGCGATTTGCTACCGAATGGGAGCTTATTCTTGCCACGCGTAGCGGACTGAAAGATACTACGGCAGAAACGTTACTTAAAGACTTACCTCTCGGGAACTAACCGCCTGCACGGCATCGCCCGCGTCTCGGTGCTCTAAAGGGGCAATAAACAACTCGCTGCCTCCTCTCAAGTAAGGGAACAGCGAGTTGTTTTTTTTTTTGGGGGGGGGGGGGAGGGGAGGAGGAGAGAGATTCTAACGATTTATTTTCTTAGAGCCTCTTTACAAAGAAACAGATTACTCGTTTTTTATAAAGTCTATCTTAAGAGTTTTAGGATTGTAACAGTGGAACGCCCCTTCCTCAATCTCCCGAAGAGAAGCAATACCTTTGAGGGCAACGACTTCTTTTATTGGACTTGTGAGATTATGTATTTCTAACTTAATTCTCATTTTAATCTGAGCGATCTCCTTTTTATCCTTTGATGCAATATGGAGTATTCCCTCCATTTCCAGATCCCTCATCCAAGGCTGTTGGGCTACTATTTTGTCTTCTATTGCCTCATAAGGCCTGCTTATGGGTGCGTTACCCCAAAGAAGGTGCACTTCGTTATCGGATTTTGGCGAAGGGGAAGAGGAAGGATTAACGTTTACAAAAAATAGTTGATGGTCACTTTCTCTCTCAAAATAGAAGTAGGCTTCACTCAGATTGAGCACTTCTGGAGTTCCATTTATTAACCGTAAAGCAATGTCTTGTGGTCCGCTATCTTTGTTAAACTTCTGTTTACAAGAAAGGAGAAGCAAAAGTCCAAAAACGCAAAGTGCGAGAATACTAATCTTTTTCATAATGTGTTGTTTTTTATCTTCGTGTGTTATCTGTCAAAACTGCTAGGATAAACATGAGTCATTTCTATACCATATTTATACTCGTTATTTGTATTTCCATCTCTAAAAGCATTCATTCTGATAGCTTCAGAGTCGTGGGGATTGAAAACATTACTTCTAAAGTAGCCATTGTAATACATAGGTCCCCAACCCCAGTTTATATGAACCATTTCTGTTTCTTTGTTTTCTTTATCCCTAAGTTTGGCATAACCATCAACAACCCAAGCATGCCCCCCATCAGGCCAACTCCAGCTATGAAATATAAAATATCTTTCAGAACGAGCTCCATGCATATATGTCAATTTGTTTTCTAATAGCCCACTACGAACTTGATTTACTGTGTATTCATACATTCCTGTATTCGCTATAAAGCCATTTCGAGTCATTAGTTTTAGTGCTCTAGAGGAATTAGTCGAGGTCTTATATTTAGCATAGTGGGCTCCTGAATTTAATCCAATCCACCAAAGAACCTCATTTAGATCTGTCCTCGTTTCTTCGGGAGAGTCGCTCCCCATTTCACCTCCATTTCTGTAGCTTTCTTCTTCAATTTTTGCCCAATTAATTAATCTGTTTTTTATTGGCCAAGTAATCGTTTTGTAGTAAGTCAGAATTTGTGCGAGTGCCACTGGGACACAACCCGCTACATCGGCTGGTCTATAAGGATAAAAGTAGGCTCCTTTTTGTCTGAGCGCAGTCTTTAACTTCGGCTCAATTAACTCAACCACTTTATACCCTCTATTGACAAAGATTTGATGTTTTTTTTGTTTTTCATAATTGAGCATTATATCAACAATAGATTGGTCTATTACCCCCCACAGAACAGAATCGATTGTCAAACGCTGCTCCCGTTTAGGCTCGAAGTTTCCCGCATCAACAATCGCAATAGGAGTCTCGACATCGCCCTTTGTCATTATAACAAATCCTTTATCATCTTGGAAGTTCACAACACAAACATCCACATTGGGTTTGTCTGAATCTTCACTTCTAAAATTCAGAGTTTCTATTAATGATACATCCTTAACCTTCACAGGCTGTCCTTGTCTCATCTTGGAGGAGTAGAGTTCTGTATAAAGTTGAAGGGCATTTTCCTCAATGGAGGTGTCTACATTCTTTTGATTTTCAAAAGAAGCTGTTGGATCTTTTTTCGCACATGAAAATACGCTTACCATGCTCAGTAGCGCGAACATCTTTAAGAATAATTTGAATGCCATAATTTAAATATATTTTTATTACTTTATCTCGCAAAGATATACTATAAAAGAGAATTAACCAAACATAAGCACAAAGCTCAGGGGGGGGGAGCAGATTCCAGTATCAAGTGCAACGATGTTGCATATATATATTAAGAGTTCTATAGGGGCTTGAAAGTTTAGTTTTTTTCTGAGCCTGTCGTTTAACAGGCTCTGTATTGTTTTGATTTGCAGTTTCAATATTTCGGAAAAGGTGCGAAGAAGAGAGTTCCATGATAATACGTCCGAGCGCGTAGTGACTTGCTTTGAAACGATGCGAAGCAAATGCAAACGCTTCTTCCTCTTCTTGGGGTAGAATGGGCGAATTCGTCATCTTAATAAACTTTATTCACAGCAAGAGGTCATGCCACAGTCTGTATCGGGCGAGTCCATCTCTATAGTAGCGTGTTGCACACCACAGGAACGGATAACTTCACGCACACGTTCCTTAAGTGCCAAAATCTCTTCGGCTGTCGTACACTGCGTGGTATTATAAACCACGTGAATGGTAAGTACATGCAGCTCTCCGTCCACGCTCCAAAGATGCAAGTCGTGCATCGAAAGCACCTCGGGCAACGCCGCAACACGCTCTTCTATATCGTGCAGAGAGATATCGGAGGGCACACCCTGGAGCAGTACCTTAAATGTACCTAAGAGGGTGCGCACTACATTGAAGAGTACCCAACAAGAGATAGCTATCGAGAGGATAGGATCCAAGATAGGTACATTTACAAAGTTCATCACGATACTCACCACAAGTACTGCTACCCAGCCCAATACATCCTCCAAAAGATGTAGCATAACAGCCCTTTCATTAAAGCTACTTCCTTTACTAATCCGTAAGGCTGCCACCCCGTTTACAACAACCCCTACAATAGCTATGACAAGCATCCATCCTGCTTTAGGCTCTCCTGGATTGGAGAGCCTCTGTAAAGCTGCCGAGATAACGAATATAGACCCGACCAAAAGAATGGTAGAGATAAAAAGCGCGCCCAATAGGGAGAAGCGTTTGTAGCCGTAACTAAATTTGGCATCTCTCCCTTTGCTGCTCAATCGCTGTAAGTACCAAGCTACTCCGAGCGATAGCGCATCGCCAAAATCGTGTAGAGCATCAGAGAGGATAGCAATACTCTGGGTAAAAAATCCGCCAATGAGTTCAAAAAGAGCAAAAGAGAGATTGAGCCAAAAGGCCATTTTGATATTCCCCTCTGCTCCGTGATGATGGTGCCCTAAGATATGGCTATGCCCATGGTGGTGGTGCCCGTGAGCATCGTGTTCATGTGTGTAGTCGTGCTGGTGGTGATGCTCGTGTGTGTCATGCTCATGGGTATGGCTTTGATGGTGATGATGCCCATTTGTGTCATGCTCATGGGTATGGCTTTGATGGTGATGATGCCCGTTTGTGTCATGCTCATGGGTATGGCTACAAGAATCAATGTGTTTGTGTTCTTCTGTATGTCTCATAGCTTTTCTTATTATACTATTTGTAAAGGGCTAATATACAATAACTGTCGAAACGCTCCTTTGCTTTACTCACTTCTGGGTATTCTTACAGGTCAATCCCATAGCGGTTGCTTTTTCTTGTAGATATTGATAGGCGGCTTCGTATTCATTGGGAATAACGCCATCGAGTATGGCATTTTTTATGGATTCTTTGAGAGTACCTACAATGCGTGATGGCGGGAGGGAGAATAGCTCCATGATTTCCTCGCCCGAGATAGGGGGTTGGAAGTTGCGGATGCGGTCTTTCTCCTCGATTTCTTTCAGCTTTCGACGCACCGTAACATAGTTGTCGAGATAACGCTTCACACGTTGCGGATTTTTGCTCGTGATATCCGCCTCTACCAGTAGCATCAAATCGTCTATATCGTCACCAGCCTCGAAGAGCAACCTGCGTACGGCAGAGTCGCTAACCCCCTCATCTACCAGCGTAGAGGGGCGCATATGGAGATCTACCATCTTGGCAACATACTTCATGTTATGGTCCATCGGCAGTTTGAGACGTTTGAATAGACGAGGTACCATCTTTGCCCCCACGATATTATGATTGTGAAAAGTCCATCCCAGTTTCTTGTCGAAACGTTTGGTCACGGGTTTGGCAATGTCGTGCAGCAGAGCCGCCCAGCGCAAGTATAACTTATCGCTTTTCATCGCCAGATTATCAACTACTCGATAGGTGTGCGTAAGGTTGTCTTTGTGTCCTATACCATCTTTTGTTTCTGCTCCCTTTAGGGCAAGTAGTTCTGGGAGAATGATTTTCATAAGTCCCGTTTGCTCCAGCAGTTCAAGTCCTATCGAGGGACGAGGCGATGCCATGATTTTATTTAGCTCTATCATGATACGCTCCGCAGAAACGATAGAAATGCGCTCTATATTATGTTCGATAGCTTCGAAAGTCTCTTCGTGCAGAAAGAAGCCCAACTGTGTAGCAAAGCGGATAGCACGTAGCATACGCAAAGGGTCGTCGCTGAAAGTAATATTGGGGTCTAACGGGGTGCGCAGCAAACAGTCTTCGAGGTCTTCCAGACCATAGAAGGGATCGACCAATTCGCCATAACGCTCTTTATTCAGGCAAAGGGCCATGGCGTTGATGGTAAAGTCTCTTCGCTCTTGATCTTCCTCTAAAGTACCATCTTCGACGATAGGTTTACGGCTATCCTTGCGGTAGCTCTCCTTTCGTGCCCCGACAAACTCGATCTCTTTCCCTCCCTTTTTTACTTGAGCAGTACCGAAGTTCGCAAAAACAGAGAGGTGTGCTCCTCTGCCCCACTTCTTAGCAAAAGCGCGTGCCAGATCGATGCCTCGCCCTACGGAGACTACATCTATATCGTAAGAGGGGCGTTGGAGTAGAAGATCTCGTACATAGCCTCCTACCACGTAGGCTTCGACCCCCAATTCGTCGGCAGCCTCGCCAATCATGTGAAAGAGGGGAGTATCAATGGCTTTTGCTAAGCTTTTTTCATCGAACATATTTTAGAGAGAACAAATTAGATATAGTAAGGGACAAAGGTAGAGTTTTCCTACAGAATCTATTCCTGTAACCTTGGTGAGAGTTGCGCAGAAACCTACAAAAAGTTTCCTCCTGTGCCAACTTTCATTTCTACCTATGCAAACTTGAGTTTAGACCTGAGGAAACTTGAGTTTACACAGAACCTTTTACGGAGAGGGTCTAAGGCTCTTCGTCATCCTCTGCGATAAAAAGGGTTTCAACCTACTTTACTCCATAAAAAAACTCCCCCATCTAAAGCAAGATAGGAGAGCCAAACCCGAGAGCGGAAAACGAGACTCGAACTCGCGACCCTAACCTTGGCAAGGTTATGCTCTACCAACTGAGCTATTTCCGCAGGTATATTTTCAAAATCCGACTGCAAAGGTAGTAAATAATTTGATATAATCAATAGCGAGGTGCAACAAATTAAACGTGCAGATTCCAGAGTCAAGTGCAACGTTGTTGCAAATATACGTCAAGGGCTTTTATAGGAGATTGAAAGTTTAGCTTTTTTCTGGGTCTGTTGTTTAGCAGGCTTTGTATTGTTTTGATTTGTAGTTTCGATATTTCGGAGAAAGAGGTTCCTTTCGGTATATATTGTCTTATTAGTTTGTTTAGATGTTCTATGTGTGGTTTGTCGGTTGAGCAATAGGGTTTTGCAAAGAAAACGGGAATTTTGAGTGCCCTTTCGATGGAAGAAAAAGCCATAAACTCGGCACCATTGTCCGTTGTGATGGAATGTAGCAATCCCATTCTCTTGAAAT
>NZ_FUXE01000003.1 GCF_900167105.1 Porphyromonas circumdentaria | reverse complement strand
AGCGAAATCCTTGTCCCAAGAACCGATGAAATCAAGGGAAACAGCAGGAAATCGCAGGCAAATGTACAAGCACAAACCGCCTGTTTCACCCCCTTTTCTCTAAGTGCGTACTTGTGGCTTCGATATGATGTGAAATGTCCACACGACACAACGGGAAAAAGATACCGAGCGACCGTGAGATTGCTCGGTATCTTTTCTTTGATTACTCGGCATCTTTTGGATGCTCTCTCACCAATGATAATTCTCGCTTGCCTATCCCTCGAAGAAAAAGGGTGCAGACGTTGGCAATCCGATGAAGTCGTTTGCAGAGCCGTTCTCCTCTCTGTTCTCTTCTTTTGAGCCTTTTCGTTCTGTTTTCTCCCATTTTTACTACTCATTTTCGGAGCATTTCTCTGTACCTCGAAGCAACAGACACACCAGCCTTGGGACTCTGTGTTCGCCTCTGTAACTTGGTTTCAGCATCCGTTTTCGGATGAAAGTTCAAAATCAAGCAAACAGAAGAAGTACGAACAATGAAAAGAAACAAGCAAACGAGAAATGCCATAGATACTTTCTTCTTTCACTGTGAAAGGGTATATACGGTGAAAGGGAAAAAGCAGGGAATGGCTTTTTGTTTTGCGTGCGACAAGGTGCGTCCTCCGTGAGCCGACAGCCTTTCCCTTTCACCGTTTGAATCACCTTTTTATCCACACAGTAATCATCGAATCAACTTATGAAATCAAGATATTACGATTTACAACATATCAAAGAGATACCGATAGGCGACTACCTGCACGCCTGTGGTATTGAACCTGCCAAACGGTACAACGGCTATGCTCTTTATCACGCACCTTACCGAGAAGACCCCAACGCCAGCCTGAAAGTGGACTTTCGGCAAAACTTGTGGCACGACTACGGCACAGGTCAAGGCGGAAGTATCATAGACCTTGTGATGCGTATGCAAGGGTGTAGTGCTTATGAAGCGATGAAGCATCTTGCTGGAAAGCGAGAGACAATCGTTGCACCCTCTTCCTTTCATCGTGAAGATCACATAGAGCACAGAAGAGATGAGCAGAGAGCAAATAATAGAAGGCATATTCTTTCCATCAGCGATGAGTTGCCCTCACATCTGCAACGCTATCTTCGAGAGGTTCGCAAGATAGATCTTGCAGTGGCAAGTGGGTATCTCCGTCACATCCACTACGAGGTAGGAGGACGAGAATACTCCGCCATCGGATTTCCCAATCGTTCTGGTGGATATGAGCTTCGGGATGACAACGCATTCAAGGGAACTATTGCTCCAAAGGATATATCTGTGATTGCAGGACGAGAGGACATCGCCCCTCTCTGCATCTTTGAAGGCTTTATGGATTTCCTTTCCCTTCTTACGATAAACGGAAAAGAAACGGCGCCTTGCCTTGTATTGAACTCGGTCAGCAACATTTCACGAGCCATCGCCTATCTCTACGAGAACGGCATCGACTTCGTTCGGGCATTCCTCGACAACGATGAAGCAGGACGAAAAGCCCTACATTCTTTACAATCGGCAGGTATCAACGTGGAGGATATGAGCCGACACTATTCCCGATACAAAGACCTCAATGAGTACCACGTTGCCCAAAGAACAGGGCAAAAACAGGTGATACCACCTCGTAAACGAGGACTTAGACGATAAGGCAAAAGAGAGCAAACAACATTATTCTATCATCAGGTATTCAAAGATGCAGGAAATAAAATGTATGCGAATAAACGGCTTTGTTTCGATAGCTACGGCAGTTCCTCAGAACAGCAAGTTTGCAGAGCCAAACTTAGAAACAAAGCGTGCAGGCATTCACAGAATGCAACGTAACAAGAAAGAAGTACGAGCAGGGCGGAGCGGACATTTCAAGAAATGCCATAGCTCATTAGGGTATTTTCTTCACGCTGCACTCCGTTATCGCTAAAAATACCCTCCTGAGCCAAGGGAGTCCGCCCCTTTGGATACCCCTTAAAACAAACTTCAAACAATGGGCTACGCCGTATTACATATAGACAAGGCGAGAAGCAACGACTCGGGAAATACCGCTCATATAGCGCGGACATATACCCCGAGTAATGTCGATCCTTCTCGCACACACCTGAACAGGGAATTGGTGCAATTCCCTGCAAATGTGACCAACCGTAGCGAAGCGATAGAGCATCGCATCGCCACAGCCGGTATCTACCGAAAGGTAGCAAAGAACCAAGTCAAAGCCCTGTGCTTTATTCTGTCGAGTTCTCCTGAGGACATGGCTCGTATAGAGCAGGAAGGACGCCTGTACGAGTGGTGTGATGAATCGATGGATTGGCTTCGCTCCACTTTCGGGGCGGACAACGTGGTCGCTGCCACGCTACACGCAGATGAGGAAACGCCCCATATTCACGCCACGGTCGTCCCCATTGTTACGGGTGAAAGACGGAAAGCCAAGGAGGAAGCCGAGAACGGCAAGCGGAAGTATAAGACGAAGAAGAGCAAGGTACGGCTTTGTGCCGATGATGTGCTTACGCCAAAGAAACTGGAGCAGTATCAGACGGACTATGCCAAGCGAGTGCAACGGTTCGGGTTGGAACGGGGCGTACACGGCTCGGTAGCCAAGCACCGCACCACGATGGAGTATTACAAGGAAATTCTCAAAGCCACGAAAGAGAAGGAAGCTCAAAAGGCGGAACTCACAGCCAAGATAAAGGAGCTGGAGAAGCAGGCAGGCAAGCTCCGAATGAAAGGCACGCTGTACTCCCTCTTTGGGAACCCCGAACTCGACAAGGCAGAGAAGCGTATTGCAGACTTGGAGCAAGAGGCCGAACGGCAACGATATCTTTCTCAAAAGGAGAAGAATGAAATCCGAAAGGAGGTGGTACTCTTGCAGGACACGGTCAAGGGAAGAGACAGAGCCATTGCCGAATTGAAAGAAACCGTGCAGGTTTATGAGGAAGAGCGGAATTGGGTAAAACGTTTTTTCAATGGCTTCTATCAATTGCTGAACATTCGTCTGATGCTCCGAAAGATGGATTTCTCTGACGACAGAATAGCGGAGATGTATCGCACGGAAACTCCCCAGCGAGGAACGGCTAAAACCTATTCGGGGCTGTACAAGAGAGAGTTTACGGAAGAGGATAGCGAAATCCGTATCATCAAGGATGAGAAGAAACGACCGCTCCTCACCATCAACGGACTTCCCATAACTGATTGGTGCGAGCAGAAATGGAAACAACTCATCAATCGCAACCGCTCGCAACGGCTGTAATTGCTTTTTTCTTTCACTGACAAGAAGAAAAACAAGAAAAGACGCTCACTTTCCCTCGCAAATATGTACCTTTGCAAGTAGTAAAAGTGAGCGTTCTTTGGCTATTCAAAACAATGTGCCTCAATGCACTCCGCTCATTTCTAAATCGTTACCTGTGCATCTACTCCAAAACGGTAACACTCTATTATCCAACGAGATAGTTCGCTGACGAAAAATCCTGGTGGAAAAAAATCACGCTGTATATAGAACATGTTCTATTCGTATATAAGAAAAATAAACTCCTTAGATAGATTTTGCTTCCGAATGTCCATGAAATTTGTTGATGTACATTTGCAACAACGTTGCACTTGATACTGGAATCTGCAAATAATGGTGTAACCGATAGATTTTATAGCTTAAGTATTATCTTTGCGCAGGATGGAGAATTTTGATTTACACATATTGGGTTGTGGTTCGGCTCTTCCAACAATGAGGCATAATCCTACATCTCAGGCATTGCAACTCAGAGGTAAAACTTATCTCATAGATTGCGGTGAGGGTACTCAGCTCTCCATTCGTCGCGCCCAACTTCAGTTCTCCAAAATCCACAGTATTTACATCTCCCATCTTCATGGCGATCACTGTTTCGGACTGCCAGGATTACTCTCCACGATGTCTCTGTTAGGACGTGCATCTACACTCCCCATCTACGGACCATGGGGGATAAAGGACTATGTGCAAGAGATAAAGCAACGCTTTTTGGCAGATTCCTCTTTCGAGATAGAGGTGCGAGAGTGTGACTGTCGCATCCATACCTTGGTTCATGAAGACAGTTCTCTACGTGTTTTTTCCATTCCTTTAAGCCATCGTATCCCTACGATAGGATATCTTTTTGAGGAGAAGTGTGCCGAGTTGCATCTCGATAAGCCTTCGGTCGATTTCTATAAAGTGCCTATTGCTTACTACCAACATCTTTTGGCAGGAGAAGATTACGTTACCGAGGAGGGAGAGCAGATTCCCAACCATCGCCTAACGAAAAAGGGGCGTTCGCCTCGTCGTTATGCTTTTTGCTCAGATACGAAATACCATCCTCCAATCATTGATTGCGTTAGAGGGGTAGATCTTTTATATCATGAGGCAACTTTTGGAGATGAGCTTTCCGAACGTGCCGAAGCTACCGCCCATAGCACTTCACGACAAGCGGCTGTAATAGCTCGTGAGGCCGAGGTGAA
Source organism: Porphyromonas circumdentaria (assembly GCF_900167105.1). Taxonomy (GTDB): domain Bacteria; phylum Bacteroidota; class Bacteroidia; order Bacteroidales; family Porphyromonadaceae; genus Porphyromonas; species Porphyromonas circumdentaria. The sequence continues at coordinate 165,280 of NZ_FUXE01000003.1, read as the reverse complement.
AAGATTGCTGATAGGGCATTACTCCAGTAGATACGAATCTTATGACACCCTCCTACAACAAGCGAGAGAGGAGTTCCCCAATACAGAAGCTGCCTTTGAAGGGCTTTGCATAAAAATATGAATAGCTATGACAAATACAGCAAATACCACTAAACATCGATTCTTTCATCTTTTATCGATACTTTTTTTAGTATTCACTTTTTCTCTTTCGAGTTGTAGGGTACAACAGGCAAAAGCTTCGCGTTCTTCTTACTTCTCTGCAGGAGAAGGGGTATATACTTCATCGGGCATTTATCTTCCCTCTCCTGACTGCAAGGCGTACACTTATCATAGTATCCCCCCCTCAGGTTCGATAATAGATGATGCAATAGCATTGGGGAAAAAGTTTTTGGGCAAACCCTATCGTTATAGGGGGCCGTTTGCTTGGCCTATGGATTGCTCGGGGTATGTGCGTTACATATTCTCCTGCTTTGGTATCCATATGTCTGGCTCTTCGCACGATTTAGCCCAAATCATAAACCGAATAGATACCCCCCGTCCTGGCGATTTGCTCTTTTTCAAGGGGCGCAACAAGAGAAGTAGTCGAGTGGGGCATGTGGCTCTGGTTATTGAAGTAAAAGGGAATAGCATCACCATGATACATAGTACAAACAGTAGGGGAGTAGTGATAGAAAAGCTGGAGGCGAGTCCCTATTTTTCATCTCGTTTTCTCTTTGCAGGGCGTATACCTCAACTTAGAAGTACCATAGAGGCCTTGGAGAAATTGAATGGAAAGTCTCCTTTCGATTTAATAGCGATTGCTCCTCTTTTCCCACAAGGGCATACATTTCCCGCTGTACTAAGTACACCTTTGAGATTGCCCACTCTTGAGAGAGTTGCGAGTCAAAGTTAATAAAGAGATTTATCGAAAGATTAAATAAAGAGCTTTTTCTCAAACAGGCTTCTCGGTTTCAATAGGAAAAGTTACTTTTGCAGGAGCAAATAGATTACTCACTTTCTGATAGGAATATAATAGGAGATTTACTTTATAATACTCATAAATGATGGAGAACGAAAAATCTTATTCCGTTTTTGCAGGGACAAAATCGAAATATCTCGCAGAGAAGATATGTAAAAGCCTTGGATGTCCATTGGGGCGTATGACCACTCAGCATTTTGCCGATGGAGAGTTTGCCGTTTCTTACGAAGAAACCATCAGAGGAAAAGATATATTTTTGGTACAATCTACCTTTCCCTCGGCGGACAATATTATGGAGCTTCTCCTCATGATAGATGCAGCTAAAAGAGCATCAGCACACTATATTACAGCTGTTATTCCCTATTTTGGTTGGGCTCGTCAAGATAGAAAGGATAAACCTCGTGTATCTATCGCTGCTAAATTGATGGCAGATTTATTAAGCACTGCAGGGGTAACTCGACTTATTACGATGGACCTCCACGCAGATCAAATACAGGGATTCTTCGATGTGCCTGTAGATCATCTTTATGCCTCCTCTGTATTTATGGATTACATCAAAGAGAATTTCTCTCTCGATAAACTGGTAATCGCAACCCCAGACGTGGGGGGCACGAAGAGAGCAAGTAGTTATGCTCGACACCTTGGAGTACCTATGGTTATTTGCCACAAGACCCGCTTAAAAGCCAATGAAGTGGCAGAGATGCGTCTTATCGGTAACGTAGAGGGTAAAGACGTGCTTCTCATTGACGATATCGTAGATACGGCTGGCACAATCACGAAAGCGGCAGAGTTGATGATTAAGGAGGGAGCTCGCAGTGTACGCGCTTTGGCAAGCCATCCTGTAATGAGTGATCCTGCTACGGAGAACATAGAGAAGTCTTCTCTTACAGAAATGATTTTTACAGACTCGATTCCTTACAACAAAACTTCATCAAAGGTAAAAGTACTTTCAGTGGCAGATCTTTTCGCATTGGCGATTAAACGAGTATCAAGCCACGAGTCTATAAGTTCTCTCTATACTCTTTAGTTTTATATCCTTATAAAGAAGAGGATATTTCCATCTATAGATTGTAATTTCCGCATTCGGAAAAAACTACTCAAAGGAATTGTAGAGAGTATTATCCTCTACAGTTCCTTTCTCTTTTTCAGAATATTGGTTCTACTATAGAGTTTTTTCATCCTAAAAACATACGAGAAATACGATCCAATAACAGGCAATAATGAATTTTATTCTCCGATATATTAGGAACTATTATCTCACGATCATCTATACGTTGATGGTGTTGTTTCTTTGTTTGATGCCCTCCTCGGGTATGCAAGTAGATGTCAAAATCTCAGATAAGGTAGTACATTTCTTGATGTTTTTCGTACTTACTCTATTGTTGTGGGGAGAGTACACATTCCATTACATATACAAAAGAAGGGAGAATAAAATACGCTGGAATGGGCAACTATTATACCCCCTCTCTATAGGAATATTGACCGAACTTTTACAGCACTATGCCACTTCTTACAGAACGGGAGATTTTTACGATCTCTTGGCAGATATAGGGGGCACTTTATCCGCCTTCTTGATAGGATATATAATTTGCCATTACATAAAAAAGGACATACAAAAATAAAAACCGTTACGATATGAAGACGTTTCTTCCTTTTCTACAAAAACGCTATACAACTAAATCTTATGATCCTTCTTATTGCTTAGATACAGAGATGATAGAAGAACTTTTAGAGATATTACGCTTATCTCCCTCTTCGATTAATTCACAGCCGTGGCATTTTACGGTAGTGGAGTCAGAGACTATAAAGCAAGAGTTGGCAAAAGTGTCTCAACACAATACCGAGAAGGTACTAAACTGTAGTCATTTGATCGTGTTCTCCATTTATAATAAAATGGCAGATTTTGAGGCAGATAGAGTAAATGGACTTACCGTAGAGGCCTATTACAGAGAGCGACTGGCTCCTTTGGGTGAGGAGGCTGTAAAGAACTGGATGTCTCGTCAAGCTTATATCTCTTTAGGAGTGCTTTTGAGTGCATGTGCTTATATGGATATAGACTCCACCCCCATGGAGGGAATAGATAAAGAGGCATATACAGAGATTTTAGGGAATGATAAATTCAGTGTCCTTTTTGCCGTAGCATTGGGTAAGAGAGACAAAGAGGATAAAAATCAGTTGGAGTTTACTCCTAAGAAGAGAAAAGACTTGTCAGAGCTTTCCTCTCTATTATAGTACATAGTCTGTCGTGTAGTTCTGAAAGTGATGTGCATCTTTAATTGACCGATCTCTATGATACGAGTTTATGTCGCCTTAAATAAGCGTGATGTCTTTATTCTTTTAGCTTTTTTGCTACTCATTTTCATTGGGTATCTCTTTTTTAGAAGTCAGAAAACTTCTGGAGATTTTGAAATTACAGATGAATTGGGGGGAAATCTTTTTCCCTCCTCAATTATATCACTTGCCACTACAGACGAACTTATAATAACCCCCTCACATACGACCTATGTAGGTAATCCCAAAGCGGGTATCAGCATCAAAATGGAGGCGAGAAGAAACAATGCCCAAATTCGTATTGAAATAGCCGAAACTCCTTTTTCGTACCACTCTGTTTCTGAATTTGTCCTACCTCAAAAAGGACTTACCTACACTATTTATCCCGAAATAGTGTGGAAGTACGATGTTTTAAGAGGAACCCAGCAACCAACACCTATGAGTATCGTGGCGACGGTGATTACAGACAATTTAGCCTCGACGCTTAAAGTGCGCACTTTTTCGATGAGAAGTATTAACGAGTGTATGTACGGCTATTACAGAATAAATGAAAAACGCCAACGCCAGTTTGTTAATACTCCCATCTTCTTTGCCGCTTATGTAAATGAGGATAGTCCTCTGATCGATAAAGTGCTTAGAGAGGCATTAAATACACGTATCGTAAACCGCTTTTCGGGCTATCAAAGTGATTCTTCTGCTGTGGTACGGCAGGTATATGCTCTCTGGAATGTATTGCAAAGGCGTCAGTTTCGCTATAGCTCTATCTCTAATAGTAGTTTAGGAAGTAATGTGGTATATGCCCAAAGGGTAAGGTCGTTAGAAGATGCACTTTCTACATCTCAAATCAATTGTGTAGATGGCTCTGTACTTTTTGCCTCTCTCTTGAGGGCTATTAATATAGATCCTATTTTGGTATTAAAACCAGGGCATATGTTTGTCGGTTTTTATACGGATAAACGCCATGAAAACAAACTCTTTTTGGAAACCTCTATGATAGGAAACATCGACTTTGACGATTATTTTCCCGACGAAGCCATAGACTCTCTTGTTACTGGAAAGTCTCAAAATGAGATGTCAAAGATTACTTTTCACAAGTCGATACAATATGCCTCCAGTAAGTATGCTGCGGATAGCTTGATGATAATGGAAGAGCAACCTGGGTATATGTTTCTGGAACTATCCGATAAGGTGCGTAGTAAAATACAGTCGATTGGGAGATAACCTTTAAGGCTTTGTCTACCGTCTCCTTTTCGAGACATGAGCTCTGTATATTTTCTTTCTCATCATAAAGAAGAGACTCCTTGATATTTACCAAGGAGCCTCTTTTTTTGTTTAGCGAAAATCTTTCCCTAAATCAGTGTTTCTGCAAGAAATTAGTCCAAAGACAATTCTGTGCCTGGTTTGAACTTGACGCTCTTGCGTGCAGGAATTTTGATAGCTTTCTTGGTTTGAGGATTGATACCTGTACGAGCTTGACGTTCTGTTACAGAGAATGTACCAAAACCTAAGATTGCAACTTTTTCTCCCTTTTGCATTTGCTCCTTAACTACTTCTGCGTAAGCAGCAACAACTTTCTGAGCTTCTACTTTTGTGATACCCGCTTTTTCTGCGATAGCAGCAATAAATTCTGTTTTATTCATATTACAAGTCTTTTATGTTTAGATAATTCTTTGTCAATAGTTTATTTGCTCTTTTTACTCTCAAAAAACACATCCATAAATATGGAAACATATAGAGCTCAACTCCTTGTCCCCAAAAGTAGTCATATTTCTAAAAATAACAACAATTATTTTGATATGAAACGTAAAAAGGTCAATCTTTCTTAGATATTTAGTCTTCTAAGCTCGTTTAGAAGGGCTTTTGGCTCTCTTTTAGACTATCGATCAATCTTTTTGTGAGGTTTTTGAGGAAGAAACTTTTCTGAGCAAAAGAAATATCCAATGGTAAATAGAAAGCAGGGTAGAGAATAAGTTCTTCCCTCCCGTAATGAAATATTAAGAAGGCTGTAAAGAAGATGAGATAATTTCGTGTACTTTTTGAACGGTACCAAGCATATTTTGAGGGAACGGTTCCTCTTTATCGATCTCAACGGGAGGGTGTATCGTTAATTTTAGTCGAGTGGGGCGAACAAAGAAAGTACCTCGAGGTAAAGCTTTAAAGGCTCCGTTTATCGTTACGGGTATGATAGGCACATTCAATTCATACGCCATCATAAACCCTCCTTTTTTGAAGCGGCGCATCTTTCCATCTTTAGTTCTACTACCCTCTGGGAATATAAATATAGAAGTGCCCTCTGAGAGAACTTTTCTTGCAGAGCTCATCGTCCCTTTTATAGAAGAGGGCGTTTTTTCGTCAACAAATATGAACCCTGCCATGGCACATGCCTTTCCCATAAAGGGCACCGATCTGAGTTCTTGCTTCATAACCCATCTAAAAGGGATGGAAAGGTAGCCATACATCATGAGGATATCAAAGGCACCCTGATGATTGGCCATAACTACAAAAGGGCCAGATTTGTAGGGGATGTTTTCCCTCCCTTCTACTTTAATGGGGCATAGAAAGAGAGTTAAGCCGATGCGCGACCATAGAGTGCCTGGCCAATAGCCTGCCCATTTTTGAAAGCCAAGATAACAAGCTACTACCGTGACAGAAGAAAGAATAATAGTAGAAATGATAAAAAGAGGGCAAGCCACCAACCAATAGTATATAGCGTATAAAAAGCGTCCCAGAACTTTCATGTTATAACTAAATAAATCTTCTTCAATGAGGTACGGGCTATCCCCAAAAGAATTGAGTGCCAGTGGAGTTACTTGACACTTTCGTCCGATCGAGATATATGCTCAAGTTTATATTTTCGTTACGCGTCCCTCTTTTTTGAGTTGTTTCAAAGCGGAGTCCAATACTCCATTCACGAATTTACCGCTATCGGAGGTAGAGTAAATCTTGGCAAGTTCGATGTATTCGTTCAACGTTACCGTAGCAGGAATGTTTGAGAAGGTGAGTAACTCGGCCAATGCCATCTGCAAGATAATCATATCGACGTCGGTAACTCTATCCATCTCCCAGTTGTGTAGGTTGGCATCAATGATACCTTTTAACTCCTCTGCATGGAGCACGGTGGCACGCATAAGGGCAAGGGGAAGAGTGGCATCTTCTTCATCCTTAAAGAGCGGTAAGAGAGTCTCATCAAGAGGGGTGTCTTCAGATGCTTTACGCAGGGTTTTTACGGCAAATTCTTTCTCTATCTCTACGGCAGAGATAGAGAGGCGATTGGCTTTGTACCCTTCGCTTTTCAAAAGAGAGTGTACCACCTCCTCTACGGTTTCTATGTCTGGCTTCTCTTCCACTTCTATTTTCTCTACTGTAGCATAGGGGCTATCCCAGTATATAGAGGTAGATTCCAGAAACTCATCCAAAAGCGAATTCTTAAAGGTATAAGTATTCAATGCCGATATCCAAAAACGAACATCGGTTTGGAAGTTGTCTTCTTCATTTTGACAGTAAGAGCGGTAGAGCTCACTGCTTTCTATCTCGTCGAGTAATAATCCCAAAAGGCGAGTATCCGTACTCCAGATATTTCCTTTTTCCTGAATGTGTTTAGCAATTTCTTCACTGGCCGAGATATGAGCCGCAAGACGGTTATTTACCAAACGCATATTGGGGGAGGCCTCCTCTTTACTTTTGAAGAACTTGTTTTTGCGTCGTTCCAGACGCTCTGCATGCAGGCGAGTAAGAGTAGGTATCAGATCTATAAGGTATAGGTATAAGTCGTGGGTTTTGCCAATAGATAGGGTAAGTTGTACTTCGGCTTGTTGTAGCTTTTTTCCCTCCGTATGGTAATAGGAAAATAGCTCTTGGAGCACACGAATGCGAATGAGCGTACGGTTGATCATCTTTGATATAATATAATCTCTACAAGGTCTTCCACCAGAAAACCTTGGGACTGCAAAGTTAATAGTTTTATCATGATAAACCACTCTTTCCATTCTTCTCTTTTGTGAGTGCAGATTCCAGTCTCAAGAGCAGCGTTTTTGCAAATATATATCAAGCAGTTCTATAGGGGATTGAAAGTTTATCTTTTTTCTGGGTCTGTTGTTTAGCAGGCTCTGTATTGTTTTGATTTGTAGTTTCGATATTTCGGAGAAAGAGGTTCCTTTCGGGATATATTGTCTGATTTGTTTGTTTAGATGTTCTATGTGAGGTTTGTCCGTTGAACAATAAGGCTTTGCAAAAAAAAACAGAATTTTGAGTGCTCTTTCGATAGAAGAAAAAGCCATAAATTCAGTACCATTGTCCGTTGTGATGGAATGTAGCACCCCCCATTCTCTTGAAATAATTTAGTTTTTGATTGACCACTCTGGCCAACGCCTTGGCATTCATATAAATGCCTTTATGTACTGTGGTGGTGATCGGCTCTACACTCGAAATCTTATGGGAGATACTGCGTAAAGTTATGACCTATGGAAACTTTAGTTATGACCTGTGCAAACTTCAGTTATGACCTGTGCAAACTTTACTTATTATACGAGGGAACTTTGTTTGAGTTTCCTTTATATTTGTTCCCATGAAAGTTTTCAAATCTTTATAGTGTATGGAAAGGATAAAAAAGCAAATAACTCCAGATAATATCAAAACACTTTCCGAGGGCGAAATCTTTGTCTTTGGAAGCAATCTTCATGGTCAACATGTGGGAGGAGCAGCTCGCAGGGCGCATAGTCAGTTTGGTGCGGAGTGGGGTGTTGGCGATGGTCCTACGGGAAGATGTTACGCTATTCCCACTATGCACGGTGGGGTAGAGGATATCAAACCCTATGTCGATAGGTTTTGCCAGTATGTGCAGGAGCATCCCGAAAAATATTTTTGGGTAACTCGTATCGGTTGTGGCATAGCAGGCTTTAAGGATCGTGAAATGGCCCCTCTTTTTGCCAAGTGCTGGTCGCTGGAAAATGTAGCCCTCCCATCAGAATGGATTGCTATACTTACTCCTTTTCAAGAGGTGGAGCAGGGATGACTGGGCAAGGTAAAATCTCCCCTCTCCTCTTATTGATTTTTATCTTCTGATTGTGTGGAGAGAGAGAATCCGCCCCCATGAGATATTCCTAATTGTCGTATAAAACAAATTACCCTCAGAGGCTGTATATTGTACGTCTCTGAGGGTAAGAGTTTAAGTGCGACCGCCTTTTACGCAGTCATAAGCTCACCATTTTTCGAAGTGGAGCAGTTGGTTCTTGGGTTTTCTTTTCTTAGTCCGAACGGGATCTAATGAATAGCCAAGTACAATATCCAAGAAGACTTTCTTGTTTTTGGGAATACCCAATACTTCGGCTATAGCACCTCCATTGAGCCATCCTATAATGCAACTGCCAATCCCCTCGGCTGCTGCTGCGAGGGTAATGTAGGCGGCGAATATCCCTAAATCGTTTTGTACATAGTCTACGCCACGTACTTTTGAACCTAATCTGGCAAGTATAAAGGGAGGGTCGGCTACAAGTATGAGGTGCACAGGAGCTTGTTCGATAAACTTATTCTGTCCTAAGGAGCCTTTGCGAGCTGCTTTTGCTACTTCTTTTACTCGTTCTGGGTCTGTTACCACGATCGTTTGCCAGGGTTGCTCGTTACAAGCCGAGGGAGCCAATAAAGAGTTTTCCAAGATGCGGGTAAGGATTTCGTTGGGAATAGGTCGGTTGGCATCGAAGCGACGATCGCTCTGTCGCTGAGCAAATAGTTTGTAGAGCTCCTGTACGTCCATAGCTTTAGTCGAAATTCTTTAGTTTAGCCAAGTATTTACCTATGATGTCGAACTCAAGGTTAACGATGGACCCCTCTTCAATACGGCAAAAGTTGGTATGCTCAAGTGTATAGGGAATGATGGCTACCTCAAAACTGTCGTCTGTGGAGTTGCATACCGTGAGGCTGACCCCATTGACACAAACAGAGCCTTTCTCCACTGTTGTGTAGCCCATACGAGCCATAGCCTTGTCTACGCTATATTGAAATTTGAAGTAACGACTACCATCTACATCTTTTATCGCAACGCATCGAGCTGTACAGTCTACATGTCCCTGTACAATGTGCCCATCCAAGCGTCCGTCCATTTTCATACTTCGCTCTACATTGACCAAATCTCCCACTTTCAAACCTCCCAAATTGGAGCGGTCAAGTGTCTCCTGAATGGCTGTAACCACGTACTCACAGCCCTCTAACTCTACAACGGTAAGGCAAACGCCGTTGTGTGCAACGCTTTGGTCTATTTTGAGTTCGTGAGTAAAAGGAGATGTCAATCTGATGTGGAGATTACCTCCTTCTTTTTCAAGGGCAACCACGCGAGCTGCAGCTTCTACAATACCTGAAAACATAGGATATACTACTTATATACTGTTTATTTACCAACACAAAAGTAGTAATTACCTCGTGGAATTAAAATTTTCGAGGAAAATATCTCAAAAAGAAAAGAGAGAGGGGGGACTTTAGAGATAAATATCGTCTGGATAGGTTACGTTGGCTAAAAAAAGAGCTTCGCCACGTACAGAGGCTCCTGCTTGCGAACGGTTTTTTGCCTCCAAAATATCTATAATGGATTCGGGAGATATACCCTCCTCCTTACCAATCTCCAAAAGCGTACCTACTACGGCACGTACCATATTGCGCAAGAAACGATTGGCTTTAATCGAGAACTGCCAAGTACCTGGATAGGCAGAAGGAGCCCAAAAAGCTTCGGTTACCGTACAGATGTTGGTATAAGTATCGGTATGCAGACGGCTGAAACTTGTAAAGTCATGTGTCCCCAAAAGATATTGGGCTGCACGATTCATTTTATCAACGTCGGGGAAAGGACGTATTGGGATTACATACGAACGGTTGAAAGGGTCTCGCTCCTCTGCTATGAAGTAGAGGTAGTGTCTTTGGGTGGCGGAAAAGCGAGCATGTGCCTCCTCTCGTACGGGTCTGATTGAGCGCACATATATATCGTGGGGGAGGATGCCGTTCAAACTTTTAGTCCATCGGTAGGGATTGGGTTCTTGGTTTTTAGGAAGGTCAAAGTGGGCGGGTAGCGAGTAAGCATTGACGCTAGCATCGGTACGTCCTGCCCCGACTATGGGAACGGGTTCTTTGAAAAGTACCGAGAGAGCCTCTTCTACTACTTGTTGTACCGATATGCCATTGGGTTGGCGTTGCCATCCACAGTAAGCTGCTCCTTGAAATGCAATGTCTAAGAAAAAACGTTGGAACTCCATCGGGGTATAGTATTACTCGAGGGGGTTGGGTTATTTCTTGGTGGTTGTTTTTTTCTTGGAAGAAGTCTTTTTAGCTGCTTTCTTCTTGGGGCTTATTTCTTGTCCCTTGATAATCTCTAAGCACTCCTCATAAGAAAGAGTGGCAACACGCTCTTTTTGCTCTTTTGAGAGCTTATAGTTGGCACCGCCGTGCTTGATGTAAGGGCCGAAACGCCCGTCCCTAACCGAGAGAGTAGCATCTTCCGAGAATTGCTTGAGAAGAGACTTTTGTTCGGCTTCTCTTTTGTTCTGGATCAGTTGTATTACCTCTTCCAACGATATTTCCAATGGGTTGGCCTCCTTAGGAATGGAAACAAAAGCTCCAGCATGCTGTGCATAGGGACCAAATTTACCAATGGCAACCTTAATGGGACTGCCCTCAAAATTTCCTAATATGCGAGGTAACTTGAAAAGATTTAGTGCTTGCTCCAGAGTTATAGTCGATAGGGATAGCCCTGGGGTCAATGAAGCATATTGAGGTTTTTCCTCTCCTTCATCGTTTTTACCTATTTGTACGAGAGCTCCAAAACGCCCGATACGCACAAATACGGGTTTCCCTGTTTGAGGGTCTTCACCTAAGTATCGTTCTCCTCGGTCTGTACTGGCGTGAGACCCAAGGGCCTGCTCTACCAATGGGTGGAAAAGAAGATAAAAGTGCTTGAGTGCCTCTGTCCAAACTAACTTGCCCTCTGCAATCAGGTCAAACTGCTCCTCGATAAGAGCCGTGAAGTTATAGTCAATAACTTTGGGGAAGTACTCTACCAAATAATCATTAACGACCTCTCCAATATCAGTGGGTATGAGTTTGCCTTTGTTGCTTCCTGTTCTTTCCAAACGTTTTTGTAAACGAGGTTCTTGAGAAAGTCCGTCAGTTGCCTCCCAAATGTAATCCATATGAATACGCTTTTCACCCAATTCAGAACCCCGCGTAACATACTCTCTATTCTGAATTGTTTGGATAGTAGGCGCATAGGTAGAAGGACGGCCGATGCCCAGCTCTTCCATCTTGCGCACTAAGGAGGCCTCTGAGTAGCGTGCAGGGGCGTGAGAGTAGTGTTCGCGAGCTACGATAGCTGTTAAATCGAGCTGCTCTCCCTCTTTTAGGTGGGGTAGTTGATGGGTTTTCTCTGTTTCCTCCTCGTCTCCCTCTGAAACATAATTGTAAAGACGGAGAAATCCATCGAAAGTCAGTACTTCGCCCTCGGCAGTAAAGAGATCGTGTGTCTTTTCAGACTCTAATGAAACAATCGTTCGCTCAAGACAAGCTTCTGCCATTTGAGAGGCTAAGGTGCGTTTGCGTATAAGATCGTACAATTTCTCTTCCTGTGCTGTACCCTTTATAGCTTCTCTTTCTATATAGGTAGGGCGAATAGCTTCGTGTGCTTCCTGCGCTCCTTTACTCTTTGTCTTATAGGTGCGGTACTGATAGTATTCCTCGCCCCACTGCGATTTTATCACTTTGGCGGCTGTATTCAAAGCCAGAGAGGAAAGATTTACAGAGTCGGTTCTCATGTAGGTAATATGCCCCTCTTCGTAGAGCTTTTGCGCTACGCGCATGGTAACGGAAACGGGAAATCCTAACTTCCTTGCTGCTTCCTGCTGTAATGTTGAGGTAGTAAAGGGTGCAGATGGCGTTCTACGGGCGGGCTTACTCTCAATCCTTCGCACCACAATGTGTCCCCCTACGTTTCTTTTAATAAAATCGATCGCTTCGGAACTATGAGAGAAAGTATCTTTCGCCTCTATACTAAAGCTGTGCGCACTCCCGTTGGCTACATTTGCCGATATCTTATAGGAGGATACACTTTTGAAAGCTCGTATCTCTCGCTCTCGGTCTACTATAAGGCGTACGGCAACGGATTGTACGCGCCCCGCCGACAGAGAAGGCTTAATACGTTTCCAGAGCAATGGCGATAGCTCAAAGCCTACCACGCGGTCCAAAACACGTCGCGCCTGCTGCGCATCGACAAGATTGATATCTATGTCTCTTGGGTTTTGAATCGCCTTTTCGATGGCTTGAAGGGTTATTTCGTGAAATACGATACGTTTTGTCGGTTTCCCCTCTCTTTTGAGCACTTCATATAGGTGCCATGCAATAGCTTCTCCCTCTCGGTCTTCATCGGAAGCCAACCATACCATATCGGCATTATCAGCTACTTTCTTTAGTTCGCGTACTACACTCTCTTTATCTTCAGATACTTCGTAGTCTGGGCGGAAATCGTTTTCAATATCGACACCGAAAGATTTTTTTTTCAAGTCTCGTATATGTCCGTAACTGGAGAGCACTTTGTACTCTTTTCCAAGGAATTTCTCGATTGTTTTTGCTTTAGCAGGCGACTCTACAATCACCAAATTGGGAGTTTTTTGCATCGTTATTGCATCTTTTACAGTTGCAAAGTTAAGGGAATAGTTTCCAAAAATCTCTTTTTTACACAGTTGGGCTGATTTTTTATTGTGCTTTCACCTCTTTTGTAAAGGTACATTTCATTTAATGCATGCTCTATAGAATTGCCGTTTCCCTATCAAGAAGTGCGATGGGGGTGTATTAAACATCGCCCCTCAAAAGCAGTCCAACGTTTAGAATAAAGGAAAATAAATTGAGTATGAACGTAACCAGAGTACCCCATAGGGGCTTCTTCTCCCGTGCTTTGGCATTGCTTTTGCTTTTGGGCTTATCTTTTGTGGAATTGTTGTATGCTCAGACTTCTTACTCTCTGAAGGGTAAAGTGCTTGATGAGCATACGGGCGAGGCTTTAATTGGGGCTAATGTACGCCTGCTTTCAGCTTCTGGAAGGCAATTAGCGGGGGTATCCACTGATTTGACTGGAGGTTTTTCCCTGTACCAACTACCTGCGGGTAATCATAGCTTGCACGTAAGTTACATAGGCTATCAAGTCTATAATCTAAGTATAACGTTGCCTCTACAGGACAAGGAGATTAGTATACGCCTTTTGGAAGATAGCAAACAGCTCTCTACTGTTGTAGTGCAGTCTCGAGCTGCTGATATGGGCATGAAAGGAGATACGGTTGTTTTCAATGCCAATGCCTATCGCATGGGGTCGGGCTCTTCATTAGAAGATTTGATTAAGCGACTTCCAGGGGCTCAAATAGATGAGTCTGGGAGCATTGTTATCAATGGGAAAACGATTCAGAAGATAATGGTAGATGGGAAAGAGTTTTTTTCTGGCGACACAAAGACCGCAACAAAAAATCTCCCTGCCGAAGTTATAGAGAAAATAGAGATGTTGGACCGCAGAAGTGATGCCTCTCGTATGGCAGGCTTTGACGATGGCGAGGAGGAGACACTACTAAATTTATCTTTCAAACCTCAATACAAGGAAGGTTTTTTTGGCAATGCCTTTGGCGGATATGGTACGAATCGTCGTTTTGAAGCCAATGCAACGCTCAATAATTTCTCGGGTGCAAATAGATTGACCCTCGTAGCTGGAGCGAACAATACTAACAATAAAGGTATTAGTGATATCTCCAATAGCAGAGGGCAGGGAGGGCCACCCCGACGAAGTGCTCCTGTGGGGATAACGACCTCAGCTACTGCTGCGATAGATATAGCGCATACACTCCACAAAAAAGTGGAGGTAGAGGGAAATGTACGCTATGGTTACTCAGACAAAGTGATAGAGGTGGAAAACGCCATCGAGTATATCCGTTCGGGAAGAGCTAATACTTTTGCATCGGAACAGTCACACAATCGTAAGCGAGAGCATGGAGTGGGTAGCAATCTGCATTTTGCCTACAAGCCCAATAGTTTAACGGAGATACTTTTTCAGCCTGATTTTCTATGGGGAAAATATCTGGAGGAGGGCCGTGAAGCGACGCAAACATTCGATAGCTTCTATAAAGAGCAAACACAGTCTGATAAATCCTACCTTACAATGGGTAATAATCTGCAAACAGCAGGAGTACTGAACATCAGCCGAAAACTATCGACAGAGGGTAGAGTTGTGAGCCTAAAAGTGTCAACGAACTATACAAAAGACGACAGAGAGGGTGAGCATGCAACCGCATTTCTCCATCGACTTGACGACACGCGTAACGAGTCCCTCCGATTATTACAAAAAGACCTAACACAGCGGATTTCTGTTCTCACCCATCTTTCTTACGTAGAACCTTTGGGAAAAGGCTTTCTCTTACAGGGAGAGGTAGCGTGGAGAAACGACAGGAGAGTAGGTTTGCGAGATGTTTACACACCTGATGTCAATGGTAACTACACCTTTTATGAGGAGCGTTATGCCACCTCTTTTGTAAACCAACTATCGGGCTATAATTTTGCTCTTAATCTGCAAAGAAGAAGCGACCTCTATGATGTTACGTTAGGAATAGGCGGAGAACCCATTGAGATGCAAACCAGTTTTCCTTTCGGTACTATGGAGAGTATTTTAAAGCATAAGTTTAACATCTCACCTCGTGTAACCCTCAACTTACGCCCCAATAAACAAACTACCTGGAGGCTGGACTATCGGGGAGACTCTGATATGCCCGATGTGTACGCGATGATACCCGTTGTAGACCCTACCAATCCGCTACAAATCACCATAGGTAATAGTGAGTTGGCTCCATCTTTTACTCATCGACTACGTTCTTCTTTCCGTACTTATAATCCCGAAACAAGAGTGTCGATCAATCTTTTTACCCGAGCCACTTATACGTTGAATGACATTGCTCCCTCCGTAACTTACGACGGTGTATCGGGACGACAGACTATTTGCTATCGCAACGTCGATGGCAACGCCATGTGGCGTATGTTCGGTATCTCTTCTATGCCTCTTTTTACTCCACTTCTAACGCTCAATGCGGGGGGAAGAGTATTATTTACGCATCAAAAAGGCTTTGTAGAGGAGCGTGAGAATGTAGCAAATACTTGGGTTTTTACCCCCCTTGTGCAGTTATCCTACATCAAAGGGAGCGTCTATACCCGTTTTAATGCCTCTTTGGAGTATAGAGGTACGACCAACAGCTTAGACGGCCTAACAAGATGTGCATGGCGATTTCAAACAGGTCTTGAGGGGGCATTGGATTTACCCATTGGTATAAAATTGGAGTCTGACGTCACTTTCCGTAATCGCGCAGGGTATGGAGAACGTTATAATTCAACAGAGTGGATTTGGAATGCAGCCCTTTCCTATACGTTCTGGAATAAGCAGGCTACTTTGCGCCTAAAATCGTACGACTTATTGGGGAGTGAAACAGGGATTTCCAGAGCTGCAACAGCCCTTGACCTTACAGACAGTCGCACCAATGTGCTCGGGCGATACGTTATGCTTCACCTCATTTACAACTTTGGTAGCTTTAGCAAAGGGGCTTCGCAAAGTGATTTTCAGTCCTTTGGTCGCATAGGAGGACGCCCTTCATCCTCCGTTATGTAAGGCGAAGTGAGCATTTTTGCCGAAAGTGTTTATTAGCTGAGTATCTTATCGTACCTTTGTCCGAGAAGAATATAGTTAGCAAATTAAATCTACCATACTATGGCAAGAGTATTAATAATAGGAGCTGGGGGTGTCGGCACAGTAGTAGCCAAAAAGGTGGCTATGAACCATGATACCTTTACAGACATAATGCTGGCAAGTCGTACTAAATCAAAGTGCGATAAAATTGCAAAGGAAATAGAGGAGTCTCTGGGGGTAAAAATCCAAACAGCCTCTATAGATGCCGATAAAGTACCCGAGCTTGTGGCTCTCTTTAAGGAGTTCAAGCCAGAGTTGGTTATCAATGTGGCTCTTCCTTACCAAGACTTAACCATTATGGATGCTTGTCTTGAAACAGGTGTCAATTACCTTGATACCGCCAACTACGAACCCATCGACGAGGCTAAGTACCAGTATAGCTGGCAGTGGGCTTATCAAGATCGCTTTAAGCAGGCGGGTTTGACGGCTATTTTGGGTTGTGGTTTCGACCCTGGAGTAACGAGTGTATTTACGGCCTATGCTGCGAAACATCATTTTGATGAGATTCACTACTTAGACATCGTAGACTGTAACGGCGGAGACCATCACAAGGCTTTTGCCACCAACTTTAATCCAGAGATTAATATCCGTGAGATAACCCAGAAAGGGAAATACTACGAAAATGGTGAGTGGATAGAGACAGAGCCTCAAGAGATACACCGTCCGCTACACTACCCAGGCATTGGAGTGAGAGAAAGCTACTTGCTGTACCACGAGGAGTTGGAGTCTTTGGTGAAAAACTTCCCAACTCTCAAAAGAGCTCGCTTCTGGATGACTTTCGGCGAGGAGTATCTTACCCACTTGAGAGTGATACAGAACATCGGTATGGACAGTATAGAGCCTATCAACTACAACGGTATGGAGATAGTGCCTATTCAGTTCCTAAAGGCCGTTTTGCCTAACCCTCAAGATTTGGGGAACGACTATACGGGGGAAACCTCTATCGGTTGCCGCATACGAGGAGTAAAGAATGGCGAGGAACACACCTATTACATCTGGAACAACTGTAGCCACCAAGCGGCTTTCCGTGAGACGGGTACACAGGGTGTTAGCTACACCACAGGAGTACCTGCTACTGTAGGAGCAATGATGTTCTTCAAGGGCTTGTGGCGCAAGCCTGGAGTGTTCAATGTAGAAGAGTTTGATCCCGATCCTTTCCTCGAAGAACTTGCCAAGCAAGGGCTTCCATGGCACGAACATTTAGATGTAGACATCGAGTTTGAAAAGTAACACGCTAAATACTCAATAGATGCAGTTTTAATAATCCCTCTGTCCTATCCACTACGGAGTTATGGGCAGGGGGATATTTCTTTTTATCTTTACGCCATTATGAGTTACATACGTTTAGACAATCTAAGAAAGCACTATACACCGCAAATACCCAAAGTGCTCGAGAGTCTACCTCGGGTAGAGGTCTCTACAAATTACGCACCGATAGAAGAGTCTGTCTCGGCCTTCTTTCCTGCCACCTTTGGGCTACCTCTTTTGGAGCTCAAGGAGAATTTCTCTTCGGAAGAGCTCTCCGCTCCCTCTCCGCTCAATGTAGGGGTACTTCTCTCGGGAGGGCAAGCTCCTGGTGGGCATAATGTAATTGCTGGTATTTTTGATGCTTTGAAGAGTTATCACCCTGCTTCCTCTCTTTTTGGCTTCCTCATGGGGCCTGGTGGGCTGCTTAAAAATCAGGTAAGAGAGCTTACGGCCGATGTTATCAATGCGTACCGCAATTCGGGAGGGTTTGATATGATTGGTTCAGACCGTACGAAGTTGGAGAAAAAGGAGGACTTCGATACCGCACTTAAGGTAGCACACGGACTTAAATTGCACGCTCTTATTATCATCGGTGGGGACGACTCAAATACCAATGCGGCACTTCTTGCCGAGTATTGTAAAGCAATCGGAGACCCATTGCGCGTAATAGGATGCCCCAAGACGATCGACGGAGACTTAAAAAATGCTTGGATAGAGGCCTCTTTTGGGTTTGACACTTGTGCCAAAGTATATGGTGAGCTTATCGGTAATATCCAAAGAGACTGCTACTCTTCCAGAAAGTATTGGCACTTTATAAAGCTTATGGGGCGTTCTGCCTCGCATCTCACTTTGGAGTGTGCCCTGATGACCCAGCCTAATGTGGCTATTATCAGTGAGGAGATTGCTGCACACAACCGCTCTTTGGGTGATATTGTGAGTCAGTTGGCAGACGTGGTAGTGATGCGCTCTGAGCGAGGCATGGACTTTGGCTCGGTGCTAATTCCCGAGGGGCTTGTAGAATTTGTGCCGAAAATGCGTTTACTCATTGCAGAGTTGAATAAAGTTTTGGCTGAGAACGCTCATAAGTTGCATCTGGTCAAACGCACACAAATACTCAATTATTTAGCTGGTAAGTTGAGTGAAGAGAGTGCCTCTTTCTTCCTTTCATTACCCAAAGAGATGGCGTATCAGCTCTCTATGGAGCGAGACCCTCACGGCAATGTGCAGGTATCTCGTATAGAAATAGAAGAGCTTATTGTTACTATGCTCAAAAAAGAGTTGGAAAAACGCCGTAAGAAAGGAGAATATAAGGGTAATTTTTCTGCTCTAACGCATTTCTTTGGCTATGAGGGACGTTGCTCAATGCCCTCTAACTTTGATGCCTCTTACTGTTACTCCTTGGGCCGCACCGCATCTTACCTTGCCATTGCGGGACACTCGGGCTATATGGCTGCTGTGCGTAACTTGGTAAACCACCCCTCTGAATGGCAACCTGCAGGCATACCTCTTACCCTTATGATGCACTTAGAGGAGAGAAAGGGAGCACTTAAAGCCGTTATTAAGAAGTCTTTGGTCGATATTGAGGGGGCACCGTTCCGCTACTTTCGTAAGCACAGGCACGAGTGGGCAGAGGGGATCTCGTATCACTATCCAGGCCCCATACAGTACTTTGGTCCATCGGCGGTTTGTGATAATACGACCATTACCCTAAGGTTGGAGAATCATCTCGACCCAGAGGACGAAGAGTACGGTAGCGAAACCCTCTTCTAAACTTCTCTAAAAAGGAATAATCTCTTTTTATCACGCTCTTTAGGAGTGTTTTTAGTCGTAGAAAACCCCTCGGACAACGTATGTTCGAGGGGATTTTTTTATTCTTTAGAGCCAGTGTAAATTTTTTCCCTATCTGTGGACTATCTTTCAACAAACGACACAAAAGACATCGCCATACGAGGGCTCGGGAGAGCCCACAGCCAGCTTTTTGCCTTTTCCTTTCGCTTTTTTTATGCATACATTATCATAAACAGAGCTTTATACGGTAGTGTCCCTATAAATGCCATCAATAGCAGAAGTCTATTGGGCAAGTAAAATAGGTAAAAAAGAGCTTCTATCTACGCCCTAAAAACTTTTGGCATACAAAAAAAACTGTTTTGCACCCACAAATAAATCCCTTGAGATAGAAGTTATTCTATATTTACAGATTACGTATATATATATTCAACCTGCAAATACATATATTTAGATTGAATATATGTATATTCAATCTAAATATAAAGAAGAGCCTGTAAGAAAAAGAGTTTTGATAGGGAGAGTTACAACTTTTTCACTAAGAGGAACAGATTAGTAGGAGTAGCCTTTACTTAGTTATTAGCAAGTCTCTCATTTTTTACCCAAAAGAAGATAAAGTAAGAAGACACTATCCTATCTCGTATTCCCCTCACACAATCACACATTCTATACAAAGGAATATTAAGACGTGCAGGTCAAAATCGTACCGCAACAGAAGCAGTCGAATGATTTCTTTTTGCATTTGCCGCCAAAGTTGCGTAAGAGGTCCATTCACATAGACCTTTTACAACTCCCAACAACGCCCTGTTTTCACAAAACTATACTATTAGAAAAGAAAAAATCTTCCGTAACTCTCCATTAGGTATAAGTCGTTACTTATTAATAGGGATTTTGTTATTCTTTTTTAAGGCATACCTTTGCCGTAGTTGATTTTAGCAACCCCGCACTTCGATTGGAGCTATTCGCTCCGTTTAACTATAAAGAAGAGTTTGAGGGTAACCTTAGAATAACCTAATAACAAAGAAATAATAAGGTATGAAACATCAAGACTACAAAAACAAAAAAGAAAGAGGGCACTACCCTTCTGAATGTACTACAATTATCGTAGGACGAAGAATGACCTGCGACGGCTCTATGATCGTGGCACGCTCAGAGGACTGGAATGCCATGTTTGCCAAAAACTGGGAAGTTTATCCCGATAAGAAGGAGGGGCCCAAAGAGTTTGTTGCCTTAGATAGCCCATTCCGATGCGAACTCCCCACCGAGTCGTTGGGCTATACGGCATTGGCTCCCTATCATCTGCCTGGACATTGGGGAAGTGCAGGCTTTAATTCAGTAGGTGTGGGAATGAGTGCCACGGAAAGTATCTTTAGCAACGATAAGGCACTACAAGCCGATCCTTTGGTAGAAAACGGAGTAGCAGAGAACTCGGTTTTCAATATCGTATTACCCTACATCCGCTCGGCACGTGAGGGGGTAAAACGATTGGGCGAACTGATCGAAAAGCACGGTATAGCCGAGGGCTTCGGAGTAGGCTTTGTCGATGAACAGGAAATATGGTACTTAGAGACCGCTTGCGGGCATCGTTGGCTGGCTTGTCGCATACCCGAGGAGCAATACTTTGTAACGGGCAATCAGAGCCGCTTCCGTGCCTACAATCCCGAAGATAAAGAGAACTATATGGCCTCTGCCGATCTTATCGATTTTGCCATAAAGCATGGACTATATGACCCCTCTCATGATGGCAAATTTGACTTTCACGAAGCCTATGCCCGAGATATAGAACTCGACACTACCTACAACTATCCGAGAGTGTGGGGATTGCAGGCGATGTTTAGTCCCGATATAACCAACGATGTAACGCGCAACGATTTTCCCGTTTACGCACGCGCCAATCACCCCATTACGATGAACGATTTGCGCAAGGCATTCCGCTTCCACTACCAAGGTACGGAGCACGACCCCTACTTACACGAAAATCCGCAGGAAAAATACCGTCCTGTCTCTATATTCCGTACTACGCAAACACACATCTTACAGGTACGTTCGGAGCTTCCTGCCGCTATCGGATGTGTAAACTATGTAGCTATGGGGATGGCGGCTCTGGGCGTATTCCTACCACTATATCAAGGCGTATCTTCCTATCCAGAGGCCTATCTTAAGGGAACAAACCACTCCAGCAAAGACTCTGCCTATTGGAAGTTCCGCAAGGTACAAACCCTCGGGATGGTCAACTTTAACCGCTATGCGCCCATTATACAAGAGACTTACGCTCGTTTTGAACAGGAAACTGCACAACGCCAGCGGGAAATGGAAGAGCAATATATGGCAGTGTACAAAACGCAACCCATCCATGCTCGAGAACTGTTGCAGGCTTTCTCTGACCGTATGCTAAAGTTGGCACTGGAAGTTACCGATGCTCTTATCGAAGAGCTATTCACTCGCTTGACAGAAGATATACAAGCCGAGTATCGCTTTGCAGGAGCTTAAGGAAGTCCTTCGAAAGAGTTATTGTGTCACCTCTTCTATTGTTGTGCAAACTCTTTTGTGGGAAGTAGAGCGCATATTTTATCTAAGATAGCCTCTTGCGGTAGGGTTGCATCGATGAATATGGGATTGAGCCCTCTACGTTTCATCCCTCTAAACCACGTCATTTGGCGTTTGGCAAACTGACGAATAGCTACCTCTAACTCGGTAATCATAGTATCTAAATCAAGTTTTCCTAAGAGGTAGAGGGTAATGTATTTGTACTCCAAACCATATTGAATTAAAGTTTCAGCAGGTACCCCCTCATTGAGTAAAGAACGAGTCTCTTCGATCATACCCTCGTCAATTCTACGACGCAGTCGCTTACCAATGCGTTCCCAACGTTCGGGAGCTTCTAACGAAAGGCAGAAAAGGTAGTGGGGGAGGGTTAACTCATTTTTTTGTGAGAGGATTTGAGATTGTTTGCCAGTATGACGTTCGTAGTAAGAGGCTATCTCTATGGCTCGAATAGTGCGACGTACAGATGAAGTATCGGTTTGAGGTACGCCCTTAAAGCGTTGTAAAATATCCAATAAATCTTTGTGAGAGAGGTGTAGTAGCTCTTGGCGCAAGGCATCATTCTTAGGAGCCTCTGTTAAGGAACGACCGCCCAAAGCCGTCTCGGCATAAAGCCCAGAGCCTCCTACCAAAATAGGTGTTTTGCCCCGCTCTTCAATAGAAAGGAGGGCTTTGTTGAAAGCCTTTTTCCATCGGTACAAGTCGTACACTTCGCCTGGCTCTACAATATCTATCAAATGATAGCGTATAGAAGTGCCATCGGGTAGGGTGTACTCACTGAGATCCTTTCCTGTACCGATATTCATCCTACGATAGACTTGTCTGCTATCGGCACTCAGTATCTCTCCCGATAAAAGAGAGGCAAGACCTACCCCAAGGGAAGTCTTGCCTGATGCTGTTGGACCAACAATTGCTATTAATGGAGGCTTATTAGTCATTGTAGGTTATTTTACAATAAATAGAGAGGGTTAGTTGTGTTCCTTGAGGATAACATCGTGCGCGCCACCCTCTACGATGCTTGTTGCCGATACGAGTGTAATCTTGGCATTGGATCGTAGTTCTTCCAAATTGGCCGTTCCGCAACTGGACATTGTAGCTTTGATCTTCATTAAAGTCTGGTCTAAGTTGTCCTTCATAGGTCCAGCATAGGTTACGTAGCTATCTACGCCCTCCTCAAACTTCATACCCTTAGTATCATCTCCGCCCGTATCGTAGCGTTGCCAGTTTTGGGCACGATTGGATCCTTCTCCCCAGTACTCTTTTACAATGTTGGGACCGATCTTAAGTTTGCGCGTAGGAGACTCGTCAAAACGAGCAAAGTAGCGTCCCATCATCAAGAAGTCAGCTCCCATAGCCAAAGCTAAAACCATGTGATAATCATGCACGATACCTCCATCGCTACAAATAGGAATGTAGATGCCCGTCTCTTTGTAGTACAAATCGCGCTCACGAGCTACGTCGATAACAGCTGTTGCCTGACCTCTACCGATACCCTTTTGCTCACGGGTAATACAGATAGAACCACCACCGATACCTACCTTAATGAAGTCCGCCCCTGCTTCTACCAAGTAACGGAATCCCTCGCCATCTACCACGTTTCCTGCTCCTACCACGATGCGATCTCCATACTGTTGCTTAATCCATTGCAAGGTCTCTGCTTGCCATATAGAGTAACCATCGGAAGAGTCTATACAGAGTGCATCTGCCCCTGCTTCTACCAGTGCTGGTACTCGCTCTTTATAATCTCGAGAGTTGATACCAGCCCCTACGAGCAGTGTTTTACTTATAGGGTCCAAGAGTTCATAGGGATTTTCTTTATGACTATCGTAATCTTTGCGGAATACGAAAGAGAGCAAACGTCCCTCTTCGTCGATGATAGGAAGCGTATTCAACTTATATTTCCATATGAGGTCATTGGCCTCGCTAAGCGTCAAACCCTTAGTTCCTACATGGAGCTTTTCCAATGGAGTCATAAACTCCGAAATCTTTCTATCCAAAGGATCGGTACTCAAACGGTAGTCACGCCCTGTAACGATTCCTTTTAGAAAACCATTGGAGGTGCCGTCATGCGTTATACCTATGGTAGAGTGCCCTGTTCTCTTGGTTAGAGCGATAACATCGCTAAGAGTTTGGTCGGGACTGAGGTTAGAGTCACTCGTTACGAAACCTGCTTTGAACTTCTTTACTCTACGTACCATCTCTGCTTCTTCCTCGATAGGTTGAGAGCCGTAGATAAAGGAAAGCCCCCCGTTACGTGCCAACTCTATCGCCAACGTGTCATTAGATACGGACTGCATTATGGCAGAAACAAAGGGTATATTAAGGCTAATCTTTGGCTTTTCTCCCTGTTTAAAGCGAGAGAGAGGTGTACGCAACACTATCTTATCTGGGGTCGTTGTGTGGGTTGTTAAGCCAGGTACAAGGAGATACTCTCCGAAAGTATGCGAAGTTTCTTTTAGAAAAATAGCCATAGATATATAAGAATGCTTTATAAATAGTCAATGGATACGGTGAAGAGTAGAAGTTGGGTAGATAATGCAACTACCTACTTCTTTCTTCTTTTATCTGATACGATTACTAATGCGTACTAAAATGTAGTCTTTGCGAATACCTTGATGCGCCAAGAAAAGTAAAATAGGCGTTATAATCGGAAGGGCTATGGCAAACTTAAAACTAAAGTTTGCTTCCAAGCTCTTTACAAAGCCAAATGCCAAAAACGCAGCATACACAATGAATCCAATGGATAGCAGTAGGGTAAACATACATACTCTCATCTGTAGCTTTCTATTCTTGAAAAGGAAAATGGTTAGGAAGGAGAGGAGTACTATGATCACATCCAGAGAGAATAAACCCCAAAGAATAGAGTGCTTCTCTCCTGTAAACATATTCCGCAACCAAATACTTGTCATTTCAAAGTTTTCGCTTCCTAAAAGGCCACTTTTGGTAAAAAGAGCCATAGGGTAAATCAGAACTAAAGTCATAGCGACTCCTGCCAAAAGTAACCATAGGGTTTGTATTCTCTGCCACATAATTCTCGGGGAATAAATAGGGAAACTTACTGTAAATTACTTCTCTTTCTTTTCTTCTTGCAAGCGGTGATAAATCTCGCCATGCTCATACTCATAAGTGGCAACCAAGGTAGGTTTAGGCAAGCGCTCGTAGTAGCTGGAGAGCTCAATCTGTTCTTTATTTTCTTGTCGCTCTTCAAGATTATCCACTCCAACACTAACTTCTTCCAGTTTAGCCTTTAGTTCCTCTTGCTGCTCACGTGCTATTTGGTTGGCCCGCTTGGCTATAACTACCACTGTTTCGTATAGGTTACCTGTAGCTTCTGACATTTGAGATGTAGAACGTGTTATAGCCTCTGTAGGAATGGCATTTTTCTTTTTGCTATTCATTGTATGTATAATCTTAGTGTTATCGATAGAATTAAATAAGAGGGGGGGAAAGAGAATAATCTCTATAAATCGTTATTTATGAGACTCGAAACTTTTTTGTAAATCTGCTCGGCCTCTTTCTTATATTTTCCCTCTGGGAACTCGTTTATATAGGTAAAATAACGATCGGATACGTTGCGCAAGCGTGATTGTACGCGAGACTCTACGCTATTCAAAGCCTCTTTATAGGAGGCTCTGAGTATCAGTATCTGAAACTCCTCTCTATACTTTGTATAAGGGAAGTCTTTTAGAGCATTGTTGGCAGTTACGATGGCTGATTGATAGTTATTGCCAAGGTACATCCCCATGTCGTAGTACAACTTTGCTGCGAGGTACTCCTTGTAAGAGAGTTTGTCTTGGAGTTCAAAAAGCATCATTTCAACCTCTTTTCTGTATTCGCTTTGAGGGTAATACTCAATGAAGTTTTGCAACTCCTGCAATGCCATATAGGTGGCATTCTGGTCGAGTTTGGCTTCTGGAGAAATCATATACATAGCGACCCCTGCTTTATAGCGAGCTTCCTCAGCCTGAGGCCCCTTGGGGTAGGTGTTGTAATAGCGGCGGAAACACTCTGCAGCTGTTTCTCCTTGAGCTTGTTGCAAAGAAGACTCTCCCAACATAAAAAGAGCTTGAGCCCCTTCGTTAGTGCCATCGTAAGCAGAAACCACATCGACTAAAAGATCTGCAGCTTTTGACCATTTCTTTTGATTGTAGTATTTCTTGGCATAATCATACTTCAATGCCGTATTGGTAGATTTCTGTACTCGCGTAAACTCTCCGCAACTTGAGAAGGAAAGTATCATCAGAGGGACAAATACTCCCAAACACAATTTATTAAGTCTTTTCATACTTCGTACATCAAATTCCTAAAAACAGATTACCTGCCAATATTGGTTTACAAAGGTAGAGAAATTTAGATTAATACCCATAGGGAGTTCTTTTGTATATGCCACACATTCAAAGGTATTATTCAAAATAGCTTCCTTCTGGTATATGAAACCCATTCAAAAAAGCAGAAATATCTAATCTCTTCTTGCCTGGAGCTTGTAGGGAGCGTATCGATAATACTCCCTCTTGGGTTACCACATATAAACATCCTTTGGGCGCAGGTAAAAAGGAGCCAACTCGGGGGCGTTTTTTCAGAGAGGCAGAAGAGTAGTCCACAATAACCTCTGTCTCAAAAATCTTGTAAACGGCAGGTGTATCCGTTTGCCCTTTTTCTACCAATGTGGTCCAGGCAGAGGGGATTGGTGATAATCCCCGAACAAGATTATGAATAGCAACGGCTGGTTGATTCCAAGAGATACGAGTATTTTCTTTGGTTAGTTTATGTGCGTAGAGCGGTTCACCCTCTACCAGTTGTTGAATACCTCGGGGTAATAGACCTTGGTTAATAGTTTCTGATAAAGTCTCTTTGAGTAGAAGTACTCCTTCCTGTGCCAATAAGTCGTGGGTTGCTCCGAAATAGTCTTTTTCAGAAAGAGATATAGTACGCATGGCTATAACATCGCCTTGGTCCAATTTGTCTGTCAATGAAAATAGAGACACCCCCGTCTCTTTATCGCCAGCGATTAGGGCGTGATTAATAGGGGCAGCTCCTCTCCATCTGGGCAGAAGGGAAGCATGCACATTAATAGTCCCCATAGAGGGCAACCGCCATACTTCTTTGGGTAGCATCCTGAAAGCAATAACAATACCCAATGTCGGGTTTAAAGCTCGGATGGACTCCAAAAAAGATTCTTCTCGCAGTTTCTCGGGCTGAAAGATGGGAATCCCCAAGTCTACAGCAAACTCTTTTACGGGAGACCCTTTTAGTTTATGACCTCTCCCCGCAGGTTTGTCGGGGGTGGTTACAATCCCTACAACGTTATAACATTCTTCTATGAGAAAACGAAGGTGTTCAACAGCAAAAGATGTAGTTCCTAAAAAAAGTATACGTAAATCCTCTTTTTTCATATCAATTCTATTTTAGTCTCCTTGAGATAGTTGCGAGAGTACTTCTCGATAGGTGTTGAATATTTTTGACTTGGACACAAACCCCAGATAGCATCCGTTTTCATCAACAAGGGGGAGGTTCCAGGCTTTTGTTTCATCAAACAGTTGCATAATGACATCCATAGTCATCGTTGATACAATCTTCCCTGGAGGAGAAACCATAAACTTGTTCACATGCAGCCTGTCGTATAAATCGGGGCGGAACATTATGTTCCTGATGTTGTCCAGTAGTACAATCCCTTGAAGATGATTATTACTGTCTACAACGGGGAATACATTACGTCTACTATTACCAATCACTTGAACTACATCTCCCAAGCTCATTTCTGGACTTACCAACTTGAATTCTGTCTCGATTACACTGTTTAGGTTCATCAAAGTCAATACAGCTTTGTCTTTTTGATGGGTTACCAGTTTCCCCTGTTCGGCAAGGCGTAAAGAGTAAATACTATGGGGCATGAAGATACGAATAGTAAGGTAGGAGCTCAAAGAGACTAGCATGAAAGGAAGGAATAGGTTATACCCTCCCGTCAATTCGGCGATTAGAAAAACCCCCGTTAGAGGGGCATGCATTACAGCAGACATCATACCCGCCATACCCATAAGGGTAAAATTCTTTTGAGGTAAGTATTCCTTTACAAAAGAGAAATAATTAAGCACATAAGAGAAGACAAAGCCGCTCAATGCCCCAACAAATAGCGTAGGAGCAAACAAGCCCCCACACCCTCCTCCTGAGTTGGTGGCCACAGAAGCAAAAACCTTGAAGAAGAGTATTAAAGCAAGAAAACCGAAAACCGCCCAATAAGAATCGCTCCATGAGGAGAAGAAAGAGCCGTCAAGCACCGAAGGGTATTGTCCCGAAAGAAGAGCATTTATGGTATTATATCCTTCTCCATAAAGCGGGGGGAAAAGAATAATGAGAATACTCAATATGATGGCCGAAACGAGGAAGCGATAGCCGTATAGCTTTATGTGTTTAAGACGTCGCTCCAAAAAGAACATAATCTTGGAAAAGTAGAGAGCGATAAGACCACAAAAAATGCCAAGTAAAATGGCATAGGGTATGCGAGACGACACAAAAGGATCACTTTGATAGAAGCTGAACATCGCTTTAGAGCCTGTCATGATGTAAGCTAAAGAAGCAGAGGTTACAGAAGCCGTTAGCAAAGGAAGTACACTTGTAAGCGTAAGATCCAAAAGTAAAACTTCTACCACGAAGACCAAGCCTGTAATAGGGGCTTTGAAAATCCCTGCGATAGCTCCAGCTGCACCACAACCTATTAAAAGCATTAGATTGCGTTGCTCCAAACGGAACAGGCGACCTAAATTGGACTCTATGGCTGCTCCCGTTAGAACGATGGGAGATTCTGCTCCGACAGATCCCCCCAATCCAATAGTTATGGAGCTCGAAAGGATAGAAGACCACATATTATGAGGCTTAATCCTGCTTTTCCGTTGCGATATGGCAATTAGTATCTTGGTTACTCCGTGGCTGATATCATCACGTACTACGTAGCGTACAATCATGGCGGTAACAAAAATTCCTATAGGAGGGAATATTAATAGGAGATAGTTACGCTCAATAGCCGCATTAGTGACTTGATGCTGTAAAAAGTGTACCAACTCTTTTAGAAGAGTAGCTGCAAGAGCAGTGGCAACTCCTACCATAAAGCTGACTATGAGTATAAAGTAGCGTTCTTTTATAGTGCGTTCTCGCCAAAAGATGAAACGCATTAGAAGGGAAGAGAGTTTCTGTGTAATCTCTGTTTTCATTATTTACCTGCTCCTTTTACCAAAACACTTATTGTGTGAAAAAGCACTGTTAAATCCATTTTCAGCGACATATTACCGTAGTATAGCCAATCATATTTTAGTCTCTCGGTCATCTCATCGAGATTGGAGGCATATCCATAGCGTACCATTCCCCATGAGGTTATACCTGGTAGTACATTGTGCAGTAGATAATAGTAGGGGGCTCTATCCACGAGTAAATCTATGTAAAATTGTCTTTCGGGACGAGGTCCTACAAAACTCATGTCTCCTTTCAGTACATTGAATAGTTGAGGGAGTTCGTCCAAGCGATACTTCCTGAGTATTCGCCCTATGGGAGTTATCCGTGTGTCTCCATCATGGCTTAGCTGTGGTCCGTTCCTTTCACTATTCTTATACATGGTACGAAACTTATAAATCATAAAGGGTTTTCCTCGCTTACCGATGCGCTCTTGGGAAAAGAAAATTTCTCCTCGGGATGATTTTCGAACTAAAATAGATAAGATTAAAAAAAGAGGGCTCAAGAGCACCAAAAGAGAGAAAGAGGCGAGACGATCAAAGCACCATTTTACGTTTTTTGCCCCCTCACTCATCTTGGTCTCTGTTACATCTACAAGAGGTATCCCATGTAAAAATGTGGTTTTTATAGAGGGGAGAGGCATCATACCTTCTGCGGTAATTCTGATGGGGCAGCGATAGTGATAGAGTTTATATAAAAGATGTCCCACATTGGAGCTTTCCTCTTGTGTTGAGGCCAAATATATTTCTGTAGGGGGCGTATTATCAAAAATCGTACTAACCTCTCGAGTAATTGCTTCGATGGCTAGATCTGAAGAGCCTTTTTTATAGAAATCTTCAAAGAAAAGTTTCTGCTGAGGGGTAAAACGCATTTCATAAGCTGCAGCAGCTAACTCTTCTACCTGTTTTTTTGTTCCAATCAAAAGGATTTTAGGCCAAAACTCTTTCCTATTTCGTTGTTGAATAGCATACCACGTCACAATAAATCGGAACGAGTAGACTAATAAGAAAGAGGTAAACATCAAGGAGAAGAAAAGTTTGAGGTAACCCTTGGTATCGTGTACAGGATCGTCCACAATAAGCAATAAAAACTCAATTCCTGTACCCAAAACAACCGTCGAAAAGGTTGTCCAAATATCCTCTATTCTACTCTTGTTAAGAGGCTTGTTGTAGTATCCCGAGAGAGCAAATAACAGTAGCCAAAAAGCCCACAAAGAGAGGTACACGAAATAACTTTTTGTGTTAAACAAATAATTATCCAATGTAGCCCAAATGCCATTGGGTGCTTCCCAATAGAAACGGATCGTATTAAGAAGCAGGGAGCTTATTAAGACAGAACAGCTATCTGCTACAAGGTAAAAAAGACGGTACTTAGTCTCGCGTGTCATGAACGAATGATTTTAACTTCGCCATGTATTCCTAATGCTATAATTTGGCTCGCTTTTGCTGGAGTAGTTTCCTTCTGACGTACAGGTACAATGTAATCGACCGCCTCTTTGATTTCGGATGATATTTCTGAAAATATGCTGGGAGAAGAATCGCCCGATAGATTGGCCGAAGTAGAAACCAAGGGGACTCGTATCGCCTTGCATAGTGCTTGAGAGAAAGCCTCTTTTGTAATACGGATACCGATAGTGCGTTCCTCAGATAAAAGAGAGGGGGCCACATTACGCCCCTTAGGATAAATAATGGTTAAGGGGCTTACTGACGCGTCAATCAAATCATAGGCTATAGAAGGCACCTCTTCCATGAGTCCAGATAGTTTGGCATCAGTATCTATCAAAATAAGCATGGACTTACTTTCGGCCCGCTTTTTTATTTTGTAAATCCTTTGTACAGCTTGCTCATTGGTAGCATCGCAACCTAAACCCCAGATTGTGTCTGTTGGATAAAGAATTATGCCACCTTTTTTTACTACCTCGGCAGCCTCTCGTACCGCCTGTTTATAGTCGTTAGTCAAAGGTTCTATCTGTTTCATTGATTTGGAAAGTCTTTGCTCGCAAAAATACTCTTTTTGTAGGCTATAGTGAAATCTCTTTTAAGAAAAAGTTAGAACATTTTTCCGTTCTCTAAAAAGAGTTGTTACCTGTTGGATTAGGAGTCCCTCTCTTTTTAATATGAGTTTGTAGAGCTATAAAGCCATTTTAGAGCTTAACTAACTTGTTTACAATTAGTGCTATAGCCCCATCGCCTGTTACGTTACAAGCCGTTCCAAAACTGTCCATGGCGATATAGAGAGCGATCATGAGAGCTTGAGTTGCTTCATCAAAACCCAATATAGAGTTAAGAATACCGAGGCATGCCATTATTGCTCCTCCTGGAACACCTGGAGCTGCTACCATAGTCACCCCCAACATAAGGATAAAACCTACAAATTGAAGGGGGTCAATGGGCATACCCAACATCATCATCAGGGCAACAGCACAAGAAACTATTTTCAACGTACTACCAGATAGATGGATAGTAGCACATAGTGGTACAACAAAACCTGCAACATGGGGAGCTACTCCGTTTCGTTGTGTCTGTTCCAAAGTAACGGGAATAGTTGCCGCCGAAGACTGAGTACCTAAAGCCGTAAAATAAGCGGGTAACATGGTCCATAAAAGACGGAATGGATTACGACGTGCAATAAGTCCTGCTATGGTATATTGTAACCCCAAAAGTCCTATGTGTAAAATGAAGATTACACCTATGATTTTAATGAAGACCATCATGATATTCCAAGCCTTTCCCGTGAACGTCATCTCTAAGAAAATCCCAAATATGTAGAAAGGTAATAGGGGTACAATTACGGAGGTAATAACTTTGGTGATAATCTGCTCAAAGTCTTCACAAGCTTTTTTTAGGGCATTGGAGGTCAAAGAAGCCATTCCGAGCCCTAGGAGAAAAGCCAGTACCAAAGCCGTCATTACATTGAGCAGTGGGGGAATCTCTATTGAAAAGTAAGGGAGAGGGGTAGTGCCCGTTTCCGTTATGCTCTGCAAAGACTGAGACCCATCTATAAGAGAAGGAAAGGTAAACATACTTGTTACATAAGCCAATCCGCCCGAAAAAATCGTCGCACCATAGGCAATGGCTACGGTTAAAAAAAGCATTCTTCCTGCTCCTTTGCCTATCCCAGCAATGGCTACACTAACTAGACCAAGTATAATAAGGGGAATACAGAAAGTCAAAAACTCCCCAAAAAGTCCATTAAAGGTTTTGAAAATACGCACTACTGATAGGGGGAGTATTTGTCCGAATAAAACCCCTAATACAATTGCAATTATGATACGAGGCAATAGGCCTATGCGAAAACTTTTCATCTACTATCTCTATCTCTAAACATCCTAATTTATAGCCACTCATCCCAATCCTTCCAGACGGGTTCATATCCATTAGCCCGAATGGCCTCTGCCATCTCCTCAACAGTGCGGGCATCATTGATCTCGAATTGCTCTAACTCTTCGTGCTTTGTGGCATACCCTCCTGGTTCTGTGCTTGATGCGGCACTCATCGTGGTTGCCCCAATGCGCATAGCCATGTCTCTAAAAGCAGAACTCTCACGTGTAGAGAGAGATATATCGACCTCTGGATCGAACAATCTATAGGCACAAATTAGTTGTGCCATCTGTTTGTCATTTATGGGATCCTCTGGCGTAAAATCACCCACATGAGGACGCAGGCGGGGAAGGGAAATAGAGTATTTTGTCTTCCAGTGTGTGCGTTCAAGATAATTTAGGTGAAGAGCTGTAAAGAATGAATCAGTGCGCCAGTTTTGAAGTCCCAGTAGGGCTCCTATGCCTATCTTCTGTATACCCGCGGTTCCGCATCTATCGGGGGTTTCCAAACGGTAGCGAAAGTTCGCCTTCTCGCCTCTGGGATGAAACTCGGGATATTTCTTCTCATTATAAGTTTCTTGATACACACAGACATAACTAATACCCGCGTTATACATGCGTCGGTACTCATCGGTAGTTAGGGGCTGTACCTCAAGGGATATTTGAGCAAAGTGTGGCCGTACTGCATTTATAACCTCTTCGTAGTAGGAGGCGTCTGTCAGTTTGGCAGACTCTCCCGAAACGAGGAGAAGATGACGAAATCCCCACTTCTTTAGAACGGCTATTTCTTCTAAGATTTGAGGAATATCAAGTTTTACACGGTGTATTTGATTATGGCAACTAAACCCGCAGTATACGCACGAGTTTGTGCAGTAGTTTGATACATAGAGGGGAACATACATTTGTATGGTACGTCCATAGCGTTTGATGGTAAGCTGCTCGGCTTTGATTGCCATTTCTCTCAGAAATGGTTCTGCTGCTGGAGAGATAAAGGCCTTGAAGTCCTCTAAGTTACATCGATCTTTTTGGAGAGCACGCTGTACATCGAGGGTAGTTTTTTTGAATATAGACTCCTCTTCTGCTTCCCAATTGAGTTTCCTTAATTCGTCATAAAACGTCGTCATTGTATTACAAAGAGTGGTGTATGTTTTGTCTTAAAATTATAGCCCAAAGAATGTATCCACGGGAGAGGTAGCAGCGGCAGAGTGTCCCACCGAGGGTAATCCTGCTTCATAGGCTCTTCTCCCCGCAACAACAGCTTCCTTAAAAGCCAGAGCCATCGCTACAGGATCTCCCGCAGAAGCAACAGCTGTGTTAACCAAAACAGCATCTGCCCCCATCTCCATTGCCTCCGCTGCATGAGAAGGAGCTCCTAATCCCGCGTCGATAACAACAGGCACTCGGCTCTGCTCTATAATAATTTGTAGTAAGTCCTTAGTCTTTAATCCCTTATTTGTGCCAATGGGAGCTCCCAAGGGCATTACAGCTGCAGCCCCTGCATCTTCAAGATATTTGCAAAGTATAGGGTCTGCTTGGATGTAAGGCATTACAATAAAGCCCTCTTTGGCGAGTACTTCAGTTGCCTTCAGCGTCTCAAAAGGATCTGGAAGGAGGTATTTAGGGTCGGGGTGTATTTCGATTTTTACAATCTTAGAGCCAAAAGCTTCGTAGGCCAAACGAGAGGCGAAAATTGCCTCCTCGGCATTGTGAGTACCCGAAGTATTGGGCATAAGTCTTACACCCGATTGAGATATAGAGGCAATTAGTGTATCATGTTCGTTATTCATTTCTACCCTCTTTAATGCTACTGTTACCAATTCGCTTTCAGAGGCTATAATGGCATTGCACATCAATTCATTAGAAGCAAATTTGCCTGTTC
Organism: Porphyromonas circumdentaria; assembly: GCF_900167105.1. Lineage (GTDB taxonomy): Bacteria > Bacteroidota > Bacteroidia > Bacteroidales > Porphyromonadaceae > Porphyromonas > Porphyromonas circumdentaria. The sequence continues at coordinate 131,319 of NZ_FUXE01000003.1, read as the reverse complement.
CTAAGAAGAGACGAGATGAGAACTTCTCTCCAGATAAAATAAGAGGTTGCATAGATTAAACTATTAAATAGGTCTTTTTTTACTTTGTGTAAATAGTTGCTGTATGGTCTGCGTGATAGACTTAGCTGTTTCTGTAATATCTCCCGAGCGGTTAATAGCCCCAGATAAAGCTATCCCTTGTAGGTCTAAGGAAGATAGATCGATAAAATCGGAGGTTTCGATACCCCCAATAGCAAATAAAGGAATAGGTACTGGCAACTGCTGATTGTAGGCAGAAAGAGCCTTTATTCCCTCTATTCCCAAGACAGGACTAAGGACTTTTTTAGTAGTGGTTGATCTATAGGGGCCTATTCCGATGTAGTCTACTCCCTCAAGAGCTCTTTGAGCGATGTCAGCTACGGTATTGCAGGTCCCCCCGATTATTTTGCCTAAACCCAAAACCTTTCGTGCAGTTGCTGGGGATACATCTTCCAATCCAAGGTGTACCCCATGTGCATCGCAGGCTAAGGCTGTTTCTAAATCATCATTAATAATTAGAGTACTCCCAATGTATTTTTGCATCAATTCTTTTAGAGCAAAAGCCGCTTCAAGTCTCTTCTGAGAGGAGACTCCTTTCATGCGTAACTGAATCCAGCGTACACCTCCTTCCAAAACTTGTTGCGTCTTAAAAAGGAGCTCAGGTAGCTCAAGTGAATCTGTAATATACTGCAGATGGCAAGAATGCAGTCGGAGTTGTTTTTCTATACTTTCGACTCTTTTGTGTGTTCCTAATAGGGCTTTACTCGAGCGTCGATAGGTGTCTGTTTTCCATTGTGCCCCTCTGCAAGCCGAGGGTAAATCGTAACCATGAGATAATAGGGTGGCTATCACTGCCGAGAGCACACACCCAGTACCGTGCTTATCGAAAGGGGTTCGAGGTACCGTATATCTTGCCATTTCCCCATCGGGAGAAAATAGTAGATCGGTCGAAACATTTTGAAGAGAACTGTTATGTCCCCCTTTGAGTAATATATATACCCGATACTCCGATGCAAAAAGAGATAATTCTATCGGATCTGTTGTTCCGAATAAAGTCATCGACTCTGGATAATTGGGAGTTATTAGGGTAACTAATGAAAGGAGTTCTTTGATTCTTTCTTTAGGGAAAGAATCATGAAGACTCTTCTCCGATGCCGAGGTCTTTAGTATTGGGTCCCAAATGATATAGCGTACTTTTTTGTCTCTCAGTTTTTTGGCAATCTCGATACCCTGATCTAAGCAAGAAATCAATCCTATTTTACAAACCATAGGATGGTGATTTTTCAAAAGAATATCAAGAGGTTCTTTCACATCAACAGGAAATAAAGCCTTGAAGTCTTTTTCGTTTTGTGCCGTAAGAGAAGAACATACCGATAGAGGATAGGCATCGTTACTTTCTATTGCTCGTATGTCTGCCGTAAGACCTGCTCCCGAAGTAGGGTCGTGACCTGCTATGGTCAATACTTCTGGTTGGGAATAGTGTAGGAAAGCCTCCTCGAGGTACTCTCCTGCCAGAGCCAAATCTCCCAAAATAGCTACCCCTGAGAAACCATAATTCAAAGCCTCACTCTGTCTTTCGGGTGTGATTCCTCCTAACGCTACCACAGGAAAGGGTAGAAGAGGGAGATTTTTTTTGCACTCACTTCTATCTAAGTTTCCTGGATAGTCGAGTTTGGATATACTCTCAAATAGGGGACTAAGTAAAGCATAAGTAGGTATGAAAGGAAGTTGTTGTAGCTCTTCAATCGAGTGAGCCGAGACGGAAACTCTTCCTCTATTGATGCCTTGCCACTGTCGCCACAGAGATATTTGATCTTTTCGCAAGTGAACACCTCCCGTGCCCGTTACCTCCCCCAAATCGAAATGGTCGCACAAAACTACTCGATGTCGAAACTCGGGGTGGATAGCTTGGATGCAAGCCTTGTATTCTTCTCGAGTAGCACTCGGTATGCGAAGATGTAACGTGTGCAACCCCAACTGGAACAGACGATTATAACGTACAATTTCTCTTGGAGTTGCCTCTGGGGGAGTAATAACGACCAACATAGGTATTCTACTGCAAAAAATTATTCTTCCGATTTGATACGGTTATGAAGTTTCTTAGATGCCCTCATAGAACAAAAGTGCTCTCCACACATAGAGCAGAAGTGCGCTGTCTTGTGTCCCTCTGATGGGAGCGTCTCATCATGAAATTTAAGAGCTGTTTCGCTATCCAATGCCAGATGAAATTGATCTCTCCAACGGAACTCATAGCGTGCCTTACTCATAGCAAAGTCTCTAAAGTAGGCTGCGGGGTGTCCTTTTGCCAAGTCTGCCGCGTGGGCTGCCAACTTATAGGTTATAACCCCTTCCTTAACATCGTCTCTGTTGGGAAGCCCAAGGTGCTCTTTGCGTGTTACGTAGCAAAGCATAGAAGTACCGTACCACCCTATTAAAGTGGCTCCGATCGCAGAGGTAATATGGTCGTAGCCAGGAGCAATATCTGTAACCAGAGGACCCAATGTGTAGAAAGGAGCTTCATTGCACAGGCTAAGTTGTAGATCCATGTTCTCTTTAATCTTGTGCATAGGAACGTGTCCTGGTCCTTCTATTATCACCTGTACATTATGCTTGTCGGCAATACTTGCCAACTCTCCCAAGGTGCGCAGTTCGGCAAATTGAGCTTCGTCGTTTGCATCGGCTATAGAACCAGGGCGTAGTCCATCGCCTATGGAAACTGCTACGTCGTATCGAGCTAAGATCTCACAAATCTCTTCGAAATGTTCGTAGAGGAAGCTCTCTCTCTTATGCGTTGTACACCAGCTCGCCATGATAGCACCACCTCGAGATACGATGCCAGTGAGTCGGTTCATAGTAAGAGGGATAAACTCCCAGCGAAGTCCTGCATGGATGGTGAAATAATCCACTCCTTGTTCTGCCTGCTCTATGAGAGTGTCTTTGTAGATTTCCCAAGTAAGCTCTTCAACCTTACCCTTAACCTTTTCTAAAGCCTGATACAGAGGCACTGTACCCACTGGAACGGGAGAGTTACGTACAATCCACTCTCTGGTCTCATGGATATTACGTCCTGTCGAAAGGTCCATGATTGTGTCGGCTCCCCACCGTGTTGCCCAAACGGCTTTTTCTACCTCCTCTTGGATAGAGCTTGTTACGGGAGAGTTACCAATGTTGGCATTAATCTTTACAAGGAAGTTGCGCCCGATAATCATTGGTTCACACTCGGGGTGATTGATATTGGCAGGCAGAATGGCTCTACCTGCTGCGATCTCGGAACGAACGAACTCGGGGGTTATAAGCTCTGGGAGATGAGCACCGAAAGCCTCTCCCTTTTCTTTTTTATAGTTCTCTTTTATTTGATTACAAAGCTGGTTCTCGCGTATGGCTACGTATTCCATTTCTGGCGTAATGATGCCTGCTCTTGCATAAGCCAACTGAGTAACACATTTACCCTCAGCGGCTACGAGAGGATGATCTTCGATATGTTCGAAACGAAGGTGGTCCAAAGATGTATCTGCACGACGTATCCGTCCATACTCCGAAGAGAGCTGGTCTAAGCGTTCCGTATCTTCGCGGGCTTCTATCCAAGCCTGACGAAGTTTGGGTAGCCCTTTGTGTAAATTGGTTGTGTACTCAGGATCGGTATAAGGTCCCGATGTATCATATACCACTACAGACTCATTCTCTCTTTTTACACCATTTTCATCAATAGTAGGGGAGAGATCTATACGCCTCATCGCCACTTTTATATCATACATTTCTCCGGGGACATATATTTTCACACTCCCTGGTAGGGGACCTGTAGATATTGAAAGATTTTCTGTTTGATCTTTTGCTCTCATATTGTTTTTTATAGTTGTTTTTATTGCTCTTTGGGGATAGAGACCGATGAAAGAGAATAAAGTAGGGTTAGCCCCCTCTCACTGCTCCTATAACGAGTATTTTGTCTCCATCTTTAAGATATGTGCTTTCCCAATTATCTCTCTTTATAACCTCCTGATTCACCGCTACCGCTACATATCCTCCCTCTATTTGCTCCAAAGAGAGAAGGGACGATACCGTGCACCCGTCGGGGATCTTTTTTATTTTCTGATTAAGCTCTATCTGCATAATAGATAAGTATTCAGTCTCTCCACCTTATTTATTGTCGGACAAGAATTTCAAAAACAACCCAATCGTACATGGGGATAAGTAGAGGTAACCGCGACAGCAAATAGCCACTTCAAAGATTGTTCTTTGCCTACGCCAGTATTATCTGGATCAGGTCACGGGTATCCTCTCAGCCGAAAGGGAGATTTGTCAAAATCTCTATCGGCACCCCCAAGAAAGATTAGATGTTTTATTCCAATCCGTCGCAAAGTTATCATTATAATATGTAGAAAACAATATTTCTTCCCCGCTTCTTGTTTCTTTTCGCTCTTATTAAAGCAATCAAAGAGCGAAAAACATTGTGCCAAAGGGAGGCTTTTACTTAATAAAACATATTGAATACTCGCCACCCCCCCTTTTCAAATATATGTTTTATTATAGGTATTTCATTCCTCTTTCTCGATTATTATCGCCATAAAGAGAAAAATATCTAATAATCGCCATTAATACTTACCTTTGTCCTCCATCTTGATATGTAAATGTTAGATATGACTAAATCATACGTTGTAGGAGTAGATGTGGGCGGTACAAACACTGTCTTTGGAATAGTGGATGCAAGAGGTACTATCGTAGCGGTCAATTCCTTGAAAACGCAGGAATATGGAGACAATGCGGAAGCTTTTGTAAATCATTTAGCAGAAAAAATATCTCTGTTGATTGAGGAGAATAGTCTGAAAGAGTCGGTGCGCTCTGTAGGCATTGGAGCTCCTAATGGGAATTACTATACGGGAACAATAGACTTTGCCACCAATCTTTCTTGGAAAAAAACTTTACCCATAGTAGAGATGCTCTCGACACGACTACAACTCCCAACCATACTCACCAACGATGCCAAAGCTGCAGCAATAGGAGAAATGATGTACGGTGTAGCTAAAGGCTTGAAGAATTTTATTATGATAACTTTAGGTACGGGAGTGGGAAGTGGTATTGTTGTCAATGAAAAGATACTGTACGGTTCCGATAGTTTAGCTGGGGAGTTGGGGCACTTCATCGTACGACGCAACGGTCGTAAGTGTGGATGTGGCAGAAATGGATGTTTAGAAACTTACTGCTCGGCATCTGGGATTGTTCGCACAGCACATGAGTTTTTAGATGCGCGCTCAGAGCCAACTCTCTTACGAAATATAGAGCGAGAAAAACTAACCTCTAAAGATATTTTTGAAGCCGCATCAAGGGGAGATGTTACGGCTATCGATATCTTTAACTTTACGGGTAAAATCTTGGGAGAAACGTTGGCCGATTTTGTAACCTTTTCCAGTCCTGAGGCCTTTGTTCTCTTTGGAGGTCTTGCTGCTGCAGGAGATCTTTTAATGAACCCGTTAAAGGGAGCTTTCTATGCCAATTTGTTGAAGGTGTACACGCCTCCTAAGTTACTTTTCTCTTCGCTACCAGCTGCCGACTCTGCCATATTGGGGGCAGCTGCAATTGCTTGGGAAGCAAAATAATACCAAAGCCAAAATCAATATTAGCATACTATTTTTTATGAGTACTACAAAAGGTCCTATAGCTCTTGTAACAGGGGCTACGTCGGGTATAGGAAAGGCCACAGCCTGCAAACTGGCAAAAATGGGGTATAGAGTAATCATAACAGGACGTAGAAAAGAACGTTTGGATGAGATTGCCCAAGAGCTCCGAAAAGAGTGTAATACAGAAGTCCTTTCTTTGAATTTCGATGTGCGCAAGAATGACGAAGTAGAGAAGAATTTGCTTCATCTTCCCGAGGAGTGGCAAGCCATAGAAGTATTGATAAATAACGCAGGTTTAGCTGCAGGTTTAGAGCCTATCCAAGAGGGTTTGTTGGAGGACTGGGAGCAGATGATAGATACCAATATCAAGGGACTACTCTATGTAACTCGGGTAGTCGCTCCTTCTATGATAGAGCGCAAAAAGGGGCATATTTTTAATATCGGTTCGATTGCTGGAAGAGAAGTTTACCCCAATGGCAATGTTTATTGTGCTACTAAGCATGCCGTAGATGCTCTTTCTAAAGCTATGCGAATAGATATGCATCAGTACGGTATAAAGGTTACTCAGATAGCTCCAGGGGCGGTAGAAACAGAGTTCTCTTTAGTACGTTTTCACCAAGATGCAGGTCGTGCAGAAAACGTATATAAAGGCTATACTCCGCTAACGGGAGAAGATATTGCAGATTGTATTGCAGCAGCTTTGAATCTACCCGATCATGTGTGCTTAGCAGACATGTTGGTACTACCCAAAGCACAAGGCTCAAGCAGAGACTTCTTTAAGCAGTAATACTTTCGGGAGATAGTTGGGCTTTCAATTCCCAACATAAAGATTTAGCCCATAAGGAGGATGTACAAGAAGACGTACACATTCCTTATGGGCTAATTGTATTGTGAATCTACGCTGTAAGGGGGGAAATGCTTATAACCTCCTGCCTCTTCTATGAGTTTAGGATTCGTTACACTCAAATTATAAAGGTCTTAGTTATAGAGGTGTTATTTGCTCTTGCAAATCGGTCTGCAAAATATTTATATGTCCTTTGAGGTCATACTTTTTGCCATCTGCTCCTTCGGCTCGAATAACATAGTAATAAACGCCTCCTTCTACCCAACGGCCATTGTAAGTGCCATCCCAACCGCCATTGGGATCGTTCCAGCGATACAAAAGATTGCCCCATTCATTAAAAATGCTTGCTTCAAACTTTACAATAGATTTGTGTACCACACGGAAAACATCGTTTATCCCAGGAGAAGAGTTGGGACTGAAAGCATTGGGAACTTCCAGCTGAGAGGTCTGTATGTAAAGAGTTACAGGCTCTGCCGATACTCTACATGTGCCTGTTTGAGAAGAGGCTTCGAGAATAATAGTATACCCTCCAGCCTGTTCGAAACGGAATGTCGTCCCCGTACCGTTATACTGCATAATGATAGGTGCGGCCTCTGTTACTTGATTGCCAGAAATAATTCGCCAAGAAACCAAAGTAGTCGATGGGTTATTTACGATGGCTTCCATCTGTACTTCGGCAGGGGCAGAGAGTTCCTTACCAAAGCTCTGTACTTCCTCTCCATTCAGCTTGTAGCGTGGGTGTACTTCCAAACGGTTAGGCACGAGCACATTTGTGGCTACCTCTTTTTGCTGTATGGAAAGAGGGGTAGTGTACTCATCGCCTACCACCTTATAATCAGTAGTTTTGAGAGACGAGGTAAATAGCAATTCTCCGTTTTTAGGCTCTACTTGAAGGGTGGTTTCCTTAGGGATAAACTCTTGCTTAGCAGCATCGTAAAAAAGATCGTCAAAGCGAACGGTAAATTTACGAGCTATAGGAAGTAATTCCCCCTCGGGAGAAAAACAGTGAAAGGTTTGGAAAGGCGTAGAAGCTGTTATCTGCACTTGCTGGCAAGGAGCTTCGGGAGCATGAAAAACGGAAAGTCCCTCTTTAGGAATAGGGTAGCGACGGTAATCCACCAACCAATAGAACGAGGATTCAGCGAGAGAACCACCCTCTACAATATACCCTCTATCCAATGGGGCATTGGGAATAACCCAAACTCCATTGTTGTAGACCGCATTTGTTACAAACTCCCATTCGCTTGCTTGCTGTTTATAAGTTTTAATTTTATCCGTCTGCTTTCCCTCAATACGAAGTGTAAAATTCTCCCCCTTAGGATGCACCATATAGACTTTCAAAGCCAGAGGTGAGGTTAACTCTACTTTGGCAAAAGAAGCCCCTTCGAATGCTACTTGGGCATAGCTATGCCCTTCACATAAAAGAGCAACAAGGGCTATAAAGATCAATTTTTTACTCCATTTTTTCATCGGTTTACAGAGAGATTAAAAACGGTGATACTAATACTTTTTCCTACGAGAGAGGGTATAAGAAGATTTATGTAGAAGAAAAACGGGAAGTATAGAACCAATCCCCAAAACTAATAGTACTGTAAGGGCTATTGTAAAGTTTGTGAGATAGGCCTGCATATATTGTACAGAAAGCGTGGGGTTCTTATGATGAATCACAAAGCGCACCAGGCTAAGTACCGCATTATAGGCATACATACCTGGTATCATGGGGAGAAGGGCAGGAATATAAAGTACAGTCATAGGGCAATGCACCCACCATCGACCGAAAATATAACTCCCAAAACCAATCAGAAGAGCTGCTATGAGAGAGGCTCCTACTATATCTACATTCAGGTGGTGCATCATGTACCAACGTATAGCATGTCCCAAGGCAGCCAATACTACAATAGGAGGGAAAGCTCTACGGGGAGGTACCGAAACAGCAGCAAACCCCACAGCGGCCATTCCTGCAAAAAAGGCATCCGAAAGAAATCCAGTCAAAATATCCATAGTAATCATCGCATCAAATTAAGAAACAGACCCTGTCGTTAATAAAAGCGTTATAGCCATTCCAGAAGATATACTCAAGATGATAAGAGCTGCTTGTATGAGACGAGATAAGCCAGAGAGCATATGCCCCTCTACAATATCAATAATCCCATTGATTAGAGGTACGCCAGGAATGAGATAAAGCACAGACGTCGCAACCGCCGTTGCACTGGTTAGAGTAGGGAGTAAGTGCCCCCCTAAAACGGCCATGCCCGAAGAAACCGTAGCCGCCAATGTGATAGCGATGTAAAGGTTAATCTGATTTTTGACTACAAAATGACGAGTATAAAAACCCATTGCCGTAGCTATCGCCACGATTAACATCGAGATATAGTCTCCCTCAAAGAGACGGCAAAAACAGGCATTCGATAGAGAGATAAGCAACCAAGCCACCCAAAAAGGTTGTCGATTAGATCTTAAGAGAATCTCTTCATAGCGTTGTTTAGTTTCATCTATGGTCAAAGCACGGTCGTGTACTTCCCAACTTAAAGCACTTAGCTCAGAATTTAAGAAAAACTTAATAGGTTTATGAGGCACATCTATAACTTCGGTCATAGACTCTCCTGTTTCTATATTACGTACTGTTAGGGTCATCGTTTTCATCGATAGATTGAGGTAAACATCCGTTCCTAAAGAGTGGCCTATACGCTTGGTATTCCTCTCCGTTCGAGATGTATGCACACCAGAACCCAAAAGACAAGCTGCATATTCTGCAAGAAAACTACTGACATCTTTTAATTCTCTGTATTTCATAAATGTTTTGTGATAAATGTTTGTGGGAGTATCTGTAATTAAAGGTGTAAATCTATTTCTCTCCAACGTTTTACCTTGGAGCTTTTGTATATAAATAAAGAGCAATCAAAGCATAAATTGCGTTGGGCAATTGGGCGGCAACCACGGGGGGAAGCGACCCAGAAGCCGAAAAGGTAGATGCAATGGTCATAAAGAGAATGTAAGAAACACTCAAGGCTATTCCCAATGCTAAAGAGAGCCCCATCCCCCCTCTTCGTTTACGAGAAGAGAGTGATACCCCTATCAAGGTCAGTATAAAAGCGGCAGGAATTGTTGCATAGCGTTTGTGCAGCTCTATCTCCAATAGTTTTATATTAGAAGCTCCTCTTTGTTTCAACTCTTTAATGTGGCTGTGTAGCTCGGGAGTAGTGTAGGTTTCTGCTCCGATGGAGGATATAAGAAAGTCCCTTGGTTGCAGATGTATCATCGTATCAATAGTTTCTCCACGCTCTAAAGTGTCTCGCACTTTGCCATAATGAGTAATGGTATAGTCTCTCAAACGCCATTGATAAAGGGTATCGTACTCTATCTCTTTTGCCGTAAGTCTACTTCGTAGAGTATTATCTTGGAAATGGTCTAAAACAAGATTATTTCCCCTCTTTCGGTCATTGTTATAGTAGTGGATATAGGCGTAAATATCGGGCTCTACTTCCAATTGGATGCTCGATGCCTCCTTTACCAACTTGTTTTTTATGTATTTGTCTTGAAACTTAGTTCTTATCGCATTGCCAGGTGGAATGATAAAGCTACTTAGGAGAAAAGAAAAAACGGCTATAACAGCAGCCGAAAACATATAGGGCCTGAGTAGTCGATTAAAACTTACTCCACTCGAAAGAATAGCAATAATCTCTGTTTTCTCTGCCAGCTTGGTCGTAAAGAATATGACAGCCAAAAAGACAAAAAGAGAGCTGAACAGATTAGCGTAGTAGGGAACGAAATTGATATAGTAATGAAATATTATCTCGTATAGGGTACAATCTGGTTTCAGAAAGTGAGAAATCTTTTCGTTTATATCAAAGACGACGGCAATAGAAAGAATTAGTAAAATCGAGAAGAAGAATGTCCCCAAAAACTGTTTGATTATGTAACGATCTAAAGTGTTAAATACGGGTTTCATTATTGTTTACTAAACCTCTATTTCTTATTGAGGCAAAGATAGCAGTTTTCACACGTATAGCTTTCATCTTCCAAGTGGGGAAGTTTGTTTGTCAGATATCGCCAGAGCGATGGGCAAACATATCATCTAAGAGAATGATTTAGTATGCGAAAGTCTTGCACAGGCTTGAGTTAGCAAGTTTGCAGGTAGGCAACAAGCCTTTTCAGGTAATTTCTCTATTCAGGCGCAGAAGAAGATTGATCTACCTAATCTCTTAACCCTTTGAGTAATAGTTCTAAATCTCCCTGCAAAAAGTAGTTTTCTCTTATATAATTCTCTATTTGCAGATTGGAGATATATATATGCAATCTAAATATATATATCTTCAAGTTGAATATACATATATTCAATCTGCAAATAGAGAATTATATCTTATATTTTAAACTTCTGGTAGAGAGAAAACTATTTTTTCTATACATACCTCAATTCTTTTCCATCATTCCCATCTTTTTTAGCGAGTAATCTAACAGATCATCTTTCATTTCTTTTTAGCAGTGACAAAATGTCTTTTTTGCAAAATCAACGAAAACAAATCAATTCTAATTCATGAACCACAAATGAAAGAGGTCGAAGAAAAGGCTCTGTTTTGATTCGCGAATAAAAATATTTCTCTTTAAAAATACTGCTCCAGAGTTTTTGTTTTGCTAAAATTCAGGTAGGAGAATTGCTAAAAACAGACATTCATAGATAAGAATAGTATGGCATCAATACATATTATAATCCCATAATACTATCTCTAAAACAGATATTTATAAACATATTCTATATAAGAATAAAGATGTAGGGTAGTGTATATCGAGAAAAAACCTCTTTTTTGTAGGCAAGAACCTCATTATAAATATATAAATAGCTTATAAATAGATAGATACATATAAGTATAGAAAATCGCTACAGATTTAAAAGGCGCATTTACACAATTGTCAAAAAGAAATCTGATGCATGGAAGAGGGTCTGTTTGTTTTGGAAACACAAATCAAAATCGTTTGTGTTTCTGATTTAGAATTGTATATTTGCAATCAATAAACACTCTTTCTATAAAGGACATTATGGCAGAATCTATAACTCAATTCGATCAAATTATTGCTCGAATAAAACAGATGATTGAAAAGCTTGATATTCCTTCAGCCGCCTTTGCAGACAAAGCAAATATTCAAAGAAGTACTTTGAGTCAAATTTTATCGGGCAAGACAAATCCATCTCTGGAAATACTTAATCGCATATATGAAGCATTTCCAGAGTGGGATAGAAATTGGCTTTTTTTCGGAGAAACTATTTCTTCGGGTCAAAAAAACGATTTTTCAGGCAGTTTATTCTCATCTGACTCTTTTGCAATAAACGATCAAGAGGTAAGAAGAGAAGACACAGAACAAGAATTTTCCTCTCGAAACTACTCTCTAATAACCCCAGAACAGATATCCTCTATTGTAGAAGAGGCTTTGAAATGCTCTAAGGAAAAAGAGCAGAAAAGAATTGAAGAAATAAAGATTTTCTACACGGACGGAAGTTTCGAATCTTTTGTGCGAAAAGAATAATCTTACACAAAGCTTGTTGTACCTTTGTACCATACGAAAAGGGAATTTGTTATTCAGATGAAAAAGTTTATTCTAAAAGGGACTGTCGTAGAAAATAGAATCCTCAATGATAGCTATTATCTTCTGCGAGTTGCTATAGAGAGAGAGGTAATAAACCAAGGGTTTTTACCCCTACCAGGGCAATTTGTTCAAGTGGACTCCAATATTTCGGGGGCTTTTCTTAGAAGACCTATTTCTGTATGTGATTTCGATGAGGAAACAGGTATTTTAGACCTCCTTGTCCAAAAGGTGGGGTTAGCTACTAATAAATGGGCTTTTTATACAAAAGGAGAGCTTATAGATCTCATAGCCCCCTTAGGGAGGGGATTTTGCTTAGAGCCTTCGTGGATCGGCACCTCTCCTCTGTTGGTCGGTGGTGGAGTTGGAGTAGCCCCCTTATTATACCTTTCTAAAAGGCTTTCTCAGTTGAATATCACTCCTAATATATTATTAGGTGCAAGAAATAGTTCTTTACTTGTTTTGGAGGAACACTTTTCGCAGTATGGCAATCTTTTCTATACCACCGAAGACGGTTCTCAGGGAGAAAAAGGCTTCGTTACAGAGCATTCTATTTGGCAGAAAACACCCTCTTCTGTTTTTACATGTGGTCCCCTCCCTATGATGAAAGCTGTAGTTCACTTGGCGCGAAAGGCTAATTGTCCATGCGAGGTCTCTTTAGAGAATAAAATGGCTTGTGGTATAGGAGCTTGTCTCTGCTGTGTGGAGAAAACAACAGAGGGCAATGTGTGCACTTGTACAGAGGGGCCTGTTTTTAATATGGAAAAACTATTATGGAATTAAAGTTATCTGTTGATTTAGGAAAAGGATTATTCCTTAATAATCCCATAATGACGGCCTCTGGTACTTTTGGCTATGGAGAGGAGTACGCAGACTTTTTAGACATTAATTCGTTAGGAGGAATCGTTGTTAAAGGCACGACGATTCATCATCGAGAGGGTAATCCTTATCCTCGTATGGCAGAGACACCCTCGGGTATGCTTAATGCTGTTGGATTGCAAAATAAAGGAGTAGATTATTTTATTTCGCACATTTACCCTCGAATAAAAAATTACCAAACAGCTATATTGGTAAATGTGAGTGGCTCTCAGATTGAAGACTACAAGGAAACAGCCCGTAAAGTAGCAGAACTTGATGCAATACCAGGGATTGAATTAAATATATCTTGTCCCAATGTAAAGGAAGGAGGAATGTCTTTTGGAGTGACAGCAAAAGGTGCTTATGAGGTAGTAAAACATGTCAGAGAAGTCTATCCCAAACACTTAATGGTAAAGCTTTCTCCCAATGTTACAGATATAACGGAAATAGCCCTTGCCGTACAAGAAGCGGGAGCAGACAGCATCTCTTTGATAAATACACTGTTAGGAATGGCTATTGATGCCGAAAAACGCCGTCCCATCTTGTCTACTATAACAGGAGGCTTATCGGGACCATGTATCAAACCGATAGCTCTTCGTATGGTTTGGCAGGTAGCTCAAAAAGTAAATATTCCCGTAGTAGGTATGGGAGGCATAGCAACCATATCAGATGTCATAGAATTTCTACTTGCAGGAGCTTCGGCTATACAAGTTGGATGCTACAATTTCATAGATCCTTCCATATCGGGTTCTTTAGTTAAAGGGCTGCAAACATATATGACCTCTCGCAATATAAACTCTATAGACGATATTATCGGAGCTCTCGAAACGACCTAATCAACACACATTAATACCCATAATGGATATTATGTTTAATTTGAGTAAAAAAAGTGTTTCAAGGTTTTTGACTCCTGACCTTAGTGTACAACTTTTTTCTACGTTTAATGTCAATCGGTGATTATTCGTACTTTTGTGGGAGGTAGAAGAATATTAAAAGAAAAATGGAACAGCATAAAGACCTTAGGGAACTTAATGCCGAGATTACTCAGGAGAGTGAGTTCGTTCAAAAGATACTCTCTGGCATGGGGCATGCTATTATAGGTCAAGAGCATTTAATCCGCTCCTTATTAATTGGATTACTTGCAGATGGACATATACTTTTAGAGGGAGTACCTGGCTTGGCCAAGACACTTGCCATTAAAACGCTTTCCCAGCTAATCAAATCGGATTATAGTCGTATACAGTTTACTCCCGACCTTCTCCCTGCCGATGTCATCGGGACTCTCATCTACAGCCTAAAGACTGAGGAGTTTATAGTTAAGAAAGGACCTATTTTTGCAAACTTTATTCTGGCAGACGAAATAAATCGAGCTCCAGCAAAAGTACAGAGTGCCCTTCTTGAGGCTATGCAAGAACATCAGGTTACGATAGGAGATACGACTTATACTCTCCCCTCTCCATTCTTGGTGATGGCAACCCAAAATCCTATTGAACAGGAGGGAACCTATCCATTACCCGAGGCTCAAGTAGACCGCTTCATGCTAAAAGTGCGCATTGGGTATCCCTCAAAAGAGGAGGAGTGTGATATCATTACCCTCAATATGAAGGGCTCTCTGCCCTCTCCTACTCCCGTTACTTCTATCGAAGAGATACAAAAAGCGAGAGAGATTGTTCAAAAGATTTATGTTGATAAAAAGATTCTTCAGTACGCTGTGGATATCGTTCATGCCACCAGATTTCCTGAAGGAATCGGATTGGAGAATCTCAAACCGATGATTCAATGTGGCGCATCGCCGAGAGCCTCTATCAATTTGACTTTAGCAGCTCGTGCCTACGCTTTTATAGAAGGAAGGGGCTATGTATTACCCGAGGATATCCGAGCTGTGTGCTACGATGTCTTACGCCATCGTATCAGTCTGAGCTATGAAGCAGAGGCAAATGATTTGACCACAGACCAAATTATCACCGAAATTCTCAATAAGGTATTCGTTCCTTAGCAATAATTGCTAACCTAAAAGTATTATTATTCGATGCTTCTTAATACAAGTGGTATACTTTCTCAAGTACGACGCATAGAGATAAAAGCTCGTGGTTTGAGCCAAGAACTCTTTGCGGGAGAATACCATACCGCTTTTAAGGGGAAAGGAATGACCTTTAGTGAAGTACGTAGCTATGCCATAGGAGATGATGTCAGAGATATTGATTGGAATGTAACAGCTCGCTACAACACTCCCTACGTAAAGATTTTTGAGGAAGAAAGAGAACTTACCGTTATGCTTGCCATTGACATGTCCGGCAGCATTGGCTTCGGTACTATCGGAGAAACAAAAAAAGAATTAGTTGCTGAGATCGCTGCCACACTGGCATTCTCTGCTATCGAAAATAATGACAAGGTTGGTGTATTGCTTTTTACAGATACCGTAGAAAAATATATCCCCCCAGGAAAGGGAAAGAAGCATATCCTTTATATAATAAGGGAGATACTACACTTTACACCGACAGGTAGTACAACAAAGATAGAAGAGGCTCTATCTGTACTCAACAAGCTATTAAAAAAAAGAGCTACCACATTTTTTATAAGTGACTTTATGACCAATGGAGACAGCGAATTGTATCGTAATGAATTACGTCTAACAGCTCGCCGACATGACCTCATAGCTATAGTTGTTACAGACAGAAGAGAGCAAACACTTCCCCGAATGGGATTGGTACAGTTTAGAGACACAGAAACAGCCCAAAAGATATGGGTAAATACTTCTTCTCGTAAGGTTAGACAATCCTACGAAGAGCAATATATAAAAGTGCGTGAAGAACGTCGTAATATGATGAAGCTCTATGGTATAACTTATGCAGAGGTCTTTACGGGAGAAGATTTTGTTAAGCCTCTTCTTAGAATATTTTCGCATCGTTAGAGATATGCAAACATATTGCCAATTTGTATTGTCAATTGCTTTTTTTCTCTCTGCTTGTGTTCTTCATGGGCAAAACATCGGTATAACAACTCGTATCGAACCAGCCGAAATTCAAATTGGAGAGCAGGCTTTGGTACGATTGAAAATCCGAACAGACGATATAGACAACACCTATCTCATTATTCCTCCAGACAGCGCTATTCACAGGGCAGAAGCTCTTTCGTTTAGAGTTATCGATACAGTTCATTTAGAAGGAACACTTAAAGAGTTGTCGGCAGAGATGGTGCTTACCTCCTTTGACTCAACCCTCATTGCTCTTCCTACCTTTGGGGTACGTGTCGGCGAGCAAGAAATCTACTCCACTCCACTCTACCTAAAAGTCAATTTGCCAGAAGTGGATATGGAGCATCCTGAAGAATTTTTCGGACTAAAAAAAGAGTGGTCACGCTCCTATACATTGTGGGATATTTTTATTTTACTACGTTTTTGGATATTAGCAATCGCCATTTTAGGGCTGCTTGTAACCAGCTTTTTCCTATACCGATATTATATCCAACGGCGTAATATTCAAAAGAAAAAAGAGCCTCTTCCTGCCGTAACTATTATAGAGCATTTCCGTAAAAAGATGGAAGTACTCAAAGAAAAGGAGTTGCCCAGCAAGGGTTTTATAGAGCGTTATTACACAGAGTTGAATATGCTACTGAGAGCTTTCCTATTTGACTTACTACAGATAAATTCTATGGAAATGACCTCTCAGCTTCTCTTAAAGACACTTCAAGAGAAGCCTTATGACACTTTACTAAAAGAATATGAATTGTATAAGTTCATAGAACATAGTAACTTGGGAAAGTTTGCCAACGAGAGCATAGAACTTACAGAGTGTTATGATGATTATGAAAGAGTATTACATTTTATGGAGGCTCTTTATAGTCAAGAAGAGAGAAGAAAAGAGACTGAAAAGAAAAGGGGGGCTGATCAATGAACTTTCTCTATCCACGTTTACTATGGTTACTCCTTCTTATACCTGTACTCATCCTTTTTTATGTTTTAACTCATAAAAAGCGGTACCCCAGTTTAAGACTATCGGCATATTACAGATTGGAGGGAGGAGGTTTGATTTCCTATTTAAGACATCTCCCTTTTGCTCTCAACATGCTTGCTTTACTATTTTTGGTTATAGCCTTTGCTCGTCCACAAAACACGAATAATTGGCAAAAAGACTCCATAGAGGGGATAGATATAGTTCTCTCTATAGATGCATCTGGCAGTATGCTTGCAATGGATTTGCAACCGAATCGATTTACGGCAGCCATAGAGGTGGCCAAAAAATTCATTGCCAATCGTCCCAACGACAATATAGGATTGGTCGTATTTGCGGGGGAGAGTTTTACTCAATGCCCTCTTACTACGGATCATGCAACCCTATTGAAAAGGTTAGAAAGTGTACGCATGGGGATATTAGAGGATGGTACGGCAATAGGATTGGGGATATCCACAGCTTGTAATCGCCTCAAAGCAAGCCCCACAAAAAGTCAAATTATAGTTCTTCTTACAGATGGAACGAATAACCGAGGAGGGATTGCACCTCAAATGGCAGCATCGATTGCTAAAACTTTGGGTATACGTATATACACCGTTGCTGTCGGGACAAAAGGAGAAGCTCCCTATCCTCGACAAACGAACTTTGGCGTCGTCACCGACTATGTAAAAGTCGATATTGATGAAAATTCTCTCAAAGAGATTGCAGAAATCACAGGAGGAAACTTTTTTAGAGCTCAGGATAACGAGGGGCTTGAGAATATCTATAAAGAGATTGATCGTCTCGAAAAAAGTCGGTTGATGACAATGAATTTCAAAGCTTATGAGGAGCTATATCAAATCTGGGGTATACTGGCTCTCATAACCCTTATAATCTCACTTGTACTGCGCAATACGCTTTTAAGAATTAATCCATAATCTCTGTTGTAATAAAGTATGTACTTCGCTGCTCCAGAATATCTTTGGCTTTTGCTGCTCTTTCTACTTCTTTTGGGAGTTGAGGTTATGGATAAATATATCCGTAAGAGGCAGCAACAACGCTATGCCGAGAGAGCCTTTTGGGCTCTTGTTAAGCCAGACGCTTCTGTTAAAAGGATATGGGTACGCCACCTATTATTGTTGCTCTCCATAACCTCCACAATCATGATGTTGGCTCGTCCGCAACAGATAGAGAAGAGTGAAAAGCCTTTAGAGGAAAGAGGTATAGAAGCGATTATTGCTCTCGACATATCAAACTCTATGCTTGCAGAAGATATTGCCCCCAATCGTCTCTCTTTTGCCAAAACAAGTTGTGTAAAACTTGCCGACAAACTAAATAAAAGCAAAATAGGATTGATTGTTTTTGCGGGCTCGGCATATACTCAACTCCCTCTGACCTCTGATTTGAGCATGATCAAATCTTTCATTCAAGATGCAGATACAGAAATAATCTCCAATCAAGGTACCGCCATAGGCTCCGCTATAGATATAGCAATACCCTCTTTCTCAAGTCGCAAAGATGTTGGTAAAGCTATTATTATCCTTACAGATGGAGAAACTCATGATACTAATGCTCTTGAAATGGCTCAAAAGGCAGCATCTCAGGGAATAAAAGTATATGTATCAGCCATAGGATCGTCTGAAGGGGCTTCCATCCCCCTCCCTAAAGCCAATGAATACATACTGGATGAAACGGGAGAACAGGTAATAACAAAAGCAAACTTCAAAATGTGTCAAGAGTTAGCAACCGCAGGAGAGGGAGCTTTTGTACAGGGTAGTAATGCTTCGGCACTTGCGTCGAAAATACACGAAGAGCTTAAGAAACTACCTCAAGCAGTGGTTACGAATTATACAGAAAACAAACACGAACTTTTCGGGTGGTTTGCTTTTGCCGCCCTACTCTTCTTGGTTATTATGGAGGTTATATTACCTCGTAAAAATCGTTTCTTTGGACGAATCAAGTTATTTAACTGATGCATATTAAATCGTTCTTCTTAGTAATTCTTTTGCTTGTTCCTTTTCTCCTCCATGGACAAGAGACCTCTCGTATACTTCTTAGAAAAGGGTATAAGGCTATGGAAAGAAAGGAATATGCACAAGCAGAGAGTTTTTTTCGAAAGGCCTTTATACAAGATTCTTCCGAAGTCGCTATTCGATACGGATTGGGTAATGCTCTATATGAACAGGGAAAATATAAAGATGCTTTGGAAGTATATGGATCCATTAATCCTAAAAATATTGAAAGTCAACTGGAAACCTCTCAGTTATTCCACAACATTGGTAATGCTCAATTAAAACTCAAACAATATGCCCCAGCGGTAGAGAGCTACAAACAATCCCTTCGATTAAATCCTACCGATAACGAGACACGTTACAATCTTACTTTAGCTCTTAAACAGCTACCGAAAAATCAGTCGCAAAGCACCCAAAACGATGTTTTGCAATCCAGTAATCAGTCTAATAGTGAGCAGAAAAACAAGCAAGAAGAAAAGAAAAACTCCGAAGAAAAACCCAAGAAAAGAGAGACAATAGATGCTGAAACCGCGAAGAAAATATTAGATTCGTACCAAAGTGACGAGGAGAATACGCGCCGGAAATATGAAGAACTTCAACGCTCTCAGCAAGAATCAGAAGACGATAAGGATAAAAAGCGTTGGTGATATTTTTTACCTCGTTGGGAAAAAGCTTCAAGTATAGTATGAGTAAAAAGTCTGTTATGTATGTTTTTACCTCTCCGTCCGTTTGTAAAAAGATGAGATTACAAATACTCCTTATCGTACTCTTCTCTATGTTTCTCTTACACTCCTTGCCCTCTTTTTCTTGGGGGCAAATAGCTTTCAAAATAGAGGCTCCAAACAGTGTAACCCTCTCTGATAAGATAACCGTACGATTCGTACTAACCAATGCTAAAGGGAGTAACTTCAAAGATCCAGAAGTCGAGGGAGTGTCCACTCTATACCCTCCGTCAAAAGCAATGACAGAGAGAGAGTTCAATGGCAAACCCTCTACCATCTATACAGGCACCTATCTTGCAGAGAAAGTCGGCACTATTCATATAGGTAGCGCACAAGTACAGGCAAAAGGGAAAGTCTATAAAACCTCTCCCCTTTTTATTAAAGTCTTACCTCAAGAGAAGGAGTTAAAGAAGCAGTCCCGCTCCTCATCTTCTTTTTTTATTAGAACTATTCCTGGCCATACAACAGTTTATCTACAAGAGGGCATATTGGTTTCTTATAAAATATATGCTCGAAGCAATCGCTTTGAGTTTGAGCAGTCTAAGTTTCCCGAGTATGATGGTTTTGTAGAGGAAGAGATAAAAACTCCACTTCAAAGCCAACTTGCTATGGAGCATTATAATGGTCAAAACTACTATACAGCTATCATTAGACAGTCTGTGATTATGCCTCAACGTTCAGGCGAGCTAACCATTCCAGAGGGAGAGATAAATTTGATAGTAGCTTTAGAAAAGAGTATTGAAAACGAAGATGAGTTCTTTGATACCTCCTCTACCCCTACCGACCGTAAGAAGATGTTAACTCCAAAGGTCAAAATCAAGGTACTTGATTTACCACAACCTACACCAGAAAACTTTGGTGGAGGTGTTGGCTCTTTCTCTATCAAAGCAGAACTTCCCGATGGAGATAAGGTAAAAACAGATGAACCCTTTAGAATGAGAGTAACAATAGCGGGAAAAGGTAATTTGAAGCTATTAACCCCTCCTACGCTAAAGCTCCCCGAAAGTTTTGAAATCTTAGACCAATCTTCTCAGTACGATATTGCGGCCTCAACTGATGGAATAAAAGGGCAAAGAGTTATAGAGTACCAAATAAACCCTCGTAATACGGGTAACTACTCTATCCCATCCCTTTCATTGGTTTATTTTGACCCTGCGAAAAAGAGATATGTTACAGAACAAACCCAAGAAATATCTTTTTCCGTGAAAAAAGGCTCTGCCCTTGCCTACGAAGAAAAAGAAAGCTCTCTCTCTCTCTCTTTGGAAAAAGATATTGCTCCTCTCCAGAAGAAGCCTTTTTACAATAAGAGCTTGACACAATTTCTCTACTCTCCATTCTACTGGCTTTTCTATTTGATACCACTCTCCATAGCTTTTATAGGGGGTTGGGGCTACAAGCGGTATCGTAAATCGCTTGAAGACGTCGCAGGCACAAAATGTAGAAAAGCTGCAAAAAGTACGATGCAACGCCTGAGAAACTTGGAAAAAGAGATAGGAAAAGAAGAGAATAGTAGCTTCTATGCTTCTTTATTATCGAGCGTACACACCTATCTCTCCGACAAATTTCAGATCCCCACCAGTCATTTGAGTACCATAAACATCCGAGAGAAGCTTAAGGCGACCAATTGTTCCGAAGAGGTTATTGAAGAATTTTTAGAGGTTATACAACAGGTGGAATACAGTCGCTATGCTCCCACAGGGATAGACCTCTCACCCTCTTCGCTACTTGAGCGTACGAAGACTGTGATAGAAACCATAGAGTCAAAGAAATGAAACAGACCTTTTTAATTACTGCCCTTCTTTTTTTCTTGCCTTTTTACGGAGTAAAGGGAACGGAAAATTTAATGCAAAAGGCACAGCAGCATTACGATAACAAAGAGTATACTTTGGCTATGGAGTGCTATAAAAAGATCCTTTCGAGCGAGCCATCGATAAGTGATGCCACTCTTTTTTACAACATTGCCAATACGTATTATCGCCAAGGAGAGCTGGGACGTGCCATACTTAACTACGAAAGAGCAGTACGGATTGCTCCCCAAAACAAAGAGACAAGGCATAGCCTGAAAGTAGCCAATAACCAAGTCGTAAAATCTATAGACTACTCCACTCCCTACCTCCAGTCCATAAGGGACAATATATTTCAAGTCTTTCCGGTACAATTATTCATCATACTATCTTTCCTTCTTGCGACTTTGTGTTTGGCGGGCGGAGCTTTTTTCCTATTAGCTCCCCAACGCCTCCATCGACAAATCGGATTCTATACAGCACTTGTCTCTTTATGCCTTTTTATTACTGCTCAGACTTTGCTGTATACTATATACAAGCAGTATAAAGACCCTTATGAGGCAATTGTATTAGAGGGGAAGGTGGCTGTAAAAACTTCTCCGAATGAAGAAAGCCCCTTGTTGAATACCCTTTATGAGGGAACTAAAATAAATATTGTAGATACTTCTTCTGACCAAAAGTGGATAGCTATACTACTGCCCGATGATAAATTGGGATGGCTTAAAAGAGCGTCTATCGAAACGGTTTATCCTTTTACCATTAAATAGTTTCTATATGTTGGATCAATTAATCTTGTGGGAAAGAGAACTCTTTTTGTCCCTAAACAACTTTCACACTCCTTTTTTGGATGCCTTCATGTACCTCATTTCTGCTCGATGGACATGGACAGCGGTGGTTATAGCACTCATATTGTGGGTATTCTATAAGCGATCTCCCAAAGAAGCTATTTTATTCATTATTGTTGCGGTATTGATGCACATAGTTTGTGACCAAATGGTCTCCTCCTTTATCAAGCCTCTATTTGGGCGTCTTCGTCCAGCCTATCATCCTTACACAAAAGAGGCTGTTATGAATGTTTATAAAGATTTAGGATGGGGATTCAGCTTTGTGTCGGGGCACGCCGCCAATTTCTTTGCTATTGCGCTATTTACGGCACTTTCTTTTAGGGATAGATGGTACACGCTTATAGTATTCCTATTGGCAACATTGGTGGCTTACAGTCGTGTTTATTTAGGAGTTCACTTCCTATCGGACATTATACCAGGGGCTATAATCGGCCTGCTATTGGGCTATCTCTTTTATCGTCTTTATATCTTCTCTCGCTCTAAAGTTTTGGGCAAGTCAAAGGCAAGTCTACCCCACAAAGTTTTTCAAAATAACATTGCTGTTTGGCGCACCATTGTATTGGGGTACCTATTTTTTATGGTCGCCTTTTCATTGGAGATGAGCAAGGCACTTATTCGGATTGGGTATTATGGGTGAGGAGGATAAAATTGTGAATGCAGCTCCCTCTTTATTACATTAAGAGTCTGCTTTATCACTTGCAGCATTGTTGCTTTCTCGGCTATCTGCCATAAATAATTAGAAATGGTATGAAGAAAGTGGTTATAGCTATTGACTCTTTCAAGGGTTGTCTCTCTTCCATAGATGCAGGAGAGGCGGTGGCAGCGGGCGTTCGTAACTTCCTACCGAACGCAGAAATCGTTGTAATGCCCATTGCCGATGGGGGTGAAGGTATGCAAGATGTACTCATAACCGCTACTCACGGGCAACGTATCGTTTTGAAAGCTTACTCTCCTTTAATGGAACTGCAAGAAACGTCTTATGGTATATCGGGAGATGGAGAGACAGCTTTCATCGAAATGGCAAGTATCAGTGGGCTTCCCTTAGTGCCTGAGGGGAGAAGAAACCCGATGCAAACGACTTCTTTCGGCACAGGAGAGCTGATTAAAGACGCCTTGACGCAAGGATGTCGGAAGTTTATCATCGGGCTTGGCGGAAGTGCTACCAACGATGCAGGTTTAGGAATGCTACAAGCATTGGGCTTTCGGTTCTATAATCGGGAGGGAAAAGAAGTTGGAGGCTCCTCGCCTTTATGCGGAGCTTTGCTCTCTGAGGTTTATCATATCGACTGTTCTTTGGTACACTCAGCTCTAAGTAATTCGCGTTTTACCGTTGCTTGCGATGTGCGCAATCCTTTCTGCGGTCCAGAAGGTGCTACACATGCCTTTGCCCCTCAGAAAGGAGCAAATCAAGATATGGTAACTCAATTAGAGGCTTCTATGCAACATCTGGTTAAGGTAATACGCCAATATAGCGGCAAGGATATTGCTTCGGTTCCTGGTGCTGGTGCTGCAGGGGGAATGGGTGGAGCACTACTGGCATTTCTCAAAGCAGAACTTAAACCAGGTATAGATCTCCTATTAGATGCATTGCACTTCTCGGAAAAGATACAAGATGCCGACTTAATTCTCACGGGTGAGGGAAAGGCCGATCGGCAAACTCTCATGGGCAAGGTTCCCTTGGGGGTACTCTATGAAAGTATGAAGCAGCAAATCCCCGTGGTACTATTGGCGGGAAGTATAGAAGCGACAGAAGAACTAAACAGAGCTGGATTTCTCGGAGTTTTTTCGATACTTCCCTCTCCTGTTGACTTAAAGCAGGCGATAAATCCCATCTACACACGAGATAATCTCCGACGTACAGCAGAGCAAGTATGCCGTCTATTAAGTTTTAACACCACCCAAAAGCATTAAAAGAGATTATTTCACAAAACCACTTTATACGAAAGAACCTCCCCTAACGCAATAGGAGAGGTTCTTTTTTGATACTCTATTAGGGGGCTATTATAAGCCAAAAGCCTCTTTCACTCGCTCTACATAGTCGAGCTTTTCCCAAGTAAAGAGTTCCACCTCTACTTCTACAGTTTTGTTATGGAAATAGTCAAATCGCTTGGTTACTTTCTCTGGCGTACGCCCAAAGTGTCCATACGAAGCAGTCTCTTGATAGATGGGTTGTCGTAAACCTAATCGTTGCTCGATAGCATAGGGGCGCAGGTCAAAAATCTCTGCTACCTTTTGTGCAATTTCTCCATCGGGAAGGGATACATGAGAAGTTCCGTTGGTATCTATATTGACACTAACAGGCTCTGCCACCCCGATAGCATAAGCAATTTGTACTTTCACCTCTTCTGCCACTCCTGCTGCGACTAAGTTCTTTGCGATATGGCGAGCAGCATAGGCTGCGGAACGGTCTACCTTTGAAGGGTCTTTACCCGAGAAAGCTCCTCCCCCATGACTACTACGTCCCCCGTAGGTGTCTACTATAATCTTGCGTCCCGTTAGTCCTGTATCTCCTGCAGGCCCTCCGATAACAAATTTTCCAGTCGGATTCACAAAAAGACGATAGCCATCGGCAAAGAGAGATTTATATTGCTCTCCATACATTGCCTCTATACGTGGCAAAACAATGGTGCGGATATCCTGCTCTATCTTGCTTCTCATCGCCTCGTCGGCCTCTTCTTGAGTAGCAAAAGAGCCTGTAGATGGCGTAATAAATTCGTCGTGTTGCGTAGATACGACTATTGTATGCACCTTGAGGGGTTTGTGGTCATCGCTATACTCGACTGTTACTTGGCTCTTGGCATCAGGACGCAAATAAGGCATCAAAGAGGGAGTGCTCTTCCGTATATTGGACAACTCTTTCAAAATAGAGTGCGAAAGAGCTACGGGAAGAGGCATATAATCAGGTGTTTCATTGGTAGCATAACCAAACATCATACCTTGATCTCCCGCCCCCTGCTCCTCGGGAGAGGTACGATCTACTCCTCGGTTAATATCCTGACTTTGATCGTGAATAGCAGATAAAACACCGCAACTCTCGGCATCAAATCCATAGTTCGACTTTGTATATCCTATACGACGTACTACATCGCGCACTACAGAATCAATATCGACGAATGCATTACTTCTTACCTCCCCTGCAACTACAACTTGCCCACGAGTTGCAAGAGACTCACAAGCTACCTTTGAGTGGGGGTCTGCAGCTAAAAGATAGTCTACTACTGCATCCGAAATTTGATCGCACACTTTGTCTGGGTGCCCTTCTGAAACAGATTCAGATGTAAATAAATAACTCATAAATAACTTCTATCAATCTAATGTTTATAAGGAACAGTAGACTCCACTTTCTTTCAAAGAAGAGGAGGCAACATCAGAGAGAACATTTGTAGAAGTTGTAAAGAACAAGCTCGGGTTAACGAGAGCACCGTTTCAAGAATAAGCCTTTAATGGAAGAAAGGCAAGTGCATTGCTTTCTGCTGTTAGGGAGAAAGTTTTAGCATTTTTTCTTGTGGTTGCAAGCTTTACAAATCCGTCCACAGTAACAATTCTTCTCTGAACTGTTCACCGCAAAGGTAGCTATTATTCTGTAAAATGCAATATGCTTCTTGCAAAAACATTCTTTGTAGAAGCAGTATCCTCGTTTTAAGCACTCTTTTCATCCCCTCTTAATAGAAATGATCTTCTCTCGCTGTAGCTTCATACTCTCGAAGTTGAATAGAACTTCCGAAAAGAGCAGATGAAAATATATCACAAGGGCGTATAGAATAGCTAATTACATTTTATATGGAGACAAAGGTTTGACAAAGGTCTAAAAAGGTCCTGTCTAAACTTTCATTCCCTCCTATGCAAACTCAACTTTCCTTCTGTGTAAACTTCCATCTGCTTATATGCAAACTTTTCTCCTTTCAAAAGCCCAAGATACACCCGATAGTACAAGATGAAAAGAAATAATAAATACTTTGAGGGTATGCCTCCCTTGCGTAACCATTCTTTGTGTACTTTTGTAACTATAAATATCAAAAACAAATTGACAATGTACAGAACAAATACATGCGGAGAACTCCGAATTAAGGATATTGACAAAAAGGTCACTCTTGCAGGATGGGTGAGTAAAATTCGTCGTATGGGGGCTATGACTTTCATCGATCTTCGTGACAGGTATGGTATTACCCAACTTGTTTTCGACTCCAACCACCCCGAGTTGGATAAGGTTGTGGATCAATTGGGACGAGAGTGCGTATTGCAGGCTACTGGCGTTGTACGTGAGCGATCCTCCAAAAACAATCGTATCCCTACGGGTGATATCGAAATAGAAGTAACCGATTGCTCTTTATTGAACCCATCAGAGACCCCTCCTTTTACCATAGAAGATGTTTCTGATGGAGGAGATGAGCTTCGCATGAAATATCGTTATCTCGACCTGCGTCGTACCCCTGTAAGAAGCAATATAGAGTTGCGCCATCGTATGGCTCTCATAACTCGTAACTATCTCGATAGTTTGAACTTCTTAGAGATAGAAACTCCCATGCTCATAAAGTCTACCCCTGAGGGTGCGAGAGACTTTGTGGTCCCCTCTCGTATGAATCAAGGAGAGTTTTATGCCCTCCCTCAGTCTCCTCAAACATTCAAACAGCTCCTTATGGTAGCAGGCATGGATCGATACTTTCAGATTGTGAAATGCTTTCGCGACGAAGACTTGAGAGCCGACAGACAACCCGAGTTTACTCAGATAGACTGCGAAATGAGCTTCGTCAAACAAAATGACGTACTTGAGGTTTTCGAGGGGCTTGCCGTGGAGCTTTTCAGTAAAATCAGAAACATATCTATTCCCACTCCCTTTAGACGCATGACTTGGCATGAGGCCATGAGCAAATACGGATGCGATAAGCCAGACATTCGCTTCGGGATGGAAATCAATGAAATAACAGACCTTTGCCACGGTAAGGGTATGTCTTTGATGGAAGAAGCTCCTTACGTGGGAGCGATTGTTGTACCCCAAGCAAGCGAATATACTCGTAAGCAAATCGATGCCCTTACGGATTTTGTTAAGCGTCCGCAAGTCGGTGCCAAAGGGTTGGTATGGATAAAGTACAATGCCGATGGCTCTTTCAAGAGTAGTATTGACAAGTTTTTTACACCCGAAGATTTGAAAGCGATAGCCCTCTCTACAAAGGCAGAAGCCGGAGATATGCTACTTGTGCTAATGGGAGAGCGAGAAACTACTCAAAAGCAGCTCGGTACACTGCGTCTACATATGGGAGACGAGCTGAATTTGAGAGACCCTAATCGATTTGAGTGTCTATGGGTGGTGGACTTCCCTCTCTTGGAGTGGGACGAAGAGACCCAACGTTTTTACGCTATGCACCACCCTTTCACTTCTCCCAAGGAAGAGGATATTGCCCTCTTGGATAAAGATCCCAAGTCGGTTCGTGCCAATGCTTACGATATGGTTATCAATGGTGTGGAAGTCGGCGGCGGCTCTATTCGTATTCACGATTCGGAGCTACAACACAAAATGTTTGAAGTCTTGGGCTTTACCCCAGAGAAAGCCGAGGAACAATTTGGCTTCCTTATGAATGCCTTTAAGTACGGAGCTCCCCCTCATGGAGGTGTTGCTTTCGGACTGGACAGGTGGGTCGCTATTATGGCAGGGTTAGACTCCATTAGAGACTGTATTGCCTTCCCTAAAAACAACGCAGGGCGTGATGTTATGATAGAGGCACCTTCTAAGATTGACCAAGAGCAATTGGACGAGCTTAGCATTCAAATTAAACCTATTACTCAATAATCCTTTTCGGATGCCTTTACATAGAGATATCATTGCCTCTATTGAGCGTGTAGCCCCTCTTTCCTTACAAGAGAGGTGGGACAATAGTGGTTGGCAGGTAGGAGACCCCGAGAAGGAGTGTCAAGGAGTCTTGTTGGCGGTAGAAACAACAGAGAGTACGGTCCAAGAGGCAATAGCCTGCGGGGCTAATCTTTTGATTACGCATCATCCTATTCTGTTTCATCCACTAAAGAGAGTATCTACACACACCTATCAAGAGCGGGTAGTAGCCTTGGCCATCAAGCATGATATTGCCATTTACGCCGCTCATACCAGTGTGGATAACGCCTCCTTGGGTATCAACCGACTTTTAGCCGATCGATTAGGGTTACAACACACACGTTCTTTGGTCCCTTTGTCAGGACAGTTGTATAAATTGGTTGTGATGCTTCCTCCAGAGGCTTTGGAGGGGGTAGAAAGAGCACTTTCGCTCTCGGGAGCGGGTCGTTTGGGGGCCTATGACCACTGTTCTTTCAGGACCTCGGGAATTGGAAGTTTTCGCCCCTTAGAGGGAGCCAACCCCTATTCGGGAATAGTAGGCGAAATTCATCGAAGCGATGAATTTGCCCTCCAAGTACTTGTGCCTCAAGAGCATCTATCTGCCGTTCTCAAGGCACTATACGAGGCTCATCCCTACGAAGAGCCTGCTTTTGACATCATACCTCTTGCTAATAAAAATCCACACGTGGGTACGGGTATCGTAGGAGAACTTATTGAACCCATCAGTGAAAAGGATTTACTGGCTTGCTTGAAAGATTTTGAAAAAGTAGAGCGTGTTGCTTATTCCCAACCTTTATGCAAAAAGATAAAAAGAATAGCCCTGTGTGGGGGAAGCGGCGGTAGTTTCCTCTCCAATGCCATAGCCTCTGGAGCAGATGCCTATATTACGGGAGAGGCTAAGTATAACGATTTTCTCGATGCTCAAGGGCAGATTCTACTGGCCACCATAGGGCATTTTGAGAGTGAATCCATATTTTGTTCTTTTTGTGAAGAGAACATATTGGCGAATTTTGCTAACTTTGTAGTTCGGATAGCAAAGAGTGATTTTAATCCGGTTAACTACTTATAACCATTTAGATATGCCTAATAAACAGACGACACCTCAAAACGAAGAGCAACAGATTGCAGAAAGACTGAAAGCAGTAGCCCGTTTACAAATGACCCTCTCCCGTATAGATAAGATAGAAACCTTGCGAGGGGAGCTTCCTATAGAGGTACAACACATAGAAGATGAACTGGTAGGTATTCATACAAGACTTGAAAACTATACAGCTTCTGCTAAAAGTTTAACACAATCTGTTACGGCAGAAAAAACAAAGATTGCTCAATCTCGAGAGCTTTTAGAGAAGTATCGTGCGCAGTTGGATAGAGTACGTAACAATAGAGAGTACGACAACTTATCAAAAGAGATCGAGTATCAAGAGTTGGAGGTTGAGTATTCCGAAAAGAAAATACGTGAGTATACAGCTGAGTTACAAACACGCAAGGCAGATATAAACGCATTGAAGGAGTTGTATGATTTGCGTTCGGAAGACTTAAAAGCAAAGAAAGCCGAGCTTGACGATATCATCAAAGAAACACATGAGGAGGAGGAAAGACTTCGCGCCCAAGCTGCAGAGCTTGAAAAGGATATTGACGACCCTCGCTTGCTTTCTGGTTTTATGCGTATTCGTAGTGGAGCTCGCAATGGTCTTGCCGTAGTACCTATTGACAGAGATGCCTGTGGTGGTTGCTTTAACCGTATTCCTCCCCAGCACCAATTAGAGATAAAGCTCTGTAAAAAGATTACTATCTGCGAGTATTGTGGTCGCATTATTATTGATCCAGATTTGATGGAAAACGCTTAATAGATTCGTTGCAGTTTATTACTATCTACATAAAATTCTTTGTATGCTGGGAGGTCCCAACTGCAAAGAATTTTTCTTTTTAGGCAGAATATTATTCCTGAGTAATGATACGAAGAGTAGACACTACTGTTTATCACCACCCTCTTATTAAGAAGGTAAAAGAGACCATAGAAAAACACTCTTTACTTACACCCAACGAAAAGGTGCTTGTTGGGCTAAGTGGAGGAGCCGACTCGGTCGCTCTATTAATCTCCCTATCTATATGTGGCTACCCATGTGTGGCCTTGCATTGTAACTTTCACTTACGTGGAGAAGATAGCAATCAAGATGCCTCTTTTTGTAAAGCTCTTTGTGCGCGCTACTCTATCCCGCTCTCTGTGTGTAGTTTCGACACTAAGCTCCATGCAGAGCGAGAAAAAATCTCCATAGAGATGGCCGCTCGTAATCTTCGGTATACTGCTTTCCAAGAGGAGATAAAAAAGCATTCCATTAAGAAAATTGCCGTAGCACATCACTTACAGGATAATGTAGAGACATTACTGGGCAATATAGCCCTTGGGTCGGGCATCAAAGGATTAAAAGGGATTCCAATTAGAAGAGACAATATCATCAGACCTTTTTTGGAAATTGATCCCAAACACATATACAGCTTCCTCGAAGTATTGGGAGAAAAGTATTGCATAGATCACACCAATCAAGATACCTCTATTCGTCGCAACTATATAAGGCACTCTATCCTACCCCACTTTGACCATCTAAACCCCAACTTTTTAGAGGCGACTCAACGCCTTTTTGAAAATCTGCGAGAGGTACAAGAGCTATATATTCAGAGAGTAGAGAGCATCCTACAAGAGGCGTACATAGCGAGCAAAGATGAGACTACAGAAGTATATTTGTGCGAACCTATAGCCACCTCTCAAGCTCCTCTTGCTATTTTACACGAAATACTCTCCTCAAAGGGATTTACCCGTAACGAATTAGAGAAATTTGCCTATCGACTTACAGAAAAAGAGTCGGCAACGATCTACTCGCCTACTCATCAGGTAACCCGCTCCTATGGAAGGATCTTTATATCCTCAAGAGAGGATACTTTTCAAAGCATTCCTCCTTTAACACTGGAACTGACAGAGCGTTCTGGAGAGTGCAATACACCCTATGGAACAATACGATACACTTTTTGTGAGCAAGCTCCTGTTCAAAAAGGTAAAAACATAGCCCTAATTGACGTTAGTGCGTATAGCTTTCCTCCGCAGGGTACACTCTCTTTGCACTTGGCTCTTCCCGAGTTGAGTAGTAAGATAAGACCCTTAGGACTGCGAGGACAGAAAGAGATAAAAAAAATACTCCGAGAGCAGAAACTAACCGAGAGAGAAAGAAAGAGAGTTCCTCTTTTGACACTCGAGGCTATTCCTCTATGGCTAATGCCCTATACTCGTACAGATGCTCTGCTAGTTAAGGAAACAACAACTCAGATATTAGTGCTTGAGGTCGTTTAGAGTTCGACATTTTAGAGTTCCAAAGCGTATAGTACAATAGATAAAAGTGCTAACTTTGGAGGAAAAGGATAAATCTTTTGTATAAATCTATATCGTATGAATGTGAAATTACATATAACAAAAAGAAACACAGTGCTCTACGCCCTATTTCTTGGGCTCTTCTCATCACTTTTCTTTTCTTGTAAGGGGGGGAGTAATACCTTTAACTCTGCAAGTGGAAGTCCTGGGGAGTTGCTTCTCGTTATGGACGAAGATTTGCTCTCCTCTATATCGGGCGAAATAGTAAAAGAAATGCTACAGGAAGAGGTTACTGCCCTACCCCAGATAGAGCCGTGGATGAAAGTACAAACCGTTGCCACGCACAATTTTGAAGATTTTCTGCGCAATACTCGCAATATTGTAATTGTACAAAATGATGGGGCAATATATTCTCACAATGCCGTGAAATACAGTTATGACGAGTGGGCCAAAGGGCAATTGGTAATCGTTATACAAGTGCCCTCTAAGGACTCCTTAAAAACATTAGCAGAGCATAAGGGCGGTATGGTACGCAACTTACTACTGCGTCATGAACTATATAGGTATGCCGAGCTTTGGAAAAAATCTTTCAGTACCAAAGCAGACTCTTACAGCAAGGAATTATTTGGTTACCATATCAACTTGCCCGAGGATATTCAATCTTACAAAAAGGGAGAGAATTTCTTGTGGCTTTCCAATAATGCCTATTCTAAGCGTACAGATGTAGTCATATATAAGCATCCTTATAATGGAGGGGAAGATTTTTCAAAGGAGAGACTGCTACAAATACGAGACAGTGTATTAGGCAAAAACATCCCAGGAGCAACCCCAGACAGCTATATGACCACCACAGAGGGGAGCACCAAGCATCGTCTCATAAAAATGCCTAATGGCACCATCATTAGAGAGCTAAAGGGATTATGGGAAACAAGCGGTTCTTCGGCTATGGCGGGTCCTTTCGTCGCTCATGTACTAACGGTACCAGAGGAAAAAGCTATGTATTACATCGAGGGATTTGTATATCATCCCAACGAAAACAAACGGGAGTTGATACGCCGTATACAAGCTACGCTTTTCTCTTTTAGACCTGTAAGTCAGGAAGCGTTTGATATAGAAGCTATCAAGGGTATTTGGTGGTCAGAAGCAGAGTAAAGAGACTTTAGATAAAATGGAAAAAAAGACATATAGACCTCGCATTGGTATTACCCATGGGGATATCAATGGTATTAACTACGAATTATTACTCCGCATTTTTGCCAATAGCGATATGTGCGAGTTTTATACTCCCATCATATACGGCTCTCCGAAAGTAGCAAGCTACTGGCGTAAAGTATTAAAGATGGACACTACTCCCTGGAATAGAATATCTCTACCCGAGGAGGCCGTGGAGGGAGAGGTTAACATACTTTCGTGCGTTTCGGACGAAGTTAAGGTAGATATTGGAGTGCCCTCCGAGGTGGCTGGAAATTCCGCCTATCAGGCTTTAGATCTGGCTACAAAACATGCATTGGAGAAAAGGATTGATGCTCTTGTAACAGCCCCCATTAATAAGTCTGTCATGCCTCAAGAACTCTTCCCTTATAAAGGACATACGGACTTTTTGGGAGACCGTTGTGGGCTTGAAGAGGGAAAAAAGCCTCTCATGATTTTAATGAAAGACGAGGTGCGAGTTGCCTTAGCTACCACGCATTTGCCCATTAAAGAGGTCCCCGAGAATATTAATCAAGATTTGATTATTTCCAAACTAAAAGATATAGAGCAATCTTTGCAGAGAGATTTCAATATCTCTAAACCGAGGATTGCTGTTTTGGGATTAAACCCTCACTGTGGCGATAATGGACTTATTGGAAAAGAGGAGGAAGAGATAATAGCCCCCGCTATCAGGAGAGCTCTGGAAGAAGAGAGATTATTGGCCTTTGGTCCCTTTGCTGCAGATGGTTTTTGGGGTTCAGCGGAGCTTTCTAAGTACGATGCCATCCTCTCTTTGTACCATGACCAGGGATTGGCTCCTTTCAAAGCTCTATTTATGGATGAAGGCGTGAATTTTACGGCTGGTCTTCCCATTGTTCGCACTTCTCCCGACCATGGCACTGGATTTGACATTGCGGGTCAGGGGAAAGCCTCTGAAGAATCTTTACGCCAAGCCATTTATGTAGCTATCGACACAATACGCAACCGACATAGATTTGACTATGCTCGTCGTAATCCTCTGCGCAAACTCTATTCAGAGCGAGGACAAGACAATGAAAGCATAGAGGCAATCGAACATCAAGATTAGAAGGTATATCAAAGTGTCTAAAGAGTTCCCTCTTTTAAATGTGTATACAGCTTCTGCTGGAGCTGGCAAAACCTACACACTGACACGTGAGTATCTCGCCTTTGCTCTTGTAGCTCCCGAGGAAGAGTTTAAGCGCATTGTCGCTATGACTTTTACCAATAAAGCTACCAACGAAATGAAAGAACGCATCGTAGAGGCTCTCTTTCAACTTTGTTTTGGAAATCAAGAGCAGGGGTTGTTGGTCGAATTATCGGCCGAATTAGAGCTTAGCGAGGAGGATATACGTGCGAAGTCTTGGAAAATGCTTTTAGCCTTATTGGGAGATTATTCTTCTTTTAAGGTGAAAACAATCGATTCTTTTTTTCAAGAGATAATCCGCACATTTGCCTACGAACTCAACTACTCAGGCAATTACAAGATAGAGATGGACGCAGAGTTGTGGCTCTATCAATCTATACTACTCCTATTACATAGCCTCCATGCAGCAGGATATGAAGACCTAAGGCATTGGATAACCGAACTCTCCGAAGAGACAATCGAAGAAGGGCAGGGGCACGATTTGACCAAAACCTTGATGCGTTTGGGAAGGGAACTTTTTAAGGAGATGCCCCTCAGAGCAATAAATACAGAAGGCTTTCCGACGAAAGCACAGATACGAGAGGCTCGAAAAGCTCTATCCCTCTTCCTATCTCTGTGCGATCAAAAACGGCTACACATCGCCCAAGAAGCGATCGCTATTATGCAACAAGAGGGTCTCGACCCTACTTCTTTTAAGGGAAAAGGTCGCTCCCCACTCTCTATATATACCAAGATTGTAAGCCGTCCCGACGTAGTCCCTTCTCTAACCGACACTTTTCTTAGAATAGATACTTCGGAAGATTATGCCGAATACATAACAGATGCGATTCGTAAAAATGAAGCCCTTTATGCATCCTACTGTCGTATTATCGAGGGAGGATTGAGAGAGTGCAACCAATCCCTCATAAGGCTTCATGTACAGCGACGAACAGCAAGTATTATTCTAAAACATCTCTCTAAACTCGGTACGCTGAGTGATATAAATCAGACTATGTACCAGTTGGGACAAGAGCAAAATACAATGCTATTGGGCAACTCCCAGCACTTTATTCATCGTATCATAGAGGGAGCTTCTGCGCCTTTTATCTATGAAAGATTGGGTAATGCCTTGCACCACCTTATGCTTGATGAGTTTCAAGATACGGCTCGCTTGCAATACGAAAATTTGCGCCCTCTACTCGAGAATACTCTCGCTTCGGGCAAAGACAACCTTATCGTTGGGGATATAAAGCAGAGTATTTACAAGTTTCGCAACTGCGATCGTTCCATTTTAGGGCAAGATCTGCAAAGAGACTTCCCTTCCTACTTCAAAAGTCACGTACTCGAGTACAATTGGCGTAGTTGTCAAGAGATCGTCCTTTTTAATAATAGACTATTTGACCTACTACCTAAAATTGTTTCAAACTTCTTAAAAGAAAAAGTAGAGCACAGTAAATTGATCTTTGAGAAGTCAGACTATGAAAACTATGCTCCTGCCGATGATGTAACGACCAATATAACGGATTGTTATGCTACTACCCAACAATTAATTCCTCCCAAAAACTGCTCTTTTCAGGGGGGAGTAGAGGTGCTTTTTTATAACAAAAAAGAAGAGACTCCAACTGATTGTGAAGACAAACGAAGTATCCCCGAAGTAGTGCTCTCCCTCATAGAGGAGAAAGGGTATGCCCCCAAAGATATTGCTATTCTTGCCAACAAGAATGACGAGATCGCCCAAGTAGCCGAATGCTTATTAAAGTATATAGACCAACATCCAGAAAAGGAGCAAAAACTCAAATTTATTTCTGCCAGGGCTTTATTAACGACCAATTCAAGTTCCGTTCGGCTTGTTGTCAATCTTCTTCGCTCTCTTGCCAATTCTAAAAATTTACAGCAGTACAAGTTGACAAGAGAGCACTATTACTCTCTCTGTTTTTCTTCTAAGGGAGAAGTTGCAGAGGAGGATTATAGAAACATGGTACAAGAGCTACTTAATCGCATGCCCTACTTGACTATATACGATCTTGTAGTAACAATTATTGATTTCTTAGAGGGTATCACAACGCCCGAAGAGGCCCCCTACATCACTCACTTTTTAGACCTTGTATATAATTTCCATTGTGAAGAACCAACGGATATATCGGGATTTATAACTTGGTGGGATACTAAAGGATGTAAAAGCCAGTTGCCCGAAGAGCAAGGTGTAGAGGCAATAACGCTTCTTACAATTCACCAATCCAAGGGGCTTGGTTTCCCCATCGTTTTACTACCCTATCCTACTTGGTCTCTATCGGGTATGCGCAACTCTTTTTCTTTCATTTGGGCATCCATTCCCGAGGATATTCGTAACGAATTAGGCATTAACTTATCATTAGTCCCGCTAGAGAAAAGCTCTACTCAATTGTCTGACAGCCTATTTGCTAGAAACTATTTTCAAGAGCTAACAGATGAGATAATTGATAAACTCAACCTCTTTTATGTAGCAATGACTCGTGCTAAAAAAGGTCTTCTACTATGGTTGCCCGAAGAAAAAGAGGATAAAAAAGAGATTGTTTCAGACTCTTTAGATAGTTTACTCAATCATGTTTTTAAGCATTACGACTTAAAAGAGTTTTTGATGCCTATACCAGTACAAGAAAAAAAAGAGGAACATTCTTTCAATGAAAAACAGTTATCTTATCCGCATAGAAGCACA
This sequence comes from Porphyromonas circumdentaria, assembly GCF_900167105.1. GTDB lineage: Bacteria > Bacteroidota > Bacteroidia > Bacteroidales > Porphyromonadaceae > Porphyromonas > Porphyromonas circumdentaria. Next base: position 94,903 of record NZ_FUXE01000003.1, on the reverse strand, counting down.
GAGACGGGGCAAGCTAATTACATAACAGTTCGCCTAAAGGCAAAAAATACTTTTAGAGAGACAGAAGCAATTCGACACGGAGCCATTATGCACGAAGTGCTAAGTAGTATAGAAACAATAGACAATATTGACAAAGCTCTAAAGAAAATGCTTAATGAGGGTAAACTGTTGGATAAAGAACTCAACGAGTTGGAGTGTCGCTTAAAAGAAGAGCTCTCTAAACCCGAGGTTTCTCAATGGTTTTCTCCCGAGACTACTATTCTTAATGAACAGGATATACTACTTCCACAAAAGATTAATTTCTATCGTCCTGACCGTATTATCATACTCCCCAATGAAGAGGTTATAGTTGTAGACTACAAATTTGGAGAACAACAGAAGAAGTACAATAGGCAAGTATCCCGATATATATCCTTATTGGAAAATATGGGATATAAAAATGTAAAAGGGTACTTATGGTATTTCGAAGAAAAAAGCTCTTTCATATCTTTTGTAAAAAGAGATTAATAGCCAATATAATGTGTTATCTTTGACAAGCAAGCAATACAAAAACATCTATATACAAAATGACAATTAAAGAATATATCCAGACCAACGAGCAAAGATTCTTAGAAGATCTTTTCGAGATTATTCGCATCCCCAGCATCAGTTCTAAGACCGAGCATAAACCCGATATGGAGCGGATGGCTCAGCATTGGTGCCAATACTTTAAAAAAATAGGTATGGATCGTTCGGAGGTCTATCCCACTGCAGGTAATCCTGTTGTATATGCAGAGCGAATGATCAGTCCTACAGCTAAAACAATTCTCATCTACGGACATTATGATGTAATGCCAGCTGAGCCTCTTGAGCTGTGGAATAGCGAGCCTTTTGATCCTGTTATTCGTGACGGTCATATCTGGGCGCGCGGAGCTGATGACGATAAGGGACAAACAATGATACAGGTGGCTGGTTTGCAAACGGCGTTGGCACTTGATTTAGTGAAGTGTAATGTGAAGATTATCTTCGAGGGAGAAGAAGAAATTGGCTCTACTCACTTGGGCACTTTTTGCGAAAAGTACAAAGATATGCTCAAGGCCGATGCTATATTAGTATCTGACACCAGTATGGTAAGTAGAGAAACTCCCACATTGACAACTGGATTGAGAGGGTTGGCTTACTGGGAAATAGAAATTACAGGACCTAATAGAGACCTTCACTCGGGACATTTTGGAGGAGCCGTTGCTAACCCTATCAACGAACTCTCAAAAATTATAGCTCAAATGGTCGATCAAGAGGGACGTATTACGATACCCCACTTCTACGATGATATAGTACCCTTAAGTACAGAGGAACGAGAAATGATTGCTCAGATTCCTTTCTCGGAAGAGAAATATAAAGAGGCAATCGATGTAGATGCTCTGTTTGGAGAGACAGGGTATAGTACGTTGGAGCGGAACAGTTGTCGCCCCAGCTTTGACGTTTGTGGCATTTGGGGTGGTTATACAGGAGAAGGTGCCAAAACCGTACTACCATCAAAAGCGTATGCCAAGGTGTCTACACGTTTGGTAGCCAACCAAGATCACTCTAAAATATCACAGCTATTTGTCGATTATGTAAAGCAGATAGCCCCCCCCTATGTACGAGTTAAAGTTACTCCTATGCACGGCGGAGAAGCCTATCTCTGTCCTATAGATCTTCCCGCATACAAGGCAGCTGAGCAGGCTTGTGAGGTCGCTTTTGGAAAACGCCCTTTGGCAATTCGTCGAGGAGGAAGTATCCCTATCATTGCACAATTTGAGAAGATATTGGGAGTAAAGAGTGTTTTAATGGGCTTCGGGTTGGAGAGTAACGCTATCCATTCACCCAACGAAAACTTTCCATTAGACTTATTCCGCATTGGTATAGAAGCTGTGGCAGAATTCTATCGTTTCTATAGATAAGTACATGAAGCCGATTTTAATATCTGGAGCACAAATAAATGGAATTACCCAAGATCTTCTCATTAAGGGTAACAGAATTGAACGCATAGCTCCCTTTATTCCTCAGAAAGAGGGATACGATGTCTTAGAGGGGGCTAATCGTGTAGTAGTACCAGGCATGGCTAATACGCATACCCATGCTGCTATGACCCTATTCAGAGGCTATGGAGACGATTTACCTCTCATGCCTTGGTTAGAAGATTATATTTGGCCTGTAGAAGCACATCTAACTGACGAGGATATTTATTGGGGTGTGCGTTTGGCTTGTCTCGAAATGATCCGTACAGGGACTACGGTTTTTCTCGATATGTATGCCTCCCCCTTAGCTACAGCTCAAGCCGTAGAAGACTCTGGGATAAGAGCCGTAGTCGGTTGTACCCTATTTGATAGAGGAGATGAAACTCGAGCTAAAATTGATCGAGAGAACTGCTATAAATATCTCAAAGATTTTGAGCAATTCTCCGATAGAGTTATTTACTCTGTTGCGCCTCATGCCATCTATACAGTTAGTGGGGAGCAATTGCAGTTTTGCCGCAAATTTGCCGATGAAACGGGTGTCTTCGTACACCTTCATCTTTCAGAAACCCAGAAAGAAGTAGAGGATGCTATCAAACAGTATGGGCTACGCCCCGCTCACTATCTCGAAAAGATAGGAGCTATAAGCGACCGTTTCATATTGGCTCACAGCCTCTGGTTAGAGGACGATGAACTCGACATTATTGCAAAATCAGGAGCTGCCACAGTTCATAACCCGGCTTCTAATATGAAGTTAGCCTCAGGGTACTCTTTCCGATTTGAAGAGATGAAGAAACGAGGTATTCCCATAGGTATCGGTACAGATGGATGCTCTTCCTCCAACAATTTAGATATGTTTATAGCCATGCGCTTAGCTGCACTATTGGGTAAGGTTTGGAGGTATGATCCAACAGCAACATCGGCAAAAGATATTTACCAAGCGGCTACAGAAGCGGGCTATAACATTTTAGGATTAGAGGGAGGCGTATTGAAAGAGGGTGCACTGGCGGACTTGTGTCTGCTAAAAACAAAGATACCAACAATGGTGCCGATGCACAATTTAGTATCCAATCTTGTGTACTCAGCAGATGGCTCTGTTGTAGACACGACAATTGTAAACGGATGCATTCTAATGCGAGAAGGGACCATACCAGGAGAGGAAGAGGTTATTATGAAAGCAGCACAAAGAGCCTATAACTTAATAGCTAATTATGGTATAAAACAAAAGTAAAACTATGGAAATGAAAATGTACAGAGAGTCTGCCGACTTTCTTCAAAAGAAACTTCCGTTTCGGGCTAAAATAGGAATTATATTAGGTAGTGGTCTGGGAGCTTTAGCCGACAAGATTGAAGAGGCTACCATTATTCCTTATAGTGAGATACCGCACTTTGCGCACTCTACGGCTATTGGGCATAAAGGTAATTTCATTTGCGGTAAACTGGCCAACATACCTGTAATAGCTATGCAAGGGCGTTTCCATTACTACGAAGGGTACTCTATGGAACAGGTGACATTTCCTGTACGTGTGATGAAACTCATCGGGGTAGAAACTCTTTTTGTTTCCAACGCAGCTGGAGGCATCAATAACAATTTTAGAGTGGGAGATTTGATGATAATTCGAGATCATATAAATAACCTACCCAATCCTCTCATAGGGCCCAATAAAGAGGAGTTTGGAGTACGTTTTCCCGATATGACACGTGCTTATGATAGAGCACTGATTGCTTCCGCAGAGCGCATAGCTCAAGAGGAAAACATAGAGGTAAAAAAAGGGGTTTATGTAGGCCTTACGGGCCCTTCTTACGAAACGCCAGCCGAGTACCGATTTTATCAACTGGGCGGAGGAGATGCTATCGGTATGAGCACTGTACCCGAAGTGTTGGTTGCACGTCATGCAGGTATTAGGGTCTTTGGGATGTCTGTTATTACCAATGAAGGATGGCATTTCGAAGGCGATTATACCAACGATGCCCAAGAGGTTATAGACGCGGCCAATAAAGCTTCAGAGAGAATGGGTAAAATATTTACTCGTTTGATACAAGAAATAATATAAAACGAATAGAAAAAAGGATTTGTTATGGATGACATAACCCTTTCCAGTAGCTCTTCTCTATCGGAAGAGGAAAGAGAAATACTCCTCCAATTAAGAAAGAGAATTCGCTCTCGTATGGATGGGGTTATGGCATCCTCTATGAGAGAAAAGGGAGTAAATTATCCCTACAACTTTGGACTCTCGATTCCTCAAATAAGAGAATTATCGCAAGGATTACCTACTACCCTCTCTTTTGCAGAATACCTTCTTGCTACTCGCTCGAGAGAGTTAAACATATTGGGACTTATACTATACCCCATCAAGAAACTAACGGCAGAAAGGGCCATTAGTTTGCGACAGCAACTCTCTACACAGGAGCTGAGGGATATATACGCTCACCATTTTCTTAGTTATTTAGAGGCCGACTCTCCCGTCTGGGCTACTGTTTGGGAGGAGGGAACTGCTCGTGAAGAGGTTATTGCAGCTTTAACTCGCAAGCTCTTGCTACAACTACCTTTGGATAGTGTTTTTACTCATAGAGTATTAGAAAAGGTCTTAGTAAATGCACAACAGCAAAAAAAAATCACTCCCATAGAAATTTCTTTCTTAGAACGCCTTGCTCTTCACCCCGACTTTACAGATTTGTTTCGCGCTTGCCTCTCGGAGTGGCAGACTTGTTCCAACGAAGTGCTACGAGAACTTTCCTCTTATATACGAGATGCAATAGAGTTGTCTTCGAACTCCAACGGCACTGAATAAAAGGTTTATTTTATCGTTATTTTAATCCAGAACACTACCTTTGCTGGGGCTATTAGATTAAATCGATGTTTTTGAATAAAGTTATTCTGATAGGATACGTAGGGATGGATCCCGAGGTGCGCTACATCAGAGAGAATATGGCTACAGCTACTTTTTCTCTGGCTACGACCCAACCAAGTTACCGTCTGCGTAACGGCAGCATGAGTCCCGAGCATACAGATTGGCACCGCGTAGTTTCTTATGGCGAACAGGCTCTTTTTTGTGAAAAGTTCGTACGCAAAGGACACCTGATTATGGTTGAGGGGAGGATTAGTTATAGAAAATACTCCGATAAAAACAGTGTGATGCACTCTATCACAGAGATAGTTACCGAGCGTGTGGGCTATGTGGGTAATCACCCGCAAGAGCAGAATAATAATCTGAGAAGTTAAATTATAAAGACTTTATCTTGATGGATACCACAGTATCATCTTTTTTTTCTTCATTTCTCTCCTTACGCTTTCCCGAAATAGAGGTACTTCCTTTCACCATAGGAGCAGTCGTAACCCTTATTCTCATAATTATATTACTTGTTTTGTCGGGTTATATGTCTTCTTCGGAGGTAGCTTTTTTTTCTCTCTCTCCACAGGACATACACGAAGTTCGTAATGGGAATACTCCCAATGACCAAAAACTTCTATCTCTCTTAAGTGAGTCGGAAAAGCTATTGGCAACAATATTGATAGGTAATAATATCGTCAACATCAGCATTGTCCTATTGAGTAACTATTGGGTACGCTTGACTTTTAACTTCGGCGAGGCAGAGTCGGTACGTTTTATAATCCAAACCATTGCCTTGACTTTTATCCTTCTGCTGTTTGGAGAGATTATACCCAAGGTTTATGCACAGAACAACCCTTTGGCATTTAGCCGATTTTCTTCGCGCATAATGTATCCTATACACCGCTTTCTCTCTCCATTATCAAGACTTTTAATAAAGCTCTCTTCTACTCTCGATAGGAGGACGAATAAGCCCTACAGTCTCTCGGTAGACGACCTCTCTAAAGCTGTAGAACTCACGATTGACCAAACAGAAGAGGAGAGCAAACTTATTGGTGAGATTATCAAGTTCCATGCCAAGACTGCCAGTGAAATAATGATCCCTCGAGTAGATATGGTAAGCGTGGATTATAGCTGGAATTTTACCGAAGTATTAGCCTTTATATTGGAGGCTGGCTACTCTCGCATACCCGTTTTTCAAGGAACGCAAGACGATATAAAGGGGATTCTCTACATTAAAGACTGTATCCCTTATGCGCATGAAACCGAAGATTTTAACTGGCACCGCCTCATTAGAGAGGCCTATTTCGTACCCGAAAACAAGAAAATAGACGATTTGTTGGAAGAGTTTCGCTCTCAACACATCCATATATCTATCGTAGTAGATGAGTATGGAGGTACCTCGGGATTGATAACGTTGGAAGATATTTTGGAGGAAATAGTAGGCGAAATTACCGATGAATACGACGAGGAAGAGCTTCTCTACACACGTCTACCAGATGGCTCTCTACTCTTTGAGGGGAAAACTCCCATAAATGATTTCTGTAGATTGCTTGACATAGACCCTAAAATATTTGAAGAGATTTCTCAAGAAGTGGATACCCTAAGTGGGATATATTTAGAGGTAAAACAGGAGTTACCCCGTATGGGTTCTTTTGCAGAGTATGCAGGATTTCGATTTGAGGTTACGAAGTTGGAAAAATATCGTATCATGCAGATGCGCATAACCCTGCCTAAAGAGTACGCAGCCCCTCCTCAATAATAAATACTTCTATGGAGGGTATTTTCGTTGCTCGAATAGTAGATTTCGTCCCAGAGGTATTACCTCTTTCTCAAAGGGAGAGGGAAAAAAAAGCCGTCGAACACCTCCTCGCACATTTCCTTCCCGATACGTTCCTAACACATTCCTTAGAGGGAGCTCCTATTTTAGAGGGTTATGGTGGAGCCATTAGCATTAGCCATTCTACAGATCTTTTTGCTCTCTATCTCTCCCCTACGGCAAGTCGTATTGGGCTTGATTTAGAAACAAAATTTGCTAAAGTTTTGCGTGTTGCACCCCGATTTATGGATGCAGATGAATTGCAGGCATTGTCTGCTATCTCTTCTCTCTCTGAGCGAGAGCGTTTTGCTACCCTTCTTTGGTGTGCCAAAGAGGCAACATTCAAATATTTTAGAACAGCCCATCCCGATTTTCGGGCTTATTATCACCTCCTCCACCCTACTACGATTCTACCTTTCACTCACGAACCTCTAACTCAGGTACTACAGCTTAGTTATTTGCATCCATCACATATAGAATCTCTCCACATAACCGTGGAGCAACATCCACTCTATACACTCGCATACGTAGCAGATAGCGGACTTAAAGAAACTTCTTCAAAGCAGCAAAACGGAGGAATATCTGTTTTTCTCCAGCCTTAACAAAGTCTATCGTCGCAATTGCATTTCCTGCTACCCCCTCGATACTTTTTACAACCCCCTCTCCAAAGAGGTTATGAAAAACTCTATCCCCCAAAGAGATTTCTTCGGCACTTTTCACTGCTATGGTAGGACGGGCCTCGCTATTTTCTTGCTCTTGTGAGGGGCAAGGGTGTAACTTCTCGGCAACACCTCTTTTAGATGGAAAAGTTAAAGAGGGCTGTCTTTTTACGGTTGCTTTTTGTGAATTCGAAGGTGGTGTAAAGGTTTTAAAGGGTTGCTTAGAAAGCACAGAGAGAAAACTGTACTCTTCGGGGCGAATACCCTCTTTGGAAAGCAATGCAGCATCTAATTCTTTTAAAAATCGGCTCGGCAACATAGGGGTTCCACTGCCATTGATGATGCGATAGCGAGAGAAGTAGAGATTACAATGTTCTTTGGCTCGGGTAATAGCCACGTACAGCAATCGACGCTCCTCTTCAATATTATCGTCCATTTCACTGCGTAATGAGGGGAAAAGCCCCTCTTCCAACCCCACGATGTAGATGTAGTCATACTCCAACCCCTTGGAGGCATGAACCGTCATCAAATGCACGGCATCTCTATCCTCATCTTGCTCTTCATCATCTCTATCAGAAGCAAGAGAGATACCTTGTAAAAAAAGAGCCAACAAATCTTGAGGAGTAGAATGATTAGGGTCAAAAAGCAGTTCGCTCTGCAACGTAGCGGTTAAGAACTCTTCTACGCTGCTAATAAACTCTTCTACATTGTCAAGACGAGCTTCACTCTCCTCGGTATGCTCCATTTTAAGAGCTTCGACAATGCCCGAACGCTCTACAACTCGTTTAATCCAATCTGCAAAATTGCCGTCGGGAGGCGTAGAAATGGCCTCTAATGTTTCGAGATAGAGAGCCAAATGTTTAGCCCCAGCCTTGGGTAGCTTGGTATTCTCTTCCAACAACTTACGGGCAGCTCTATAGAGAGATATGCCCTCCCAGTGCGCTCTATCATAGATGGCTTGCAAGGTTTTATCCCCAATACCCTTTTTGGGATATTTGGCGGCACGCTCAAAAGCCTCGTTATTGTCTTTATTGAGAATTAACTGCAGGTAGGCAAGGATATTTTTAATCTCTGCTCTCCCATAGAAAGCTAATCCTCCATAGATCTTATAGGGAATACCAGCTAAACGCAGTTGCTCCTCGAAAAGACGGCTCTGTGCGTTGGTTCTGTAGAGTATGGCAAAAGAGCTGTACGAAAGATGCGGATTTTGCTTCTTATAGTGTTGTATCGAAGTTGCCACATTTTGTGCCTCTTCATAGCCACTATCTACGCCACTTAGTAGGGTTTTTGTCCCCTTAGGGCGACGAGAAAATACCTTTTTGGGGATACGCTCTCTGTTATGCTCTATAAGGCTATTGGCAAGATCGACTATATTTTGAGAGGAGCGATAATTCTCTTCCAACTTGAAAAGCCGTGCTCGGGGGAAAAGTTGAGTAAAAGAGAGTATATTTTGCATACTTGCTCCTCGGAAAGAATAAATACTTTGCGCATCATCCCCTACGGCAAATACCCGCTGTTTTCCCTCTACCAAGCGTCGCACGATAAGGTACTGAGAGGGATTAGTGTCTTGAAACTCATCGATTAGTAAGTAGTCGATGCTCTCTTGTATCTCTCGCAACACCTCGGGAAAGTCTCGTAGTAACACATTAAAAAGAAAGAGCAAATCGTCAAAGTCCATGGCATTAGCCTCTTTGCACCGCCGTGTATACAAGTCATAGATAGAGTTTATCAGCGTAATACCATTAGAGCGGTCGTAAGCAACCATATCTACCTGCGAATTGTAAGCCTGAGGTGTTATAAGTCGGTTCTTGGAGGTCGATATGCGATTAAGAATCAATTTGGGCGTATAGAGGCGGTTATCAAGATTGAGCTCCTTGACTATCTTTTTGACCAAACTCTTCGAATCCGAAGTGTCATAGATAGAAAAATTGGGCGTAAAACCCAACAACGGGGCAAAGCGTCTGAGAATACGGGCAAAAACAGAGTGAAAAGTACCTACTCTCATCTTTGCAGCCTCTCGGGCAGAGACCATCTGGGCAACCCTATGTTGCATCTCTTGGGCTGCTTTATTGGTAAAAGTCAGTGCCATTAACTTTTCGGGGGCATAGCCACACTCGATCAAATGAGCCAATTTGTAGGTTAGGACACGGGTTTTGCCCGAGCCTGCCCCCGCAATGACCAAGGCAGGTCCCTCGTCGTAGAGAACGGCTTCGGCTTGGGCGGGGTTAAGTTCTTGTGTATAGTCAATCATCTTCGATTATGGTGCTATGCCAATAAAGCAAATGGCATCACAAAGATACAGATAGCTGTACGCTTAACGTACATCGTGAAGTATTTTGTCGCTGGAGAAAAGAAACCGTGTGATTATAAGGCGATTGTAGCTACTCTCAAAAAGGAATAAAAACTGCTGAAAGTTTCCATAGGTCCAAACTCAAGTTCCCTCCCGAGAGAACTTTAGTTCCCTCCTATGATAACCCAAGTTTGTACATATGAATACTAACAATGGTAGTGTGCGAAAAAGTGTGTATTTCTCCCTCAAATGAGAGACTATATTGATACACTTTTTCCCTTATTGCCTTTTACAAAAGGGAAGAAGAATCGGGAATCCTCTTTTGTGGAACTTGCACTCCTTGTGCAAGAAGATATGTCCTTTTATAAACGTTTTTGTAGCTGAGGTAGAATAGAGGCTTTCCACTGGGTAAAACGTTCCTCTCTTATAGCCTTGCGAGCCTCTTCCATTAACCAGAGGTAGAAAGACACATTATGTATAGAGGCTAAAGTTAATCCCGTTAACTCCTCCGCCTTAAAGAGGTGGTGGAGGTAGGCAAGCGTATAGCGTTCGTCAATGGGAGAAGCACCGCCTGCATCAATGGGTTCAAAGCAATCTTTCCACTTTGCATTCTTGATGTTTATAACCCCATTGCGGGTAAATAGCTGTCCATTACGTCCATTGCGAGTAGGCATAATGCAGTCAAACATGTCGACTCCCCTCTCAATAGCTTCCAATAAATTGGCTGGTGTGCCCACTCCCATCAAGTAGCGAGGTTTATTTTTGGGTAAGATTTCATTGGTAACCTCAATCATTTCGTACATCTTTTCAGTTGGTTCTCCTACTGCCAAGCCTCCTATAGCATTGCCATCTGCACCCAATGAGGCTATGTTTTCTGCGGCTCTGCGACGAAGCTCGGGATATACACACCCCTGTACTATTGGGAATAGAGATTGATGGTAGCCATAAAGCGGCTTCGATTGGGAAAAATAATCCCAACAACGCTTTAACCATCGTTCTGTGATATTCAAGGAGTTTAGAGCATATTTATACGAGGCATCGCCTGGACAGCACTCATCAAAAGCCATTATAATATCCGCTCCAATAATACGCTCTATCTCCATCACCCTCTCGGGGGTAAATAGATGTCGAGAGCCATCTATGTGCGAGGCAAAGAGTACCCCTTCTTCCGTAATCTTACGGCGGTGTGCCAGTGAATACACCTGAAATCCGCCACTATCGGTGAGAATAGGCTTTTTCCAAGTACCAAACTTGTGCAGCCCTCCTGCTTGGTGCAAAATGTCAAGCCCTGGGCGTAAGTATAGATGGTAAGTATTTCCCAAAATGATTTGTGCTTGGGTTGCTTCTACCTGCTCCATTGTGAGAGCTTTTACTGCCCCAGCCGTACCAACGGGCATAAATATGGGCGTTTCTACAGTACCATGGTCTGTAGTAATGATACCTGTACGTGCAGAAGATAGAGGATCTTGGGAGAGTATTTCGTATTTCATGAGCGCAAAGTTACCGCTTTTCGCATGAAATAGATATAGCCCAAGTTAAGGCTTTCGGCGTTGTTTATAGATGGGTACAAAGACAAGAATGCCCGAGGCAATAATAGAAAAAATGGAAAAGAAGTCAATCTTTGCGTAAAGAAGCACCAAAACGACAAGTATAGCCCAGCAGAAAGAGAGGGCTACGATTTGAGAGGTAGAGAGTTTTTTTCGGGGAGGGCGCATAAAATAATAGCAATAAGAGGGGTTACTTTTTGATCATATTTTGTTTGAGTTCGTCAAAAAGCTCTGGACGAGACATCCAATAACGAAGATCCTTACCACTCAGAAGAGCCTCTCTAATTTGAGTAGAAGAAATCTCTATAATAGGAGCATGAGAGGCGTAAGTTACTTTTTCAGACAGAGAGTGGTCAAAAGTAAATCCCTGACGTGGATAGACAACTATTGGGAGTAAATCTAAGAGAGCTTCCCAGCGGTACCACCGATTAAAACAAGCCCAATTATCGGCTCCTATCAAAAGAGTAAAGCGTTGGTCTGGATATTGCTTTTGAAGGGCTACAATAGTGTGTATCGTGTAGAAAGGAGGAGGTAGTGTTTCCTCTATTGGACAACAACGGAAGCGGGTATCTCCTTTTATAGTCGCTTGTATCAGACGACAACGGGTGTCAAAATCCAATAACGAGTGATGTTCTTTCAGGGGATTTTGCATGGCGGGAACAAACCAAAGTTCATCAAAGCCATAATCTTCGGTCAGGAGATAGTTGGCCAGTGCCATATGACCTATATGAATAGGGTCGAAAGTACCAGCAAAAACAGCTACAGAAGTAAGATTCTCTTGCGCATACATCCCCCGTGTCGAAGCATTATTTATAGTACTAACTCCCATCTTATCGATTGTTTGTGTTAATCCCTAGTGTACGACATGCTAAGTCTATCTCACTAACATCTCCCGTGTATTTACCCATTGCATCACTCAGTTTAACACACGCTCTCCAAGGTTCTTTTTCCGTCATTTTACAACGCCATAGTTTCATGACGATATTAGCAGGCTCAGCCCCCGTATCGTTGGTAAGATTAGTACCTATTCCAAAGGAACAACGAATACGATCGGAGCAATAATTCTTTATTTCTATAGCTCTCTCTACATCCAAACCATCAGAGAAAATAATGTACTTAATCTTAGGGTCTACTTTTAGTTCCTTATAACGTGTGATAGCCTTTTCTACAAACTCAAAAGGGCTTCCACTATCATGGCGCAAACTGGTATACAAAAGGGCATACTTCTTACTAAAATTGCTAAAGAAAACATCGGTAGTATAGGTGTCGGTAAGCACGGTACCCAAGTCTCCATCGTAAACATTGATCCAATTTTCCATTGCCATATAGTTAGCCATTTTGTAGCCATAAGTGGCTCCATGAAACTGAATCCATTCATGGGGATGTGTGCCCGAAACATTTAACCCATACTTATGTGCAAAATGCACATTGCTCGTACCAAAAAAGTGTTGAGGAGCATACTCTTGCATGATGCGTGTTATCTCGTCTTCTACATCGTAACTGAAGCGACGTCTCATACCAAAAAGCGAGAAGTTTAGCCCCTCTGCTTCAAGCCTCTTAGCCTTTTCAATAGCTCTTTGTCGTGTTTCACCGTCTGGTTGTATGCCCTGCTGGTTATAATACAACTGGCTAACCAACGCAAGAATAGGCGTCTCCCAAAGTGTTACTCTATAAAGAGGCCCTATGGCATCTATTTCTAAATGCCCCTCCTCGTCTAATCTGATGGATAGTTCGTCGGGATGAAAGCGAAAACCTCTCAACATATCTATATGTGTTGGAGGAATATAGGGCATTCGCGAAGAAATGAAAGAAGCCTCATCTTCTGAAAGAGTAATTTGAGACATACTCTCAATCTCTCGGCGCAACAATACATCAAAGCCCTCAGGATAGACACGTCTGTTACGATCTATAAACTTGAAGTGCCCAAAAGCATAAGGAAATAGCTTGGCATAAGCGTATCCCGTGGTAAACTTATAGAGATCTGTATCCAGAAGACTATTGATGATAGGCATAAGAAGTAGCGGGTCTAAAAAAACAGACCTCTCTCAATCCACAATGTGTGTACTGTATTTAGAGAGGTTGATGTATGGGTCAAGCCTTCTTCTACTGTAGTAAGATCTTCTACCCTTGTTTTTTCTGGTAGTAATAGTACAACGGTAGAGGTAACTTCGTTTTGTAGAATAGCGAGCTTATCTGCAGGAACTATAAATATGGATATTACATTTTGAGATGCTTCCTCGGCAGAAAGAGCCATATCTTTGGCAAAAGCTTCAGAAAGTAGGTAGCCTGTCTTTAATTTGACAACATGGCTTTCAGAGTATATCTTGTCTGCCGACGAATTTTGTAATTCCACTACTCGTATTGTGTGCCCTGCCTTTTTGAAAGCTTCTATAATTTGTCTTATCCAATAGTTCGCTTCTTTTGTAGAGGTGGGTGTTGTTAAAAGAATGCTTTTAGCGGGCAGACGTTGCGCCTTAGAGTCCTGTTGTTGAGGCCCAAAATCTCCTTTGATGCGATGTAAAAGAGCATCGAAAGATGAAGAGGGAAGAGTTTTTTTTCTCCCTTTTATCTTCAATGGAGATGTGCTTTGCCAGAACTCTGATAGCTGTTTTCTCTCCAAAATAGCCCCTTTATAGAACCAAATGATGTACACAATGCCCATGGGAATGACAATTGCCAAAAGAAGGAGAATTAGTCGTACATAAAGACTTCCCGAGGGTGCAGGTTGTATCATAGGAGGGTCTGTTATCTCTATCATACGTTTATACATAGAGATTCCGCTATTGGTTATATTTTGAGCTAAATATTGCTCCAAGAATTTTAATTGCTCTCTCTTAACTTCGGGAGAAAGGGAAGTTAGCGTTGGTGAAGAAATAGAGTCTATAGAGGCCTGTAACAGTTCTCGCTCTTTAGCCAAGTCTTCTAAAACATGATAACGAACCACTTCATTACACTCTTCTAACATCGCGTTCAACACCTGAAGAGATCTACGAGACGAACCAGATGTTTTTACCTTAAGCGTAAAAACGGTACCTTGGTTAAGGGATAAATTCATATCCCAGTCGTATTTGGCCCTTATATCAATTCCTTTTAACCTGCGAATATTGATTTTTTTATTTAAGTCAAGAGGTGTTTTTTCATATTCGTCCCATCCAGGATTATCCGCCATTAGTACTCGTCCAAAAGGCGTCTCAACAGATTGTCCTACTCCCTCTATCGTGTATTCTTGCTGTTTCTCTATCTCTTCTCCTCTAAATGTTCCCCTAAAGTTTGATAGATAGGCTTTTCCTTCTGAGTAGAAGCAGTCTAAAGTGAAGGTATCCATCTCTTTGGCATCGAGAAAAAAGAGACGAATCGGCATATTGTTGTATACATCAAATTTTCCCCAAATGTTGTCTTGGTAGTATTCGACATCAAAACCCTCTCTCATTCCACAACGATATATGATATCTGCAGATACTAACCATCCGTATAGTTGAGACGGAGTATAAGCTGGAGCCATACGCCAAATAAGAAGAGGTTCGTTTTTCTCCGTCAAGACACTTTCTTTAGATCCTTCAAAGAAACGGGTCATAAGACCGATCTTGTACTCCGAATCTCCAACAACGGCCCTCTTCTTTAAAACGAAGATAACTCCCAAAAAGAAGATTATAGAACATAAAAACAGGGGCCATTTGTGGAGCATAAGTCGCACAAAAGCCATCAAAGACATCTGGGGTGTTGTGTTTTGTTTCATTGATTTTCTTTTTAGAGCAAAACGTGGTTAAGGCCTTTATTATTGTTGTTTTTTGGTCATGATATCCAAAACGAGCTTATCCGTTTCGTTCATGCCAACTCTTCCTATACCTGTAAGATTATCTACAGTACGGTCTACATCGTCATCTACAATACCTTCATTGCTTGTTACGACCTTATGTTCCATAGCCAAAAGGGCAGAAAACATTGCCGTGGATACTCCACTCGAAACTTTCATACTGCAGCTGGGTTTGGCTCCATCACAGAGCATTCCCGTTATATTTCCGACCATATTTTTAATAGCAAATCCCACCTGATCTCTGGTTCCCCCCATTAAATAGGTAAGTCCACAGCTAGACCCCGTTGCAGCGACAACGCATCCACATAGTGCCGATAGACGTCCCAGTTTTTGCTTTACATAGATGACCATTAAATTGCTCAGTACCAAAGCTCTGACTGTTTCTTCGTGAGATTTATTCTCTTTTCGAGCAAAAGTCAATACAGGCAAAGTCGCCGTTATACCCTGGTTACCACTACCAGAGTTACTCATTACGGTAACGGGAGCTCCGTCCATACGAGCATCACAAGCCGCACTCGTGTAAGTTAACATCTCTGTAAGCGAGGAAGTTCCCAGATATTTCTTTCCTAACTCCCCTTGTATCATTCTTCCCACAGCGTGTCCATAGGTGCTTTTAAGCGAGTACTCGCTTGCAGCTTGATTAAGACGAGCCGCCTCCATTATAAACTCTATTTTTTCTAATGGAGTGGTTGTGGCAAAATCGTAAACAATGCCGAAAGTTAGTTGTAATTGTTCTTTCTCTTCTTCTTTATTGGAAGCAGAGGGTACGGTAGCTCTTTGGCCAAAAAGCACCTTGTTATCTCTCTCCACAAAAATGATGTTTCGGTGATTAGATAGGATAATCACAGAAGAGGTGTGATCCTCTCCCCTCAAATTAACTTCTATATAGAGCTTATCAACCTCTCCTTCCTTTAGTTTGATTGAGATAATTTTTTTCTCCACGAGCAGCTTCGCTGCATTCAGGTGTTCTTCGGAAAAGTCTTCTAATACAGTTAACTCTTTTTCTGGTTGAGCAATTACAATACCAAGTGCTATTGCAATGGGTAGTCCGATCATACCCGTTCCTGGAATTCCTACTCCCATTGCATTCTTTAGCATATTAGCACTAAGCAACACCTCTATTTCTTTGGGTTCTTCTCCCAAAACATGTGAAGCCTTAGCTGCAGCCAGGGCTACTGCAACGGGCTCTGTACATCCTGTTGCTGGTATCACTTCACTCTTTATTAAATTAATGCACTGTTGTTCTATTGATATGTCCATTATTTTTCTCTAAATCGATTTTATTCCTAACGTGTCAAATACAATTCAAGTTGTTGTTTCTCTATACCATTTGTATAGTTGAGGTATTCCCTCTTGTAAAGAGGTTTTATAAGACCACCCAAAATTGTTTATTCGGGTTGTATCCACCAGTTTTCTTAAGGTTCCATCGGGATGTATACTATCAAACTGAATAATTCCTGTGAAACCTATAGTATTGGCGATAATTTGGGCAATATCTCTAATAGAATATTCCACACCTGTTGCCACATTTATGTGAGTATTGCGGATAATACCAGAGGAATTTTTGGGAATTAGGTCTTGAAAAGATATTTTGTCCATAATAAACAATGAAGCTTCGGCTAAGTCTTCGCTCCACATAAAGTCTCGAAGAGGTTTACCTGTTCCCCAGAGAACTACTTTATTAGGCCCAATGCCAAACAGAGAAAGTATTTTCTCAAAATCTTCGATGGAATAGCTTTTTCCCTTACAAAATCCAGACACAGGGCGATTGTTTAAGTCCTTTTGCAGACTTTCTATATCTTTTTTATAGAGAAGATGTGCCAAATAGATTTTGCGCATAATAGCGGGCAATACATGACTATTTTCCAGATCAAAATTATCCCCCCTGCCATAGAGGTTCGTGGGCATAATAGCTATGTAGTTGCATCCATGCTGTATATTGAAGCTCTCGCACATCTTTAGACCTGCTATCTTAGCTATCGCGTAGGGTTCATTGGTGTATTCCAAACTATCTGTAAGCAGATACTCCTCCTTAATGGGCTGAGGAGCCTCCCTCGGATAAATACAAGTACTCCCCAAAAACAGAAGCTTTTTTACTCCATAACGATAACTCTCTCCAATTACATTCTGCTGTATACCAAGATTGTTATAGATAAAGTCAGCTCTATAGCGATTGTTTGCGCCAATCCCTCCCACGAAAGCTGCCGCTAAGAAAACATATTCAGGACGCTCTTCTTCAAAGAAACAACGTACTGCAAGGGCATCCAATAAGTCCAGTTCGCCGTGGGTACGGGTGATGAGATGAGTATATCCCCTCTTCTTTAGTAGTCTATATATGGCACCGCCTACAAGGCCTGTATGTCCTGCTATATATATCCGAGCATCTAAATTCATAGTTTTGGTCTCTGAGGCACCCTATTCAAAGAAGTTACATATCCTAAAGCCCCCTTGATGCAGGTAAGCTTCTCTTTTCATTAATTGGATGTCATGAACCATCATATCTGATACTATGTCTTCCAATGTATATTGCGGTTGCCACGAAAGTTTTTCTCTGGCTTTAGTTGCATCTCCGAGAAGAAGTTCTACCTCTGTGGGGCGGAAATAGGCTGGGTCAACAAAAACCAAGGCTTTTCCAATCAAGAGGTTTACTATAGGAAGATATTCCTCTCCTACTTTCTTAATAAAAATGGACGGATCACAAGCCGTAAGTACTCCTTGCTCTTCTATTCCTTTACCCTTAAACTCTATTGTTAGACCAATCTCTGCAAAAGAAAGGCGAACAAACTCCCGAACCTCTGTAGTTTTACCCGTAGCAATAACATAGTCATCGGGTTGCTCCTGCTGCAAAATTAGATGCATTGAACGCACATAATCCTTGGCATGTCCCCAATCTCTTTGTGCCGAGAGGTTTCCCAAGAAGAGTTTATCCTGAAGCCCCGTTACGATACGACTTACAGAGCGTGTCACTTTACGAGTTACAAACGTTTCGCCTCTCAAAGGGGACTCATGGTTAAAAAGAATGCCATTGCTGGCATGGATTCCATAAGCCTCTCGATAGTTTACTGTAATCCAATAGGCAAAAAGTTTAGCACAGGCATAAGGGCTACGGGGATAAAAAGGAGTAGTCTCCTTTTGAGGAATCTCTTGAACCAAACCATATAATTCGCTTGTAGAGGCTTGGTAGTAACGTACAGACTTTTCCATGCCTAACAGATGAATAGCTTCGAGCAAACGCAAAGCCCCCAATCCCACAACATCCGCTGTATACTCTGGCAGTTCAAAACTAACCTTTACGTGGCTTTGAGCTCCTAAATTGTAAACCTCCTGAGGTTTGATTTGATCCATCAAACGCACAAGACATGAAGAGTCGGTGAGATCTGCATAGTGCAAATAATAGTTTTGATGCTCTACATGTGGGTCTTGGTAGAGATGATCAATGCGCTCGGTATTGAATAGCGAAGAGCGACGCTTCAGTCCGTGCACCTCATATCCCTTTTTCAGGAGATATTCACTTAAATAGGCACCGTCTTGCCCCGTAACTCCCGTTATTAGGGCTACTTTCCGCTGATTATTCATCTCTTCTTTTATTCTGCTTTTGATGGTAAATAACAGTCGTCGCACCCAAAGTTATAACATCTCCGTTTTCCAAAGAATAGCGTTCTCCAGGATCTAACTCTCTGGTGTTGATGAATGTTCCCGTCATACTGTCATTATCCATAATAATAGCGGTGACACCATTTGGAGTAACGCTCATTGTTATGAGTGTGTGATTGCGGTCTAAACTTGGGTCAAATGAACGAATAGCTACCTCTAAATCGGTGTGTCTGTCATTGTACCTCCCGACACGATTCAACCCCTCATATAAGGGGAAAATAGCGGCATAACCAAAGATATTTTCTATAACCTGTAGTTCCGCCAAAACTTCTCGGGAAGAGGAGAGGGCCTCTCTAGCGGAAAAATCATCCTCTTTTTGCTTTTCTTGTGTTGACGTTAGAGAAAAAGCCAATCGCCTTTTACATCCAGGACAAGGCATATCTACATGCCCCTTTTTATCCATCACTGAACGAATTACTCCATACTCTACTTTTTTCTTACAGTAGGGACAAACTATGTACTTTGCCAATTAGAAATCCTCCTTATTTTTGCTTGTAGAAACCTCTAGACTACATCAAAAGTAGCTATTTTAGACGACATACCTTTACAAAAGCCTTTTCATAACAGGTTTATATGGCTTATTTAGCAGGTTTTTCTCTCAAGCTCTTCTATTATCGCTCGTACTTGAGGCAGTAGTGGAACAAAAAAAGAATTATTTACTCGAAAGAGTGGTACTTCCATCTCTTTTGGGTATATCTCTTTTTGAGCTTCTATACGCCTTGTAATCTCTTCTTGCGTGGCATTATCTCTTTTGGCTATCCGCATCAATCTTTCTTCTAAAGGGGCTTCTATCCAGACCACAGCATCGCAAAAAAGGTAAAAATCACTTGGAAATAGAATTGCACTCTCCAGAGCGACCCAGTTTGTTTCTTGACGGATACACCAATGTTCAAAACGTTCTTTTAGTAGAGGATGTATAAGACGCTCTACCAAAGAGAGGGCTTCTTGATTGGAAAAAAGAATCTTTGCCAATGCCTTACGGTTCAATGAGCTATCTGGAGTGTTGTACAAATCTTTACCGAAATGCTCACATATAAAACTTTTTACCTCTTTACTCTCCTCATATAAAAGTTTTGCTTCGCTATCGGAATCAAAAACAGGTATGGCCAAAGAAGATAAGATGCGAGAAAAAACAGATTTACCACTTCCCATACCTCCACTAATCCCCAATACCCGAGGTCGTGTATGATTCTTTGTAACCATAGTCAATCTCTCTACTCTTTTTCTAATATGTACTGTACACGCGCTGGCGTCAGAGAATATTTTGTTACCCCCACGGGAGATTCTTCTACACCGATGGGAAGTAACTGTTCTTTTGTTTCTCTACTGCCATTGTGTATTTGAGAGTAATCTACAAGGAGCTTAAAGTCCTTTTCTGAGATAGAGGTATAAAGAGATTTGGGAAGCGTAATACGTAAATTGGCTTTCGAAGGAAGTAATCGTAAGCGATACCCTACGGGAAGATTTTTGACATTTATATCCAAATCAAAGTTCTTTTCCGTAAGCTCTTCAAAGGTTATAGATGCGTCAATCTCATTTCGGGAAAAGCGAACATTAGGGATCTCTTTTAACGAGACAACTGTGGAAATATGATTTTTTCCCTCAAGTTGTCTTACTTCAACTGCTTCAGTGTGTACAAGATTGATTGTATCTATACACATCTTGCTGCCATATAGCTTAATCTTAGAAGGTTTTAAGTCCACTTTTGTGATAAGGAATCCATCTTGGTGCAATATCTGCAATTCCGACTTTATAGGTACTTCTTTTGTATGTAGTTTTGCCAACTCTACGGATATTTCTCTGGGGTATATGGCTTGTATTTTAGTCCCCTGCTCCAACTGTTTCTGTACCCATTGTTCCAGTGTGGCATAGGATATATAGAAATGATTTTTGGAAGTTCCAGAGAGGGAGAAGGCCTTTATTTCAATGGGTTGTATAGCTCGAAAGGTATAGTTAAAAAGCAAATCAAAACCAGTTCCCTCAATTTCCACTTCAAGAAATTCTGGGAGTACTCCTTGTATAGAATATTCTTTCAAAGAGGTGTAATTCAGTGGCATTTTTAGACTTTTGGTGTAAGTCATCTGCAAGCTGGTTATAGCCCACCAGATAGAAGAAACCAATAAAAAGAAGAGAAAGGTTACGAATTTTTTCCCTTTTTTCGATTGAGGTTTTAAGGAGAAAGGCACATTCTCTTTTTTTCTTTTCGTCGTAGTCTTTTGAGTGAATAACTGAAGTTTCATAGGGAGCTTTCTAAAACATCCTAACAAAAAAGAGCCTAAAATACTCCAATGTACTTTAGACTCCCTTTTCTTGCTTTGTGTTTATTACTGCTTTGCTACATCTTCAACAGCGGCATAAACCGAAGTTTTTTCTACTCGTATACGTACGTCTCTTGCTACTTCTATAAGGAAATCACGTTCGTTTACCTCGCAGATTTTACCATGTATTCCTCCTGCTGTAACCACTTTATCTCCTGCCTGCATAGCGTCGCGCTTTCTTTGAAGCTCTTTTTGACGTTTACTTTGAGGACGGATAAAAAACAACCAGAAGATAAGAATGAGCACTACCATCATGATGATAGTGCCTATAGAACCTCCGAACAAACCTCCTTGTGGAGCTGCTGCCGCTGCTGCGTCTAAGAAAAATAAATTCATCTCGTGTATGTATTAATATAGTTTCTTTTGCAAACTTACGGAAAAACTCCAAAAGAGTATCGATTTTCAAAGAAAAACATCTTTTCTTGCAACTCGAATACTTTATACCAGTTTGAATTATGGTATGGAAGTATGGAAAGAGTGCTATAAGCCTCTCTTGGGAAAAAGAGCGTTACGATGCTAACCACAGCCCTTTCATCGCCTTCTCTTCTTGGCGAACACGAATAACCAACAAGACGATATAAACAGGAAGCCCTACACTAAGCGTAATCCATGCATTGCAAAGCATGGCTACGCCAATAAGCTCTGGGATAATATTTAGATAATAGTTAGGATGACGTACTGTCCTAAAAAGAAAACTCTTTTCGATACGGTGGTTAGGAACAATGTAGACTTTTAGTGTCCATACATCTTTTAGTTTATAAATCACATAGAATAAGATAAGGTAAGCAAAAGACATAAGAGCAAACCCCCAACCAGAGAAAGTGTTAAACTCTTTATCCAAAGCATAGGCTTCGTACAGAGAGGAAAAATAGAAGGCTATATGTGCCAATGCAAGAAAGAGAGAATTTAACTTACCATACTGTACCGCTCCTTTTTTCTGTATACGCTTTTCATTACGAATAGAATAAGCAAGGGAAACTAAACGAAGAAAAAAGAAAATGAAAAATGTAATAATAATGTACTGCATATTGGTCTATTAGGTTATTGGTTTTACAGTGGTAGAACTCTCTCTTTTCGAGTATAAATCTAAAGGAAAAAGCCATTTTAAATCTGCCCCACCTACATACTCATACTCAAACCCTCTAAAGAGAGCTTTCTTTAAGTGCAAAGTAAATTAAATCTCTTGAAAAGCAGAGTATATCTGCGCTTTCAAAGAGAATATACAAGAGAAGTAAACGAAAACTATTTCAACCATTAAGGTTCTGGTGCAGGTTTCTTCTACAATTACAAATCCTGTCGTAAAGGCAAAAAAGTAGTGTGTAAGACTCTCTTACACACTACTTTATTTTTACTTCTTGAGCCATTTGTCAAGCCAAGAGAAGAACGTTCTCTGCCATAGAATCGCGTTTTGTGGCTTCACTACCCAGTGTGTCTCATCTGGGTAAAGCAACATTTCGGTAGGGATACCTCGCATACGGGCCGCATCAAAAGCCATCATGCCTTGAGAGGCAAGAATTCTGAAATCGTACTCACCGTGAATAACCAAAATAGGAGTATCCCACTTATCGACAAACTTATGAGGAGAGTTGGCAAACGTACGTTGAGCTATGGCATTATCCTTTTCCCAGGGAGCACCTCCCATATCCCAGTTGGCAAACCATTTTTCCTCTGTTTCGAAATATTGAGATTCTATATTGAAAATACCTGCGTGAGCTATAAAGCAGTTAAAACGCTTTTCGTGATGTCCTGCCAGCCAGTACACAGAAAAACCGCCATAGCTTGCTCCCACACACCCCATACCATTGGGATCTATAAAAGGCTCTTTTTTCATTTCATCGGCAGCTGTCAAATAATCTTGCATATTTTGACCGCCGTAATCTTTACTAATCTGTTCATTCCAAGCTTTCCCGAAACTGGGTACTCCATGACGATTAGGTAAGATTACAATATACCCATGCTCTGCCATAATACGTGGATTCCATCTGTAAGACCAGAATTGACTGATGGTACTCTGAGGTCCTCCCTGACAGTAAAGAATAGAGGGGTATTTTTTTGTCGGATCAAAATTGGCTGGATAAACAACCCATACTAACATTTGCTCATTGGAGGTAGTTGTCATCCAACGTTTTTCACAGCGAACGTCTCCCAATCTATCCAAGAGTGATTTGTTTTCTGCCGTAATCGCTTGTGCTTTCCCGTTTTTCAAATCTACATTGTACAGATCTGTGGGAACGAGCATTGATTGCCGAGCAGCAATGAGAGTTCCTTTTTTCAGGTCAAAGGCTTTATAGTCTACCTGTCCCTCTGTTATACGACGAATCTTTCTTGTCTTTAGTGGGATTTCAAAAAGATGTGTTTCGGCCTTTACACAAGAAATGAAGTAGATAGAACGACTATCTTCTGACCAAACAGGGCTCTCGACATCGCACTCAAAACCTTCTGTTAAATATGTTTTCTTGCCTGTTTTTACATCCATAATGAACAAACGCTTCAAGTCAGACTCGTAGCCATCTCTCTCCATACTCACCCAAGCTATGTATTTTCCATCTGGAGAGAATGTTGGGTGCGTATCGTATCCCAACATTCCTTCTGTGAGGTTACGAGTTTTACCCGAAACAATGTCGTAATAGTAAATATCGGAGTTTGTTGAGATACTGTACTCTAAACCTGTTTTTTTACGACAAGCATAGGCTATTCCCTTACCATCGGGGGTAAAAGCGATATCTGTAACATCACTATGGGGTTTCATAGGAGCTTCATAGGGTTCTCCCTCAAGCAGGTCTTTTCCTTGCGTTATGGGAGTATTGCCTACGAGAGCAATAAAGGGATGAGGTATTGTGGTTACCCACTCGTCCCAGTGTTTATACATCAAATCAGTGATAATAACACCTGTAGCCTTATCTAAATCGGGATGGCGTTTTTCTCTCTCTGGTTGAATCTTTATGTCTGCCGTATAGAGAAGTTGTTTCTCATCGGGCGAATAGAGATACCCAGTAATTCCTCCCTCAATGTTAGTAACGGCCTTTATCTCTTTTCCCTCTGGAGTCATCGTATATAGTTGCATGGCTCCTTCCTTTGTACTCATAAAAGCAATGCGCTTGTCTCCATCCATCCATTTGGGAGCATATCCCTCCCCTATCTCTTGGCGTTGCTGACCATCACTGCTCATGACAAAGATTTTACTCTTTGCCTTGTTCTCTTTTATGTCGGGGAAACTAACAGCATAAACGACTCTTGCTCCGTTGGACGAGAGAGAAAAATCTCCTACTCGTGCCATGGTGAGAAGTTTCTCGGGAGTTAGCTGTTGTTTATCAGATTGTATCATTTCTAAATTATTCTTCTGTGCTATAGCCACATGTGATGCACCTGTAAAACAGGGAAGAAGCATCAGTAGAGATAAAAATGTCTTTTTCATAATTATTCATAGATAGCATTACGACGATCTATCAAAGAGGCATCGCTGATGTAGTCGTCATAGTTTATAATCTTATCTACTATACCCTTAGTTCCCAGCTCGATAACTCGGTTGGCAACGGTACGGATAAACTCGTGGTCGTGACTACTGAATAGAACATTGCCCTTAAAGCCAATCAGCGTATTGTTGAATGCCTGGATAGACTCCAAGTCAAGATGGTTGGTGGGAGTATCCAATACCAAAAGATTAGCCCCAGGAGGCAACATCATCTTGGAGATCATACAACGCATCTTTTCACCCCCAGAAAGGACAGATGCACTCTTATTGACCTCTTCTCCGCTAAAGAGCATACGTCCTAAAAATCCTTTGATATAAACATCATTGGTATCTTGGGCAAACTGGCTCAACCACTCTATCAAAGTCATATCCGTATTGAAATACTCTGTGTTATCAAGCGGTAGATAAGCCTTGGTAATGGTTTGCCCCCACTCAAACGTACCCGCATCTGCTTTTCGTTTATCGTTTATGATTTCAAATAGAGCTGTCATGGCTCTTGGATCTCGACTTATAAAGACGATCTTATCGCCCTGCTCTACATTGAAGTTCAGATCTTGGAAAAGCACTTGCCCCTCGATAGAAGCTGTAAGGCCTTTTACCTCGAGAATACGATTACCTGGTTCTCTCTCTGGCTGGAAGATAATACCAGGATAGCGACGAGAGGAAGCAACGATTTCGTCGATATTAAGCTTCTCAAGCATCTTTTTACGGCTTGTCGTTTGCTTACTCTTTGCTACATTGGCACTAAAACGACGGATAAACTCTTCCAATTCTTTACGTTTTTCCTCGTTCTTTTTATTCTGTTGTTGCTGTTGGCGAAGTGCTAATTGACTTGACTCATACCAGAAAGAATAGTTACCTGCAAACTGACGCACCTTACCGAAGTCAATATCTATTGTGTGGGTAGACACAGAGTCTAAGAAGTGGCGGTCGTGACTTACCACCAAAACAGTGCTTTCAGTCTCTGCCAAATAGTCTTCCAACCAAGCTACTGTATCCAAATCAAGGTCGTTGGTAGGCTCATCGAGAAGCAAGTTATCGGGTTTACCAAAGAGAGCTCGTGCTAAAAGAACGCGCACTTTCTGCTTACCGCTAATATCTTTCATTAGCTGGTAGTGAAGGTCTTCTTTAATACCCAATCCACTAAGAAGAGTGGCAGCGTCGCTCTCTGCATTCCAACCATCAAGATTGGCAAACTGCTCTTCTAACTCTGCTACTCGATTACCATCTTCGTCTGAAAAGTCTTCTTTGGCATAAATGGCATTTTTCTCTTCCATTATATTCCAAAGGGTAGTATGCCCCATGAGAACAGTATTGAGTACTGTAAACTCATCGAAAGCAAAGTGATCCTGACTAAGTACAGAAAGACGTTCTCCAGGTCCTAAAGAGATAGTTCCTCTTGTGGGTTCTATCTCCCCACTAATAGCCCTTAGAAGCGTGGACTTACCAGCTCCATTTGCTCCGATAATACCATAACAGTTACCAGGTGTAAACTTAAGGTTTACATCCTGAAACAGTACCCGTTTTCCAAACTGTATACAAAGGTCATTGATTGCTATCATATATATCTATGTAAAAATAAAGTATCTCACTAAAACCATTTTATCCGTTTCAATAAAACAAAGGCTCCTGCCGAAAGTCCGATGGCGACCACGAAGATAAGCCAGAAAGCCCACCCTTTGGCTTCCCAACCATTGGGGACGTTCATTCCATACATACTTGCGATTAGAGTGGGCAACATGAGGATAATGGAGATGCTTGTCATGCGTTTCATTATAGTGTTCACATTGTTAGAAATAACGCTTGCAAATGCATCCATCGTTCCCGTTAAAATTTCACTGTGAATCGTTACCGTATTATAGGCCTGGCTAAGCTCGATCCTCACATCTTCTGCCAAATCTTCATCGTATGGTATAGAGCGTCGTATAGCCTGCAGTTTGTTAATTACAGCTTCGTTGCCTCGAATGGAGGTACTAAAATAGACAAAGCACTTCTGCAACTTCATCAATTGCAAAAGGTCTTCGTTACGGATGCTGCTTTCTAAAGCCTCTTCCGCTTCCATAATCAAAGAACTGATCTGTTTTAGATATTTAAGAAACCACACGGCCGAACTATGCACCAAACGAAATATAAAATCGACTTCATTGGTAACACAAACTTTTTTCCTCTTACAGTGATCTATAAAATCGGGCATAAGCTGCGTTCTTCTATAACACACGGTAACTGTTATATGACGTTCTGGAGAGTAGATAACCCCGACAGGGATCGTAGTATAGGGTGTGGGCGAGTCTGAAACGGCCACAGGTATGCGGATTATGGTTAGCTCCCAACCATCCTCCTCCTCAATACGAGGACGCTCGTCCGTATCGGCAATATCGGCCAAAAAAGAATCTGGAATAGCAATTTCATCTACAAGGAAATCTAAATCTTCCGTCGTTGGACAAACTACTTTTATCCAGCAACCTGCTTCCACTTTATTAGACTCAATAAAACCTTTCTCTGGATAAATAAATCTACGCATAACTTGCTTCTCTTTGCACAGTTAAAACTGTTTTTTTTAGTTCTTTCTTAAATAAGGAGAGAAGCCACAAGGCTGGGGAAAAGCCTCTACGTAGTACAACACCAAGGGACACAATACCCCCAAGTGTCGACGTTGTAAGGTAGAGCCCTATGCTCTCTCTGCAACACACTCTGGCACCTACTCGGAGGTAAAGAATCGTCCACCATAGTTCTTGTTAATTAGAATTATTTGATTGAAACAGTTACAAAGATAGCACTTTTGTTCCTACTCTAACAACTTTCGACACTATTACATCAGAAATATAGCGCGTTGTAACGATACAGACAGAGGGTAATATTATAACTCTTTGCAATAGATAACAAACTAAAAAAGAGACCGAAAAAAGATTACTCCCTACATAAGCATAAAAACTCACACCTCTTTTGGGATAATACTCCCTCCAGAGATGTGATTTCTGCGGTATTACTTTCTTCCTCTAACGCCTGAGCAATTACTTTCTGCGACAACTCGCAGGAGAGAGAAAAGAAGATATTTGGGTTTTAGATAGAATGTATCTTTCTGTACGATGCGATATCCTCGATGGAAAGGATAGGCATATTGTGCTTTGCACTGAATACCTCTATTTCGGGCATGCGGGCCATGGTGCCATCTTCATTGGTTAACTCGCAGAGCACCGCTGTATCACCCAGTCCTGCAATAGAAACGATGTCAATACTTCCTTCCGTATGACCACGACGCTCAAGTACTCCCCCATTTCTTGCTCTCAAAGGAAAAACGTGCCCAGGGTGTACCAAGTCTTCGGCTTTTGCACCCTCTCTTGCTGCAGTCTGTATAGTACAGAGGCGGTCTGCAGCAGAAACACCTGTTGTAACTCCCTCTCTTGCCTCGATAGATATAGTAAAGGCTGTTTGATTTTTACAAGTGTTATTCTGCACCATAGGGGGGAGATTCAACTCCTCACACTTGTAGTCTTTGAGACAGAGACATATAATACCGCTACATTCTCTAATCATCAAAGCTATATTTTGGGTAGTAAGATTGGAGGTAGGATATATAATATCTCCTTCATTTTCTCGGTTCTCATCATCGACCAAAAGGATACCTCTACCCTCTTTCAGGGCTGTAACAGCCTGTTGAATACGCTCTTCTAAAAGTGTTGCTGGAGTTTGTGTTGCCATCGTTATATCCTAATTACTATGTTTAATCTCTACAAACAAAAGTTTTTAGCCAGTAGAGGTAAGATAAGGAGGGCATCGCGCAACATCCCCCATAGATACAAGGGGAAGAAACGAAAAAACCGATTCATATCTCATCCGGACTATACCGTCGGTTAAGGAGTTACACCTTATCAGTCTCTACTCTTACGTAGAGAGTTGTGGACTATTACCACCGGTAGGGAGTTACACCCTGCCTCTACAAATCGCTGTGCAAAGGTAACCATATCCTTTGATATAATCATCAAAAGGATATGAAATAAAATATTTAGAGTCAATGTGGTCCTAAACATTTTGGAGGTCATAAGAAAAAAGAAGCAGAGCTAAAGAAGAAAATGTCACCTTAGTAAAGAGAACCCAACTCCTCCGCTTCCTTTATGACAAATATAACACTCGCCCTTCCCCAATCACTCTCTCGGGGTGACTAAAGGGGAGATAAAAAATCGTTAAGATCGAAAAAAATCATCTTAACGACCTTTTTAATGTATCTATTCTTGTATCAACGCCTTATTGAGTACTGATATTGGAATCACCCGAGTCGATGCTTATTTTTCTCGTAGCCCTCTTGACGATCCACTGCGTATGAGGATTGTGAGAAGTTTGCCACCTCCAGAGCAGAGGGATCACAGCATCTTTATTGACCTTGAGCCAATCGGTGAGGTGATTGGCAACCGACTTCTTGACGAACATTATTTCGTCCTCTTTCAAAATCTCCAGGACTTGAAAAACGGGCTCTGGATCATCGACAAATGTGTCCAACTTGGGAGCCCAAGGAAGTTTAGGACGCAACCCTTCACTCGCCAACCGTCTCAGGTGAAAGTCTGGCGATACTGCCCACTGTTTCATCACCTGCAAAGTCTCCGTCGGATATTTTCGGAGGTACGGGCGAATGGCATACTCACCTGTGTTCCTCTTTGTGATCTCGGAGATCGCTGCTATCGAAGCCTCAAAGTGTTCGAGCCCATACTCTTGGACAAATTTTCCAATGGGCATGACCCAATAATAATTGGTAAACATCCCTGTCTGATTCGGGTTTTCGTCACCCAGGATAGAGAGCAATATAGACAAAGCCTCTTCGTACCGTTCGGGGAGAAATTTCCTAAGCAGTTCGGCAAGGACGGCAATGCGCTGCGTATAGGTCTTCCCGACGACTTCATGCTCCGCATCATAGATAAATCCTCCTGCATCAAAGTCCTTGTAAACCGTCATGATCTTGTCTGTCAAGAGTTCGGCCAACTCCCTGCCAAACATATCTGTAATACTATAACTTGTACCCATATCTTTACGTAAGTATATCAGTCATCTGTCAATGTGGTCCTAAACATTTTGGAGGTCATAAGAAAAAAGAAGCAGAGCTAAAGAACAAAATGTCACCTTAGTAAAGAGAGTCCCACTCCTCCACTTCCTTTATGACAAATATAACACTCTTTGCGCAAGCCATCGGTAAACTACCGAAAGAAAGAATTAGAAAGATTATTCGCCAGTCAGGTACAGACAAACTTTGCAAGGGTTACGAAACATATAGTTTATCTTGTCTAAGAAAGAAAGCAGCGTGCTATAACAATAGCCGTTGCAACCGCTACATTGAGCGATTCTGAGTGTACACCATCTGGGCTTTGTGGGGGAATTGTTACCAAGTTTGTAACGTATTTTGCCACTTGCTCACTTATCCCCTTACCCTCGTTTCCCATAACCCACAAGGAGGGTTCACAAGGGTGTGGTAATGAAGATTGCAGATCTAACAGATTTTCGCCTTCCAGAAAAGTGCCCCAAATAGGGATATTTTCTCTCTCTACCCTCTGCATAAAGGCATCAATATCGGCAATCGGATAAACTTTAACACGAGCCAAGCCTCCCATTGTAGCCTGCACGACTTTAGGGGAGAAAACATCTGCCGTACCCTGCGTTACAAATACTTGACGGATACCAAACCAGTCGCAAGTGCGGAGAATAGAACCAACGTTTCCAGGGTCTTGTACATTATCAAGCAAAAGAGCCATTTGAGCAATCGTTGGTATCTCCTCTTCGATTTCTGGCAATTTGAAAATCCCAATCATCGGACGAGGGGTTTGTAAAGAACTGATGGGCGAGAAATCGTACGATTCGGGGAGTAATATCACCTTTTCTATAGTATAAGGTTTCGGCAATGAATGCCAAAGAGAGGGAATGGTAATAAGAAAACGACAGGAGAAAGCCACCAAAAGCTCTTTTACCAACTTAGGCCCTTCTGCCACGAATAAATTATGTTCCTTTCTTCCCTTTGCTTTATGCAAACTAAGGATTAGTTTTCTCTCTTGGTGCGATAGAGAGGTCTGCTCTTGTATCATAAAAGCCCGATAAAACTGTAATCGAATATCCGTATTCTTCCCGCAAAGGTAGGAGAAAAAGAGATACGTAAGAGGGATGGCTATCTCCCCTAAAAAGAGCTAAAAGGGGTAAAAAAAGAGAGTAACCCATAAAGTATAAACTCTTTCCTCTGGAACTAAAACCTCAAAGAGCCCACGTATAAAATCAAAAACCATGGAGTAAAAGTTTATATTCAACTTGAAGATATATATATTCAGATTAAATATACATATATTCAACTTGAAAATATGTATATTTAGATTGAATATAAAGATTGTCTTATAAGCAATTTGTTTTTAGCACGTTAATCAACAAGTTTTATCACGCAAGGGAATAGCTTTCTCTTTGGGACGAAACGCTCCCTATCCTTTAGAAAAAAATCTCAAGAGTATTGTTCTCGCTCCTCTTTTACTTGGTTGTATTGTTTGCAACAAGGTGTTGATGCTTAAACTTGAAAACCCTCAAAAGGAGACTTGGGAAAGGCGAAAGTCAGAAACTCTCTGGGAGTACAGAACTGTTTCTATACAGGTTATAGCTCTTTTTGTAGTACCTTTGTCGCCATAGCTATAATATAGCTATATTTTTAGGCGTATTCACAACAAAGCAAATGTATAAATGGAACGAATACTAAAAACCAACAGACTGCTAATACTCCTTTATATTCTTCTAAGTTTTGCTTTGAGAGCAGAAGCATCTACAATACTTCAATCTCCTCCTTACAAGATACACGTAGTACAACCCCAAGAGACAGTCTACTCGATAGCACGAAGGAATGGCGTTTCTGAGGAGGATATATACAAATTAAACCCAGGTTCGGAAATGGGCATCCGCATAGGACAGGAGTTGCGCATACCTACAACCAAGAGTGTGCAAAAACCTCGTTTTACTCCTTCGAGCAAAGAAGGGTTTCACATAGTACAGCATGGAGAAACTCTCTACTCCATAGCGAAACAATATGGTGTAACGGTAGCTATCTTGCTACAATACAACCCCGACATAACACCAGAATACTTACAAGCTGGGGCAGAGTTAAGAGTATCGCTCTCGGGAAGCAATAGTAACTCTTCCTCGGGCAATAAGATTGTGGTCGTTTCTCCCGATGGTATAAACAAAGTAGATGTAGCTCTTTTGTTACCCGTAGGAGCCAATGGTCCCTCTCGATATATTCAATTTTATGAGGGCTTCCTTCTTGGTCTTTATCAACTTAAAAGGAATGGAATATCCGTTAATTTAAACGTCTACCAAGCTCAGAACGAAAAAGAAATAGAGAGTTTGATTAGGGACAAAAAGCTCCAGTCTTCCAATCTTATAGTAGGGGGGCATACAGAGCAAACGGTTAATCTTCTGTCTCGGTATTCTTCTCGCGAAGGAATACCTTACGTATCTCCTTTCATCGCCCAGAACGATATAAAAGACTCATCTCAGTCTATATTTCGCATCAATACTCCCCAAAAGGAGCTATATCCCTACGTGGCCCAAAATTTTACGGCTCGTTATGGGAACAAAAAAGTGCTCTTCATAGAAGATGCACAGGGCAACCACAAAGAGTTGGTGGCGGCTCTAAAAAAACAGCTACGAACTATGGGCAGAAACTACGAGACTTGCACCTATGCAGCGTTTATCTCTGGTGCCGCCTCCTCCACTCTTAGCCCCAACACCGTTTTGGTACCCAATCATAGTGCACAAAAATATCTACAAGGTATTTTAACGGCTCTAGAGAGTCACTACTCTTTAACTCATGGCCTTACTATCTTTGGTTATCCCGAGTGGCAGTCGTTCCACAAAGGAACTCTCGCCCTTTTGGGTGCCTATAATGGTACTATATACTCCTCTTTCTTCTTTGATCGTGCGATGAAAGAGAGTGTCAGCTTCTTGAAAAACTACAACCAATGGTTTAATCGCAAGGCTAATGAGAGTTTCCCTAAATATAATGTCTTGGGGTACGATATTTCTCGATATTTTATCCGTGCGTTGGCTATCTATGGAGCCAATTTTGCCGACTCTTTCCCTCAACTACCCTCAGATGGTTTACAAATGAATTTTGTATTCAAACGCCACGAGGGAGATGAGCATTACACCAGTGTAGGTCTATTTTTTATTACGTTTGATGCTACAGGCAAGGCTAATCGTGAGGGAGTAACCTACTAATCCGTGCGATGTACTTTACAATAGGCTCTATTTATGCTCCATAAAAATATAATCCTACTCCTCTTTTTATGCTTCCCCTCTCTGGTTAGGGCGCAGTATAAAGAACAAGTCCCTTCCCTCTCCCACCCCTCTCTGCAAATAGGAGCTTCTGTGGGTGCTACAGCTTCCCAAGTTCTCTTTATGCCCTCGGTGGCACAATCTATGGCACAAGGGATAAGAGTGGGGTTGGTAACCACCTTGGCCAATAGCGAATACACCGCTTTTTCGTTGGAGATTGCGTACAGTCAGAGAGGATGGAAAGAAAGTTTTGCCAAAAGTCGGGGAGAAGAGCTTGCCTACTTCCGAAAAATGAGTTTTATAGATTTGCCTCTGTTGTGCCATCTATACTACCCTATCAATAAAGTAAAAATGGGGGTTAAACTGGGACCTCAGATAGGACTCTTTTTAGGTGAGAGTATAACTGCCAAGGGCGAAGCCTTTACTCCCAAGGAACAGGTAAGACATGCCCTCAAGGTTGTTAATCGATTTTCTTGGGGACTAACAGGAGGGCCATCACTTAGCTACACCTTTGGCGGACACAGTATAGAGCTGGACTTTCTCGTTTACTATGGATTTAATGATATATTCTCGACAACCGTACGAGACCCTTACAGTAAATCCAGCGAACTGTTCGGTTTGCTCAAACTGAATTATCTCTTCCGCCTACTCTAAAAGACAAGGTAACATTAATAAGCTACAGAACAACTACGATACGACTATGCAGATTCGTCATACATCCGATATTATCAACTTACTTCAAACGAAATATCAAAACAACCAGATTATTAAACAGCTTAATCCCGAGACTAAAGAGTGGGAAAATCTGACGGGAGAGACTGTTGCCGCCAACTGTATTGCTGCGGCCAAAGGCTTGGCACAACTGGGGGTAGAGCCTGGCGACAGGATTGGAGTCTATTCGCCCAATAAAAGCGAGTTCATATATACCGAGATGGGAATGTTTGCCATGAGAGCAGTATCTGTTCCTTTATATGCCACTTCTTCCCCAGATCAAGTATTTCAGATTGCTACTAACGCCTCCGTTTCAATCATCTTTGTAGGCGAGCAGTATCAGTATAACAATGCCTTTCAAGTACAAAAAGAGTTAGGACAGATTGAGAAGATTATTATCTTTGATCGGGCTGTAGTGCGTCAATTTGATGACCATACCTCTATCTATTACGACGAGTTTGTACGTATGGGGGACTCTATGGCTTGTGAAACAGCCGTAAAGGTGCGCATGGGAGAGGCTAAAATGGACGATTTAGCTCTTCTCATATACACAAGTGGAACAACGGGGCAACCCAAAGGCGTGCAAGTCTTGCACAAAGCAATTGCGCTACAAATAGACAAACATAGTGAGGTATACTCCTCCATTGGCACGAGAGATACCTCTGTTAACTTTTTGCCCTTAAGCCATATTTTTGAGAAAGTATGGGTGTACTTCTGTATGGCATTGGGTGTACGTACAGCCATTGTAACCAATCCCAAACGGATTCAGGAACTAATGCCTCAGATTAAGCCTACTCTTATGTGCAACGTCCCTCGCTATTGGGAAAAAGTCTATCAGGGGGTTGAAACACATATTAGTCAGTCGCCTAAGTTCTTGGCAAAAATCTACCGACACGCCATAAAGGTGGGGCATCGCTACCGCTTGGAGTATTGGAACCAATTCAAAAAGCCTCCTTTCTTTTTGTCCTTGGGGTACTGGTTTTATTCCAATACGATTTTCTTTTTATTACGGAGAGCTATCGGGCTTCAATATGGTAGATTTTTCCCAACTGCAGGGTCTCTATTGAGCGATGAAATAAATGTCTTCCTGCAATCGGTAGGTATCCCTATTATTGTTGGATATGGACTTTCTGAAAGCTGTGCTACTGTGTCTGCTTATATGGAAAGAGGTTTCACCATCTCGTCAATAGGCGAAGTCTTCAAAGACGTAGAAGTGCGAATAGACCCAGAAACGAGTGAAATACAATTGCGTGGAGAGACAATTACCCCTAGGTATTACAAAAACGAAGAGGCCAATGCGGAGGCATTCACCTCGGATGGATGGTTCAAAACAGGAGACGCAGGTAGACTTGAGGGTAATACACTTTACTTTACAGAGAGAATAAAAGACTTATTCAAAACTGCCAACGGTAAATACATTGCACCACAGCAGATCGAAAATCTTCTTAGTTCAAATCCATTATTCGAGCAGGTAGCTGTAATTGCCGATGAACGTAAGTTCGTTTCAGCACTCATTTACCCTAATTGGGAGCTGCTCAATAACATTTGTAAAGAAAGAGGAGTGTTGAAGGAGAATATGTCCAAAGAGGAAATGACAAAAGATTCTTCGGTACTAAATATTGTAATGGGCACTATAGAACAGTTGCAGTTGAGCCTCGCTACATTTGAAAAGATTAAACGAATAACACTCATTACAGAGCCTTTCTCTGCAGAAAAGAAAGAACTAACGCCTACACTTAAGCTTAGGCGCAAAGTAATTCAGGAAAACTTTGCAAAAGAGATTGATAAAATGTACATTGATTAGGTCTTTTTGAAGCGACCTTATCATCATATATTTAGAGATAATAAACAGGAAATAAAATGATTACAACAGACCAACTTAACAACTTGTTGGAGCGCACCGAAGCGCTGAGGGGGTATCTTTGACGTCGACAATAGACGTATTCAATTAGAAGAAGAAGAATTAAAGACCCAAGCTCCCGACTTTTGGGAAGATAATAAAAGGGCTGAAGCCCAGATGCGTAAGGTAAAAGAAATACGCAAATGGATTGAAGCCTACGAAGCCGTATCTTCTGCTGTAGAAGAGCTGCGCCTCTCTTTTGAGTTTTTCAAAGAGGGAGTAGCAGAAGAGGAGGAAGTAGAGCAAGCCTATGCTACTGCTCTTTCTTTGATTGAAGATACAGAGCTACGCAATATGCTTAGAGCCGAGGAAGATCACTTAGGTGCCGTACTAAAGGTTAATGCAGGTGCGGGAGGTACAGAGAGCCAAGATTGGGCTTCTATGCTTGTGCGTCTTTACCAGCGTTGGGGTGAAAAACATGACTATAAAGTTACAATTACCAACT
Organism: Porphyromonas circumdentaria; assembly: GCF_900167105.1. Lineage (GTDB taxonomy): Bacteria > Bacteroidota > Bacteroidia > Bacteroidales > Porphyromonadaceae > Porphyromonas > Porphyromonas circumdentaria. The sequence continues at coordinate 59,181 of NZ_FUXE01000003.1, read as the reverse complement.
GGCAGGACGGAGACGAAGCTGGTATTAAAACCGTTACAATGCAAATAGAAGGCGATCTTGCCTATGGATTTCTCAAGAGTGAAAACGGGGTACACCGATTGGTACGTGTCTCTCCTTATAATGCACAGGGTAAACGTATGACCTCTTTTGCCTCTGTCTTTGTAGTGCCTCTTGTTGATGATACCATAGAGATCGATGTAAACCCCGCTAACCTGAGTTGGGATACATTCCGCTCAAGTGGAGCTGGAGGACAGAACGTAAATAAGGTAGAGACAGGTGTACGCCTTCACTATCAGTTTAAAGACCCCGATACAGGAGAAGAAAGAGAGATTGTTATTGAAAATACCGAAAGTCGTTCTCAATTGGACAATAGAGAGAACGCTCTGCGCCTGCTACGCTCTCAGCTATATGATATAGAGTTAGAAAAACGTAGAGCTGCTCAGGCCAAGGTCGAAGCTGGAAAGAAAAAGATCGAATGGGGTTCACAAATCCGCAGTTACGTTTTTGACGATAGACGTGTAAAAGACCACAGAACCAATTATCAGACATCCAACGTTAACGCCGTTATGGATGGTGATATAGATGAGTTTATCAAGGCTTATCTGATGGAGTTTGGTGGAGAAAACATGTGATACTGTTTCGCTCATGATAGTTTGTATTGCAGAAAAGCCCTCTGTCGCTCGAGAAATAGCTCGTGTTTTGGGAGCTACTACACAGCGACAGGGGTATATAGAGGGTAATGGGTATTGGGTAACGTGGACCTTGGGGCATCTCTGTACCCTAAAGGAACCAGACGATTATACCCCCCTATGGAAAAGATGGAGCTTAGGAGAACTTCCACTTATACCTCCTCGCTTCGGTATAAAGCTCATTGAAGATCCTGGATATCAACGTCAGTTTGAAACGATCAAACAATTGGTAGAAAAGGCCTCTATGGTTATCAACTGTGGAGATGCTGGGCAGGAAGGGGAGCTTATACAGCAGTGGGTACTCTCAAAGGCTTTATGCAAGTGCCCTGTAAAGAGATTGTGGGTCTCTTCTCTCACAGACGAAGCTCTGAAAGAGGGCTTCGAATCTCTCAAAAGCAACGAAGATATGCGTCCACTCTATGAGGCTGGATTAGCTCGTGCTATTGGAGATTGGCTTTTGGGGATTAACGGTACCCGACTCTACACCCTGCGCTACGGACAGCGTGGACAGGTACTTTCGATCGGAAGAGTACAAACGCCAACCTTGGCACTATTGGTAGAGCGTCAGCAACAAATAGAGAATTTCCAGTCTTCTACCAGTTTTGAGATACAGACCATCTATCGCGGATGCACTTTCCGACAAACGGAAGAAGCCTTTCCAGATAGAGATAAGGCAGAGATCATATTGCATCAAATCAAAGAGGCTACTTTAGAAATCACGGATATCTCTAAAGCAGTAGGAAAAGAACTGCCCCCAAGACTTTTTGACCTTACAAGTCTACAGGTGGAAGCCAATAAAAGGTTTGGAATGACTGCAGAGGTTACTCTCCAAGTCATCCAAGCTCTTTATGAAAAGAAAGTTACCTCCTATCCTCGTGTAGATACCACCTATCTACCCGAGGACATATATCCCAAAGTGCCCAAAATACTTTCTAATCTTAAGGAATATAGCCTCTTTACGGCTCCTCTCTTAGAACAAAAAACTCTCAAGAAAAGCAAGAAGGTTTTTGACAACAAAAAGATAACCGATCACCATGCTATAATCCCAACAGGTGCTCCATGTCCTCAATTGACCGACCTTGAGAAGAGGATTTTTGATCTTATCGTTCGGCGTTTTATTGCGGCCTTTTATCCCGATGCTAGGAGTACTACCACTACAGTACTTGCCAAAGTAGAAGAGATGGAGTTTAAGTCTACCGAGAAAACGCTTATCGAACCTGGTTGGCGCGTTGTAGTACACCCTCCGAAAGAAGAAAATGCAGAAGAGCCCAAAGAGAGTATTCCCCCTTTATCTACAGAGGAGGAAAAGACGATTACTCTTCTCGACTTAAAAAAGGGAGAGAAAGGGACCCACACGCCCTCGATACGAGAGAAAACCACAGAACCTCCCAAATATTTTACCGAGGCTACTCTCCTCAGAGCTATGGAAACAGCGGGGAAATTTGTCGAAGACGAAAACTTGCGAGAGGCTCTCAAGCAAAATGGTATTGGCAGACCTTCCACAAGAGCCGCCATAATAGAAACGCTTTTCAAACGCAACTATATACGCCGAGAAAAAAACTCTTTGCGTGCCACGGATACAGGGGTACAATTGATAAAGACCATAGAAGATCCGCTACTCAAGAGTGCCGAACTAACGGGTATTTGGGAAAATAAGTTAAGACAGATAGAGCGTAAGGAATATGAGGCTGCTATTTTTTTGGAGGAACTAAAGGAACAAGTAAAGAATCTGGTAACCTCTGTTCGCTCTTACCATCCCCCCTCCACTCCCACAAATTCCTAAGAGAATTAATATTCAAAGAGTTAGACGGAGCATTTCTCTCATACAGAGATTACTATCCACGCGGATATTAGTCCAACATCAAGTCTATATAGAGAGGATCTTCAGAAAAAATCTCTTCTGCAAGTTGAGAGGGGGTAAGGGCTTGTCGACTTAACTTATCCGATGGTAAGGATTGAAAGAGTACCTTGCCCGAAAAGACACGATAACGTCCCGTATTTTTGGGTATTTCGGCATCCATTAAATCCCAAGTTTGTTTCTTTTTAGGATGGGCTTTAGCATAGAGCTGCAAAGCATCTTCTACGCGAATAATTCGAAGCATTCCGTGCTTCTCCAAATGGCTATCGGGAAAGAAAAAATACGGTGTAACTATTTGAGTCTTTGTATCCTCAGGAAAAGAGAGCTTCTCTCCAAACTTTTCGGCAGTAAACACCCTTTGAGTAACAGATCCTAAGTAGCGAACTATAAAACTATCTCTTTCGCCCCCTCCTGATAGAACCGCGTCTTTAACAATAGCCCTCCATTGTCTATAGGAATGTTCTATGTGGGGAAATCTCCATCCCTGCTTACGAGAACGGATAAATTTTTTGTATCGTTCTACAGAACAATCTGAAGAGATATTCTCCACTACTCTATTATTATTCCCAGAAGTAGCAGAGAAGAGTGCTCGTTTGGCTACAGAGGCATACCCTGCTTTGACTCTATAATAGGAGTAAAGCCATTCTTCTGCTGGGATCAAAAAAGAGAATATATCTCCCCTCTGATACATATAAACAAGAGCTCGCCTCATTAGTTTGGGCATAAGCCCTGAAGCTCTATGTTCGGGCATTGTGGCTGCTCCCGATATATAGCCCGCCTTACACGAAGCTCCTGCAAATGCTATTTGATACGGTAATATCTGTACGTGGGCAATTCCTTTATTATTTTTATAATCAACAAAGAGAAGAGTGTCTTCATCCCTATAAACCTCTTGAAAGTAAAGACTCATAAAAGTGTCTGAATCTTGAAATACTTCTTTCCAAATAGAGAAGGCTATTTCTTTTCGAAGACTATAATAAGACATTCCCCAAACAGTGATTAGTTGTTTTTCAAAAGAGCCATCCCCTTTAGAAGACGCTTTTCTGGCTGATAAGACTCTTTGGCAAAACGAAGTCCAGGAATACCTAAATCTTCCTCTCTATTGATGTAGAGATAGTTTTCTGGTATTACTTTGGCAAATTCATTGTTGATTACCGTATAAGCTCCTTCAAAATCTGTATCTGCCTTTTCTACGTGTACATCAAAGGTATCGTAATTGATAGGAGAACCTAATGTTATGGCAACAAGCTGCTCGCCTACCAACAAAGCACCTCCGCTAAGTTCCAACTCCTCATGAGCATCTAAAATACGGTGAATCATTTTATTCTCTGCCTCTACTCCGTCTCTTGATTGTTCCTTTTGAAGCCATTTATCGGCAAAATCTTTATATAAGGGTATATCGGAAGAAGTTAATTGACGGAAAGAATAATCTGGATAGAGTTTCTTAAAACGATTGATATGATTACGCTTGGACTGGAGTTTTTTACCACTAAGCGTTACCATTCGTTCACGCAAATAGACATAATCTGCCAAGTTTTCATTCCAAGAGAAAGAAAAAGAGTTGGGGAAAAGAGCCTCTAAGTTTTCTGCACAAAGAGGAGTAACCCCCATAAAAACGAGAGGAGTGGCACTCTTTGTAGTGGTCTCTTTTATTTGTAAAATGGTAGTTTCCCAAACGTGCATGTCCGGGCAGTAGGGCAATAAAAATACGGGATGAGAATACAAAGGCGATTGAAAACGTATCACCAATACCCCCTCCTCTGTCACTGCCCAAGAAGTACTATAATGAGTAGCCCATCCATAAAGATTGGTAAAGGAAAGGTCACAAATAGCTTTTTCTGCCTTATAGAGATCTGGATATATCTTAGCTCTATCCCCTAATTCGATTTGCTTAAAACGCATCACTTACTTCTTTGCTGTAAACTCTCGTGCATACTGAAGAATGCGCCCAATCATAGCAAGTAATCCATTACTTCTGGTCGGAGATAAATGCTCTTTCAGACCCAACTCCTCTAAGAAAAAAAGACGGGTAGAGAGAATCTCTTGAGGCTCTTGATTGTTAAAGACTCTAAGCAGTAAGGCTGCAATACCTTTTACAATAAGAGCATCACTATCTGCCAATAAATGAAGTTTTCCATCCTCAGTCAAAGAACCCTTAATCCATACCCTACTCTGACATCCCTCAATTAGATTCTGAGGAATCTTGTACTCCTCAGGTAAGGGCTCTAAAGAGTTCCCCATCTCTATCAATAGGGCATAACGATCCATCCAATCGTCAAAAGGAGCAAACTCTTCTAAAATTTCATTTTGAACAGTCTGTAATAAGTTTTGGCTCATAGTTATTTCGTCTCTTGTTGTTTTAAAAAGGTCATTAAAGTGTGTCCGACTGCCTGCAAAACAGCAGGATCTATATTTTCTAAATCATCTTTGTGCGTATGCCAATGTCCGCCAAAACCATTCAGTCTATTAGGATCATAGTTGACTATATTGATGGTGGGTATACCTAAGTTCTTAATTACAGGCACATGGTCGTCTGTTAAAGCGGCTCCATCTGCTTGTATAAAAAGATGGCTATACCCAAGACGAGAGGCAATATCCCAAATAGTTGTTAAGAGATAAGGGGCATGGATTTTAGAAAAGGTTTCCCATCTAAATTTTGCCTCCTTAGCTCCCACCATATCAAGGAGAATTCCTAAATCTGCTTTATAATTGGGTATGTGAGGATTTTTACTCCAGTAAGTCGATCCCAAACACCAGGAGTCTTCGTCATTAGATACTCCATAGTCTTCTGCATCGGCAAAAAGAAAGTCAATTCCTAATGAGGTATTAGCCATTTGTAACTGACGGGCCACCTCTAAAAGTACTGCTACCCCACTACCGCCATCGTCTGCCCCCAATATAGGTTTATTACGCAAACTCTCATTAGGGTCGTAATCGGCAATCGGGCGAGTATCCCAATGCGCCAAAAGCAATATACGGTCTTCACGCTCTGGATTGAAAGAGCCTATTATATTGGTTATATCCAACTTCTTTCCATCGTGAGCTGTAACTGTTGTCTCTTGAGGAATAACACGCAAGCCTAAAGAAGCCATTTTGTCAATTAACCACTGTTTACAAGCTTTATGCCCCTCTGTATTGGGAACTCTTGGCCCAAAAGAGACTTGACGGGCGATATAACTGTAAGCACTATCTGCAGAAAAGTATTTGTTGGCCTCTTCTGTATTTTTTTGAGTCGTTTCCACCTCTGAAGATGCGCTGGAACTCCCTTCCTCTGACGAACAAGAAGAAAACAGAAGTGCAGCAGAAAGAAGAGAAACAAAGCCTGTTATTTGGGCTGCCTTAAGAAATGTCATAGATGGCTTGATTTTAGTAAGTAAAAATAATTTTGTCTGAACTTGCGAAAAGGCCACTGTGTACCTAAATCAGTAACAACAGTGGCCCAACACACCAACACATGAAACATGTATCCCTCAAGGAGGGAAAGGAAAGAGTTAAATCATTTCCTTTATATCTCTATGAAAAGGGCTTTACCCCTTTATGGCTACAATTGCTTTTTCGTAATCTGGTTCTTGAGTAACCTCTGGCACCAACTCCGTGTGTATCACCTTGCCCTCTTCGTTTACCACAATTACAGCACGAGCTAAAAGCCCCTTCAATGGACCTGTCTCCATAAGAAGTCCATATCCCTTCTCGAAACAGTCACATCGGAACATAGAAACGGTCTCTACGCCAGAGATGCCTTCGGCACCACAGAAGCGTCCTAATGCAAAAGGTAAATCCTTTGATACACAAAGAACAACGCTATTGTCCAACTTAGCTGCCTCTTCATTGAATCGACGTACACTTGCAGCACACACTGCTGTGTCAACGCTTGGGAAAACGTTGATGATAACTTTCTTTCCCTTATAATCGCTTAGCTTAACCTCGCTAAGATCTTGTTTAACCGCAGTAAAGTCTGGTGCTAAAGCTCCCACCTCAGGCAATTTACCTGAGAGATTTATATCTATAGTTCCTTTTAATTTGATTGTTGTCATTTTATTCTGTAAAAATTCTGGTTCGTTCATTTTACACAGCTAAGTTAGTGATAACTGCTGTATTGTGCAAATCATTAATTCTTCTTGGGAAGGATTTTCTCTATGTATTCCTTTATAGTAGCCTCGGGTAGATTGCCCATAGTTTGATAGGGGGTATCTCCAATAGGAATAAACAATACCATGGGAATACTTTCTACAGCAAATCGGGCTGCCAGCTCTCGGTTGTTATCAACATTCACTTTGTAGAGAATAATCTCTCCGTTGTATGAGTTGATTACTCGCTCTAACTTAGGAGCTAACTGACGGCAAGGTCCGCACCAATTAGCGTAAAAATCGATAACAGCAGGTTTGTTACCTTTATAAACAAATTGCGTAGGATTCTTTTCATAATCGAAGATATGCTCTTTCATAAAAGCAGCATCTATCTCCTTTATGTAAGAAACATCTTCCTGATTAGAAACAGCCTCCTTGCTATTCTTGCTTTTATTCTGACAAGAAACCTGCAGAACACTACCTGTGAGCAATAATCCCATGGAGAACAAGTTTATCAATAATCGTTTCATATATGTAATAGTTACTTTATACAGTCAACAGTAGAATAGCCTGACAATAGAAAAGGTTCATATTGGAAGTGATAATTATTACTATTTACCATCTTTCCTCCTCTTCCATGTTTTTTAATTTCTCGTACATCTCTTCCCTATCGGAATAAAAACTCAACTCCTCGACTACTTGATAGAAGTTTTCTTCGTCTATTATGTATGGATAAACTTTTTCTATCATCTTCTTCTTATCGCTCTCAAAAGTGCAGACTTTCACCAAACGACGCGCCTGTGAAGAATAGAGCCCTGAGTTGGAGAGTACGTAGTCTAATAGTTTTTCCTTTTCGGAGTTAAAAGTGGCCTTCTGATACCTTTCATAGAAATCTTCAAACTGCTCTGAAGACATTCCCTTACCCCAGTTCCACCTATGACGATCACGCTCTTTCTTCCTTGGAGGTTTTTCATAAAAACCGTGGGAGTTTATGAATATATCAATTGTTTTCGTCCCATTATAGTGTACATTACGACCGTACACGCGTCCCAACCTTGTTCCAATGCTGCTAATACGGTAAACCTCTACGTAATAGGTACCTCTATCCAAATTAGCCACAAAACAGCTGTGAGAGGGTAAAGAGATTTCTCTTCCATCGATACAAACAACAATAGGAAACTCCTCTGATGTAATACGTAATCCCGATAATCTTTGTGCGAAGGAATAGGAAAAAAGAACTTGTACCAGAATAGCAAAAGCAATAACGAACGACCTTTTCATACAATAAGTTCCTTAAAAGATTTATAATCCACCTAAAACTATAGGCTAAAGATATCTCTAATGATACCATCTACAAATATAAATCCTTGTGGCGTAGGTTGCAAATATTCTCCCCTCCAAATCAACAATCCTTTTTCGCAATAAGGTTGCGACCTCTCTTTTAGAAGATTGTAAAAGTCTGCCCCGAGAGCATCTTTCAACTGTTGGGCATTCACTCCTTCTTGGGTACGTAGGCCAAGCATTACCCTCTCGTTGTACTGATCATTGGGGGAGAGAGTTTCTTCAAAACCTATGGGGAGCTGATGAGTAGAAATGATCTTTGTATAGGAAGCGATATCGGGCACATTAGCCCATCTCTTCTCGGGTTCATAACTATGTGCAGAGGGACCCAAGCCGTAATAAGGGATACGCTGCCAATAAGAAGAGTTATGTCGAGAGATATAACCCTCTAAAGCAAAATTTGAAATCTCATAATGACAAAACCCATTTCGCTCTAATTCCTCCACCAAATAATAGTATGCTTCAATACCTTGCTCCTCTTTGGGCAATACTATTCTATTCCGTTCTACAGATTTATAAAGAGGTGTTCCCTCCTCACAAATCAGATGGTAGGAAGAGATATGAGGAACTTGTAACCCGATGGCAGACTGCACATTGCGCCTCCACTGCTCTGGAGTTTGATTGGGTAGAGCATAAATAAGGTCTATACTTATGTTGTCAATACTTGCTTTTCGTAGAGCCTCTATAGCAGCATAGACCTGTTGAGACGAGTGTCGCCTTCGCAGAAACGAAAGTTCTTGATCTGAAAAACTCTGTACGCCTAAACTAACTCGATTAAATCCCAAGCTTTTCAATCCATTGGCGTAGTCAACGGAGATATCATCTGGATTAGCTTCCAGCGTCCACTCTGCATCTGAAACGATGGGAAAATATTTACGAAATTGCTCTGTGACCGATGCTAACTCAGCAACAGAAAGCAGGGAAGGAGTACCTCCTCCAAAGTAAACCGTACGGATAATCTCTGTTTGCCCCAAAAGCTCCTTTAAAAGTTCTATCTCTCGACAGAGGGAAAAAAGGAAATCCTTTTTTAGCTGTACATTGGTTTGCGAGTAAAAATCGCAATAGATGCAACGTGAGGCACAAAAAGGAACGTGAACATAAATTCCCGCCATTTACAGAATCCTTATTTACAGATATAATGGTTGAGAAACTCCACCCATATTAAAAACTCTGTTCAGAGCTTCAACTCGAATAAAATCTGCATCCTGTAGAAGTTCGGCAGGCAATATGACTTTTGTATCGTAAATCAAAGGGAGTAATAAAACATCCTCTTCGGCAGTAGAGGTCGTACCTTTTTTACGTAAAAAGAGATTATAAATACTCTTCTCTTGCCACGTTCCTGCCATTTTCCAAGAGATTTGTACTTCCTTACCATTGATTTTTTTCAACCGTAAATTCGTCGGTGCAGGGGGGACATCGAGAGCCTTGTTCTTGAAAGGATACATACGTACAGGAGAGGAGAAGTGGCGTGCAATAATTTGGTCTACACCTTTTCGACGAGGGCGTATATTCTCTTCTCGATAGAAGCAAACTCCTGCCATTTTTTGTCGGTTGGAAAGTTCCATCTGTTGGGCAATAGTCGACGGATTCCATCGGCTATTATCATCGACTCTGTACACTCCTAATCCAGCGACAATCGGCAGAGAAGGAATTTGCTTCTTCCAATCAAAAAGGAACGGATCGAAAAGATGATCTTTATAGTACATCATCGGAACTATAAAGTCTACACTCCCCTCCTTATGCCAACGTAGGGGGTCTTGAAAAACACTCTCTCGACAAGTCCATCCCACCTTAGGATAGTCTGGGAGAGTACGGAATTTTCCCAGAGTTGCTGCGCTGATGAGTACATGAGGTTTTACAGAGCGCACACTTTGGGCTGTCTCTTTCAGCAGAGAAGATATATTCTCTTGCCTCCAACTATTCTTGTCCTTACCCTTTCCATACTTCAAGTAAGAGGCGTGATCTCTAAAGGATGCAACATGTTCTGGATAACGGATGTAGTCAAAATGGATACCGTCTACATCGTAACGCTTTACCAAATCGGTAGAAAGCGAAGCAATATATTTGCGTACTTCGGGTAATCCTGGGTCTAAATACCACTCCCCCCTATGGGCAATACACCAAGAGCGATGGCGCGCCCATACTCCCTTGGGGGCAAGATTTCTCACATGCTTATCGGTGCCGATAGGTAGGGTGACGATCCACGCATGCAGCGTCAAGCCTCTTTTATGACATTCCTCTATGGCAAAAGAGAGAGGGTCATAGTCCAAATGGGCATTCCTTCTACCCGTTAATACAGAGGCCATCGGCTCTATATCTGAAGTATAAAGCAAATCTCCTCTAAGGCGCACCTGTAAAAAAACCGTATTAAAATTGGATAAGGCTAAGCGGTCTAAAATATGACAGAGTTCCTCTCTCTGCCTTTTCATTGCTTCGGGCGTCTGTGCATGAGTGCGAGGCCAGTCTAAACCGTAGATGGTAGTAAGCCAAACAGCTCGTATTTCGGGCTCTTTTGTGTACTTAAAAGGAATAACCACACTCTTCTGCACCATAGATGGAACGATCTCTACTGGAGTAGAGACCTTCTGCGGAGTGTTCGCCTTGGGTTTACGAGTAGCACATCCCTGCAACAACACAAACGAACACAGCAGAGCACAGAAAGAATTCCTAAGAAGCTTTCTTCTGCCAAGCCTTATCATAATCATGGATAACTTATATTATCAATCAGGCGTACCTCTCCACAATAGCAAGCAATACAGCCGATAGTTGCAGGGGCATCGCTCCAAGAAGTTATTGGTTGTAATGTAGTGGCATCGACTATCATATAGTACTCAACATCTAAACAGGGGTGCGCATTGAGCTCTTCGGTAACCTTTTGTTCTATCTCCCGAGGAGTTTTTCCTCCTTTTTTCCAGTCTAAACTCTCGCGAAGTTTTTGATAAATCATAGGAGCATAAGGACGCGTCTCCTCTGTTAAGCGTTGGTTGCGACTGCTCAATGCTAAGCCCGTGCTTTCTCTTACGATAGGCATAGCTATAATATCAAGGTCAAAAGCACACTGCTGTACCATGGAGCGGATGATAGCAATCTGCTGATAATCTTTTTCACCAAAGAAAGCTCCATGAGGTCTTACCAACTCAAAGAGTTTACTTACAATCAAAGCCACTCCTTCAAAGTGGCCAGGGCGTTGTACGCCCTCCATAACGTTTGCAATGGAACCGAAGTGAAACACTTTTTCAACAGCCCCCTCCTCATATACTTCCTCTTCGGTAGGCATAAAAAGATAGTGGCATCCTGCCTTTTCCAAGAGTGCTATGTCCTGTTCGGGTTGACGAGGATAAGTAATTAAATCCTGAGGATTGTTGAATTGCTTGGGATTAACAAAAATACTAACGACACATATATCGTATCTCTTTACAGCCTCTTTTACCAGACTTAAGTGTCCTTCGTGAAGGGCACCCATCGTGGGTACCAATCCGATACTTTTCCCCAGCTCTCTCTCTGTATCAAGAAGGGAGATAAGCTCCTTTTTAGTTGCGATAGTTTTCATTTATTTTATTTGCGGATAGTCTTAAATCCTTCTTCTCCAATAGATTCTATTAAAAGGGACTCGTCGAATAGAGAGTCATCTACCTCCAAATCAAGAGTTTTTTCTTCTAAAGATACCACGGCTTTTAGTACACCCTTGGTAGACTCTGCAGCATTCTGAACTGTCTGAAGGCAATGGGGGCAGTGCATACCCTCCACAGTATAATGTTTTGTTGTCATACTGTTTTTAGTTATTGAAAATATTTAGGGGAGCAACAGAGAGGCATCTCCATAACTCAAAAAACGATATCCATTAGCTAAAGCATACTCATACATATCTTTCCATTTGTGCCCCAATAAGGCTGCTATCATTAATAATAGAGTGCTCTTAGGTTGATGGAAGTTAGTAATAAGCCCCTTGATAATGCGAAAGCGATACCCAGGTATGATAAGTAAAGAGGTGGAGAAGACCAATGAAGATAGCCCTTTCTCCTCCATTGTCAGGAGCAACTTTTGCAAAAGCTCTTTCGTATCCACTTCTTCAGTAGTCTCATAGGGTTCCCACTGAGACACTGAGGGAAGTACCCCCTCTAAAGAAGCCCCTAACTCCTCCAAGTGATTTCGTGCAATATAATACAAACTCTCTAAAGTGCGCACACTCGTAGTACCTATTGCAATGACAGTCTCTATTCGGCCGAGCAGTTGCTCAATTGTATCACGAGTTACGATGCACAACTCTTGGTGCATAAGGTGCTCTTTTATATCGTCCGATTTTACGGGGAGAAAAGTTCCCGCTCCAACGTGTAGTGTAACATCAAGCACGGGTATACCTCGCTGGGCAATTTCCTCAAACTCTTTGTCTGTGAAGTGTAATCCTGCCGTGGGGGCAGCTACTGAGCCTTTATTTACCGCATAGACCGTTTGGTAATCTCTATTATCGCGCTCTTCGGTATCTCTGTTTAGATAGGGAGGTATAGGCAGTATCCCCACCTGATCAAGTATCTGTCCGAAAGTGAAGGAAGCATTCTGCCAAGAGAAACGAATAAGGTCTTTTTCGATACGCTCTGCAGAGAAAATAAAACTCTCTCTTCCCTCTATTGAGACTTCTCGCTCAAGCACTCCCTCCTTCCACTTACGTGCATTGCCTACCATACAACGCCACACGCAGCTTTGGGTAGCCGTTAAAGACTGCTCATACTGCGAGGGGATTACTGGTTCCAAACAAAGAAGTTCTATCTGCGCCCCCGTACGCTTTTGTAAATAGATACGAGCCCGAATAACCCTCGTATTATTTCTAACCAGTAAACTATTCGAGGGTAAGAGAGAGGCTATAGAAGAGAAAAAGTATGTAGATATATCCCCATGGTTATAGTACAACAACTTACAAGAGGAACGATCCTCTAAAGGATAGCACGCAATAGCCTTGTCGGGGAGCATATAATCATACTCCTTCATGGATATAGTTTCAGTCTCTCTCTTCATCGTATTCGTGAACTGCTTTAAGCGTTCGTCCATAAACCAACTACAAAAGTAGCTTATTTAGCATTTGTAAGCAAGCCTTCTTTTCTTGTAATAAAAACCCAACCTTTTCTGTAAGAGAACACTATACAAAATCCTCGGTACGAGTATGGTAACCAAAGACCCAAGGGTGTAGGTCAAATTATTGTACGCCACTTCTTCAAAAGGACTGATTCGGGAGCCAAACATACTGTAAGTGTAGGCCAAATTATTGTACGCGACTCATCCTCTCCCTCGGGAAAGACTGCAACCGATAGGCAAGAATAATCTTTAATCTTCTATTCAAAAATTCAAAGGCTATACCTAAAAACTATTTTACCTGTAAGATATTCTTTATATTCAATCTAAATATACATATACTCAGATTAAATATATATATTTATAGATTGAGAATATATATATTCAGATTAAATATAAACTAATAGACATAGCTTTGTACATTTATAGCGGTGGGGTAAGGGATTTTTTGACCTGAGAAACAAAAAAATCCCCTCTATCTTTTGAGAAAAATAGAGGGAGAGAACTTCAAAAAAGAATCTAAAACAGGGAGTTTTATCGAGGAGGTAAATAGGAAGATAGCTCCTCGCAGCTGATAGTCGCAGGCACACGAATATAAAAATCAGACTTCTTGAACCAAGTCATCTGTTTACGGGCATAAATGCGAGTGTTACGAGCTATTTGCTGTACAGCTTCATCCAACGAACAATGCCCTCCGATATAATTAAAGAGTTCCTTATACCCTATTGTGTTGAGGGCATTCAGATGACGAAAAGGATAAAGAGCCCTTGCCTCCTCTAACCACCCTGCCTCTAACATTTGATGTACTCGGCCATTGATACGTTCGTAAAGTTCCTCTCTCGGACGGGTTAGCTCGAAACAAATCATATCAAAAGAACGCTCCTTGACTTGGTGAGTGCGAAACGAAGAAAATGGCTTACCCGAGGAATAAAAGATCTCTAACCCATGAATAACTCGCTTGTGATTTTTCTTATCAACGGTATTGTAGTAGAGAGGGTCTACCTCTTTCAACTCTTTCAAAATAGGCTCCAATCCCTCTTGTTGCCAACGTTGGTACAAAGTCTGGCGCACATCCTCTGCCACATCTGGCACATCATCGATTCCTTTTATTATAGCATCTATATACAGCATAGAGCCTCCGACCAACAAAACGTAGCGATGCTTTTGCAAAAGACTTTCTATGAGAGGAATTACCTCCGCTTCATAACGAGCAGCACTGTAGTGTTCCGAAATAGAAGCTACCCCTACCATATAGTGGGGTACTCGGCACAGCTCTTCTTTAGATGGAGCTGCCGTTCCTATTGACAATTCCCTATACAACTGGCGCGAATCGGCAGAAATAATAGGAGCATCAAGAGCCTCTGCCCAATCAAGAGAGAGGGACGTCTTTCCGATCCCCGTAGGACCAACCAGCACGATAAGAGTACCTTTCTTTGCCATACTATGAAAAAATTAGTATATAAAAAAGAAGCTAAATCTCTCTATTCCTACGAGGAAACAGCAGAGAAATAACTTCTTTGATTTTAGTAATTAGAAAAAGAGAGTTTAGTAATCAAATCCATCCTCTTCTTCAAAAGAGGGATACTCCATCTCTTCGTCAAAATCATCGTCCAAAAGGAAGGAATCTTCATTCATCTCAAAGGGTGTGTTCTCTTCAAGAAGGAAGTTTTCGATCTCTTCATTGCTCAACTGAGGTTTAGGAGCTTCTCCTTTCTTTCGTACCAATTGATAGCCATCTATCGAAGATTGATTCTTTTCGACCACCTTTACGTAAAAACAACGCTCCAATAACGTGTCAAAAACATACAGGAAGTCTCTCTCTTCATTCTCAAAGGCGGTAGCTACTGTTATTTGGCTCTCACGAGCTTCCTCTAAAGTAATCTCATCCTGCACATTGAAGCAGGCGTCGGAGTGCATAAAAGAGGTAAACAAATCTTGGGGATAGTCCAAGAGTTTTAATATCGCAAAGTGCAGATCTTCAAGCGTAGCATTTGCGTCAATATCAAGAACGCATTCAAAATCTTCTTTCTCGGGAGAGAGTAAAATCAGACGATAAGTCATACAGAACTTATTTATAGAGAGGTTAATAACGACGGATACCGATGAGATTCATGAACTCTTCTCGGGTAGATGCTTCCTCAAAAGCCCCCGTAAAATCACTCGTTGTGGTAAGAGAGTTCTGCTTTTCAACTCCTCTCATCTGCATACACATATGCTGTGCTTCTATAACTACAATAGTTCCCAAGGGATTAAGAGTCTGTTGGATACAATCCTTTATCTGCGTAGTAAGTCGCTCTTGTACTTGTAGTCTGCGAGCAAAGACATCGACCACTCTCGGAATTTTACTCAATCCCGTAACGTATTTATTCGGAATATAACCGATATGAGCCTTGCCGAAGAAGGGCAACATATGGTGTTCGCAAAGAGAGAAGAAATCTATATCCTTAACAATAACCATCTGGCGGTACTCTTCGCGAAACATCGCCGAGCGTAGTATTTCCTCGGGATCTTCTCTGTAGCCTTTGGTAAGAAAGCGAAGAGACTTAGTTACTCGCTCGGGAGTCTTTATAAGCCCCTCTCTATTGGGGTCTTCGCCTAATATTTCTATGATACGACGGTTTAAATCAATCATCTCTCTCATTTCTTCGGGAGAGAGTTGAGGGTCAAAGGTTGATTGCTTATTCATTTAGTATAAAGCACGTATTTTATCTCGAACAATATATAATTCTCCCGCTACTTGCGGAAGTAAACGTTTCATCTCCTGCAGTGCTGTTTGTGCCTCTTCATGTGTACGGAAATCCCCAACTAACAAACGCCAAAAAGGAGCCTTGTAACTAACATAACAAGTAATATCGGGAAAGTTTTTATTCACAATCTGTGCTCGGTGATAAGCTTCCTGTTTGGAAGAAGGCAAATTACCATTAAACACCTGAATGCGAAAGCCCTGAACAATCGTAGCTGTAAATTCTCCATCTTCCAAAAGAGTTCTTTTTTGAGAGGGACGGGCCACCTGACGTCTAATCACCTCGGGCTGATGCACAATCACCGTTCCCAAGCCATCCTCAGAAAGAGCCAGTACTTCAAAAATATTATTGGAAGACTTGGAGTGTAGATTAGCCTCCTGCTGGGCAAAAACGGGCTTCATAGCAACTATCGCCAAACAGAGAGTTAATAAGCTACAGTATAACAGACTACGTTTCATGGAATAGTATGTATTAAAAGTATATTTATGGGAAGCTACTCTTGGTGGTTATATCAAAGAGAGATGCACAAAAGAGAGATGAGAAATTACCCTTCGAAAGCCTCAATGATAGGCAAGAACTTGGCCACTTCTAAAGAAGCACCTCCAATCAAACCTCCATCCACATCAGGATTAGCAAAAAGTTCTTTTGCATTCGAAGCATTGCAACTACCTCCATAAAGAATTGAGCAGTTATTGGCAATTTCTGTACCATACTTGTTGGATATAGTTTTACGAATATGAGCATGCATATCTTGTGCCTGCTGAGGAGTAGCTGTTCTGCCCGTTCCAATGGCCCAAACGGGTTCATAAGCAATAATAACACGACTAAACTCTTCTGAAGAAAGAGATAGTACTGATTCATTTAATTGTTTCTCTACAACAGAAAAATGCTGCTCTTTATCTCTATCTTCCAAGAGTTCTCCTACACAAAATATGGGGGTTAAGCCATGACCTAAAGCCACTTTTACCTTTCGAGCTAACATTGCTCCATCTTCATGATAATAAGCTCTGCGCTCAGAGTGTCCTATAATAACGTGGCTAACTCCAGCCGAAGACAACATCGCTGCCGAAACCTCTCCCGTATATGCTCCACTCTCTTGATCGGCACAATTCTGAGCACTAAGAGCAATGATTCCTTTATCCAACACTGATGCTACAGAAGCTAAATGTAAAAAAGGAGGAGCTACAATCACTTTGCAGAGAGTTTTTTTGTCTTTTAAAGCCTCTTGTAATTCCTTACATAAAGCAACTCCCTCGGCAAGGGTTTTATTCATCTTCCAGTTACCTGCAACAATTTTTGTTCTCATAGTAGTTCTATATCTCGTCTAAGTTCATTTGTCGTTGATTATTAATACTGGATGGTAGATAGGGTTTCTTTGTAGACAAAATCAAAGAAACAATTGTGTATATAAACCAAACAAAAAGAGGGAGAAGACGTAGTAAATAGGGCTCTCGACGCTCTCCCAGTGTATAAATGTTATCAACTTGCTCTCTTAATGGTTCTTCTCTACGCTCCAAATCTCTTGCATTCATTTTCGCTATGATAACCCCATCCTTGATAAAAAGGACAGAGGGTACAGCTCTTGCAATAGTTTTTACCGTTGTTGCATCTAAAAAAAGCAAGGGGTACTCTGTTCCTGTACTATTACGCCATCTCCCCTCTTCCGATTTAGTAGAACTTGATATGCCGTATAAGAGTATTCCTTGGCTTTGGGCAACGGAGTAAAGGGTATTCAATGTCGGGGCTAAGGATTTACTAACCTCTTCCCAATTGGGTGTCAAAATCCAAATCATCATACCTGGAGTTTCAATAATCTCCTCTGTAACATCCGAAGAGCCTACAAAGAGAGAGAAATCTGTAATAGGGGGGGTATATCCTTTTGAAACCAATTTCTCATAGCGATCTACGTAGGTCCAAGTTTCATCGGGTAAGTTATCCATATCAAAGCTTCTCCTCTCCCCATTACGTTCATACACAAACTCATATGTGTACTCATCACTGGGAGCTCCATCTGGAGTCAAAATCAGTTCCGCAAGTGAACTCCCAACTTTGTAAGGGCGGAAGTCCAACATAGGCAAGTGGCGATAATTCATGTAAGCAAAAAACAAAAAGCCACCAATAGCGACGACGAAAGCTACTACCCCTTGTGAGCAGGAGAAAGCAGAAACGACCTTTCTCCCATTTGCCAAAAAGTTATAGGAAAGAAGTATAAGGAATATGTTTTTATAAAAAGACTCCCAATTGGTTAACTTAACAGCCTCGCCAAAGCAACCGCAATCTGAAATAGAATTGTAAAGAGCCAAATAAAGAGTCAAAGAGGTCATAAAGAGCATAGTAACAAACGTTATCCACGCTGTCCACTTACGCCAAATCCCCATCAGTAGAAGAGCTCCTATAGAAAACTCAAAAGCCGCCATGGAGATCCCCAAAATCATAGACCAAAAACTGTCTACAGGCATTTGGAAAGTATGTAAATACTCCGCCATTTTTAACCCTGCCCCAACAGGATCTATAGCTTTTATTCCTCCAGAAAACAGGAAGACAGTAGAAAGAATAAATCGAGAACTCTCTACTAAAAATCCGCGAAAAGAAGGTTTCATTCCGAAAGTCTTATGAGTGCGAAGATAGCATAATTTACCATATCCATATAATTGGCCTCTATGCCTTCTGAAACAATCGTAGCTCCTTTCTGACTTTCTATATTTTTAGTTCGCAATACCTTGGTTAGGATTAGATCTGTAAAAGAAGATATGCGCATCCCCCTCCAAACTTCGTCATAGTCATGATTTTTATCCATCATGAGGTTAAAAGTCCTCTCGGCCATGGCATCATAATGTTCTAATGCCTGCTCTACAGAAAGATCTACTACATCAGAAAAGCCTAAAGCAAGTTGTATCTGACCTATAATGGCATAGTTTACAATGCCTATGAATTCAGATTGTATCCCCTCCTGAATACGAGAATTGCCCTTTGTTTCCAAATTGCGAATGCGCATAGCCTTAATGTATATTTGGTCTGTTAAGGACTCGGGACGTAAAATACGCCATGCAGCTCCATAATCTGCCAGTTTCATCTCAAACAAAGTGCGACACTCTTTGACCACTTCTTTATACTGCATGGTGGTCAACTCTTTATCGTATTCCATAAGTACCCTTCAGAATATTGGTTTATCTATGATTCTCTACTACTTAGAAGCCTCTTCTCGAGGTAAAAGAGCCAAATTAAGTACTTCACTAACATCCTTTACATAGTGGAATGTAAGACCTTTGGTGTATAGTTTGTTGATATCTTCAACGTCTTTTTTGTTTTCCTCGGAAAGGATAATATCTGTTATCTTCGAGCGTTTAGCTGCTAATATCTTCTCCTTAATTCCTCCAACAGGAAGCACTTTTCCTCTGAGGGTTATTTCTCCTGTCATGGCAATGCTCAATTTAACCTTACGCTTCGTAAGGGAGGAAACAAAAGAAGTTAGCATAGTAATACCAGCCGATGGCCCGTCCTTGGGGATAGCTCCTTCTGGAACATGTAAATGCATATCGTAGTCTGTCAACTTTTCAGGTTGTATCCCCAATTCTTCGGCATGTGCCTTGATATAGTTCAAGGCTATGGTTGCCGACTCTTTCATTACATCCCCTAAGTTACCCGTTAGAGTTAGTTTACAATCTTTTCCTTTGTGTAAACTGGACTCTATAAATAAGATTTCTCCTCCTACACTAGTCCAGGCAAGTCCCGTAACCACACCATAATAATCATTCCCCTGATAAAGATCTCGAGTATAGGTGGGCACTCCCAGATATTCCTTCAAATCAGATGGTTTCAAAGTCTCCGAGTAAGACGTACTGTCGCCTATACGACGAGCAAACTTTCTCATTATACGAGCAATCTGTTTTTCTAAACCACGTACACCGCTCTCTCGAGTATAAGACTCTATTATGATTTCCATCACAGACTTAGGAATCTTTAATGTGTAACAATCTTGGTCTATACCGTGCTCTTTTAATTGTTTAGGCACCAAATGACGACGAGCTATTTCCAACTTCTCCTCTGTTATGTACCCATTTACGGGAATTAACTCCATACGATCCAAAAGAGGACGAGATATTGTGCTTAGAGAGTTGGCTGTCGCAACAAACATCACGTTGCTCAAATCGTAATCAATATCTATATAGTTGTCGTGAAAACTCTTGTTTTGCTCTGGATCCAAGACCTCCAGTAGAGCTGCAGAAGGATCCCCTTTGTGAGTTGAATCTATTTTGTCTATCTCATCCAATACGATTACAGGGTTAGATGTTCCTGCTTTCTTTATCGCCTGAATAATGCGACCAGGCATAGCTCCAATATAGGTACGTCTATGCCCTCTAATTTCGGCTTCGTCATGCAATCCTCCTAAGGATATGCGAATATATTTTCTACCCAAACTATCCGCAATACTTTTACCCAAAGAGGTTTTTCCCACCCCAGGAGGACCCCATAAACAGAGTATGGGAGACTTCATGTCACGACGGAGACGTATTACAGCCATATGCTCCAAAATACGATCTTTGACCTTGTCAAGTCCGAAATGATCTTTGTTCAAAACCTTTTCTGCATGGGAAAGGCTGAAGTTATCCTTAGAGTAAACTGACCAAGGAAGTTCTAACAAGGTTTCCAAATATTGAAACTGTACTGCAAAGTCTGGACTATGAGGATTCAAATTGTCCAAGCGTCTCAGCTCTTTACTAAAAGTCTCTGCAACAGACACTGGCCACTCTTTGTGAAGAGCTTTTTCTCGCAACTCATCACTGGGGAGCTCCATCCCCCCTCCACCAAGTTCCTCTTGCATAACCCGTATTTGTTGCTGCAAAAAATACTCCTTCTGCTGCTTGTCCATATCCTCTCTGGCCTGAGAACGAATCTCTTCTCTCATGGCAATTAGCTCTTGCTCTTGGTAGAGATAGCTCAGCACCTCTGTCATTCTTTCCGAAAGGGTGTTAACCTCCAAGAGCTTTTGCTGCAGGGGAGTTTTAAGAGCACAACATACTGCGGCAAAATTGGTTATATAGTAGGGATCTTCGCAACTCTTTATAGAAGAAAACACCTCACTGGGTACTCGATCGTAGCGTCTTGACAGATTCTTTACGAGTAGTTCTTTTACCTCTGCAAGTTTGAGTACCGATTCGGCGGAAGCATCTTTCTCTCGTCTCTTTATTCCCATTTTTTCCTCACGAGGCACAACAGTCACCTCGGGATAAATACCATCCATGGAAACTTTAGAAATAGCTACACGCAATACCCCAATCACAAGAGCAGAAGACAAATCCTCCTCTACAGAGATAACTCTTGCTACTTGACATAGTACCGCCATCCTCCCCTCCAGATATTTAGTAAGGGCTCCTCCCTCCAAATTGGACGGAGAATAGATTGCCACAAAATAGGCTCCATCATCTTGTACCCTTTTAAGTAATGCTTTCTCTTCAGTCGTAGTGAAGTCCATTGGAAGAGCAACCTTTGGAAAAGTAACCTTATCCCTAAGCAATAATAACGGCAATTTTTGTTCTAAAGCATCGGGGATATTGGTATTTTCCACGTACTCATTAACAATAACCGAAGGTAAAGGAAATGGTACTGTTATATTAGCAGAAAGATCAAAGTAGTTTGACCATAAGTTATTTTTACTGTTGCTCATCTTATATTTTGTCTCTTTATATTGAGAGGGTGCTTCCTTGCAAAATAATTTTCAAAAAGCACTCAACCTTTTCATTGTATTTCCTCTTAGTGCAAACACTTACGCCCTAAAAAGGTTCAGTAACTAACAATATAGATTACATCAGTGTGACAAAAAGGAAATACCTACTCGTGTGATGACAAGTAGGTTAACTCCGCACAAAGGTACTATTTATTAGAGAAAAAGCTATACCTCCAAGGCAACCGCATCAAATCTTTAGTAGCTTTTTGAGATAGTCTATATTCAGAACAGCTTTGAACAACCTCTTCCGCAAGGATAGTTTGTCTTTGTGGCCAGATACAATGGCTAAAGCAAACTTTCTCAACGTGTTTAAATTCGTAGCAAAGTAGTCCTTGCGGGCTCGGCAAGCATCTTTCCTAAAGGTTACATCCAGATGCCAATGAAGCCGACTCTCAAGCCCCAATACCCTCGAATATATTGTCCAATTAACTGACCCTCTTCAGAAGGTAAACTGCTGATACAATACCGCTTATCTAAGCGTGTTTCTCCGTCTGAGCGACTAATCTCACGCTTCTTCTTCAAAACAAACCCATATTGATTTACAGTAGGTTGTAATTGTATGGTACAAATATGATTGCTGAAATCGATTACAAACAATCGGTTATATTGTCTTTATTGCTCTGCTTTTTCAAGTTGTATTCGAGCTGTGAGTTCTTCTTGGTATGTGGTCATAAACTTGTTTAAGTCCATAAAAGCATACCCAACCAAACGATAGAACAGATTCTTGTATTCTATCTTTTCTGTTGCAGTGAATAGAGTTTTACCTCCTTCCATTGGTCCGAATGTTGCCTGCCATTCTCCTGTAAACATTTTACTATCCATCTCAAAACTGTAGAAAGAGTGTGGTCTCTTCTCAAGTGTCTTGAATCGGATAGTTACGCCATTGGCAGTCTCTTCCCATTCTTCAATACCCCCTTGGGTACGGATGATATCCAAATCATCCAAAGAACTTCTGTAATGCCATTCTTGATTGTTGGTCACGATAGCAAAAACGACATCAACAGGAGCATTCAAAATACACTGCTTTGTCTCCGTTCTGATTCTTGGAAGGAGTGCTCCTATGAGCACGATAACCAATACAAGCAACAAAAGACTGCTCAATGTTATGTACAACACATTCTTCACGTTCTATTTGATTATTACCCACTTTCCAGCCTTTGTAGAGCCTTCGTGCTTGATGATTCCCAATTTGGTCATATTCTTAATATGATATTTAATTCCGTCAAGAGTAATACCGATAGATTGAGCCAACTCCTTTTGAGTAATTTCAGGCTTTGCCTGAATAGCTGCTAAAATCCTTTCTTGGGTAGTTTCTTGGGTAGTTTCTTGGGTAGTTTCTTGGGCTTTTCTTGGATGTTTCTTGGATGTATCTCCTCCAAAGCCTTCTTCAAAATACTTTTGAGAGACGTTCTCAACTACTCGAAAAGCTGTAATCAATGAAAAATCAAAAGAGGCTTGCCCGTTACCGTTTTCTTCCAACTCCTTCTGAACTCGGTAGACTCCACGGCTGAATCGGTTTACATAGCCCAAGAGTTTCATTGCTTCGGCAATAAAGGGATTCCGATAATCACTCACATTGGGGAAATTATCGGGACTGACCTTGCCGTACAATCCGCCTGGGTTTTGAATCTCGATGCGGTCGTCGTACTCATAAAACTGAATAGGTGCATTCCCTTCGTAATCCCTGTGCATAATGGCATTCATCAACAACTCTCGAGTACCCCAGTATACGAGAGAAAAGCATTTTAAGAAAAAATGATTTTAAAATCTTCTACAAGGCCATTGGCTGATCATAAACCTCTTTGAGTTTGTCAAACACACCTTTAAATCCTTCAAAACAAACGTGGTCAAAGGGAGGCATTTTGCCTAAAACATTCATAGCAAATTCATTTTTTGTCAAGGCGATGTTGCTGGAGCCATCTGTTACCCCAGAATCTATAATCTTATTATTATCATTACTCAAGTATTTTCTTACTTTATCTGCGTTTTCAATACTGATATCCATGTTAGAGATTAAACGTCCTCTTTCATTAAATTCAGACGTTAAGTATAATCTTCGATTATTAGAATCTAACTTACATATGTCTGAATCCTGATACAATAATTCCACGGAGATGCCTGAATGTGTAGATCTGTGCGTCGGCTTGGGTATAGATAAGGCGTATACATTGTTTTTTAAATGCAGGAAACTCTCTTTTGAATACTTCTTACCATTTGCTTCATCACAATCAAAAATTCCTATTATTTTCCTGCTATGTCTTACTTTTGACATATTTCTAAGTAGTGATTCCAAATGGGAATCACTCATCTCTATCTCATCTTCATATTCCCAAAAAGAGATATCTAAATCAAGGTATTCACCTGAATTTTGAAAGTATTGTAGTGCAGACTTAAAATGCTTCCAGTCTGTTTTTCCTTCAGTAATTATTAAAGGCTTTGTGTCCTCTTTAACTTTATCCTCCAGAGTTTTTAAATTAGCATTTAATTCATCAAACCCTTTTGTAAAGATATTATATGCTGACACTATTTCAGAGAAATCATTCTCAACAATACATTCTCCTGATGGAAGATTTATCAACTGGTAATCTTCTTTATAGACCTCTTTCATTCCTAGAAGAAAGAATGGAGAATGACTTGTAACTATAAATTGTACATTGGGGAATAACTTCATTAATTGGGGGAGTACATTTTTTGCATAGTCAATATGTAAATTCAAATCAACCTCATCAATTATAACAATCCCTTTTACTTGGTTCAAATCGGTCGTGCCGTCTCTGTTGATAGAATCAAAATCTTTCAATAAGGCTCCAAAAATTGATAGCAGCAAAGCCTCTCCTGACGATAAATGGTTAAAAGTAGGAGCCACTTCAATTTCTTCTGAACTATCGGCAAATTTTATCAAAACAGATATTTTTCGTCCTCTTTCTTTACTTGAGACCCCAATTCGTGCATCTTTTATTTTATTGTCCTTACTTCTATAGATTATGGATATAATTCGATTTAATAAACCTAAAATTACGTTATTTTTTCCTTGATATCCTAGAGGAATAGGAAGCGGGAAAGGAATATATTCCCCTTTTTCATTTTTTAAAAACAGATTACCAGCAGTTTGATTGTTTTGTTCGTACAAGAGCTGATCAAGCACAACATCTAGTATCCAAGACTCTATTTCATTTAAAATATTAGTCTTTATTGTGTTCTTACTGCTTTTTCCAACATAACCATCTTCCTTTTCAAAGGAAATTGTTATGTTCTGGTTTAACCAAGCCGGCTCATAATATCTGTGTACAGGAAAATACATCAGAATATTACTATCGAATTCCTTCTCAAATGATGGGCTAACTTTTTTATAAAAACCAGTTTCTTTAAACCTATCCTGATCTATTTCCAAATCAATATGTTTTGATGGGTCATATTGATCGGTTTTAAAATAATCATGATTAATTGTCATACAGTCAGCATAGGAATAAAGTTTTCCATCATTATTGTAGCGAATTTTGGCATAAGCATAGTTTGAACCGCTTTTTATATATGTCTTACTTCCTAATTTATAGTATTTGTTTTGTGAAACCTCTTTTAACTCGGTGTATTTATCTCTCTTAAATTCAACAATAGAATCGACAATATTTGACAACAGAAGAGTTTTGCCACTTCCATTTTTACCAACTAAAACAATAGGTTTAGGCTGACCTTGTAAATTTAATTCTGGTTTAACAATTAAACTATTAATGCAACCATAATTCTCAATAAAAATTTCTTCTATATGCATACTAAATTTATTTTAATCCACAATCACATTTCTTATCTATTTTTAAAAACTGAATAGACACAAGATTAAAAAAGGAGCATGTTCGAATAGTCTTTTACCAAACAACCATGTACTTTTATTATCAGATAAAGTACACTGAAAAACACTAATCATTTTCTCAAATATCCCCATACAAGCTTTATTATGAGTATAAATAATGTGTTGATTTAATAGGTTTATCCATCGCGTTCAATGTTCTTTTGATAGCGCAAAGATATGAAATGAAATAGCATAGAAAAAGGGAATGAGAATTTTTTTTCATCCCCTTAAACCTTTTAATGGGTGTAGAAGAGAAGCATTTATTTTCGTTGTTTTATGGATTCTGCTTGCTTATGAAGTTCATTTGCTTGCGATGTGTTCAGGCGGGCTTGCTCTGTCTTTTCTGCCTGTTCTTTAACTAATCGTTCGTAAGTTTCCACTTCTTCTCGGATAAGTGCAATTTGCTGTTCGTCTCTCTGATAGGTGAAGAGCGTTTCCAAATTCATTAGCTTTTCCTGATTAACTTCCCCATACATTTTGATGTAGCGATACTTCAAATCATTATCCGATAGTTGACCGTTTTGTCGCATTTGCCTGAAGTTTCCAACCAGAGAAAACAAAAGAACAAGCCCCATACTGCAAAGAGTGATAACCGTTTTACTGTTCTTAAAGTCAAGACTAAGAATATGTTCTTTACGGATGACAGTACGACTCTCTTTGCCTATCTCATCAATTTTCGCCTCGATGGCTTGTAGAGTCTCTCTTTTCTCTGAATTCCATCCATCCAGCTTCTCAAAGACTGTTTCCAGTCCTGCCACTACACTCTTGGTAAGTATTTCTTCCAAGACCCTGATTTGTTCGGGAGAAAATACCTCTTGCTTTGAAAGTGTATTCATCCTCTCAAAAAGTTCTTCGATTCTACTCAAATCGATTGTTTGTTGTTCAGATCTTCCCTTTAAGAAGGAAGCGATTTCCGTAAGACTTTGCTTCAATTCCTCAAACAGAGCATATACGGCCGAAGTATCCATTCTATCTGTATTCATATACTTTTTATTTTTTGATTAAACATTAGTGCAGCACCCTGTGGATTCTAATTTTGCTTTTAGCTGCCAACTTTCTGGCTTTCAAAGCCTGAATGTATTCGGCAAGCGTTGCATCATAATGAGGGCTATTAAAAAGTGAGAAAATGCTGAGTTGCCCGATAAGAGAATCAAGAGCATCCATCACACCTCCTGTTTCCAATGTTTTGAATTCTTGTTTTTCTGCCACTTGCAGTGCTTGATAGGCATTATCTTTAATCTGCCTGTCAATCTTTGAGAAGCTACATTCTCTATCTATATGGGAGCCTGAAATCCGATTACCATCTTTCTCAAAAATGATGCCTTGAATCTTATCTGTATTGCCATTCATTTTGAATTCCAAGCCTATACCTGATTGCTTTAGGGTTGCTTGCAACTGTCTCCACGTCAAACTTTGAGGAATAGCTTTTTTGAGAGCATCGTAAATCTCATATTTGGTTTTGTCGTTCCCTTTCAGCCGTTCACGCTTGACATTCTCTTTCCCAGAAGCAATATATAATCCGTATTTCTTGGTCAGTTCCATGCAGACCTTTGTGCTACGTAGCTTTTCATTTTGATCCGAAACTCTTCGACCATCGTTATCAATACGATTGATTACCATGTGTATGTGTGGATGGTCTGTATCGTGATGACGAGCAATAAGATACTGTGTATTGGAATATCCCATTTTCTGTAAATATTCCTGTGCCACCTTGACCATAAAAGCATCCGTTAAACGCCCTTTATCTTGGGCTGAGAAATCCAAAGAGATGTGGGCTACAGGTTTCGTAATCTTGGGATTGAGTTTACTTTGAGTAACAAAGCTTCGGATTATAGCTTCTCTATCTTTTAGACGAATACCTTCTGCCTGCAAAAGCTGGGCACGCTCTTTCCCTAAAACATAGTTTATCACCCCTCGAAATCCTCTCCCCTGAACAATCTTAGCAATCATCTTCGATTCGTTTTATGATGTTGTCCAATCTCTCAGTCATCGCAAGGTTGTCTTGATAGACTCGTGTGTATCCCATAGCATTGGCTTTGTGAGCAATCTGATTAACATTATTGGCCATTCCACTTAGCTGACGAAGGTGATTCATCAATTCGGGAGATAGCCTCTGCCTGACGATACTCGCAGCGATACAACGACGGATGTATTCACTTCGAGTAATCCCAGCAAGCCGCGCTTTAGCTTTGAGAGAGTAGAACTCCTCGGTTGCCATTTTCAGTGTAACCTTATATTTCTTCTTTTCTACTGGTCGTTTGGGTGGGCGACCATTCGTATTGCGATTTTCTATTGTTTTCATTGCCGTATTTGTTTTTTGATTTATGAATAGACCAACGGGATGAGTCAATCCTCGAAGAGCAAGGTTTTGGTCTGACCAAAACACAAACTTGCTCCTCTAATAAGCAAAGGGCTTGACTCCATACCCATTCATCGTTTGAGTCCCCGACTTTTCATTCTCGGAGGAGAAATGAGTTCTTGATTTTTTCGACAGAGAAAATCATTCAAGTCTTTATGCTCCCCATAGAGGCTGGAGCAATCATTAATACGAAGATTCATTCTCCAAAGCACTTCAAGCGTTTTCTTTCCTGCTGCATCGTTATCGAGATAAGCGTTAACAATGGCATATTTCGAGAGTAAGGAATGAACCTTTTGGAGATTGTTTACAGAGTTCAGTACAATCGCAGATTCAGTATTTCTGTCAGGATAAAGGGTACAAAAACTCAAGTAATCTATAAATCCTTCAAAGAGATTTACAGTGTCCGTATTTCGATCAAAGGAGGAGACACTGGAAGGAGGTAAACAGCCTTTGAAATAGAGATTACGAATAGCATAACCTCCCAAGTCGTTGGGCATTCCGATAGCGTAATAAGTACGCCCTTTTACTTGATAGTGAACCTCACGACAGTACCGTTTCGCCACAGAACAATCAATCTTACGGTCTTGCAGATATCTCAGCAAATTAGGATGATGCAAAGAGACGGCTTCGATTATTTTCATCTCTTCGCGCCCCTCTACCTGTCGGTCAAAGTCGTTCTGCGTAAGAGGGCTAATCTCTACACGGTTTTCTAACAGTCCAATTGTTTGAGACAGTGTGCAGCCATGTAGTTTCATTACCAAATCAATTATGCTGCCACCTTCTCTTCCTCCAAAGTCATACCAGAGGTTTGTCCTATAATCAACCTTGAAACTTGGGCAACTCTCTTCTCGAAAAGGACTTCTATACATTCCATAACTTGTATATTCCTTCACTGGGTAATGGCCTTTATTAGCCAAATAATCCTTCAGAGATAAGGATTTTATATGTTCAATATTCATCATGTTTTTCTAAGTTTTGGAGATTCTCCTTACTACATGAATATGGATGGATAACTCATTCACGGTGAAAAGAAAAAGAGTCGTAACCTGTTTTCTTGTAGTAGTATCATCTGGTGTGAGTAGTAACTCTGTCGTAAGACAGATTATAAGACCATACTACACGATCAATCGTTTTTCTTTCACTGGATTAAATCCTCTTGTAGTAAGTAGTAACTGTAATTTATCAATAGGTCAAAAGGAACTCACGAACGGATTCGGAAAGACTTTCCTGATATGATAGACATACATAGGGTTACCTCCTATCCGTCGGGACTTTCGTTCAAATCCTGCTTTGCGCAGAGCTTCTCCCATTCGTTTTTCGGAGAGGTTCAGCGTAGTATATCCACGCAAATAATTCAGGACTTCCGAAGTGGTCATATAAGACTCTTCCGTAGGACTTGGTTTCTCAAAGCCTTTGAGCAACATTTCGTATTCGACTGTCTGCACATGAAAGCCTTCGCTCTCTCGGTGCAACTCTGCAATCTCAGCATCATCAAACCAGTACCGATACCCACTTTTCCAATACCACCAAGCCTCCGAATAAACCTTATTGATATCAACCTGTTTAGCAGCTTCTATGTCAATAGCTTCTACCTCAAAAGGAAGAAATCGGCGGCTACCCGTCGGATCTGTAAGAAAGTCATTACCGTTTACCGAAGCCATAAAACTGGCTAAGTGAGGATACTCTTCGATGTACGTATCGTATGGTCTGCGATACTTAACCCGTGGAGTTGTGATGAGATTCTTCAACTCATTTTCGTCTCTTTTGTTGAGGGCTTTGAGTTGGTCGTCGATATTGATAAACAGGTATTCGGCTATAAGGGTCTGCATATCCTTGTTTTGAGGGTCAATAGTACCTGTAAACAAATATGCTTTCAGCTCTACGGGACAAAGCAAGTCTAAGAAAGTTGTCTTGAACTTACCCTGCTCTCCCGTCAAAACCAGACAGGTGTGATTGCGACAGAACAAATCATCCATCGCATTCGCCACCACTGCAATAAGCCATTTGGTCAAGTAGGTTTGCCACTTCTCAGGATTCCGAACCGTTACGCACGAAGCCAAGTGAATAATCTCCGAATCCTCTCCCTCGTTCCACTTCGATAGTTTTTGGAAATACTCCTGTACAGGATTGATACGCGGGCAGAAATCACTTTCCAATATCGCTCGTATATTCTCTGCCGAGGTACTGATACCTTGTGAAGAATCCAATAGCCGTCGCATGGAGTTGATGTCGAATTTACCGAGTGGGTAGAAAGGTTCATCTTTATTCGAGCGTCGAAACTCCGTGCGACTTTTTACAGTATTGAATCGAAATTCATAGTGTTCCCTTAGAAAGGACTCTATCCGTTCATTCTTGGATTTCTTCCCTTCTGGTCGTTCATCCATTTCTTCTTTCATCGTTGAATAGATATTAGAAATGAGAGAGCTTGTCCTTCTTTTCAGAGATAAAGAGCTTTGAGTCTTCGGCAAGTTCTCGCACCGTTTTTCTACGACCATTGGCTATCCATTCGAGCAACTCGTCCTCGAAGAAGTAGAGTTGCTTTCCATTCTTGTAGCAAGGGAGTAAACGCTTACGCACAAGCGTATAAATTGTAGGCTTGGCCTTCCCGATGATTTTACACGCTTCATCTATCCCGATAGGAATACGTTTTGGAGAAATAACTGCATCTTGCCCTTTCTCGACCAATGCTTTGATCTCAGCTACTTCGTTCACTAAGTGAGCTACCGCCTTGGGTAGATTCTCAAAAGAAATTTCGTTGTTGTCCATGTCTATACTATTTTGAGTTTAACATGGCACAAATGAATAAAGTGTTTTCTCTGTGATTCAAAACACGGAGAAAACACTACAAAAACACTATGATTGGTGCGTTTTAATAACTTTCTTAAACTAACAAAACAATAAAATCATCTAATGAGCAATTGAACGAGGATACGAGATTATGAATAAGAGGGAGATATTCATTTCTGCTTTAAGCCAACGCTTATCAAGGAAAGGTATAAAGCTTTTAATTTAAAGCTTAGGAGTTTTTCTCTAAAACCGACAAAGCTTTTTTGTAAAATTCCAATGTTTTATTTTATAAATTAAATATCTTTGCAGCGGAGAACTAAAAAGCCTTTGACTGAAGCTAACACCTCCAGCTCTGACAGAGGAAATATAAGGAGGAGAATGTAGGAATTATGACAAATAAACCGTTACAATTCATTCTTGTAGAGCGTAAACTAAATGTTGGTAAGAATGCAGGAAAGATAGTTCAAATCGCTCAACCTACAGGTAGGAGTCGTGTAAGTTTCCGCAATTTCTGTGAGCGTGTAGCTAAGTCTACAACTTTTAATCGTCAGGAAGTGGAGGCTGTATTAAACTATGCTACCGAGATAGCAAAAGACATAGTATCTAATGGTGATATTGTGGATTTTGGCGATTTGGGAACATTGAAACCTTCATTCAAGAGTAGAGCTGTTCCACAAGGTGAAAAATTTAACGCGAATGTACACATTGAGAAGCCTGTTGTTCGCCTCAGCCCTTCAAAAAAGTACTTTACGCTCACCGATGTAAGCTATGAACAGACAACTGCCAAGCCAAAGAAGGGAGCAAAACCTGCCCCAAAGCCTGATGCAGGGAGTGGAGAGGATAGCGGTGAGGGCATATAATGGTTAAACAAGGGTACACCCAACTGCAGAAATTTTTGCAATAGAGTAGAGAGTTTGCTTTTTGTTTGAGCAAACTCTTTTTTTATAGATTTTTCTGAATCTTGATTAGCCCTTTTTGTTCATCGTCTTTGAGGTGGCTTTTGATGGTGTCGGGCTCAACGTCTTTTAATGCATCGGCAAAAACAAGCTTGAGGAAAAGAGCAACCTCGTCTTGTTTGCCGATACTAAAATGTTTCCAAATATTCCAGCCGAAATGATATAGGTCTAAAGAAGCAAGCTTTGCTACCCTGACGGGTTGAGGGTTTTGTAAGATATTTCCTTCTGAATAAGCTGTAATGTGTTGACAAAGTTGTATCAAATCGTCATCAGAGACATAAGGGGCAAATTCATGCTGTGTATAGGAGATGGCTATCTCCAACTTCTCTTTTGATTTATCGCTTTGTTTACGCTGTTGGCTAACTCGTATCTCCTGAATAAATTCAGTCTCTATACTCTTTTTGTCCCAATTCTGCTCAACTTCTCTCTTTTTTCGAAGTGATGATGGAGAATACTTGTGAGGGAAAAACTTCTTCACAATAGCGGTGAGCAAGCCGTCAATCAGAAGCATCAGGGCTGAATAGAGAATGATACCTACACCTGTAACAATCCAGAAAATTACGGTTGCAGTAAATTCGTCAACTTCAGCCGAGACAAAAACAAATCTCACAATTATACCAATTAAGGCACACGCCAGCAAGACGGATAAATAAACAATTATATATTCAAAGTACTTAGACTGCATCTTTATTCATTTTTGTGAGGTTATTCCTGAGTCTTTGTCTCTATCGTATCCAATTTTATGGCTTGTGCCGCCTTGTTTTTCTTTTCATCGACCACCTTTGCATAGATTTGCGTTGTCTTCACATTCGTATGTCCCAGCATCTTGCTTACGGTATAAATGTCTGTACCGCTGGCAAGTTGTAGAGTCGCGTAGGAGTGGCGGAAGCAATGAAAGCTTATGGACTTTTTGATGCCTGCAGCCTCTATCCAACGCTTTAGGGGTTTAGAAATCCATGACGGATTAGGCAGGTCTTCAAAAACCAATTGTTCTGGCAATCTTCGTTCTCCACATAGTTGTAAGGCTTGTTCCGAAATAGGCATATACTCCACCCCCTTGGTCTTCTTTTGAGTGAAATGTAACCTCGGCTGTTCTCCATCCATGTTAATCTCTTTCCACTTTAGTTTCTGAATATCACAGTGGCGTAATCCTGTCAGAGCAGAGAAAAGAGCTGCCCGTTTCATCACCTCACGATCACAAGGGGTTGAAGCAAGCGTATTTAACTCCTCTACGGTAAGGTATTCACGGCGAGACTCCTGTTCCTGAATACCTTTTATTTTGGCGGATATATCAACGATTAGGTAACCATCTATAAATGCCTGTTTAAGAGCTGCCTTGAAAATAGAAAAATAAGTGGATGCCGTATTGTGAGAAATAGTACCACATTTATTCCCTCCACGAGGAGCTGTCAAAAGGAAACGTTTGTACTCTTCGGCAAAAGCATTGTCGATTTTGAAAAACGGCAAATTTTCTCCCGCATACATTTTAAGAAAATCCAGAGCTCTCTTCCAATTGACAAGAATAGAAGTGGAGCTATTTTTGTGTCGTTTATACATCGCCTCTCGAAAATAAGCAATGAAATTTTGTTGTAAACGTTCCTTTTGCTCCGCCTGTGCCGTATCTGCATCGCTGTACAAATCGGCATTATCGTATTCTCTTTGACGGAGCTTTCGCACCTCATCGGCATAAATACAAGCTTCTTGATCGACCTCGCTTTTGCACTGTATCACTCCATTCAAATCTCGCTTGGGTTTGTACGATTTGCTCGAAGATGTTGTCCGTGCAGTCCGAGTTTTATCCCAGACTACCGTAGTTACTATGCGGTTGAGATACTCACGGACACGTTGTGGCTCGGATTTACCCGCAGTGTAGACTGGGTAACTCTCAATGTAGAGATACCACTCATTACGATATGCACTCTTGCGAAGTCGCACAGTTACTTTCGTGTTATGTAATTCTTTTCTCATGTGTATCTAAGGTTATTTGTACAGTTGGTCTATCTCTGACTTTGGGGCATAGACATAATTGCCAATCTGCCTTATAGGAATGGAAAATTTCCTAATATGCTTATATACCGTGCCTTCCGTAACACCAAACTTGGCTGTTATTTCACCGATCGTGTAACAATACTCTGGCTCAAGATTGTAAAGTTTAGACTCATTTCTTGTTCTCTGCTTTTGTTCATCAACAGGCCTCAGATTAAAGTTGCGTTCTAAATCCTCTCTACAGATGCGAGTCATCCTTTTTCCCAAGTTATAACTTCGGAGAGCCTTACTTCTGACGAGTCGATATAGTGTATCTCTGCAAACGTCGTATAGAGCAATAGCATCGGAGATAGAGAGGTAGGGTTGATCCTTGGGAACCTTTGCAGCCCTCTCTCGTCGTAGCTCTTCCAACTTTTCCTCTCGCTTCTTTTCTGAATACGCAGACCTTGAGCATTGTATAGAACAATATCTCGATGTGATTGTCTTGGCAAGAAAGGTCTTCCCACACAATTCACACTTTCGCTCAATCTGAAATTTTGCAGCTGGCATACGATTTTCGTATCTATCTGATAATCAAATTATGTTTTTATTTAAGTCGCACTTTATACACTAATAAGTCGCGGCACAAATATGGTACAAATATACGACTAAAATCGATAGAAAACGAAGAAATACGAGAAGCTACAGAAAATAAAAATAGCAGTAAGTTGTTATCTTACTGCTATTTACTATTTATTTGATGCTCTTTTATGAGCGTAATTACTTCACTTCTTCAAAGTCTGCATCCGAGATATCTTCGCCCTTATTAGCGGAGGTGTTGGCTCCTGGGTTAGGACCTGCGGCACCTGCTTCGGGACCTGCACCAGTGTTCTTGTACATCTCTTCGCTGGCAGCATGGAAAGCTGTGTTCAACTCTTCCATAGCTTTGTCGATAGCTGCAATATCCTCGCTCTTATGAGCATCTTTGAGCTTCTGAAGAGCCGCTTCGATAGGCGCTTTCTTGTCGGCTGGGAGCTTATCACCAAGGTCGTTGAGCTGTTTTTCGGTTTGGAAAATCATGCTATCGGCTTGGTTTATCTTCTCGATGCGCTCTTTGGTCTGCTTGTCGGCATCGGCATTGGCCTGAGCATCGGCTTTCATACGAGCAATTTCTTCTTCGCTCAAACCGCTGGAAGCCTCAATACGGATCTTCTGCTCCTTACCCGTAGCCTTATCGACTGCCGAAACGTTGAGAATACCATTGGCATCGATATCGAATGTTACTTCGATTTGAGGTACTCCACGAGGCGCAGGAGTAATACCATCGAGGTTGAAGCGGCCGATACTCTTATTATCCTTAGCCATAGAACGCTCTCCCTGCAATACGTGGATTTCTACCGAAGGCTGATTGTCTGCCGCTGTACTAAACACCTGACTCTTCTTGGTAGGAATAGTTGTATTTGCTTCGATGAGGTGTGTCATGACACCACCCAAAGTTTCCAAACCAAGAGATAGAGGAGTAACGTCGAGGAGCAATACGTCCTTCACTTCACCTGTCAATACCCCACCTTGGATAGCAGCACCGATAGCCACAACTTCGTCAGGGTTAACGCCCTTAGAAGGAGCCTTGCCGAATATCTTTTGTACCTTCTCTTGGATGGCAGGGATACGGGTAGAACCACCTACAAGAATTACTTCATCGATTTGAGAAGCCGAAAGACCTGCATCTTTGAGAGCTTGCATACAAGGAGCCTCACACGCTTGGATGAGGCGGTCTGCCAACTGCTCAAACTTAGCCTTTGTAAGGGTCTTCACCAAGTGCTTAGGAATACCGTTAACAGGCATAATATAAGGCAAGTTGATATCTGTGCTGTTAGAGCTTGAAAGCTCAATCTTTGCCTTTTCGGCAGCCTCTTTCAAACGTTGGAGAGCCATTGGGTCTTGGCGGAGGTCTATACCCTCATCAGCCTTGAACTCTTCTGCCAACCAGTCGATAATTACGTGGTCGAAATCATCACCTCCCAAGTGGGTATCTCCATTGGTAGACTTTACTTCAAAAACTCCATCGCCCAACTCCAAGATTGAGATATCGAAAGTACCTCCCCCTAAGTCGAACACGGCAATCTTCATATCCTTGTTAGCCTTATCAAGACCATAAGCCAATGAGGCAGCTGTAGGTTCGTTTACGATACGACGCACCTTGAGACCTGCAATCTCCCCTGCTTCTTTTGTTGCCTGACGTTGAGAGTCGTTAAAGTAAGCAGGTACGGTAATAACTGCTTCGGTTACTTCTTGACCTAAATAATCTTCGGCTGTTTTCTTCATCTTTTGGAGAATCATTGCCGAGATTTCCTGTGGTGTGTAGAGGCGACCATCGATGTCTACACGAGGAGTATTGTTGTCTCCCTTTGCAATTTTGAAGGGCACACGGTCTATCTCCTTGGCAGCTTGGTCATAGGTCTCTCCCATGAAACGCTTAATAGAGTAGATGGTCTTAGTTGGATTGGTAATAGCTTGACGCTTGGCTGGGTCGCCCACCTTACGCTCTCCACCCTCTACAAAAGCGACAATCGAGGGAGTGGTTCGTTTTCCTTCACTGTTTGCGATAACAATAGGTTCATTTCCCTCAAGTACAGATACGCATGAGTTCGTTGTTCCTAAATCGATTCCGATAATCTTTGACATAATATATTTTCCTTTCTTTTATTTTCCTATTTAATTCCTTACTCTAAAAAAGAGTTCAGAAAAACTTACATCTGAGAAAATACAACTACCGTGCCAAAGTAGACCTACTCCATCCTCTAAAAGGATTTGAGAAAAAAAGATGTACCCTTGTCGCAAAGCGAAGCAATAACAAGGAGAAGAAAATTGAACAGAGAAAAAGAAAGCCCTACCTTAATGTATAGATCGTGCAAAAAAATCCTTCTATTTTCGAGACTACTGGCTTGATGTAACAACCACTACACAATTATCGAAAGGCTAATTGGGTTACACACTCAAACATCAAGGATAATCGGGAAACTCTTCTCTACACTTCTCTCTTAGCTGCTATCCTCCTATCTAAAAGTTCTAAGAGTTCTTGTCCAAACTTCTTTTTCACCTTAGCAAATCTCTATATTCAGATTGCGTATATATATTTTCAGATTGCATATACATATATTTAGATTGAATATATATATTTGCAATCTGCATATAGAGTTTTTTTTCGAAGCTTATCAAGTTTATAGTACGGAGTAAAAACTTTTTTCTACAATACCTAATCAATTAGTTTATAGCACATTTCAGACTCTCCATGAAGAATTAACCATGCTCTTATACCTTTCTATACTGTAATACTCAGAAGAAAAATCGAAAAAATCTCTCCAATTAGCTCTTTTCTTCCCTAAAGTTTCATCAAACAATCGCAACAACTCAACTTTTGGAAAGACGAGGAGAGAGGTCATTTTGTCCGATACCAAAGAAAGCTCTTTACAGAAGCTATCTTCTCTCTTTGGCAAAGTGTAGCTAAGCTCAATTATTCATGTATCTTTGCAGCATATGAAATATTAACCTAAAGAACAGAGACAATGATTAACAAGTTTTTCTGCATTATCATGGGGGGAGGCATAGGAAGTCGTTTCTGGCCTGTTAGTAGAAAGGATAAGCCCAAACAGTTTTTAGATTTCTTTGGAACAGGGAAAACCCTTTTACAACAAACGTATCAGCGTGTAGCCTCTTTCGTGCCGAAAGAGAACATATATATAGTAACCAACGAGGTGTATATCGAGGAGACTTTGCGCCAACTGCCCGATTTGAAAGAGGAACAGGTTTTAGCCGAACCTATGCGTCGCAACACAGCCCCTTGTATTGCTTATGCCCTTTACCGCATTCGTTCTCGTTGTGCAGATGCCAACGTATTCGTTACCCCCTCAGATCATGTAATCCTCAACAACGCTCGTTTTAAGGAGTTAGCCCTAAAGTCGCTCCACTATGTACAAGATCATAATGCCCTTGTTACGCTGGGTATCATGCCACACAGAGCCGAGACAGGCTACGGTTATATCCAGATGGACGGCGATAATCAAGACGAGGGTTTTATAAAGGTTAAACTCTTTACCGAGAAACCGAACTTAGAAATGGCGGAAATCTTTGTAAAGAGCGGAGACTTTCTCTGGAACAGCGGTATGTTTGCTTGGAATATGCAGACAATTCTCTCCGCTTTCGCAACTCATGCGCCCGAGATAACCGAGATTTTATCTTCGAGAGAAGAGGTGTATGGAACCGAACTGGAAAAAGACTTTATAAAAGAGAACTTTGCCAACTGCCCCAACATATCGATAGACTATGCCATCATGGAAAAGGCCAAAAACGTGCGTGTGCTCCCTGGAGACTTCGGATGGGCAGACTTGGGTACGTGGGGGGCTGTACATGAGTTGGCAGAAAAGGATAACAACGGAAATGCTGCCCTTAACACGCGCTGTATCTTCTCCAAGGCAAGCGACAACGTGGTAAGCCTTTTCAACAAAGACCGTATAGTGGTAGTGCATGG
This sequence comes from Porphyromonas circumdentaria, assembly GCF_900167105.1. Lineage (GTDB taxonomy): Bacteria > Bacteroidota > Bacteroidia > Bacteroidales > Porphyromonadaceae > Porphyromonas > Porphyromonas circumdentaria. The sequence goes on along the minus strand of NZ_FUXE01000003.1, from coordinate 21,251 downwards.
CGTATCGAACTGTATCATAGCAGAGCACGACAATGTGCTCATGGTGTGTGATAAAGATGATGAGCAACGGGTCAAAGCTCTCATGACTTCTGCACAGCTACAATTTGGAGAGGAATATATCTAAATACCGAAAGAAGAGAGTCTTTGATACTCACATAAGCGAAAGTTACTATCGATGAAACAAAATGAACATCTACTTCAATTCATTTGGCATCAAAGGCTCTACCAATCTCTTTCTTTCTTCAACACAGAGGAGTATGAACGTCCCCACCCGATTGAGGTCTTGAACCCTGGAACGCCCAACCCTAACGCTGGACCTGATTTCTTCAATGCCAAAATAAGAATAGGTGCTATCGTATGGGCTGGAAATGTAGAGATACATCGTTACGCCTCTGAGTGGTACAAGCATCGGCATCATGAGGACCCTCTTTATGACAATACTATTTTACATGTAATCCTTGAGAATGATAAGCCTGTATATAGCAGAGTCAACGGCTTACCCATATTCTCTTGTATCATGACGTTATCAGAAAATCAGGTTAAACAAGCGACTTCTTTACAGGAAGAAAAAAGCTCTCGACTTCGTTGTGCTGGACAGCTACAGCTATTACCTCTGGCGGTCGAAAAGGATTGGAAAGAATATCTTTTCCATGAACGTATGCACCAAAAAGCAGAGAGAATAGAGCAAATATATGCTTCTACGGGAGAGGATATATCGGAGACCCTGCATATACTCATCATGCGTTATTGGGGCACCAAAGTAAATAACGATGCTTTTGAGGCAATAGCCCGCTCTCTTCCGATGCGTATTCTTCGCAAACATACCAATCGTTTAGATCAGTTGGAGGCTCTCTATCTGGGACAAGCAGGACTTTTAGAGGAATCCCCTGCCGACGAATACAATGCTCACTTGCAAGAGGAATACAGCTTTTTACGTGCTAAATATCAGCTAACCCCTATTTCTGCGCATCGATTGCGTTTATTACGCCTGCGCCCGAGCGTATTTCCTCACAGGCGTTTGGCACAAATGGCTAATCTACGCCATCGTTACCCTCTCTTAGAGAGTGTTTTTTCAGAACTCAAAGAGAGTAAGAGGGCTTTGGAGATTTTGTCTATACCCCCCTCTGAATACTGGCAAAAACACTATCGATTTGGAGAAAAAACCTCTCGCTCTATCGGTAAGACCTCTCGCTCTTCGAGTGATATTATGCTTATCAACGTGCTACTGCCCTATCGTCTATTCTTGGCTAAACAGCAAACTCTCTCTTGCTACACAGATGTCAAAAGGTGGGCAGAGCAGATACGTCCAGAAGAGAATAACATAACCAAGCTCTTTACAACGGAGGGAATAGATATTGCAAATGCTTTTGAGGGGCAAGCTATAATAGAGCTTTGGGAAAAGTATTGTTCTCTGCAGAAATGCAGCTCGTGTGCCTGGGGTAAACACCTAATCGCTTCCAATACTTGCACCTCTATCTAACACTTCTTTTTAGCTGACCCTCTATGGACAAATGCAACAAAAGCGAGAGCCACGTCGTTATCTACACGGGAGGTTATTATATTTTTGTCAGTAGTAGTTTTAGCCTCTTCATACTGTAATAAGAGGACTTTTTACTCCTTCGAGCTGTTCTCCTTTATAATTAAGTTATCAGGAAAATGATATTAGAACAAGAAATAACGGCAAAAAGAAAAAGAGGGCTAAGAAAATATCTTTTTTGCCTGCTAAGCATAGCATGCTCTGCTCTCTTTCTTTTAGTGAATCTACAGTGCACAGACCACTATAACCAATTTGCCACAGGGCCTTCTGTACAACTATACTTCTCGGCAGACACGGTGCGTTTAGACACGCTCTTCTCTCGCTTGTCTTCCTCCACTTTCGGAGTAATGGTATATAACCGCAATCCTTTGGCGGTAAAGCTACAAGAGATACGTCTAAAAGGAAGCCCCGAAAGTGGTTTTCGCATCAATGTAGATGGTCGTAGTGGTAGCCATTTTCAAAACATCACCCTACCAGGTAAGGATAGCATCTTTATTTTCCTCGAAGCAACTTTTCCCGAGGGAGCCTCTAATCTGCCAGAGCTGCAGGAGGATGACATTATTTTTAAGTTAGAGCAGAAAGAGCAAAAAATACATTTGGAGGCTTATCGTCAGAACATATACCAATACTCTGAGCTACTGATTCAAAAAGATACAACCCTGACTGCCGAGCGACCAATATATATAGTTGACAGTCTCGTCGTTGCCGAGGGTGCCACTCTTACAATGGAATCTGGGACCCATATTCTCATGGGAGACAAAGCTCATATTTCTGTATACGGTTCTTTACGGGCATTGGGCACAGCAGAACAGCGCATAATGTTTGAAGGACTCAGAAGAGACAATCTGATCCCCAAGGTTAATTACCGCCTAATCCCAGGTCAGTGGGAGTATCTTCTTTTTGCCACCACAAGCAGTAATAACCTTCTACACTACACTACCCTACGCAATGGACGTGGCGGTGTAAAGCTCTATGCAACTCCCCATCAAGAGGGAAGTTCTCTCTCGATGAAAGGCACCATTATTACAAATATGAAGGGCAATGCTCTTTATGCACACTATGGCACTATCGAGATGGAGAATTGCGAATGCTCCAACACGCTCTTGAGTACACTCGATTTTAATGGAGGAAAATACGTTTTGAACCACTGCTCTATAATCAATCTATACCCTTGGGATAATAGACAGGGAGGAGCTCTTCATTACAATGTCGAGGACAACGCATCAAGTTCATCACTCGAAATAAGCAATACGGTTGTAGATGGTTCCTATTCTGTACAACGCTTGGCTGGAAAAACACCCTCAGGAGGAGAGCTTCAATTCGGGGACAACTTACTTCGCTTTATCCAAATTAGAAACAGTTACTTGCGCACGCCTATCGACCTTTGGAATATATTTCACAATTGCATAGAGGCGACTCTTCCATTGGACAAAGTGTACCACAACACAGGAAGAGACAGGAAGAAGAATACCTATAATTTCATCTACGATTACCGCCCTCTACCAGAAGCTCCTTTTGTAGAAAAAGCAGTAGGCGCACTTGCGACTGATTTGCTCGGACGCTCTCGCGCCAGTGCTCCAACCATAGGGGCCTATGAACCAGCAGAAGCACCTAAAGAGGAGTAAATACCAATGGAACGGAAAGTGTTACAAACAGAAGACGGCTCATTTACAGTACAAGACAATAGAACGGGAGAGACCTATCACTCCCTGCATGGGGCAGTAAATGAGAGTCGCCATATTTATATCCAATATGGATTACACCGTTGGCAGGAACTACATCCCGAGAGTAAAGAACTAACCATTGTTGAGATGGGGTTTGGCACAGGACTAAACGCATTGCTTACTCACGGGGAAGCGCAACGGATAGGAATCCATGTACACTATCACACTTACGAACTGTATCCGTTAGACGAGAGCGAGTACTCCTCCCTAAGCTACCCCTCTTTAGATACCTATTATGGTAAGTCTACACAGGGAGTGCTACAATATCTGCATGCTCTCCCTTGGAATGAGCCCCAGCCCATAGACGTTTCCTTTCTATTATATAAACATCAAGTGGATTTTATTGAAGCTAAGCTTCCCGATGCAATAGATGTGGTCTATTTCGACGCTTTTTCGCCTAATGTAGAACCCCTCCTATGGACTCCAGAGATCTTTACAAAGCTCTACAACAAACAATCCGAAAAGGGCGTTCTCACAACCTATTGCGCGAAAGGCTCTGTACGCAGAGCTTTACAAAAGGCGGGATACATCGTAGAGCGATTATCGGGTCCTATCGGTAAACGCGAGGTTTTGCGTGCGACGAAAGAAATGGGCTAAAGACCTGTCTCTTGGAAAAGTGCCATAGCTTACTTATTGATTGTACATTTGCAATATGGAAAATGAGAAAAAGACTCAAATAGAAAATTATTCGCAGGCTATAGCTCGCCTGACAGCAATCCTAAATACGATAGAACATGATAGTCCCGACGTGGACGACCTCATGATACTCACCGACGAAGCCGTGGAGCTCATCACCTTTTGTAGAGAAAAATTGAAAACTACCGACAAGCAGATAGAAGCTCTCTTGGCTAAACTCTCTAACGAAGAACCAGCAGCAGAAACGTCTGAGCAATAAGTGTAATAATGAGAATAATTTTATGTTTAAAAGATTCATTCCAGCAATTGTAGCAGTAACTACTATGATGACAGCTTGTAATGGAGGAAAAGATACTTCTCAACAGGATCTTTCTTCTAATCCTTTTATCAATCCTTCGGAAACCTATATGCATACCCCAGACTTTTCGAAGATCAAGGTAGAGCACTTCCGCCCTGCATTCGAGGAGGGTATGCGCATCCACACAGAAGAAATCGAGGCTATTAGTAACAATCCAGAAGCTCCAACATTTGAAAACACTCTGGTAGCCTTAGAAAAAAGTGGACAGGTACTAAGCCGTGTATCAAGTGTGTTCTTTGCCCTCTCTTCGGCAGATACCAACGATGATTTGATAGCTATCGAAGAGGAAATAGCTCCTAAGCTGGCAGAGCATAGCGATGCGATGTACCTTAACGACAAGCTTTTTGGTCGCATAAAAGTAATCTACGAAGGAGATCAGTCTACACTCGACACAGAGGATAAGCGTCTCATCAAGTTCTACTACGATCAATTCGTTCAAAAAGGAGCTTTACTAAATCCAGAACAAAAAGAGACTCTCAAGAAAATCAATCAAGAAGAGGCTTCTCTCTTGACCGACTTTGGGAACAAATTGACCAAAGCTACCAATGCTCTCCTGTTCATCAAGGACAAAGAGCAACTTCAAGGCTTATCGGAAGAGGAACTAAATGCTGCAGCGGCAAAAGCGACCGATGCAAAACATCCTGGAGAATATGCTTTTAGTTTGGATAATACGACACAACAAAGTATTATGGCCAAGCTCGATGTAAGAGAGACACGTAAGTTCTTCTTTGAAGCAAGTATTAATCGCTGTATGAAGGGAGATGAGTTTGACACACAAGCAATAGTAAAACGCCTTGCCGAACTTCGTGCCGAAAAAGCCGCTCTTCTGGGATTCAACTCTTACGCTGCCTGGAAACTACAAGATCAGTTAGCCGCAACACCTGAAAAAGTAACAGAATTCCTCTCCAATCTGGCCAAGTTGGCTATGCCTCGCGCCCTTGCAGAAGAAAAAGAATTAGAAGATTTTGCTCGCCAAACAGAGGGAGCGAACTTTGATTTGGAAGCGTGGGATTGGAGTTACTTTGCCGAAAAGCTACGTCGCGAAAAGTATGGTATTGACGAAGCGACTATACGTCGTTACTTCGTTTTAGACAACGTGCTCTACAATGGCGTATTCTACTCTGCCAACCAACTCTATGGAATATCTTTCAAGCCCCGTACAGACGTTTCTGTTTACCACGAAGATGTACGCGTTTGGGATGTGTTGGATAAGGAAGGTAATGTCTTTGCTCTCTTCTATTTCGACCCCTATGCACGGGCTTCAAAGAGTGGTGGAGCTTGGATGAGTAACTTTGTAGATCAGTCTTATCTTTTAGAGAGGAAGCCTGTTATCTATAATGTATGCAACTATACTAAGCCTGCTCAAGGAGAGCCTTGCTTATTATCTTGGGACGAGGTAACAACACTTTTCCACGAGTTTGGTCATGCTTTGCACGGGTTGTTTGCCTCTCAAAAGTACCCTTCTCTATCGGGAACGAGCGTTCCTCGCGACTTTGTAGAGATGCCCTCACAATTCAATGAGCACTGGGCAGCAGAACCCAGCGTTTTTGCTAACTATGCTAAACACTACAAAACGGGTGAAGCAATGCCTAAAGAGTTGGTAGAAAAACTCCAGAAGGCTCAAACATTCAACCAATCGTATCCTATGATTGAGAATGTAGCCGCTTGTCTCTTAGACCAAGCTTGGCACAGCCTAACCGTGGAGAATGCTAAGGTTACAGATGTAAAAGCTTTCCAAGAAGAGCAATTATCTAAGGTAGGTTTGCTCAACAAGTGTATTCCTCCTCGCTATGGCTCTTCCTATTTCCGCCATATTTGGAGCAACGGTTACTCCGCTGGCTACTATGCTTACCTCTGGTCAGAAGCTTTGGATAACGACATTTATGCATGGTTTGAGAAGAATGGGGGCTTGACCTTCGAGAATGGAAGTCGCTTGCGTTCGATGATTCTTTCTAAGGGAAACACCGAAGATTTAATGAGCCTCTTCACCGAATTCACAGGTCATAAAGAGGTAGACCTTAAGCCCTTGTTAAAGGCACGCGGATTACTGTAAAAAATAAGGTACAACGAACGGAACGAAAAAAGTTTCAATATAACTGTGTTCATAAAAGAACCGCTGTACACCCTCAAAGGGTTTGTTCAGCGGTTTTCTTTACCCGATTAACTGCTTATTTCGATACTGTCCTACAAAAATTAGGCATGCACAAAAAAAAGAGAAAGGATTAATAAAATCCTTTCTCCCTAAAATCTATAAAAGATTTTTATAGCTTACACTCTCTTTTACATGAGAAGATCGCAAGATCTCTTCAAAAAGAGGTTAAGTCGTTCGCCAGTAAGCAAACCTCTACTTAGCAAGGCCAAATCCCATAGTTGGTCCAATTTAGGAGTTTGCTCGATGAAACTGTGTAGAAGTGCCGACAGCTGTTTCTCCTGTTGCTCTATGCCCGAAGTCGTTTCTGCTCTCTTGGACTTCAACTCTTCGCTAAGGTTCTCTTCTGAAGTATCTCCGATTTCCTTGACAATATCGGATTGCTGCTGCTTCAAGCTCTTTATCTTTTCTTGGAGTTCTTCAAGCTTGGCTCCATCCTTATCCTTCAACTGATCAAAAATGCTCTTTATAATGACATGATTGGCATTGACCACTAAATTGAAACTATCAGGCAATGTGTCATAGAATCCCATACCCGACTGGAAACGACTCATATCTTTCATACGGCGCATCCACTCCCCTTGTATCATTTCCACGGGTGTATTTGCCTCTGTATGCTCTATCTGTACATGGAACATCTTGCCCTCTTCTTGAGGAGCAGAAAGAGAGAAGAGTTGACGCAATAGATCCTCATCGGCAGCCTCCATTGAGGACTCATTCTTCTGCTCCTTTTCGATAAGGCGGTCTATCGTATCACTGTCTACACGGGCAAAGTGGAGTTTCTCCTGCTTCTGTTCCAACATATTCATCAAAGGCAATCCTAAAGGACCATCCATGATGAGTACATTATAGCCTCTGTCAGTAGCTTGTTTGAGCGATACATATTGCTCTTTTTTGTCCGTAGCATATAGTACCACCATGTTACCCTCTTTATTCGTCTGCTCGCTACCGATAAGTTTGCGATACTCTTCCATGGTAAAGTACTTACCGTCGGTATCTTTCAAGAGCATTGTGGGTAGTAAGCGTTCATAAGTCTTCTCGTCAGTTAGCATTCCGTAGTGTACAAAAAGACCTATCGAATCCCATTTGCCCTCATAGTTAGAGCGGTCTGCATGGAAGAGTTCACTCAATTTGTCAGATACCTTTTTGCTAATATGTCGAGCTATCTTCTGTGCATTCGTATCGTTTTGCAGGTAAGAGCGGCTTACGTTCAGCGGAATATCGGGAGAGTCTATTACTCCTTCTAAAAGAGTTAGCCACTCGGGAACGATATCCTCTACATGATCGGTTACAAACACCTGATTACAGAAGAGTTTTATACGGTTTTTCTGAAGCTCGACATTGGGCTTAATCTTTGGGAAGAAGAGTACCCCTTTGAGCGTAAAAGGATAGTCTACATTGAGATGTATCCAGAAAAGAGGCTCATCGGAGCCAGGGTAAAGCTGGCTATGAAACGCTTTATAATCCTCTTCTTTGAGATCATTGGGCGTTCTTACCCATAGAGGATTGGTTTCATTGATTTGATTATCCTCGTCGGTATCGACCATTTTACCCTCTTTCCACTCCTGTTTCTTGCCAAAAATTACAGGAACGGGCAAGAAGCGACAGTACTTATCTAAAAGTGCTCCCAAGCGTTCACGAGAAAGAAACTCAGTGCTATCGTCATCCACATGAAGTGTAATAGTCGTTCCTCGCTCTTTTCTTTCCGAAGGTGTCAAGGTGTACTCAGGCGACCCATCGCAAGCCCAATGTACCGCCTCTGCTCCCTCCCTATAAGAGAGCGTATCAATTTCGACCATCTTAGCCACCATAAACGCTGAATAGAAACCCAGCCCAAAATGGCCTATGATAGGAGTATTGCTCCCCTCATACTTCTTTAAGAAATCTTCTGCTCCACTGAAAGCTATTTGATTGATGTAAGACTCGACCTCCTCTTGAGTCATTCCCACACCTTGGTCTGATATCTTTATTGTTTTTGCTTCTGTATCAAGCTCCACACGTACAACTGGAGTCCCCAATTCTCCTACACTTTGATCGTTGCGTGCTATTGTTTGCAACTTCATGGTTGCATCTACAGCGTTAGAAACTAACTCACGGAGAAATATGTCATGATCACTGTAGAGAAATTTTTTGATTATGGGGAATATATTCTCACTTGTAACCCCAATTTTTCCTGTTATCGCCATAAATAATGGATATTATTAAGAGTACTGTTTTACTGTAAATGTTTTTCTTCCTTGGGAAGTATTACGGGGATTTGTACCGTTGCGTTTAGGTGATCTTCCTCTAAAGAGAAGTGTATCATGCCCCCTTCTGAGATTTCGCCATCGAGGATAAGATCTGCAAAACGATCTTCTATCTCTGTTTGCAACAAACGTTTGAGAGGCCGCACCCCAAACTTAGGATCAAATCCCTTTTTGGCTAACCACTTGCGAGCCTCTTCGGTAATCGTAAACGAATAGCCTTGGCGAGCAAATCTCCTCTGTAACGTATCCAACTCATTGGCAACAATACGCAATAAATCTTCTTCTCTAAGATGAGCAAAATGGATAACGGCATCCAAACGATTTAGGAACTCTGGGCTGAATGTACGTTGCAACTCCTTATCTATTATAGAGCGAGCCAGAGTGTCTGCCTCTTGTGCCGTATCTCTTTCAGAGCGGAAGCCTAAACCAGAGCCGTATTCACTAACGCGACGGCTACCCACATTACCCGTCATAATAATAACGGTATTCTTAAAGTCTATTCTACGCCCAAAGCTATCGGTCAGAGCCCCCTCGTCCAAAACGGTGAGCAACATATTGAATACTTCTGGATGCGCCTTCTCTATTTCGTCCAGTAAGATTACAGAATAGGGTTGACGGCGCACTTTCTCGGTCAACTGTCCGCCCTCTTCGTAACCGACATATCCAGGAGGAGCTCCTATCAAGCGAGACACTGTGAATTTCTCTGAAAACTCACTCATATCTACGCGTATCAAAGCATCTTCATCGCCGAAAAGCTGCTCTGCTAACTTTTTGGCCAAAAAGGTCTTTCCTACCCCAGTAGAGCCTAAAAAGAGGAAACTACCAATCGGCTTCTTTTCGTTTCGCAGTCCCAAACGATTACGTTGAATAGCCTTACTTACCTTTTCGATGGCTTCGTCTTGCCCTATAACAATCTCCTTCAACGTCTGGCTTAAGGCTTTCAGACGGGCAGTCTCGGCTTTAGCAATACGCTCTACAGGCACTCCCGTAATCAAAGCAACAACGCGTGCTATGTGGCTCTCATTCACCTCCACATAAGCCTCTTCTTTATTAAGCCGCTCTTCTGTTTCTTCTATTTCTTTAGTAATGCTTCGTTCCTTATCTCTCCACGCAGCTGCCAACTCGTAATTGGTAGACAAAACGGCGGACTTACGCTTCTCACGATAATCCTCTCTGAGGGCTTCCAGGCGTTGCAACTCTGCATTCTGCGCCTTCTCACCGATGTGCATTCTTGCACCAGCTTCATCCAAAGCGTCTATGGCTTTGTCTGGAAAAAAACGATCCGACACATAGCGGTCTGTAAGATCCACCGCCGCCTTAAGAGCCCCATCGGAGTACGTTACCTTGTGAAACTGTTCATAGAAAGGCTTTATCTCCTTAAGTATCTGTAAGGTCTCTTCGATGGTCGTAGGAGGAACAATTACCTTTTGAAAACGACGCTCCAACGCCCCATCCTTTTCAATACTCTTGCTGTACTCCGAGAGAGTGGTAGCTCCAATACAACGTATCTCCCCTCTCGAGAGAGCTGGCTTGAGCATATTGGCCATGTCCATCGACCCTTCTGTCCCCCCTGTTCCTATAATTGTATGTATCTCATCAATAAAGAGAAGAATATTGGGGTTCTTTTTCAACTCTTGCGTTACGGCTTTGAGACGCTCCTCAAACTGCCCTCTATATTTAGTACCTGCGACAAGAAGTCCAGTATCCAGACTTATAATGCGTTTTCCAAAAAGGAAACGAGGTGTCTTTCTCTGTACGATACGTTGCGCCAAACCTTCTACAATGGCACTTTTCCCCACCCCAGGGTCTCCTATTAAAACGGGATTGTTTTTTTTGCGACGACAAAGTATTTGTATAAGCCTTTCGAGCTCTTTCTCACGGCCAATCATCGGGTCTAATTTCCCTTGTGTAGCCAACAGAGTGAGATCTGTTCCAAACGAGTCTAAGGCTGGTGTCTTGGCCATTTTCTCCTTTTCGCCCTCTCTGGAAGCAACATCTTTAGATTGACCCGAATCCTCTTTATCATCGGCATCGGACTGCTCACTATCGGGATCGAAGTCTTGATTCAAGCCATTAGAAAGCTCGAAATAAGATAGAGAGTCGTTTGGCTCTCCGTACATAACATCATATTCTTTAGGGAGTGAACTCTCCATATATTTTCCTTTCATAATATCTCATTTGCGCACTGAGCTTTGGTGTTATATGGAACAGTGCACGCTTACACTTAATACAATAAATATGCCAAGACTATGAACAAGAGTACTTCTCTCTTGCAGAGGCGTATTACGAAGGCTTTCGATAAGAAACGTGCCTCCTCATTATCAAAAAGAATAGGATCCCCCCCCCTTTAATGCCGCTCAATCTTATCTCTGCAACGTCCGTTTGCTCTATTTTAAGCCATCTACCAGAATACTCCTCTTTTCAGCTCTCAAAAAAATCTCTCTATCTTCCTGTAAGAAAGTCCAAAAGGTCATTACTATAAAGTAGTTTTCTCCTTTACCATTCTTTATATTCAATTTGAATATACATATATTTAGATTGAATATATATATTCTTAGATTGCGTATATATATTTGCAGATTGCAAATAAAGAATTACACAGAAGGTTATGGATTTACAGAGCGGAGGAAACTACTTATCCTATAGATTGAAAAAAGTTTTTCTAACTCCTTTTCAGACAAGAAACTATCACAAACAGGATACAAAAGGCCGCACAAAGGGGGCTGAAGGAAGATGAAAAAGAGGCACTAAAAACAAAAATCGTTATCGGTTATTACTTTATTACATTATTTTGTTATACCTTTGTCCTGCGCCGGTGGAATTTACACTAATTCCCAATCACATACGGTACGTGGGTAGAGGCAACCATGCGTAAAGCGGGTTCCTCTTTTTTATTATATGAGATATCCCAATAGATATCCGAAAAAACGCCACACCTATTATTAGTAAACAGGATGAGTTTAGACATACTTAAAATAGAGCAATGTATTCAGGAACTTCTTACCCCTGAAGAGTTTATCGTAAAGATTTCTCTCTCTCACTCTAATGATATCGATGTAGTTGTCGATGGAGAAAAAGGAATCTCTATAGAGCGATGTATAGCTATAAGCAAGGGTTTTGAGAAGTGTTTCAACAGAGACGAAACGGACTATTCTCTCGAAGTAGGCTCTGCTTGTCTAACCACTCCTTTTGCCCACCTAAGGCAGTATCAAAAACATATAGGTAATCCCGTACGAGTGATAACAAAAGAGGGGAACAAATTTGACGGAGTATTAAAATCGTCTGATGACCAATCTTTTTCTATCGTATGTTCCGAACTGGTAAAATCTCCCGACGGAAGACATCGCAAACGCCACTATGAAGAGGTAGAGCACACTTTTTTGTACGAAGAAGTAAAGTCTACCACATATAGGTTTGAATAAATAACAGTGTAACTAAAAACATATACCCGCTATACATAGAACATTAATTATGGCCCAGAAACAATCAAAGTCGCCGCTACGGATGGCAGAAACACTTGCAGAGTTTAAGGAACTTAAAAACATAGACAAGGCTACTCTGGTAAGTGTACTGACAGATTCTTTTATGAGTGTGTTAGCTAAAATGTTTGGAACCTCTGAAAACTTCACAGTCATTGTAAATGAAGATACAGGAGACTTGGAGATTTGGAGGGCTCTGCGTATCGTCGAGGACGGTATGGTTACGAATCCGGCTTTGGAGATTGGGCTAACTCAAGCAAAAGAACGGGATCAATATGCAGATTTAGGAGATGAAATCAACGAAGAGATTGACTTCCTCTCTTTCGGGCGTAGAGCTATTCTGAACTTAGGACAGATTGTTTCCAGCAAACTTAAGGAGTTGGAAAAAGAGACCCTCTATAACAAGTTTCTTGAAAAAACAGGGCACCTTATATCTGCCGAAGTTTATCAGGTATGGAAACGTGAGACATTGCTTGTAGATGACGAAGGGAACGAACTCTTACTCCCCAAGTCGGAACAAATCCCTGGAGATTATTTTCACAAAGGAGACACAGTACAGGCTGTTATAGACCGTGTAGAGATGGTTAATAACCAAGTAAAAATCTATGTGTCTCGTACGAGCGATAACTTCCTTAAACGCCTCTTTGAACTTAACGTCCCAGAGATTGCAGATGGTCTGATTACTATAAAGAGAGTAGCTCGCATCCCAGGAGAGCGCGCCAAAATGGCGGTCGAATCTTATGATGACCGTATCGACCCCGTGGGAGCATGCGTTGGTATGAATGGTAGTCGCATACGCAGTATCGTTAGAGAATTAAAGGGAGAGAACATAGACGTTACTACCTATACAACCAATACAGTACTGTTTATTCAGCGTGCACTCAGCCCCGCTAAAGTTACCTCTATAGATATCATTCCAGAGGGTTCCAAAGCCGAGGTATATCTTCGTCCCGAAGAGGTGCCTATGGCTATCGGGAAAAATGCTTCAAATATCAAATTGGCCTCTGTGTTGACTGGGTATCAGATAGAAGTATTCCGTGACATTGAAGAGGCAAGCGAAGAAGATATCTACTTGGATGAGTTTAACGACGAAATCGAAGACTGGGTATTAGAGGCCTTTAAGAACGCAGGCTGGATTACTGCAAAGACTGTCTTGTCTACTCCAAGATCGGAACTGATCAGTAAAACCGATTTGGAAGAAGCAACTGTCGACTCTGTGCTATCCATATTGGCGGAAGAGTTTGAGCAAGATGAACTCCACGAAATAGGATATAAAACAGAAGCCTCACACGCTACAGAGAGCACTCAAGAGGAAACTGAAACCGAAAAGGGAGAAGAGCAATAAGGCTCTCTGACCTAAAGTAAAAACGACAGTACGACCTTTTTACAAATAAACATTGGCTATAAAAGAAGGATTATAAATAACAAGTATGGCGGCAAAGGCGATAAAATACATTGAATTGGCAAAAAAATTAAACGTTGGGGTTAATACCCTGAAAGATTATCTAAAGGAAAAAGAGATAGAGGTTCCCTCTCCCAATGCTCCTGTAGATGACAAGACTCTGGCAATCGTTCTAAAAGGATTCTCGCCTAACGAGTCTGTAGAAGAGTTCAAAAAGAAATTAGAAGTAGCAGTTACTCCACCCACTCCCTCTCCCGAGAAAAAGAAAGAAGTAGTAGCTCCCAAGGAGTTAGAAGTTATGGGAGAGAAAAAAGAGGTGCCCGTTGCTGTTAAAGAGGAAAAAACCGAAGAAGTTAAAACTGTTTCTAAGGTAGAAGTACGTGGTCGTATAGATCTTTCTCAAACTCAGCAGCCCAAAACGGCAAAGAGCTCTGACAAGAAAGAAAAGAAAGCAACGAGCACAACTACCACCTCCTCAAATCCTAAAAAGAAAGAGGATAAAGTCGCTCCAGAAAAAAGTGCGGAAAAAGCTCCAATAGCCCCCGTACCCACAGAAAAGCAAGTTGCTGCGAAAGAGCAAGAGCCTATAGCTAAAGAGGAGACTTCTGTAGATGTTTTGCCCGCTACAGAAAGTAGTTCTAATGACCAACAACAAGAAGTTTATCGCCCTTCTACTCCCAAAGCTATTCAACTCACTGTCGTTAGCAAGATTGACTTAGATAGTATAAATCCTCCCAAAAAGACAGAAAACGCCAATAGCAAGAACAAACGCCGCAAACGTATCGGTTCTCAAGCCGTAGATATTAAATCAGAAGCAGCCAAAGGGATCGACCCAGTAGCAGGAAAAAGAGGTCAAAATCAAAATGCTTCTAAAGCTAATGCGGGTAAGCAACAACATGCTCCCGGAGAAGGCAAGGGCAAAAAGAAAAACAACCGTAATGTAGCACCTCCTAAACCTGAGATTACAGAGGAGGATGTACAGAAGCAGGTAAAAGAAACCTTAGCTCGCCTACAAGGTAAAAAGACCGTTTTCGAGAAGAAAGCTCGCTTTAGAAAGGATAGACGTGATGCTGCAAGACAAGCCGCGGAAGATGCATTCGAAGCAGACGAACGCGAAAGCCGCATCTTGAAGCTCACCGAATACGTTACAGTGAGCGACTTGGCAAACATGATGAATATCCCAGTAAACGAAGTCATCGCTACATGTATGAGCATAGACATGATGGTCTCCATCAATATGCGCTTAGATGCAGAGACTATAAAGCTGGTTGCCGAGGAGTTTGGCTTCGAAACAGAGTTCGTTAGTACAGACGTTGTTGCAGCTATACAGGAAAGCACCGAAGAAGACAAAGAAGAAGATCTCGTGGAACGCGCTCCTATTGTTACGGTCATGGGGCACGTAGACCATGGTAAAACCTCTCTTCTCGACAACATTCGTAAAACCAATGTAATTGCTGGTGAAGCAGGAGGTATCACCCAGCACATTGGTTCTTACAATGTGAAACTTCCTTCTGGACGTCACATCACATTCCTTGACACTCCAGGTCACGAAGCCTTTACCGCAATGCGCGCCCGTGGAGCTAAAGCAACAGACATTGCAATTATTATCATCGCCAGTGACGATAAGGTGATGCCCCAGACTGTGGAGGCTATCAACCACGCGACTGCTGCAGGCGTACCTATGGTATTTGCATTCAACAAGATTGATGTAGCAGGAGCTGACCCCGCCAAAATTAGAGAGCAGCTTGCCGCTATGAACTATTTGGTCGAGGACTGGGGCGGTAAATATCAATGCCAAGAGATATCTGCCAAAAAGGGAATCGGAGTAAATGAACTTCTCGAAAAGGTTCTTTTAGAAGCCGATCTACTGGAACTCAAGGCAAACCCCAAGCGCAGAGCTTCAGGACTAATCATAGAGTCTTCACTGGATAAAGGACGTGGTTATGTTTCTAACATCTTGGTACAAAATGGGACATTGAAAGTTGGAGATGTCATTTTGGCAGGGAAGTACTACGGTCGTGTCAAAGCTATGACCAATGAACGCAACCAACCTCTTAAGGAGGCTGGCCCCTCCGTTCCTGCTACTATTTTAGGGTTCAATGGAGCTCCATCGGCAGGTGATACCTTCAATGTATTAGAAACAGAACACGAAGCTCGAGATATTGCCAACAAGCGCACACAGTTGGAGCGTGAGCAAGGTCTACGTACCCAAAAAATGCTTACACTGGACGATATCGGTCGCCGTATTGCTATCGGTAACTTCCAAGAGTTGAACCTTATTATTAAGGGAGACGTGGACGGATCTGTTGAGGCACTTTCAGATACACTTATCGGTCTTTCTACCGAAGAAATTGTTGTGAGAGTAATACACAAAGGCGTAGGACAAATATCAGAGTCTGACGTTGTATTGGCAGAAGCATCTCAAGCTATTATTATCGGCTTCCAAGTGCGCCCAAGTGCCGTAGCTCGCAAGAGTGCAGAACAAGCTGGAGTAGAGATCCGCTCCTACTCTATCATCTACGATGCTATAGAGGACGTACGTAGTGCCATGGAGGGTATGCTATCGCCAGAAATCAAGGAACAAGTTACTGCTCTATTGGAGATCCAACAGACCTTTACAATTGGAAAAGTGGGTACCATTGCAGGTTGTATGGTGAAAGAGGGCAAGATACATAGAACAGATAAAGTTCGCGTCATACGTGACGGTATCGTAATCCATACTGGAGCCTTAGAGTCTCTCAAACGATTTAAAGACGATGTGAAAGAAGTAGCAATGGGGCTTGATTGCGGTCTCAACTTGAAAGGCTTCAATGACATTAAAGAGGGCGACTTAATAGAGGCATACCAAGAAATAGAAATCAAAAAGAAGCTTTAACGCTCTCAATCTTTGTCTATAAAAGAAAAACAACCACAGAAACAGGCTATTGAGTAGTTCCTCTTTTATATAGGGTCTATTCAGTAGCCTTTACTTACCTATGAATTGGATAGATATTATAATACTAATCATTGTTGGGCTATCTGTCATCAAAGGATTAAGAGAAGGTCTAATCAAACAATTATTCTTCTTCGTAGGGATATACATTGCCATCTTCGCTTCGGGGCACTTGACCCCTTTCTTAGAGAATAAACTTATACATCTATTGGATGTCTCTCCCAAAATGGCACATACCATCGGCATGGCTCTCTCTTTCATTGTCATACTTGTGCTTGTTAGTTGGTTAGGTCGTCTGATAAGTAAATCTGTTTCTCATACACCACTGGCTATCTTCAATCGCTTAGGAGGTGCTTTTTTGGGCTTTATTATTCCTATTACGATCTTGAGTTATATCTTTTTATTCATAGACAGTATTGTTTTCCCAAGTTTTACGCCTTTTCAAAAGGGAAAAACAGAAAAAGAACAAATAGATATACGGCAAGAATCTCGCTTTTACTACCCAATAAAGAAGGTTGTGCCAACTTTTATAGCACCTTATTTGTTAGAAAAAGAAAGAGAGCTAATAGAAAAGAATACTGACAACGCTATAAATGGAAACAAACAATACACCTCCCTTACCAACAGAACAAGATGATATCTTGCAAGAGGTAACTCAGGGAGATTATAAATACGGTTTTGTAACTGACATCCATACCGATACTATCGGTCGGGGATTGAACGAAGCAACCATTCGCTTAATCTCTGAAAAAAAGGGAGAACCAGAGTGGCTTCTGGAGTTTCGATTGAAAGCCTATCGTCACTGGCTTACAATGAAACAACCCAAATGGGCGCATCTGTATATTCCCCCCATCGATTACCAAGATATTATTTATTACGCTGCTCCCAAACAAAAAGTATCGCCACAATCTTCCGATGAAATAGACCCAGAGTTGCTGGAGACGTTTAACAAATTGGGGATTCCTCTTCATGAGCGTCAAGCTTTAGCGGGCAACATGGCTGTGGATGCCGTTATGGATAGTGTATCTGTTAAGACCACTTTCCGAGAAAAACTGGCAGATTTAGGCATCATCTTTTGCTCTTTTAGCGAAGCTGTAAAGGAGCATCCCGATTTAGTAAAGAAGTATCTCGGCAAAGTAGTTAGCTACAGAGATAATTATTTTGCAGCTCTGAACTCCGCAGTTTTCAGCGACGGTTCTTTTGCTTATATCCCTAAGGGCATACGTTGTCCTATGGAGCTATCTACCTACTTTAGAATCAATGCACGCAATACGGGGCAATTTGAGCGTACTCTCATAGTGGCAGATGAAGATGCCTATGTAAGTTACCTCGAAGGCTGTACTGCTCCCATGCGAGACGAGAACCAACTTCACGCGGCTATTGTGGAGATTATTGCAGAAACGAGAGCCGAAGTTAAATACTCCACGGTACAAAACTGGTACCCTGGCGATAAAAACGGTAAAGGTGGTATATACAACTTTGTAACGAAACGTGGACTCTGTCGTGGAGACTTCTCCAAAATCTCGTGGACGCAGGTAGAAACAGGTTCTGCAATAACATGGAAATACCCCAGTTGTTTACTTGTCGGGGACAATTCCATCGGAGAGTTCTATTCGGTTGCCGTGACAAATAATTACCAACAAGCAGACACTGGAACCAAGATGATACATGTGGGCAAAAATACTCGTAGTACCATTGTTTCCAAGGGTATATCGGCAGGCTCAAGTCATAACAGTTACAGAGGCTTGGTAAAAATATCGCCAACAGCAGAAAATAGTAGAAATCACTCTCAATGCGACAGTCTTTTGTTGAGTAATCATTGCGGAGCACACACGTTTCCTTATGCAGAGGTTATGAACGACACAGCCATTATTGAGCACGAAGCTACGACTTCAAAAATCAATGAAGACCAATTGTTCTACTGTCAACAAAGGGGTATCTCCACAGAAGAGGCTGTGGGCTTAATCGTAAACGGGTATGCCCGCGAAGTAATGAATAAGCTCCCCATGGAGTTTGCTGTAGAAGCACAAAAACTACTAACAGTAACCTTGGAGGGATCTGTTGGATAGGCATCATTATAAACATAACTACTACACCGAAAAGATTATATGAGCAAAAAGCTTTTAGAAATAAACAATCTTCATGCCTCTGTAAATGGTAAAGAGATTTTAAGAGGTATAAATCTCTCTGTCAACGAAGGCGAAATCCATGCGATAATGGGGCCTAACGGAAGTGGAAAAAGTACGTTGTCTTCTGTACTGGTAGGGCATCCCGCTTTTGAGGTAACAGAGGGAGAAGCGATATTCAGAGGAGAAAATATCTTAGAACTCTCTCCCGAGGAGCGTGCCCATAGAGGTTTGTTTTTGAGTTTTCAGTACCCCGTGGAGATACCAGGGGTAAGCATGGCCAACTTTATGCGTGCAGCCATCAACGAGCGACGTAAGTTCGAGGGACTTCCTCCTATGCCTGCGGCAGAATTCCTCAAACTAATGACCGAGAAGCGCAACGTGGTGCAGTTGGACTCCAAATTAGCCAGCCGCTCCGTTAACGAAGGCTTCTCTGGGGGAGAAAAGAAGCGTAACGAAATCTTCCAAATGGCTATGTTAGAGCCTCGTCTCTCTATCCTCGACGAAACGGATAGCGGCTTAGACATCGACGCACTACGCATCGTGGCAGAGGGTGTAAACCAATTGCAATCCCCGACCACAAGCTCTATTGTTATCACCCACTACCAAAGGCTATTAGAGTATATTAAACCCCACTTTGTTCACGTGCTTTATCAAGGACGCATCGTGAAGAGCGGTGGTCCCGAACTGGCTCTCGATTTGGAAGAGCGTGGGTATGATTGGATCAAAGAAGCCAATAAATAACCTACTATGCAGCCTGTAGAAAAAATATATTTAGACCTTTACGACGAAAATAAGGAGATTATTCACGATAACTCCCCTGCTCTCCTCAACGAGATGCGTTCTTTGGCGCGTGAAGAGTTTGTACAGCACGGTTTTCCGACTACTTCTTCGGAGTACTATACACGTACAGATATTAAAGAGGCTTTCGACTTTGACTACGGAATTAACGTGCAAAATGTACACTTTCCTATCAAAGATGCTAAAGGTTTCTCTTGTGGGTTGGAGAATATGCCTCATACTCAAATAACTGTACTCAACGAACGTTTTGAGCCGTCCCTTTCGAAGGGTTTGGAACTGCTACCCAAGGAAGTATTCATAGGCAACTTGAGTACATTTTTAGAGCAATATCCTGATAAGAAAGAGCAACTTGCCAAAATCTACGGACGATATGCCGAGGTCGATATAGATGCTCTTGTCTCGCTCAACACAATGTTTGTACAAGAGGTGCTTATCTTCTATGTACCCAAAGGAGTAAAAGTACCTGACCCAGTGCGTGTGATACAGCTGGTGCGCTCCGATGTTCCGATGTTGCTCTTCCGACGCATCATGATGATCGTAGAAGAGGGGGCTTCTTTGGAAGTTTTGATTTGTAATCACACATTAGATAAAGATCGCTTCCTAATCAACCAAGTAACTGAAATCGATGTTGCCGAGAGAGGTGTGCTCAAACTCTACGACTTGGAAGAGTCGAGCAAAAAGACCTATTCGATGACAACCACCATTCTTCGCCAAAAAGAGGAAAGCAATGTACTTATCAATGCTCTAACCCTTAACAATGGGGTTACACGCAACAACTTTTGGACTCGCTTCTTAGGGACAAACGCCAAATTAACGTTAGCTGGATTGGCTATTGGTACAGAGCAACAGCATATCGATAACTTTACGCACATAGGTCACCTTCGCCCCGAATGCGAGACTCATGAGCTGTTCAAATATATCATGAACGATGATTCTGTTGGAGCGTTTGCAGGTCGTATTTATGTCGCAACAGATGCACAAAAGACCAATGCAATACAGAGCAATAGAAATCTACTTCTTTCTCCCAAGGCACGTGTCTTTTCTAAACCTCAACTCGAGATTTATGCCGACGATGTAAAATGTAGCCATGGTATGACTACAGGGCAACTTAGCGAAGATGCTCTCTTCTACCTGCGGCAAAGAGGAATTACAGAAAAGGAAGCTCGCACAATGCTCAGTATAGCCTTTACAGATGATGTGGTACAACTCGTAGAACTCCCCTCTCTAAGAGAGTCTATTGTGGATGTTATCACGGCACGATTTGATGGAAAAGACTCGGTACACTGCAACAAGTGTGGCAAGGTATGCTTCTAACCAACGGTTGAGATAGACGTCTGTTTTTATAGATCTCTTCAAAAAATAAGCACACGGGGTTATTCCGTTGAGAGTGCCCCGTATCCTTTTCATTTTTTTGTAATTCTCTTCTCACAATATTTATAATCCAGTAAGCTTAGGGACAATCTATTCTCCCAAAGGGTTACTGGATTTTTTATTTAGTCAGCCCTTAAAAGTCATCTAATTACTGATATTCAACATATTATATTGAGAATCTCTTGATACTGTCCTACAAAAGTGTGTAAGCCCCGTAGCTCTTAACTTTGTGGTAACAACAAAAAACAAATTAAGAATAATGGAGCTTACAGCATCACAAAAGTCGGCATTTATTTCGGAAATGCTATCATCAGAGTCAGGAATTAACGAGATTATTCGAGTGTTATTGAACACCTTCTCCAAACAAGAACGTGCTCTTTTTGTAGAGGAGCATAAAGGGGAACAGTGCAATGGTTTCCGTCCTCGTCGATGGCGAGGCTATGGATGCAGCTTTGAGCTTCGGATTCCACGTACTCGTTCAGGGAATTTT
>NZ_FUXE01000016.1 GCF_900167105.1 Porphyromonas circumdentaria | reverse complement strand
GAAAATTCCCTGAACGAGTACGTGGAATCCGAAGCTCAAAGCTACATCCATAGCCTCGCCATCGACGGGGACGAAAACCATTGCACTGTTCCCCTTTATGCTCCTCTACAAAAAGAGCACGTTCTTGTTTGGAGAAGGTGTTCAATAACACTCGAATAATCTCGTTAATTCCTGACTCTGATGATAGCATTTCCGAAATAAATGCCGACTTTTGTGATGCTGTAAGCTCCATTGTTCTTAGTTTGTTTTTGCTTTTTACCACAAAGTTAAGAGCTACGGGGCTTACACACTTTTGTAGGACAGTATCAGGATTACTCTTTGGATTTTGCTGTATTTTACTGCGGAGATGGCACTTTACAGAAATAAAATGAACGCATGACAGCAAGTTGTATATCCACACCACACAAAATACTAAATCGTCCATTACGAATCAATTAGAAATGGCATGGCATCGCAAACATTTGTGAAAGCACAGATAAAAGGCAAAGAAGGCTTGAGAAGCTATTCCTCTTAATATACAGAGTGCTAATATCTTTAGATATCTACATTATAAGTCCCCACAGATAACTATGAGGAAGAAAATTTTGTTGAAGGAGTGCAGTCGGGAGATTCCACCCCCTTTGTGTTTGAAATGTTAGAAGTATCTTCGCCCAAAGAAAAAAAATCAA
Organism: Porphyromonas circumdentaria; assembly: GCF_900167105.1. Taxonomy (GTDB): domain Bacteria; phylum Bacteroidota; class Bacteroidia; order Bacteroidales; family Porphyromonadaceae; genus Porphyromonas; species Porphyromonas circumdentaria. The sequence goes on along the minus strand of NZ_FUXE01000016.1, from coordinate 53,579 downwards.
TGGAAAATATGAAAAAGATTGTTGTACTACTTTTAGGATTGTTCGGATGGATGCAGATAGCCTCTGCCCAAATCTTCGATAGAGACACTATGGAGGAGGTAAACTCAAAATTTGCTGTTGATTGGAAAATAGGCGCATTGGGAGTTTTTGATTTTATGCCTAATTCCTGTGTAGGAGTCTCTATTCTATACGACGGGTTTTACCTTGATTTTATGTTTAGCCCAACGAAGCATTTACAAAACACTCGAATAGATAAATGGAAAGATGGTAGAGGGTATGCTTTTCATTTTGGCTATCAGTTACCTTTTTCAGAGTCTTTCAGATGTGTGCCCATGATTGGACTTGCTAAGATAGAAATGGGGATAACGGATGGATACGACTGGACTTATTCGGATGGTGTTCGGAATAAGTTTGTCCCAGAAAAAACTTCGGGAGGGCTTGATTATGGTCTCACACTCATTTATAATTTCATGTGGATAATGCCTGTGAATGCGACATTGACAGCATCGAGATACGCTCTTACAGCAGGGATAGGTTTTGAGTTTTGAATATGCAACTCCTGTAACTAACAAAAAAGCCCGATACTCGTTACTAGAGTATCAGGCTTTTTTTCTACCATACAGGATAAAACTCAAACATCATGCCTGCATAGATACCACGCCGAGTGGCATTCAAAGAGATATTCATTGGTATTTTGATGTCAATTAGCTTCCAATAAAAACTATACACTAAAGAAGCCCCAAAATCCAATCCTCCCACTTTATCTTCTGGGATGAATTTATTATGAATCCCATTTTTTGATACGTGCCAATCCCAACCATTTGTTCTTCCCAAATCGACTTGTGCATAACCAACAAGAGGTGTAACTCTTATTTTTTCTGTTATAGGTATCTGATATCCAAAATGTATTGACCAACTTTGCTTATCAGACCATTGACCAACCCGCACATCTTCAGAATGTCGCGGAGCAAAATAGGTAAAATCAAAATAAGCTCCCTTAAAAAGAATATTCATACCAACTGTTCCGCAGGGAGTGCTGTCGTATATACCTAAAGCTCCTGCTACCATTCCCAGTCCTAATCTTGAATTGCCCTCCTCCATAGTGTCTCTATCGAAGATTTGGGCAGAGGCTATCTGCATCCATCCGAACAATCCTAAAAGTAGTACAACAATCTTTTTCATATTTTCCATTGATTTTTTTCTTTGGGCAAAGATACTTCTATTCAAAACACAAAGGGGGTGGAATCTCCCGACTGTACCCTTTCAATAAAACTTAGTCCCCTCATAGGACAGTATCAAATCCAAAGAGAATTTCTGTAGCAATTTCTCTTTGGACTTAAGATAAGAAAGGGCTGGAGGCTAATGAATCGTTCTCTTCGGTACATTAGCATCTCCAACCCTTGGGTTGTATTTAGCGTCTAAGTTTAGACGTCAAATTTGCTATTATCGTACTTCGTGAAATACTTTGTGAGCCTTGCCGTTGCTTAGGCGAATGATGTTTACCCCTTCTTGTAATTGGCTGATACGTCTTCCATCAACAGTGTAAATTGCAACGATGCTTGCCTCTTCTTCGGCTAAGATGTCGTTGATAGAGGTGTCTTCACTACCCTCATAATCTATCCAATTTTCGTCTGTAGCACTCCATTCTTTAGCTATCCAACCACGGCTTTTAGCTGCAGCTACCTGTTTTTTTGTACAAACGTTGGTTGCAGAGCCTGCACTATTGTCTATTACACCAAATAGACCTTCTCCATCACTTTCAGAACGGATAGGAAGAGAGCTGATTAGGAGGTCCATATTTTCTCCCTTAATTTGGTTGCCATCACAGTGTAATTCGTCTATTTTCTTATTATTAGAAAAATCTAAAGATGCAATTTTATTAGAGCTACAAGAAAGCATAAGTAACTCAGGATTATTAGAAGTATCAAGCGTTGTTATATTGTTGTCATCACACCACAAGATTTCCAACTTCTTATTATTTGATATATTTAATTCAGAGAGTTCATTTCGATAACATTGCAACACGGTAAGTTTGGTGTTTTTGGATACATCTAAAGTGTTGATAGGATTTAGATAGCACCAGAGTTTTATCAATTCTGTATTATTGGATACATTGAGAGAGTTTAGTTGGTTGTGTTCACAGTAGAACTCTTCTAATCTTATGTTTTTAGACAAATCTAATGATGTAAGTTCGTTGTTTTGACACCAGAATTTCGTCAACTTTGCATTGTTAGATATGTCTAAAGAGTTTAATTTATTGTCGTAACAGTAGAGTTCTACTAATTCTGTGTTGTTCAGTAGCTCTAAGGCAGTAAGCTTGTTGCCATTGCAAGATAATTTTTGCAGTGTTGGGCAACGAGAAACGTTCAAAGAGGTGAGTTTGGCATCGGAACAGTCCATATTTATAACATCTCCCTTAATTGATATCTTGCCGTCGGAAGCTGTAACCTTGTAGCTGTTTTCTCCTACGAATACTGCTCCTTCAACAGAAAAATCTTCGTTAGTTTCGATGATTAAGTCGATAAACTCTCCCTCTACTTTGGCAGTTGTAAGAGAGATTTGTCCGTTGCCGATTACTCTTTCGCTACCTTGGTAATCTACCCAACTTCCTTTTTTCTCTTTTACCATCCAGCCGCGTTTGAGAGCTATAGCAACCTGCTCTTTGTTACAAATATTTGTTTCATCATTGTTTTCATTGTCAAAGACCGCAAAAAAACCTTTTGGGTTTTTTGTGCTGCGATCTGGCAATGAGGCTACAAGGACGTCCATAGTTCTTTTTTTGAACTGATTGTGGTCGCAATAAAGCTCTTTTAATTGGCTCCCCTCGGAGAGTTCTAAAATACGAAGATTGTTTTTAGAACAACTCAAGATATTTACGGATGGAGTTTCTTTTAAGGAAAGAATCTCAATTTGATTCTGGTCACATCGTAGCTCGTTGAGTACTTTATTCTGAGAAAGGTTCAGTGTAGTTATTTGTTGTCCTATACAATCTAAGAAGGTGATATCACCCTTAAGGGTAATTTCTCCATCTATGTCGGTTATTGTATACTCATTTTCAGTTGCTGTTTTTTGAGCTCCTTCAATGGTAAGGTTCTCTACAGGCTTAGCAATCAGTTTAATTGTCTCTCCTTTTTTCTTGCTTGTCATAAGAGTGATACTATTCTGTGCTACTACAGAGGAAGCACTTAGTATCGACACAAGAGTGATGAAAATAGTAAGTAGATTTTTTTTGTGTTTCATCTTTTACTCATTTAATTGTTTACGATTATTTTTTCTCTTTCTATTTTTTATCTATCCGAATACTTGCTATTATATGGGGGATAAGTCGAGTGGGGTATTAGAAAATAGGGGGCGGTGTGCATTAAGTTCTCGCTCAATTTACCTCGAGAAGTCTTTTTCTTAATATATGATGTCAAAAATCATCTTTTCTTTCTGCTACAAATATCGTATTTTATTCTGGATTTTTGCACATACTACCATGTTAAAAATCTGCCACGTATAATTCGTTTCTTTTTGTTTTCTCCTGTTGTGAATAGGATGCTTTATTAAAAAGCCCTTGGAGTGGGTAATTATCCATAAGTTATAAATCGGCTTATATTGTTTTTATAGGGAACTAAGTAATAGTATTTACGATAGTATTTGTCTTTTGAACTCTGTTGAGAGCTTCGTATTAGAAAGGATGAAGAGGAGTAGAGAAGAGCTTTAGATGTATAGCGAGAAAAGATATTATGCTTAGACAAAAATAGTTTTCTTAGTACTATAGACTATTTTATTTACTACTAATTCTTTATTCGTAGCCTATGTATGTCCATACGCAGCCTATGTATGTCCATACGCAGCTTATGTATGTGCATACATAGATTATGTATATAGATTTACAATATATAAATAGAGAAAAATTGGAGAGGAAAACAATTTTTATAGCGATTCTTTTCAAGTTTCTACAACGAAAAACAATCTTCTTGCAAGAGAGAATACGTTAAGCCTATCTGAATAAGAGCTATTCTTTGAGATCTTTGCACAATACTTCATCGGCTACGCTCCTTTCGTTAGAGGCTGTTTAAGTGGGGTGGTATGAGCATATTAATCCTAGATAATAAAGAATCATGTTACAGCAAGGACGATACATACTTCTTGATGACTATATAGCTGGCAATTATATCGGAGAGTATGCTTTGGGGGCACTAATATTATACCCCTATTGTGTGGGTTTGTTTTTTTACCTCGGGCATGCTAACCTTTCCTAATTTTTGGGGGAACAATGGGCTTTGGCTCTCTATTCCCATAGCGGAGTTATTTACCTTGGGGGTGTGACATTATTTCTTCTGTCTCGCAAGCTGAGGAATTGGTATACACCTCTCTTTTTTAAGAAGATAGTGTACATTAACACTATTATCTGTAAGTTTGCTTGTGTTTAATAAGGATTGTACTATGAAAAGATATGTATTTGTGATAGTGCTTTTATGCCTCTCTGTAATATCTCTTTATGGACAGGGACATTTTGATAAAGAGGCTGCTAAGCGGGTAGTAATAAAACCGCAAGTGGAGGCGGGAGATACGCTCTATTATGCCGTTCTGCCCGACATAACGGTAGAGCATCGTTTCCGCCCTCGTTATGTTCCGCTCTCTTCGGAGGAGAAAGAGACCTATTGGCGTCGTATAAGAGATGTAAAGAAGGTATTGCCTTATGCCAATATGCTTGCTCAAACGATGATTGAAACGTATGAATACCTTGAGACGCTCCCCAATGATAGAGCCCGAAGTAGGCATCTTGACCGTATCGAAGATGATTTGATGAGAGAGTACAAACCTATAATGAAAAACCTTACACTACGCCAAGGAGAGCTTCTTATGAAGTTGGTATGCAGACAGACCAATAGCTCGAGCTACGATTTAATCAAAGCCTTTTACGGAAGTTTTAAGGCAGGTTGGTATAATCTGTTCGCTGCATTCTTTGGGGGTAACTTAAAGGTAAAGTATGATCCTCGATATAATGCCGATGATGCTTTTACCGAACGGGTTGTTTATCTCTATGAACATGACTTGTTATAATAGATGAGAAGGGGGAAAGTGTTTTTCTCTCTTCTTTCTTTGTATTCGATCTTTTCAAAAGAAGAAAAATCTCTTTTTCTCAATAGACCTATATTTTGGTCACTATAAGCAAATGGAGTAACTTCGCAAGAGTTGCTATTGTGGCGTGCGTTGTTGGTAAAAGAGGTGCTCGCTTGTAGTATAGCAACGATGAATAAAGCATGACTAAAAAAGAATTATTCCCCGAGGAGCAAGGATCTCTTCTAAACCAGTTAAATGCCCATATCAAGGGTACGCTTATGGGGAGTTTAGGAATAGAATATACATCCGTTTCGGATGAAAAAATCGAGGCTGTAATGCCTGTGGACGAACATACCTGTCAGCCTTTTGGAATACTACACGGTGGAGCAACTTTAGCCCTTGCCGAGACCGTAGCGGGAGTAGGCTCAAATGTTCTCTGCCAAGATAGTGAGTGGTCAGTGGGTATCCAAGTAAGTGGCAATCATATTGCATCGGCTTATAAGGGTGATAAAGTAAAGGCAGAGGGTGTTTTAATTCATCGAGGGCGTAGAACGCATATTTGGCGCGTAGAGGTCGTAAGCGTTTCGACAGGGCGATTAATTTCTTCCATACAAGTAACCAATGGAATTATCTCCAAGGAAACATGAGGCAGGAATTGGAAATAGTCAATGAACTTTGGAGAAAAGAGACTCCTTTTGCCCTATACAGATTGCCGTACTCGCAGCAGGCGGTGCTTGTCGTGGGTTCCTCCTCTTCGTTGTCTACTTACTCTTCTGTAGGGGAACTCCCTTTCTCAGATTGTTTTGTAATAGCCCCTTTCTCTTCAAGTAGTTCTACTCCGATAGTTACTTTCTCTCCGACCACGGAGCAGCTCTTTTTTATCAGCACTACAGACCATAGAGCGAGAGAACTTCAAAAAGAGCTCCCTTTTCTTGCCGTAAGTGCGGAGTATAGAGACCTCTTTGACAATTATATCGAGGCGATACGATCGGGTAGAGTAGAAAAATTGGTTTTGGCACGACAGCGCAATCATTTTCCCCAAAAAACTTTCTCTCCACTGGAAGCTTGGAGAGAGGCTTGTGCTCTCTATCCACAGGCTTATGTCTACCTTACTAGCACACCGATTACGGGACTTTGGTTAGGTGCCTCACCCGAGGTACTGCTTTCGGGGCAAAATAGGCATTGGTATACGACAGCCCTTGCAGGGACTCAGCCTCTTGTCGATGGAGAGCTCCCTGCTGTTTGGTCTCAAAAAAACAGAGAGGAACAAGCTTACGTCGCCACTTATATACGAGAGTGTTTGCACTCTTTGGGGATAGAGGGGAGAGAATCAGAGCCCTATACGGTGCAGGCAGCCTCCATGGCGCACCTTAAAACAGACTTTTTCTTTTCCCTATCTCAACCCTCTATACTTCCGAGACTTTTAGAGCTTTTGCATCCGACCCCTGCTGTATGTGGTTTCCCTAAAAAGAGAGCCATGGAGTTTATTCTTGAGCAGGAAAAAGATAGTCGTAGCTATTACTCGGGTTTTTTGGGACGAATTAACCCTCAAGGGGCAACCGATATTTACGTTAACATCCGTTGTTTGCAATCTCAAGACCCTCATGTAACACTCTATGCAGGAGGAGGGATTGTAGCTTCTTCTGAAGTAATCGAGGAGTGGATAGAAACAGAGCGTAAGATGAATACAATGTCTCGTTTGATAGCTTCTGTTCCTTCATCATGATACTCTCATAGAAAGAGAGAAGAAAGAAGATGGTATAACTTTAGAAAAAAGAAAGTCTATATGTACTCGAACAAAAAGAGCGTTCTTCAATTGGTCGCTTTGCTCAAAGCGCATGGTATAACTAAAGTGGTCCTCTGTTCGGGCAGTCGCAATATCCCTCTTATTCAAACTTTAGCCTCAGTGCCCTCGTTTAGTTGTTACCCGATGACCGATGAACGTAGTGCTGGTTACTTTGCTTTGGGACTCTCGCTCAGTACAGCTCAACCCGTTGTGATATGTTGCACTTCGGGCACAGCTTTGCTCAATCTACACCCCGCTGTGGCTGAGGCTTACTATCAAAATGTACCTCTTATCGTAATATCTGCAGACAGGCCCGCTGCTTGGATTGGGCAAATGGACGGGCAGACGGTACCACAAGAGAGTTTGTTCGGGAGTTTAGTCAAGAAAAGTGTAACCCTGCCACAAATTGTTACTGAGGAGGAGGCGTGGTATTCCAATCGATTGATAAATGAAGCTATACTGGCTACACACCATCATGGTAGAGGGCCTGTGCATATTAATGTACCTCTCTCTTTGCCCCTTTTTGAATTTTCCGAAACAGCTCTCCCAGAGGAGCGCGTTATAACTCGTTATGAGGGGCTGAACGTGTACGATAGAGACTATACGGGGCTTGTAGAAAAGCTCAATACCTACACTAAAAAGATGGCAATAGCAGGGCAGATGAATTTGATTTATCTCTTCGATAAAAAGTCTTCTAAGCAGTTATACAAGCACTTTGTATGGTTTGCGGAGCACCCTGCTAACCAAACGGTACCTGGCACTCCTATAAAGAATTTCGATTTAGCCCTACACTCTTTTAACGAACAACAAAAAGCCGACTTGGCCCCCGAACTACTTATTACCTATGGGGGGCATGTCATATCGAAAGGATTGAAAAACTACTTGAGAAAGTTTCCTCCCAAGGAGCATTGGCATATCTCTAAAGGCGGCGAAGTGGTAGACCTCTTTGGTGCGCTAACAACGGTTGTTGAGATTGACCCCTTTGAGTTTTGGGAAAAGATAGCAGACTTGTTGACGGTGCAACCCTCTGACTATGCTCGTCGTTGGGAGGTTTATTGTAAAAGGGAAGAGGCTCCGCAGTTCCCCTATTCCGCAATGGCTGCCGTAGGAGCATTGCTCTCCTCTTTGCCTCCCTCTTGTGCATTGCACCTTGCCAATAGTTCTGCCGTACGCTACGCACAGTTCTATCCTCTACCGTCGACAGTAGAGGTCTGTTCCAATCGAGGAACAAATGGTATAGAAGGTTCTCTTTCGACGGCTTTGGGATACGCTTTTTATTCCGACAAGGTTAACTATCTCATCATCGGAGATTTGAGTTTCTTCTACGATATGAATGCTTTGTGGTCGCACCATGTGCGCTCTAATTTACGTATCCTTTTGCTCAATAATGGAGGGGGAGAGATTTTTTACACGCTTTCGGGGCTGCAAATTACCTCCGAAGCCCAACCCTATATTGCTGCTCCACACACCGCATCGGCCAAGGTTTGGGCAGAGGATAGAGGTTTTGCTTACCTCCGTGTAGAAAACGAAGAGCAACTTACCCAAGCCGTAACGGTTATGACTTCTCCCGAAGAGAGGAGCACACCTCTTCTTGTAGAGGTATTTACTTGTTGCAACGAAGATGCAGCTCTTTTGGCTGCCTACTATGAACAGTTATCTAAATCAGTATAAAACTATGGCTATTAGAGAATGGACCATGATACGGGAGTATGAGGAAATACTCTTCGATTACTATAATGGAATTGCCCGTATTACTATAAACCGTGAGCGTTATCGTAACGCCTTTACCCCAACAACAACCGCAGAAATGAGCGATGCCCTCCGTATATGTCGCGAAGAGGCAGATATAAGCGTAGTGGTAATCACTGGGGCTGGAGATAAAGCTTTCTGTGCAGGAGGAGATCAGAATGTCAAAGGAAGGGGTGGCTATATAGACAAAGAGGGAGTCCCTCGCCTTAGCGTACTCGATGTACAGAAGCAAATACGTTCTTTGCCTAAGCCTGTTATTGCAGCGGTAAATGGCTTTGCTATAGGTGGAGGGCACGTATTGCACGTTGTGTGTGATCTTACGATTGCTTCTGAGAATGCTCGTTTCGGTCAGACAGGTCCCCGTGTTGGTAGTTTCGATGCGGGCTTCGGATCTTCTTACTTGGCACGTGTCGTAGGACAGAAGAAAGCTCGGGAGATATGGTTTTTGTGTCGCCAATACAATGCTCAAGAGGCTCTGGATATGGGTTTGGTCAATAAAGTTGTCTCCTTAGAACAGCTCGAAGAAGAGTATGTACAGTGGGCTGAAGAGATGATGCTACTTAGCCCTCTTGCCCTGCGTATGATTAAGGCGGGGCTTAATGCCGAGTTAGACGGACAGGCGGGAATACAGGAATTGGCTGGAGATGCAACAATGCTTTACTATATGACCGACGAGGCTCAAGAGGGCAAGAATGCTTTCTTAGAGAAGCGTAAACCTAACTTTAAGCAATATCCCAAATTTCCATAATTAACTCTTGAGACCCTGACATGGTCTCTTATGGAATAAGAGGGGGCTACAAGTATAGTCCCCTCTTTCTTTTGCATGAAGGGGGAAGGGGTAGTGTAAAAAAGTCGTTGTACAGGCTCCAAAAACTATTTGAATTTTCCCGAACGGACGAGAGCTCCCGCCTTTAGACGCACTTCCTCATTAGCGGCAATAAGTGCTTCTAAATCAAAAGAGCGATAAGAAGAGAACATTTGAGAGATTATCTCTTCAAGTAGATAACTCATCCCTCTAAAGGAAATCTTCTCTTGTAGAAAAGAGGCTACAGCGACCTCGTTGGCGGCATTGAGGATGCAGGGTGCTAATCCTCCTATTTCAAGGGCTTGATAGGCGTAGGAAAGATTGGGAAATCTGCTTAGATCGGGCTGTTCAAAGGTAAGTGATATCAGAGTAAAATCACAGCGGGTGTAGTTGTTGGGTATTCGTTTTCCTAAACCTAAGGCCAAACTAATAGGCAATCTCATATCGGGTTGTCCCATTTGAGCTTTTACGCTACCGTCGAAAAATTGTACCATAGAGTGTACTACACTCTGAGGGTGTACCAAAACATCAATTTGCTGGGAAGAGATATGAAACAGCCAATGGGCTTCAATCATCTCAAAACCCTTGTTCATAAGCGTTGCGGAGTCTATGGTTACCTTGGCTCCCATATCCCAGTTGGGGTGCTTCAAGGCCTGTTGAGGAGTTACTTTCTCCAATTCTTCCAAAGAGTGTCGGAGAAAAGGACCACCCGAAGCAGTTAGAATGAGCTTTTCAGGCGGGGTTTCTTCGCCCATGAGACATTGGTAAATAGCAGAGTGTTCCGAGTCTACGGGGTAGATGGTTACACCCATTCGCTTTGCTTCCTCCATGATAAGTTCACCCGCAACGACGAGTGTCTCCTTATTGGCCAAAGCGATAGTCTTTTGAGCTCGGATTGCAGCAAGAGTAGGTAATACTCCAGAGTAACCGACAAGTGCAGAGAGTACAATGTCAATATCAGTATGAGTAACTGCTTCCTCTAAAGCTTTTGCACCTGCCGATACTGTTATGGGGAGAGAGGAAAGATTTTCTCGGAGTGGGGCATAGAACTCTTCATTGGCAATAACGACCTCTTTGGGTAAAAATTCCCTTGAAAGCGATGAAAGCAACTCAACTTGGTTGTTGCCTGTAAGAAGTGTTACTTCAAAAAGATCGGGATTGGCTTTTATTATCTCTAAGGCTTGGGTACCGATAGAGCCTGTTGCTCCAAGAATGGCTATCCTTTTTTTCATTATTAGGGGAAGATGTTAGTCGAGAAGACCTTCGGGGATTTCTAAAGATATTACTTGTTTTTCGGCATCTATATACTGCACCAAGTCATCGGCCACAGGTATCAATACTTCATGCCCCTCCTCGCAAAGTACAAGAAAGAGGGTATTTAGCGTAGAGTCATCAATATCTATAATGGTTCCAACCTTCTTTTCTCGTTGGTCAAGAAGAGTGAAGCCGATAAAGTGCATTGCTGTAAACTGTACATCTTCGTCCAGTAACTGACTCGCTATGAGAAGAGGTGCGTTGGTATATTGTTCCGCCTCCTCTTTTGTATTGATATCTTTGAATTTAAGAAGGTAAGTGTCTTCTCCTTTGGTACGCCAACTCTCGACTAAAAAAGGTACAGGTAGAGCGTCGATTTCGACGAATAGAAATAACCTCTCGGTATCCCCTTTTTCAAAAACAGAGGGGAGCTCAATCGTTAAGCGAGTATTTATTTCGCCTTTAATACCATGAGCTCTTCCCAGTGTACCGATAGGGACTAAGTTTAGTTCCTTGTTCATTTGCTTATACGTGTAATGTGTGCACCCAAGGCGTTGAGGCGTGTGTCGATGTCTTGATAACCGCGATCAATCTGGTCGATACTCCCAATTGTGCTCACTCCTTCGGCACTCATTGCTGCAATAAGCAGAGCAATCCCAGCTCTAATATCGGGTGAAACCATGGATGCAGGACGTAATGGCACTCTTCCGCCTAATCCGATAACGGTGGCACGGTGGGGATCGCAGAGAATAATTTGTGCCCCCATGTCGATAAGCTTATCGACAAAGAAGAGACGACTTTCAAACATCTTTTGATGAATAAGAACACTTCCTCTTGCTTGTGTCGCTACTACCAAGAATACACTCAAAAGGTCTGGGGTAAGACCTGGCCAGGGTGCGTCTGCAATGGTGAGAATAGAGCCATCCATAAATGTGTCGATCTCATAACTTTCCTGTTCTGGAATGTAGAGATTATCTCCATGCTCCTCTACGATAATTCCTAATCTGCGGAAAGCGGAGGGTATAATACCTAAGTCGGGTATACTAACGTCTTTGAGAGTTAGAGAGGAGTGTGTCATTGCCGCCATCCCGATAAAGCTACCTACTTCTATCATATCGGGGAGAAGTCTGTGCGTTGTTCCTTTGAGAGAGGTTACACCCTCTATATGAAGAAGATTGGACCCTACACCTGTAATTTTTGCTCCCATAGAGTTGAGCATCTTACACAACTGCTGTAGGTAGGGCTCACAAGCGGCGTTAAATATGGTCGTTTCTCCTGGAGTGAGTACTGCTGTCATGATAACGTTGGCTGTACCCGTTACAGAGGGTTCGTCCAAAAGCATATAACTCCCTTTCAGATCATCAGCAATAATTTCGTAAAAATACTTTTCACTGTTGTAGGAACACTTTGCACCTAATGCCGATATCCCCACGAGGTGTGTATCAATGCGTCTTCGTCCTATTTTGTCTCCACCTGGTTTAGGAAATATGGCATAGCCGAAGCGACCTGCTAAAGGACCCACTAAAAGAACGGATCCTCGCAAAGCTCGGCTCTTAATGAGAAATTCCTCACTGCGAACATACTCCAAGTCTACATTCTTTGCGCAGAAGGAGTACTCGCCAGGAGCAAGCATAGATATGGTTACCCCCATGCAGCGGAGGAGTTCTATCAGATTGTTTACATCCAATATGTTGGGGATGTTGCTAATACGTACCTCTTGGTCTGTGAGTAACGTTGCAGAGATAATTTGGAGAGCTTCGTTTTTAGCTCCTTGGGGGGTGATTGAGCCCGATAGTTTGTGTCCCCCCTCAATAACAAATGATGCCATAGAGATAATAGTATTAAGGTGAAAGTATTTTGTTACTTGCTATTTATGCTTTCGGTTTTTACTGCGAGGCACTTTACTGTGAGTCTCCTCTGTTGTATGGAGTTTATGGTCTCGTTCGTTCAAGATTAGAACTCCTCCCGATAGATAAAATAGATCTTTGAATATCTGGTAGTCGTCTACAAAATCCTTATTCCATGTGAGATAGAGAGTTTTCATGTGATTGGCTATTTGTAAGGCCACGGCTTCTCGCTCGGGAGACTCAGGCATCTTACAAGCTAAATCTATGCTCGACTGTATATTATGGCCGTAATGCTTGTAGATAACTTCTTTCTCGGCGTAGGGGATATGATCGGGAGGCGTGGTTAAGTGCTCCTTTTTTATAACCTCTATCGGGTAATCAATATCCAATTGAAAATCGGCCATTATAGCCAAGTGGTCCCACAATATATGCTCGCCGTCTGGAGTATTGCTCCTCTCTGGAAAGAGATTTCTCATAATAGAGATGATGGTCTCTGCACATGCTTGTCGTTTCTCTCTATCTTGAATACTGAGACAATGGTTCACCATGCTTTGTACATTGCGCCCATACTCTCTCATTATTATGTCAGACCTTTTTTGATAGATTAGATTATTGTTATCTTCCATTGCTCTCTGCATTTATTGTTTTCTCTATCACGATATTGCTCTTGTTTTAACATCCAGGTTTACCCAAGAGAGTAAACATATTATTCTTGTATTCTTCGACTCCTGGTTGGTCAAAAGGATTAACCTCTAAAAGATAACCACTGATAGTTACGGCTATTTGGAAGAAATAAATCAAAGTTCCAAGAGTATACTCATTTATGGTTTCAAGGTTTATTCCTATTATGGGCACTTCTCTATGGACATGAGCCATGACGGTGCCTTCGGTTGCTTTCTGATTAATCCATGAAAGGGATTTGCCAGATAAATAGTTTAGTTGATCTCTGTCTTCTCTATCCATAGGAATGGAAAGAGGGTGTAAAGATTTTTGAACAGAAAGAATTGTCTCAAAAAGAATAGGATCTCCCTCCTGTATCCATTGACCTAATGAGTGTAAATCTGTAGTAAAAAGTGCGGAGTGGGGCAGTATCCCCTTATTCTTTTTTCCTTCGCTCTCTCCGAAAAGTTGTTTCCACCATTCCAAAAAGGAGTGCAAGCGAGACGTTTGTGCCACCATCAGTTCTACTTTTTTGCCTTTTTCATAGAGAGCATAGCGCAGACAGGCATAATGTACCGCCATATTGTCTGAAGCATCTACTTCTATGCCCGATTGTTTTTTCATGTAACGAGCTCCTTGAAGTAGGGCATCAATATCGTAGCCCGCTACTGCAACGGGGAGCAAGCCTACGGGGGATAAAGCTGAGAATCGCCCTCCGACATCTTGAGGAATGTGTAACGTTGTGTAACCTTCTTCTTGGGCTATTTGAGATAGGGCTCCTTTTTGAGCATCTGTTATAGCTATGGTAACTTTTGCCGCTCTCTCTTTCCCTATGTTTTTTTCTAAAAGTTGTTTGAGAAATCGGAATGCAATAGCTGGTTCCGTGGTTGTACCACTCTTAGAAATGTATATAATACCAAAGTTTTTTCCCTCCAGAAGATTAAGCAGATGGTATAGATATGTTTGATCTAAGTTGTGCCCCGCATAGAGAATAGAGGGACCTTTTTCTTTAGTTGCAAAAGGGTTTTCCGACAAAGCTTCTATAATAGCACGAGCTCCAATATAACTTCCACCAATGCCTATACATACCACATGAGAACATGAGTTGCGCAAATGGAGGGCTGTTGCCTTAACCCTGTCTATTACTTCTTTAGATTGTAAAGGGAGGTCCAACCAACCCAGTAAATCTGCCCCCTCTATGTCTTTATCTCTTATTTGGGTGAGGATTTTTTGTGCACGCTCAATCGAAAGTTTTGAAACTCCTGCATTCCTTAAATCCAAACTTATAACTTCTGACATATAGGGTTGCTACTATTTGAAGTGATGAGATAACTCTAAAATTATTTTTGCGGGGTCTTTTTTTTCGTAAAGGATACTGTAAACCGCGTCGCAAATAGGTAAATTGACCTGATAGTGTTTGTTAATCTCTCGAATACACTTGGTTCCATAGTAGCCCTCTGCGATCATCTCCATTTCGGACTGTGCAGCGCGTACACTATAACCACGGCCAATCATATTCCCAAAAGTGCGGTTTCTACTGAATTGAGAATAAGCCGTTACCAGCAAATCCCCCAAGTAAACAGAGTCTGTGATGTCTCTTTTGATAAGGTGTACTGCGTTGATAAACGAATTCATCTCGGCAATGGCGTTGGAGATAAGTACCGACTGAAAGTTATCTCCATACTGTAACCCATTGCATATACCTGCGGCAATAGCGTATATGTTCTTCAAGACAGAGGCATACTGTACACCCTCTATATCGTTAGAGGTAACACAACTAACAAAATCGTTGCGTAGTGCTTGAGCAAATACTTCTGCTTTTTTTAGATCACTGCAGGCTACAGTGAGGTACGAGCGACGATGACGTGCCACCTCTTCGGCATGACAAGGACCTCCGATAACCCCTATATTTTCTCTGGGTACATCAAATTCGTCCATTAAGTATTGAGATACCAAAACGTTCTCTTCTGGTACAATACCCTTAATTGCGTTAATGACAAATTTGTCTCGGATACTTGATTTACGAACCTTTTTTAAGTAGCCTTTGATGTATGGAGAGGGGGTGATTAAGACAATAGCATCACTGCTCCGAAAGAATTTGTTGATATCCGACTCGGAAAAGAAAGTTATTTTGCTCGTATCAAACTCGATAGCTTGAAGATAGGTGGGATTGTGCCCAAGGCTCTTGAAAGCCTCTATTTGTTCGGAACGACGTATGAACCAATTAATATGGGGCTGGGTGGTTAGTATAATCTTGGCAATAGCCGTAGCCCAACTACCTCCACCCAAAATTCCTATAACACCATTCTGTTGCATAGTATTTACTCTTTAGCCCTTTTAATAAAGAGGGTACTAAATCTAATTAAGCTTGAACCCAACAGGTTACTTCGTCCAGAGAGGGCATTGTGAACCCCAGTTTGTATTTTTTGTTTATTTCGCTAATAGCCTGTAGTATTTTGCCTGGTTTTTCGCCCTTTAGGCTATCTACCGTTAGATAACCTGCTTTATAAAGTATGGGCACTATTTCTTCCGCAATGCCTACTGTTCTAAATAGCTCTGCTTTGTCTCTTTTTGCTACTATCTCAGGTTTCATTTGTGGGAAAAGCAAAACCTCTTGGATGCTCTCCTGTCCTGTGAGTAGCATAACCAAACGGTCCATGCCGATACCCATACCTGAGGTAGGGGGCATACCATATTCCAATGCGCGGATAAAATCTTGGTCGATGAACATAGCTTCATCATCTCCCTTTTCTGAGAGTTTCAGCTGTTCTTCGAAGCGTTTCTTTTGGTCAATAGGGTCGTTGAGTTCACTATAAGCGTTCGCCAACTCTTTCCCATTAACCATAAGTTCAAAGCGTTCTGTAAGTTCAGCATTAGTTCTGTGCTCTTTGGTGAGGGGAGACATCTCCTTAGGATAGTCCATGATGAAAGTGGGTTGGATGTAGTGCTTTTCACACTTCTCTCCAAATATTTCATCAATAAGTTTCCCCTTACCCATACTTTCAGAAGTTTCAATGCCAAGTTTTTTACATACGGCACGTAGCTCTTCCTCTCCCATGCCGCTAATATCTATACTGGTGTGCTCCTTAATGGCATCAATCATTGTTACCCGACGGAAAGGTGGCTTAAAACTAATCTTTTTGTCGCCCACCTGAACTTCTGTTGTGCCTAACACATCTAAGGCAATGCGTTCCAACATTTGTTCGGTAAAAGACATCATCCAATTGTAATCCTTATATGCCACATATATTTCCATGGCGGTGAACTCTGGATTATGAGTGCGGTCCATCCCCTCGTTACGGAAGTTGCGACTAAACTCATACACGCCATCAAACCCTCCTACGATGAGACGTTTTAGATAAAGCTCGTTGGCAATGCGGAGGTACAGAGGTATGTCTAATGTATTGTGGTGTGTTATAAAGGGGCGTGCTGCAGCTCCTCCTGGTATGGGTTGGAGTACAGGCGTATCTACCTCTAAATAACCATGTTCATCAAAGAAACGACGCATAGAAGAGAAGATGCGAGTTCTTTTGACAAATATATCTCGTACATGATCGTTTACGATTAAATCTACATAGCGACGACGATAGCGTTGCTCAGGATCGTTAAATCCATCGAAAACCTGTCCATCTTTAGATTTTACAACGGGTAATGGACGGAGGGATTTGCTCAGTACAGTAAGACTTTGGGCATGGATTGATATCTCTCCCGTTTGCGTCTCGAATACGAATCCTTTGATTCCGATAAAATCACCTATATCAAGGCATTTTTTGAATACAGTAGCATAGAGTTCCTTATCTTCTCCAGGGCACAAATCATCTCTTGTTATATAGACTTGAATACGTCCAGTGCAGTCTGCCAGTTCTACAAAAGAGGCTTTACCCATGATGCGACGGCTCATAATACGCCCCGCAACGCACACCTCCCGTGGAGGATTTTGCTCTTTGTTAAAGGTTTTAATGATTTCTTCCGCCCAAGCATTTACGGGGTATTCATCTGCAGGATAGGGGTTTATGCCCAATTCCTTTAGTTGAGTGAGACTATTGCGACGAGCTATCTCTTGGTCGCTAAGCTCCAATATATTCAAATCTATCATTATCTCTCTATCTTATTTCGCAGTAGTTTGGGTACGAAAGTATACCCATATTAAGCTCATATATTGCCACAAAGATAACTTTTTATTGTGGCAATTCATAAATACTTTACATAGAGAGCTATTGAGCTTGCCGAGAGTTGGAAAATGTTGTCGCCAAAGTTTCTATAGGTGAAAACGAAAGTTTGCATAGGAGACGACTAAAGTTTCCATATATGCAAACTTTAGTTTGTATAGGAGATAACTCAAAGTGGCCAAAAGCCGTAAATAGCATTGAGACGCGTCATAGCATTATTCTCATACCAGATAGCCTTGTACAGTAGGCCTAAGAGTAGTCATTTCTCTTTAGTTCCCGTACAGGATTGCTCCTTATACAAAATTTTGAGGGGGGAGGAGTTACTACTTTATAATAAGAGGGACTTTGGAGCAATGCCTCATCTCGTCCTGAATAAGTAAGGCGTTTTTTACGAAACAACCTAAGATGAAGAGGTTTTATTGCTCATTTCTTTCGTTTGACAAACGCATCCAAGATTCCTCGCATAGGCGGATACCATCTATACCCTGTACGATGGTAACATTCTCTTCATTGATGAAATTGGTAACACTCATAATGTTTTAATATTAATGGGTTTCTAAAAATTAGTCTTGAAAGTAGGGGTTAGTGCTTCTGAAGATGAGAAAACTTCTTCTATTTCTTACCTATTCGGTTTTTCAAAAATATCTCGGAGTATTGTTCTTGTAACGTATGTATTCTTCTCCATAGGTAGTCGCACAGTAACGCTCTTCTCCCAAGATAACCCAGTGGGTAAGAATAAAGAAAGGTATGATGATAAGCAAAAGCCAAAGAGAGGCAGAGCCGATACAAACACCGAGCATCCCAGTGTGAAAAGCAAAATACATAGGGTTGCGAGAGTAGCGGTAAATGCCGTTTTTAATCGTTTTGTCGGCGGAAGCAACGGCATAGGAATGGATAGCCGCAATGAAGACAAACAGAGAAATAGAATATATAACAGTGCCTACCACAAACCACCAAGTACCTATTTTTAGTGGAATAAATAGGGAAACAATCAGCAGAAGTATCTGTAAGAATGAACTTCCGTGAGAGTTTTGCCGATCTTTTTTCGTGTACCACGAGGTGTCTACAGCTCGTTTCCCTCCCTCTTTGTATATGAGCATGTATAAAAATTGGATTAATACTATGCCAAAAGAGGGTATCCAAGCATTGAACCATCCCAGTTCAAAGGAGGTAAAAAAGGCAATATTATTCATCGCTTAAATTTCCTTCGTATAAAACTACTTCAATCCAGATGCGAAGAGTTTGTTTTTATAATTTTTGCAATGTTACGCCTTTTTGATTTTTTATACAATACCCATAAGTAGGGGCTGCTTTTTTCGCCGATATAAAGAACAATTGGGAGGGTTGATGATAGGAGAGTTTATTAGAGATTTTTACATAGAGGGTTGCGTAGGGAGAGTATATGAAATAGAGATTTTAAGTTTTTTCGCGCTTTCAGTAGCAGTATAATTGTCAAAACCATTTCCATGAGAGTATTTAGTACGCTATTGGAGAAAAGGGTATTCTTTTTTTGCTTTACAGGTTGTATATTTGCTGTTGTTTTTATACGATTCAGTTTCATTTGAAAATAATCCTAATCAATGAATAAGATAACCCGCTCAAAAGCTCTTTTCTCGGGGTTAGGTGTTGCTTTGGTTACTCCGTTCCTTGAGAACTCCTCAGTGGATTACCAAAGTTTGACGACTCTGGCACTTCATACTATGAAGGGAGGGGTGGATTTCTTGGTGCTTTTCGGTACCACGGGAGAGTCTCCTACTGTTTCCATAGAAGAGCGAAAGGAAGCCTTGTATAAAGTACATGAGGTTACAGAGGGGAAGATACCCATTGTGTTAGGTGTTGGAGGAAATGATACTTTACGTTTGGTAGAGCGTTTGCACAATTTGCCTAATGACCTTCTGGCTGGAATTCTTAGTGTAACGCCTTATTACAATAAACCCTCTCAAGAGGGTCTTTATAAGCACTTTTCTCTGCTCGCAGAGAATACGCCTCTACCTCTTATTCTATACAACATAATGGGGCGTACAGGGGTAGATCTTCTGCCCGATACAGTGCAGCGTTTGCGCCGAGATTATCCTCAAAGAATAGTAGCTATAAAAGAGGCTACGGGGAAGTTGGAGCGAGTAGTGGAGCTTGTCGAAAGTAATGACGAGGATTTTACGGTTCTTTCGGGAGATGATCATCTTACGCACGAGTTTATGAGGGCAGGGGCACGTGGTGCCATATCTGTAGTGGCTAACATTTATCCCCAGTGGGTGAAATCGATTATTGCCGACTATACTTCTCCCGAGGCTCAGTACCGAGACATGGCATTGGGACAGTGCTACAAACAGTTGTTTGCAGAGGGTAATCCCAGTGGTATTAAGGAATGGCTTCATCTTATGGGGCACATTGCTACTCCTACATTACGTCTACCACTTGTAAATGTTTCGGAAGCTCTAAGGGAAGAAATGAAGGCTTCAATAGAGAACTTACAAAAGCTCGGAGCTTGTTAGTCTTTATCTCACAAAAGGAATGATACTTTCCCACATAGATCTTATTGCTTTTAAGAGTATAAGTGCTGCTTCTTGCGATTTGGCACCGAAACTCAATTGCCTTTTAGGGGGTAATGGTATGGGAAAAACTAACTTTTTAGATGCTATCCATTACCTCTCCATGACCCGTAGCCATCTCAATACGATAGATCGTATGGCTGTACAGCATGGGGCTGCGGAATCAATTATATCAGGGTGCTATCTCAACCTCCAAGATCAAACGGAAGATACCATAACGCTAAGGATACGTCCAGAAAGTCCCAAAGCTTTGAGCAGAAATGGTCGGCTCTATAAAAGGCTCAGTGAACACATTGGGCGATACCCTCTGGTGACTATATCCCCACAGGATTATCGGCTCATAAGAGGGTCGAGCGAGGAGAGAAGGCATTTTCTGGATCGTATGATTGCACAGCAGAACCCTACCTATTTGAATAATCTTATTCGTTACGACCACCTCGTCAATCAGCGTAATAACTTGTTGCGTGGCGAGCAGGTAGATGATATGCTTTTTGGGGTAGTGGAAGAGCAAATGGCTTTGATAGGAAGAAGTATTGCACAGGAGAGAGCTTCGTTTATCTCCTCTTTTACTCCTATCTTCAACCAGTTTTATCAAACTATCAGCCAAGAGGGGGAGCAGGTATCTCTTCATTATAAAACTAAAACAGCTCCAACCGTAGAGGAGTATCTCTCTGCATTGCGGCAAAATCGTCCCATAGAACGTATGGCTGGGCACTCGATGTATGGAGTGCATAAAGATGATTTGGATATGTTTATTGATGAATACCTAATCCGAAAAATCGGTTCTGAGGGGCAGAATAAGACCTATCTAACGGCGTTGAAATTCTCTGAATATCAAATTGTCGCCGAGAAACTGAAATGTCGGCCGATACTTCTTCTCGATGATTTGTTCGACAAACTCGATGCCGACCGAGTGGAGCGTATTATAGAGATTGTTGCCAGTTCGCTTTTTGGACAGATTTTTATTACGGATACCAATCGTAAGTATTTGGATGCTATTATTCATGCACAGGGAGAAGAGTATCATCTTTTTAAGGTAGATAGGGGAGAGATTACCCAATTGCCAAATTGATATGCAGAAGAAATATCCCGAGAAAATAGGAACCCTGCTCAAAGAGTGGCTTGAACAGGAGGGGATTTTTGCCGAGGGCATTTATCAAGATAGAGCTTTACAGCTTTTTCGAAAGCGTATGGTCACCATTGCGGGGCACATAAAAGAGAGTTCGTGCCGAGGTAATATCTTATACGTCAGGATGCGCTCTTCTGCAATGGCACAAATGTTGCGAGAAAATAAGGATTATATAATACAGAGTATCAATGAAGAACTCAATTATATAGCGATTGAAGATATACGAATTTTTAATTAGTCTTTGGGGAATCGTATAAAAACTCTAACTTTGTGAGAAGTATATCTTTGAACTTTTTGGATGAGTAGACTTTCTAATAACATAGATACACTGTTAGCTTTTCACGACTGTGTAATAATACCCTCTTTTGGAGCTATCATAAAGGAGCAAGTTGCGCCCTATTATGACAGAGAAAAGGCGGTGTTGTATCCTGGAAAAAGAACGCTACATTTCAACAAAGAGTTGAGAGAGCGAGATGGTTTCTTAGATGAAATTTACGCTCATAACTATGGCTTGAGTAAGAGAAGGGCTCGTCTATTGGTTGATCAAGACGTAGAGGATTTGATTGCTGTTCTTCACCGTACGGGAAAAACTACGCTAAATTCTATTGGAAGCTTCCATTTGGTGGATAATGGAGTACTCGATTTCCTCCCCGAGAATAGTTCCTCTCCGTTCTCTTCGGGAGATTCTTATGGTCTTGTCCCCTATTATCTTCCATCGTTGCAGGAGAAAGCCTCTTTGGAGAACTTTTTTGTACAAGAGGAACAGCAAGAGAAGAGGGGAGAAGATTATTTTTATTTTCGTATTCACAAGAGGGCTACTGCTTGGGTGGCAGCCGCTGTAATTCTCGTTATTTGTTTGTTGCCTGTAACCTATCAGCCTGTAGGTAACTATTTCAGCGCAGGTGTTTTACCTTTTATGCAGAACAGTCGTGTTGAAAATGCTACTTCATCGGACGAACTTTTGGTGCAGGATGTTCTTCCTCAAGAGAGTAGTTCTGAGATTAAACCCGAAGAAAATGCTGTTGAGAAGAGTTTCGCTGAGTTGCCAGATAAAGCAGCAGATAAAGTTGTTCTTTCGTCAGCCTCTCCTGTACAAGGATATTATGTTGTAATTGGAGCTTTCCGAACGGAGCAGAAAGTTCTCTCTTTTATAGAGAGTTGTAAGGATGCGTCGTTTGCATCTACTATGGGATACCTACAAAAAGGTTCGAGAAAAGTTATTTATGCAGTACGTAAAGATACTGCCGAAGAAGCCCAAGAATTTATACGTTCTTTGCTAAAAACCGACCCAACTTACAGTCAAGCGTGGGTGCTCCATTATTCGGAATGAAGTTTGGACTTTTGGTTTGAAATATTGGTTATAATACAATTTGAAGTTAATAGAAATAGGAAAGCCTCTTCTTTGTTTAAAGGGAGGCTTTCTCGCGTTGTATTGCTTTCTTTTTTAGCAATGCTGTAAAGGCATAGTTTTTTAGTTCCCATCGAGGAGCTATTAACAGTTCTGGAGGAGTTTGAGAGACAAATCTATCTACCGTAATGTGAGGAGAAAGGTGCTCAAGAAAGTCTAAACATAGATCGGCATACTCTTCGGGAGTGAAGAACTGGAATTCTTCTGGGTGTGAGGCATACTCTAAAGCCATAGGCGTTTGCGCCACAATTTGTAATTGATGTACTTTCAGTAGAGAGAGGGGTAGAGTGGAGAGGTTTTCTGCATGAGATAGCATCTCTTGATAGCTTTCTTGAGGAAGTCCCAATATCAGGTGTGCTCCTACCAGAATCCCTCTTCTGGCGGTTTCTATGATCACTTCTTGGCTTTGTTCCCACGTGTGCCCTCTTTTCACCCGTTCTAAAGATCTATTGCAGGTACTCTCTACTCCATATTCGACTAACACAAATACTTTTTTACTTAATTCGGAGAGATATTTCAATAGTTCTTGGGGCATGCAATCGGGGCGGGTGCCTATTACAATGCCTACAACCAAAGGGTGTTGTAGAGCCTCCTCATAGAGGGTTATCAATTCTTGTATAGAGCGACCATAGGTGGAGGTGTAGGTTTGAAAGTAGGCTAAGTAGCGCATAGAGGGATATTTATAGCGAAAGAATTCAATCCCTTTTTTTAGTTGCTCCGATATAGAGTCTTGGGCGTTTGCAAAAGTGGGGCTGAATGCCTTGTTGTTGCAGTAGGTACACCCCCCTCTTCCTTTGGTCCCATCTCTATTAGGACAGGTTGTGGCTACATTGAGGGTTATTTTTTGAATCTTTTCATTAGGGAAGAATCTTTTGATAAAGTGTCCAAAGTCAGAGGAGGATACTCTATCAAAAAGGGAGGTAGTAGTCATTATGCTAATATAAAGGTTACTAAATCGGTAAGTATGCCCTGTGCGGTATAATCTCCTTCTTCTGCTCCTTTGAAACGAGCTTCTGCCATTCGCAATTCGTGGATAATATCAAAGGTCTGCTTAGCTGTAAAGTAGTTTTTTGCCGTAAGATAGTTATGGGTGGCAAACTTATTACGTAGAGAAAGGAGGGTAGCTATCCCTTCTGGAGAAATGGTCGTTGGTTGGTATAGTACAGCCAAAAGGTTTACGAAAAAAGAATATAGGATAGACAATATCATGGGGAGGGGATATTTCTTTTCGTTTTCTCCCATGTATAAAGCTATTTCATATGATTTTATTCGATTTTTATTTACAAGAGCATCTAATAACTCGTATATAGAATAGTCTCGAGACTTTACAACGTACTGGCAGAGCGTCTGCTTAGAGATGCATTTGTTGGGATAGCAAGAGGCGATGATGGACATTTTTTTTAATTCACTGTTTATAACCGTTCCGTTATATCCGACGAGCTCTATTAAAGCCTCCATAGCGTCGGGCATAAGAGACATATCTTCCCTCTTGCAAATGTAGGAAATCAGGGAGGCTGCGTCTCTTTTGTTCTTTAGTTTGGGCGATAAGAGAATAAAAGAATGGGCTTCTTTGAATTTGTCCAATAGTGTTTTGTGCTGCTCAATGTCGCCCACGTAACATAAGAGAAGGGTGGTGTTGTTAGGAATAAGGGTTGCGTTTTCTGCAATTAACTCCAATTTTTTAATGTTTTGAGCCTCTCGTACAAGGAAAAGTCTTTCCCCTCCGACGATGGAAAAGGACTGTACAGACAGCAGTAGTTGCTCTACAGAAATATCAGAACCATATAGTATATTTCGACTCAGATCCCACTCCTCCTTATCAATAAAAGAGGAGGTAAATAGTTGGTCAACGGCATCAATATAAAATCTTTCCTCTCCTGCCACCAATATAATAGAGGGAAGGACTGTTTTTTGAGCAACACTTTTTTCCAGTTTTATGAGCAAATCTTTGGAAGATATGTGCTTTTCTTTCTGGCTATCCTTTTCCTTTTTTCTATAATTCTGAGGAGTCATATTGTTGCAATAGTGCCTACCAAGAAAAGCGAATACCCGATAAAGAGGGTCGATCTTCTTGGATTATTTTTAGAGTGTCTATACCCAAATTGAGGTGTTGCAGTGCGTAATTAGCTGTTACTTCTTTATCATTGGCCTCTGTTTTTATACCCTCTGGTGTCATGGGTCGGTCAGAAACCATAAGAATACCTCCAATAGGGATTCTATTAACATATCCCGTGGTGAAAAGGGTTGCCGTTTCCATATCGATACCATCTGCGTGGGTCGAGCTGAGGTATTCTCTAAATTGAGCGTCGTGCTCCCACACCCTCCTGTTAGTTGTGTATATAGTGCCTGCTACATAAGAAAATCCTTTGTCTTGAATGGCAGAAGAGGAGGCACGAAGCATTTTGAAAGAGGGAAGCGAGGGTACCTCTTGAGGAAGATAGTCATTGCTTGTCCCTTCACCTCGTATTGCTGCAATGGGCAGTATAAAGTCTCCTAAAGAGTAACGCTCCTTGAGTGCTCCACATTTGCCTAAGAATATAACGGCCTTGGGGTCTACTGCAGAGAGTAGGTCCATTATTGTAGCTGCATTGGGACTTCCCATGCCAAAGTTGATGATGGTTATACCATCGGCTTGAGTATTGGGCATTGCAGAGTCTTTCCCGACGATAGGAACGTTATAACGCTCTGCAAAAATATGTAGATAGTGATCGAAGTTGGTTAAAAGGATATAAGGAGAGAATCCCTCGCAGGGTCTCATCGTGTATCGGGGTAGCCAGTTAGCTACGATTTCTTCTTTGGTTTCCATTTTGTATTGCTCTATCTATTGCTTACCTTTGCGTATGCGTATGAAAGTCAATTCTGTCCCCGACTCCCATCCCTACAAAGATAAAGTTAATCTGCTTAATTTACCATCTTATGATGCTCGGATAGAGGATGTAGAGGGTAAACTTTATGTTTTTGACGATATCAGAGGTAAGATGGTACATTTAACTCCCGAGGAATGGGTTCGGCAGCACTTCGTACACTATTTAATGGATTGCTTAGGTTATCCTCGCATGAGTATTACTAATGAAATGCAGTTGATAGATACTCCGAGAGCTAGCCGTACAGATACTGTTGTCTTTGGGCATGGGGGAGAGCCTTGGGTATTGATCGAGTATAAAGCCCCCTCTTTAAGGCTTACTAAAGAAATGTGGCAACAGTTGAGCAATTATAACCTCTCCTATCGCTCACCATACTTAGTGTTAACGAATGGTCTAAAACATATTGTCTGTAGAATTAATTATCAAGAAAGGAAGTACCAATTTCTAACAGAGCTACCTTCCTATGCTCTTCTTTGCAAGGAGTTGGGAGGGTAGAAGTGTTTTTATGGGTAATATAATAACAGAGTACAAAATCAAAATCATTATAAAATATAAGGAAAATGAATTTTCTCGAAGCACAGCATATCGTTAAGCGATATTCTCGACACCTGGCTTTAGATGACGTATCTATAAGTGTCCCCAAGGGTTCTGTTTTCGGTCTTCTTGGTCCCAATGGCGCAGGGAAGACTACATTGATTCGTATTATCAACCGTATTACGGCTCCCGATGAGGGACAAGTTTTTTTCGATGGAAAACCTTTTTCAGAAGCAGACATTGCTCGTATCGGGTACTTACCCGAGGAAAGAGGGCTTTACCGCAAAATGAAAGTGGGAGAGCAGGCCATCTATTTGGCTCGTCTTAAGGGAGTTGATAAGAGAACCGCTCATAAGAGGCTGACCGAATGGTTTGAAAAGTTTGAGATTATGCCTTGGTGGGATCGTAAGGTAGAAGAGTTGAGTAAGGGCATGCAGCAAAAGATACAGTTTGTTTGCACCGTAATCCACGAGCCTGAGTTGCTTATATTCGATGAACCTTTCAGTGGCTTTGACCCCGTGAATGCAGAGCTGTTGAAGAAAGAGATTTTAGCCTTGAGAGACAAGGGCTGTACTGTTATTTTCTCTACTCATAATATGCAGTCGGTAGAAGAAGTCTGTGATGAGTGCGCTCTCTTCAAGTCTTCTCGCGTGGTACTGGCGGGTAACGTGCAAGAGGTGCGTCAGAGATTTAGTCAAGGAATAGTAGAGGTGGAGTTGGATATACCTAACCCTTTGACAGAGGATAAACTATCCTCATTGTCTGTCTTAGAGAGTTCTTTTTCTTCGGGGCGTCAGACATTAAGAATCCTACGTAAGCAAGAAATGTCTAATAGAGAGTTACTTTTTTCTCTTCCCCCAGTGGGAAATCTTATCAGTTTCCGTGAAGAGATTCCTTCGATGCATGATATTTTCATTCAGACCATAACAGAAAACAAGCAGTAACTATATATGAAAAACAGTAAGATAGGTATCATTGTAGGGCGTGAATATGCTATGCGCGTCCGTAAAAAATCTTTTTTCATCCTTACTATTCTGATGCCTTTTGTTTTTATTGGGGCAATGTTTCTCCCGATGTTGATAGGACAGTACAGTGTAGGAAAGGAAAAAGTGGTTGTTATAGACCATACTGGCAAATACTTTGCCTTGTTGGAAGACACAGAAAACTATAGTTTCATCACAGGTAATGAATCAATCGAAGAGTATAAACTGTTAGGAGAAGATAATAGTCAAGAAATAACAGCCGTTTTAGAGATTAAAGAGGATTTGCTCAACAATCCTAAAGCAATCGAACTATATGGTTACAGACAGATCCCATCAGGTCTCCAGGGATATATAGAGAGAACACTTTCCTCTTATTTAACGGAGAGAAATCTTGAGAGTAACTTCGATATACCCAATATATCGGAGATTGTGCAAAACAGTAAGATCTCTCTAAGCGTACCTACCTACAAGTGGGATAAGGAGGGCAAGAAGGAGCACTCCAGTGGAAATATTGCAGGTTTGATGGGGTTGATACTCTCCATTATTAGCTTCTTCTTTATAAGTACTTACGGCGCATCGGTTATGGGTCTTGTGCTTGAAGAGAAGAAAAACCGCATCATGGAGGTTATGGTATCGAGTGTACGTCCATTCGATATGATGATGGGTAAAATCGTAGCCATGGGCTTGGTAGGGATAACTCAGATTGTGCTCTGGGTAGTGCTGACG
The DNA here is from genome assembly GCF_900167105.1 of Porphyromonas circumdentaria. GTDB lineage: Bacteria > Bacteroidota > Bacteroidia > Bacteroidales > Porphyromonadaceae > Porphyromonas > Porphyromonas circumdentaria. The sequence goes on along the minus strand of NZ_FUXE01000016.1, from coordinate 26,064 downwards.
GGTATACTCTTTGCTGCGGGTTCTTTGGTTATGCTAGGTAATGTCTTGGATCTCTCTACTATAAGCACTATGCAGCAAGCCGATATCACGGGTATGGCTGCCAATGTTTCGGTAGAAGAGTTTGCCTTTTTCCAAGAGGGTATTTCGGCTTTTATGAGCCTTAACTTTGTGCATATCGGATTGATGTTCCTTTTCTATTTCATCGGAGGCTTCCTGCTCTATGCTTCTATCTTTGCAGCGGTAGGCTCTGCCATTTCGAGCGAAGAAGACAGCAACCAGTTCATTATGCCTGTTATGCTCCTACTTATGGTAGCTTTCTATACAGGTATTGGTAGTATGAACAACCCCGATGGTCCGCTGGCTTTTTGGTGTTCTTTAATACCCTTTACTTCTCCTATTGTTATGATGGTGCGTCTACCCTATGGAGTACCCGTATGGCAACAGATTGTAAGTGTGATACTTCTTTTCATTACGTTCGGAGGTCTCACTTGGCTCAGTGCAAAAATATATAGAGTGGGGATACTCATGTATGGCAAAAAGCCTTCTTTTAAGGAGTTAGCTCGCTGGATTACATTCAAATAAATCACGACTTACATAGAAATTAAAGCATAAATAAAGACTATGAAGAAAACGATTTTATTATTTCTGTTTTTTGCTGCCTCTGTGAACTTCCTTTTTGCACAGAAGTTTAAGACGCTCCAAAAGACAGATGGAAGAGGTTATCGCTACGAAGAGGTAACCAATGACCCTACCAAAGCGAGGGTCTATACGCTCTCCAATGGACTTACCGTTTATTTGAGCAAGAATGTAACTGCCCCTCGCATACAGACTTATATACCCGTGCGAGCTGGCTCTAATAATGACCCTTCCGATAATACGGGTTTGGCGCACTATTTGGAGCATATGCTCTTTAAGGGTACGTCTCGTATGGGGTCTCTTAATTGGGAGAAAGAAAAGGTAGAGTTGCAGAAGATTTCGGATCTCTATGAGCGTCATAAGCTCTCTAAGGACAGTTTAGAGCGTCGTCGTCTGTACCATCAGATTGACTCTATCTCTCAAGTAGCTTCTAAGTATGTTTCTGCTAATGAGTACGACCGCTTGACCTCCTCTTTAGGAGCAACTCGTGTGAACGCTCACACTTGGGTAGAAGAGACGGTTTATACCAACAATATCCCCTCGAACGAATTGGAGCGATGGTTGAAGATTGAGAGTGAACGCTTTGATGAGCTTACCCTACGTCTTTTCCACACAGAGATAGAGGCGGTGTACGAAGAGTTCAATATGGGGCAGGATAATACATACCGCCGAGTAATGAAGGTGCAAAACGAATTACTCTTCCCCACACACCCTTATGGACAGCAAACTACCATCGGTACTTCGGAGCACTTGAAGTCCCCCTCTCTCGAAGCTCTTCATGCCTACTTCAATAAGTATTACATCCCCAACAACTATGCGATTGTCTTGGTGGGCGACTTGGACTATGACCAAACAATAGCCTTGGTGGACAAATACTTTGGGAAGAAGAAGGCGAAGGCAGTAGTCCATCCTACCTTCCCTCGCGAAGCTCCTATAACCTCTCCTCGAGTAGCTGATGTGTATAGCAAAGATGCGGAGTTTGTGGGTATCTCTTACCGTTTCGACGGTGGTACGGGTAGTGAAGATGAAGTTTATCTTACCCTCATTGACCGAATTTTCTCTAATGGTAAGGCAGGTTTGATAGACCTTAATCTCAACTTAGCACAAAAGGTTTTGCAAGCCTCTTCGTATCCTATGGTGTATAAGGAGTATTCTGTACACACTTTTTATGCTAACCCCAACCCTGGACAAACATTGGAGCAAGCCAGAGACCTTCTCTTCTCTCAGATAGAAAAGGTTAAGGCAGGCGACTTCCCCGATTGGTTATTGACGGCTGTTATTAACGAGATTGAGTTGGATCAAACCAAGGGTTCTATCAATGCCAACCAAGTAGCTACTCATTTGTACAGAGCCTTTATTCACCACCAAAAGTGGGCAGATCGCCTCTCTTTTACCGAGAAGTTGCGCAAGGTAAAAAAGGCAGATATTGTAGCATTTGCTAAAAAGCATTACAACAATAACTACGTACTTATCAATAAGCGTCAAGGCGACAATCCTAACTTGATACGTGTAGAAAACCCTGGTATTACACCTATCAACATAGACCGTAACGCTATGTCAGAGTTCGGTAAGAAACTCCTTGCCGAAGAGGCACCCCGCCTGAAGCCTCTCTTTGTAGACTTCAAGAAAGATATAAAGAAGACTAAGGCTGGAGCTTTGGATGTCGAATATATCCTCAATGCCGAAAATGATCTCTTCGAACTTACCTACCATTTCGACTTCGGTAGTTTTGGGATGAAGGGCATCCAAAATGCTGCAGATTACTTCTCTTACCTTGGTACAGACAAATTGACTGCTACACAGGTACAGCAAGAGTTCTATAAGTTGGGGATTAGCTTCAATATATCAGTTCAGAACAAGAATACGTATATAACCCTCTCGGGCTTGAAACATAACTTCGAGGCAGGAGTACGCCTTTTCGAAGAGGTGCTCAAGAATATAAAGCCCGATGACGAAGCTCTTAAGAACTATGTAGAGCAGGTTATAAAGGTACGTATGAACGAACGTAGCGATAAGGAGCAGATTTTCAATGCTGCTGTTATGTATGGTAAATATGGCAAAAACTCTCCTCTACTGGACATTACTTCTGTCAAGTACCTCAAAGGGCTCAAAGGAAAAGATCTTACCGATATGCTCAAAAGCCTAATGACTTACAAGCATAAGATTTTCTACTACGGTAATGATATAGAAAATGCTTGCAAGGTATTGGCTAAGTATCACAAGGCGGGTACACGCCCTGTTCCTGCTAACAAGGAGTATAAGCAGTTGCCCACAGGTGGTAAGGTGTACTATACCAACTACGATATGGTACAGACACAGATGATGATATTCCGCCGTGTGGATAAGTTCAACGCTAAAGATTTGGCTTGCGAACGCCTCTTTAATAGTTACTTCGGAGGAGGTATGGGCTCTATCGTATTCCAAGAAATCCGTGAGTCTAAGAGCTTGGCATACTCTGCCTATGCTTACTATGGCGGAGCTAAAAACTTGCAAGACCACAATTACCTCACTGCCTTTATCGGCACGCAGGCCAACAAATTGCCTCAGGCCTTGAAAGCTATGGAAGAGCTTATAACCAATATGCCTGAGTCTGAAAAGAGTTTTGAAACAGCCAAAGAATTGGTATTGCGTACTATTGAGGCAGAGCGTATTGTTCGCTCCAGCATCTATTGGAGAGCAGAGGCGTTGCATAGAGTAGGTATCTACCATGACAACCGTCGTGAGATTTACCAAGAGGTACAAAAGCTTACATTACAAGACTTGGTTCGCTTCTTCAACGAAAAGATCAAGGGTGGAGACTATACTTTCGTACTTATTGGTAGAGAGAGCGACCTCCCCTTAGATATGATGAAGAAGTATGGCGAGGTGCAGAAGTTAGAGTTGGATGATATATTCTCTTCCATGGAGTAAACTGTGAACTGTAAACTACGATATAACCTATCGTAGGAGACTATTTGCCCCTTCAGGTCTTTTTTGAGGACTTGAGGGGGCTTTTACGTGCTGTGAACTTTGATAGCTACTACTACAAAGTTCTTTGGGGAATATTATTCTGTGAGAGAGGGGAGTTGTCTCGTACTATAAACGTCTTTTATTGGTGTAGAAAAAGAGTTTTATAAGTACCTGTAAACAAATTATTTCAAGAGTAATTCTATATATTCAATCTAAGTATATATATATTCAGCCTAAAAATATATATATTCAATCTAAATATACATATATTCAAGTTGAATATATAGATTAACACTTGTGCAAAATCATTTTTATATCGGTCTATTAGAGTTTTTGTTTGTAAGAAAACACTTTTTCGTTCTCTGTGAGAGTTGAGAAAAAAGGAGAGAAAAAGACATTATTGTCTGAATATCAGAAAATAAATGCTTATACAGTACTTTTTTACTACCTTAGTGGTAGTAATTTAAAGCTGTAGAAATGTTATGAAAAAAATAGCGACTTTATTTTTAACGCTCGCTGCTGCCTGTTCTTTTAGCGTGGCACAGCATTCAGAAACTACTCTAAGAGAGGGTAAAAGTAAATACTTCCTCAAATCAATTATCAGCTCTGATAATGAGGAAGACTTCTATTTCCATTATGACAAAGAGAATCGTTTCTGTGCAAGAGATCGTTTCTCTAATAATAGAAGAGAGGCAACTGATTCTCTTTTTTACGATGAGAAGGGAAATATAGTTCGTATGGATCGTTGGGCCCGTTTCGGCACAACAGCTGTAGATCCTGCTTTTGAAGTACGATTCAAATACCAATATGATCAGGAAGGACGCATTGTTAAACGCCATCACTACATGAAGCCAGATTTTCAGAACCCCATTTCTGTAAGAACATACTATTACAGGGAGGATGGTAAACTTGATTATTACAACGATGTTTCTGCGTTTATTGGCGTAGACACAAAAACGGTTCATACTTATGACGACAAGGGCTTATTGGCAAAGTCTTCTCTTCAAGATAAGCAGGGTGATGGTAGTTATCGAGAAGTAGCTTTTACCGAATTTTTCTATGAAATGGGTAAGACTTTACCTAAAGAACTCGTGTATCAAGTTTTCGATCCGCAAGGAAAAAAGTTTATTATACTGAAGAAAGATTGGTACACCTATATTGATAACTCCACAGAGTCCTATATAGCTGTTAATGGAGAGAGAAATAAGGTTTATCGTATTGATTATAAGTTAAATAATACAGATGAACATCGTGAAATTGTTGCTCCTTTGACACCCGAAGATGACGATACTTTCTATCGATATGGCTTTGATCATAAGCGTCTCTCTGAAAAATATAGTCGTTATCAAGGAAGCGAAACCACTGTTTATGTGCGAGACAAAGTATATGCTTATGAACAAAAAACTATTGGTGTAGAAATGCCCGAAACAGTGAAGACAGAGGTGACTGTATATCCCAATCCTGCAACAGAGCAAATCTCTATTGAGGGTACAGATATTGAGCAAATAGCTCTCTTTGATGCTAAGGGGATGTTAGTTAGAAACATCTCTGTAGAGGCAGATTTTGTAAATATGGAAGTAGCTTCTTTGGCGCGAGGAACCTATGTGCTGCAAGTAAAGAGTGCATCGGGTCTTCAATCTTACCCTGTAGTTTTGCGCTAAGGATAAATTGCAAAAAGGGATAGAGGGATGAATCTTTTCGTCTGTTTTTAGCAATAATCAGACTTTGTATTGAGAGGTTGATTTCTCAATATTCTGAACTTTCAAAAGGCTCCGTAGAGAGTGTGACTTTATAGGTCTCAACTCTATGGAGCCTTTTCTTGTGTTTTTATTATGGAAATCCTACACACGTTGGCAAGCTTTTCCATACGTGTTCTTAAAGTGTTTTAGGCGCAAATTATCCTTATAAGTCGCTTTCAGAAATCCTTCTGAGAGAATCACTGTCCCAAAATTTTTGTTGAATGCCAATAATTCTCAATGGGTTATTATAGCATAAAGAGTTTTTTGATTTCTTCCTCTTCAAAGAGATGAATGATCTTTTTGCCTGTTGGGGTATAGGTGCTCTCAGAACAGGAGAATAGCTGGGCGATAATTTCCTCTGCCTCTTCAAGCGAGAGAAGTGGTCTCAAATATCCTTTCTTTTTTTGTGTGATAGTAGAGGCCATGACCTCTACGAGTTCATCCATAGAGAAATCTTTTTTTGCAAGCATTACAGAAATCGCTTGTTCGATAACTTCTTTTATGGACCCTTCGGTAATATAGGGTGCCGAGTTTACAGAGTATTCCCCTTTTCCTAAAGGAGTAATTTCAAATCCAAAGGATTCTAACTGAGGGATAATCAGTTCAATCTGTGCTTCTTCTCGTACGGGAAAGCTACACACCTCTGGAGTCAACAGTAGAGAAGTTTTTACTTGTAGATTTCCCTCTTTGAGTTCTCGTAGGGTATCTTCGTAGGCAATACGCATTTTAGCACGGTATGCATCGATAAATACGATTCCCCTCAAAAGAGATGTAACGATGTAGTGCTCTGCATAGATAAAGCAGTTTGCTTTTTTAGAGAGATTTTTTTCTTTAACGGGAGTAGTGTCAGGTGGGGTAAGTTCTTCTATATGAGAGGAAAATAGCGAAGAAAATGAGGAAAAAGACGATGGTTCCGAACTTTTATGACTTTCAAAAGAGCGAAACATATCTTGCCAACTGATGCGAGCAGCCCCTTTCCCCCCCCGTTTTGCCTGAGGAGCTTCAGAGGTTTCGGCAAAAGGGTCATAGTTGGGGTCTATGGTTGTATCAGGTGCAGGAAGAATATCTTCGGAGTGCCCCTCATAGATGGGTATATCAACGATGTTTTTAGGGTCGAAATCAATCATCGGTGTCTCCATCTTGAGATTGAGTGTTTGTCGGATTACGATAGCTAATATCTTAAATATGGCTTGCTCGTCCAGAAACTTAATCTCCGTTTTGGTAGGGTGTATATTCACGTCAATCCGAGAGGGATCTATCGTGAAGTTGATAAAGTAATTGGGGTACATATTGGGCGGCAAAAGTTGTTCGTATACCGAGTTTACTGCCTTGTGAAAATAGGCGTGTTTCATGAACCTCCCATTAACGAAGAAGTACTGCTCTGGATTACGTTTTTTAGCACCCGATGGATGACATACAAAGCCCTCTATTGTAGCTAATTCATTCTTAAATGTGATGGGAATAAGGGTCTTTTCGAACTGTTTTCCCAAAGTATCTACTACGCGCCTTAGTTGGGTGGTTTTGGGTAAATCCAATACAGGTACACCCTCTGAGTAAAAAGAGAAAGATATAGAGGGATATATAAGGGCTATGCGCTCAAATTGCTCCTGTAAATGCCTCAGTTCTGTAGCATTTGTTTTTAAGAATCTGCGTCGAGCGGGAACATTGAAAAAAAGATTACGTACGGTAAATGTGCTCCCTACTGGGGCTGCAGTGGGCTTAGATGAGATAACCTCAGAGCCATTGAGACACAGCATAGTACCCATTTCATCAGAGGCTCTGCGTGTTATCAATTCTACTTGGGCTACAGAGGCTATTGAGGCAAGAGCTTCTCCTCTAAATCCCATAGAGTTGAGAGAGAAAAGATCCTCTACAGAGGAAATTTTACTGGTCGCATGTCGCTCAAAGGCCATACGGGCATCCATGGGAGACATGCCACTTCCGTTATCACTTACACGTAGTAAAGCTCGCCCTGCCTCTTCTACCTCGATGCGTATCTGTGTAGCCCCAGCGTCAATAGCATTTTCTACCAACTCTTTGAGAACAGAGGCAGGACGCTGTATTACCTCGCCTGCTGCTATTTGGTTGGCAATGCTCTCTGGGAGTACTCGTATAATTTCGCTCATTTATTTATCGATAAAATAGATACCAGATAACAACTCCTAAAAGAAGAAGTAAGACGAGTATTTTAAGGATTTCGTTCCAGCGGTTCATTCCTGATATACCTCTCTCTTCTTGACGAGAGAGGTGGCTCATGTTTTGAGTTAAGGAACTATGTAATTCCTCTGCAAAACGCTCTTTGCGAGAGTTTTCGTCCTCTTCTGTATTCATAGAGGCCAGGTCTTCGTCTGTAGGAGGAAGTTCTCCATTCTTTACCATCTCTCTGCGAATAGCTTCTATTCGCTTTTTTCTTGCTTCCTTGGAGGCGTTCCAATAGATGGGAGTATGTCGGAATTGTCTTGGCTTTCGGTTGCCGTAGAAGAAAAAGAGTCCCATAATGTTGATAGAGGATTGTTTTTGAATAGTTGTTCGTAAGAGAAAGATTGCCATGGAAGATCATCCTCGGCAGGCCTACGAATATATTGAGGAAGTTGGGAAGAAAGAAAACTTGTTACCGAGGTGTCTTCTTCTGAAATAGGTTCAGTCGGGGGATCGGGAGTATATAGAGTGATCTCTTTTTCTAACGTTTCGTAGGCAAATTTGGCGGCATAAGCCCCACTGAAGCGATTTAAGTCGCTTAGATTTTGGGGAGAGTAGGGGATTATTGCCCCTAAAGAATCTCGTTTTGCTCTAAAAATGTCGTTAGGAGATTGAGGTCGCAGGTTGGATTTCCAGGAGAGGCCTGGTAGTAGGGCTATATCATCTGTTACCTGTTCAATGGGGTATATTTTCCCTTCTACAGCACCTTGCCAATGAGTCTTTCGGAGAGTGTCCCCCTCTATGTAGGAAATAATTTGGGGGGATTTTATATGTCCAAGAGCGTAAAAGCGTTTGAGAGCTTCTTGCTGGGCATAGTAAATCATTTCTGCGTTGCCGTGTACCCGTATTTCCCTCACTGTACTATCTGCGAAAAATGTTAGTAGGGAATCTCCTTTTACCTGTTCATATTTATTCTCTCCTACCTCTCTCATCACTTTTGCATTGGGGTAGGCTATACTTCTATCAATAGTATCTGCAATGAAATATATCTTTACGGTGTCTCCTTGTACTTGAGATTGCTCTTGCCACAAGATAGGATTTTGGTAGAGCACTAAGGTTGAGTCAAGTGTAAAATAGCGCGCAGAGTCGGCGATTGCTTGAATATCTTTGCGAAAAAGTCGCACATGATGATAGGCTCTACTTAGGCGAATTGATTCCTTTCCCTTTTTTATTTGGATGTTTTCCAACGTATCCGCTCCCATATAGAGCGTATCGGGGCGAGAGTAATCGATTAGAGAAGCTCGTTGTGTGGTAAAGGCATACTCTTTGTTTTCATCGTAATATCCGTATTCTCCCTTTAGAATAGCCTTATTGATGGTATCGGATAAAATCATACTTCCAAAGGACTCTGCAAACTTATTTTTTCGGTCATAAAGCAGAGAATCTCCTGTAATAGTTCCCCTTTTTTGGTACACAACAGAGCGGTCTAAAAGGATGCTGACATCTTTTTCTGTATCATAAACTCCACGAGTACTCTCTACAGACCCAGAGTCGGATTGTATAGTAGTTGGTCCTCTAAAATAGGCAATCTTACTTTTTGTATTATATCTGAGGTAGTCGGTATTTAGCGTAAAGTCGGGATGCACTAACTCAACCATATTTTTGAATATGGCTTCATTGAGCTGGGGGGTATACTCTCCATATATTGAGGTTAATGTGTTTAGAGAGTCTACTATAGTACCTGTTTCAAAATAGTAACCCACATCTAAATTACGGTCGTAATCAAGGCTATCTGTGTATAAGACAGCTGTCGAATTTCTGAGTTCGACTGTATTACGTAATTGGGCTATTTTGCTATTACCATCGTAAAAAAGATATTTGCCTGTAATCGAAATACTATCTCCTTCGGTTATCCTAATTGCTCCGAATGCTTCGAACTGGTTTTCTTCTTCTTTGAAATAGGCACTATCGCAGCGCATAATCCAGTTTTGGTGACTTAGCTGTACATTGCCTATGAGCTTCTGTATTCCAGGAGCATTGGCGGCATCATACTCTAATATATCGGAATAATCAAGCGAAATACGACGATCTCCTCTTTCTCGTTGGGGAGGAGGAGGAGTTGCAAATATAAGAGAGAAAAAAATTAAAGAGAGACACAGAAAGATAGCTCCTCTGTGAAAGAGTTTGGGGAGTAAGGCGAACCAAGAAGAGCATTTATTTTTCCCCATGGGTGAACTTTGTTTTACGTCTTGTCAAGCAGCAATCTGCTATTGTTGTCGTTTGCGTCTTTACTTTTTGAAGTAAGAAAATCTAATAATTTTTCTCGATGTTTTTTGCCCTATAAGTGTTACTTGTTATCGTGTATCCAACCAGAATAGCGGAAGTTACAGTTACGATATTTCTCCTTTACTTCGATAAAGGTCTTTTTTTGCTGTGTACGTACCCACTCATCAAGCACTTTATTTCTCTTGCTTTCTAAAGCCATCGCTTTAATTGTTTGGAAATCTACCTGCAGATTCGCTCTGTGGGCTTCGTTTCTATTCTTAAGTTTTATGAGTACGACCTCTTTATTGCCCTTGTCGTTAATCATGATGAAAGGACGAGAAATCTCTCCAATGCGCAGATTAGCCACTTGTCTACTGATATCCTGGGGGAGGTCTTCCATTGAAAAGAGAGAGCTACCCGAAAGATTGCTTTGGTAGTTCTCATTGATGAGTAGACCATTATTATTAATAGTTTTCTCATCTTGCGAGTATTCGTCTACAGCCTTCTCGAAAGATATGTCAGACTTTGTAATGAGAGTCCCTATACTATCGAGTTTCATAACCTCCTTCTCTAAGGCTTCATTGGCAACTTCTGGACGCAGTAGAATGTGGCGAAAATTAATAAGATCCCCTCTCTTTTCTATGAGTTGTACAATATGGTAGCCCTCTTCTGTTTTAATAACTTGGGAAACTCTTTTCGTGTCACTCAAGTCGAATACTACTCGGGCAAATTCTGTTTCAAGGCTTGTTTTAGGTACAAAGCCATACTCTCCTCCTTGTGCTGCTGTTCTGTTATCTTGAGAGTATAGTCTTGCCAGAGAAGAGAAAGTACTTTTACCCTCATTGATGTCTGCGCTGAAAGAGCGTAGACGCTCTTTTATACGATCAATTTCAGATAGGGAAATGCTGGGAGTACGTGAAATCTTCTGTACCTCTACCAAGGTAGGAACGAAAGGAATAGAATCGGCAGGAAGAGAATTGTAGAAATTTCTAATTTCAGAGGGAGAAACGCTCAGATTGGAAGCTATCTTTTGTTGCATAGAACGCACAATCTCGTTGTTGCGTACCATACGTCTTCTATCCTCTCTTATCTGAGATAGATTTTTACCAAAATACTCTTCCAGTTTTTCTTTTGAGCCTATCTGTCCAATCATTCCCTGTAAATCTGCTTCTACATAGCGAGTGATAGAAGATTCGTCTACCGTAATACTATCAATCTTTGCCTGATTGAGAAATAGCATTTGTACTGCCAACTGCTCTGGAATAAAGCAGTCTGGATCTTCTTCCATTCGCACCCCTTCCGATAGCATGCGTATCTTTTGATACTCTACATCAGAGTGTAAAATAGGTTCGTCACCTACCATCCATACTACCTCGTCAACGATATTGTTTTGTCCATGTAAACCCAAACAAGAGACTAAGGCAAGGATGCCTATTATTGCAATATTTTTTATGTTTCTGTAGCTGTTACTCATAATTGGGTACGAATGATTTATTTTTTCGAGTTTCTTTAGTTAGCTTGCTCAGAGATAAATTTGATGCGGATAAGGCGCAGTTCCTCCAGTGAGTAAACGTCTCCAAACTCATCTGATACCGTATCAATCTGCTCAGACTCTGAGCTTTTCAAAAAGTCGTATACCTCTTTTACATCATCGTCACTCATAAGCTCATAGATGATATAATCTATATTGATGCGAGTGCCTGAATAAACGATTTGCTCTATCTCGGTGAGGAGCTCTTCTATATCAAGATTGTTCGAAAAGGCAATCTCTTCGAGAGGAATACGTCTGTCTAACTGTTGGATAATGGAGATTTTTACCTTTGACTTATTGGCTACCGTGCGTACCCTAAAGTCCATAGGACGTTCTATTTCATTATCCTCAACGTGTTGTCGGATAAGGCGCAGAAACTCTGCCCCATAACGGCTTGCTTTACCAGCACTTACCCCAGGAATGTTTTGTAGTTCTTCTTCCGTAATGGGGTAGAGAGTTGCCATTGCTTTTAGTGTGGCATCTTGAAAAACGACATAAGTGGGTACTTTGTGTTGTGCTGCGACATTTTTACGTAAGTCTTTCATCATGGAGAAAAGTTCGGGATCGGCCGCCTCTCCAGATGCATCCTCTTTGAGAGCTAGCTCTTCATCTTCTTCGGAAACTACTACGATTTCAAACTTAGTAGGTTTTTTGAGGAATTTCTTTCCCTTTGCTGTTACACCAAGAACGCCGTAGTTTTCAACCCCTTTTTCAATGAATCCAGCTATAAGAGCTTGGTTGATAATGTTTTCCCACATTTCTGCATCGGTCTCTTCCCCTTGACCAAAACACTCCAACTGGTCATGACCAAACATTTCAATGTCTGCCGTGGTGACCCCTCGCAAAACATTAATAACGTGATCTTCTTTACATTTTTCTTTAAGAGCAAGTATAACCTCTAAAGCACTTTGCAGTAATTCGGTTGCTTCAATTTTCTTTTTTGGCATTGTACAGTTATCGCAATTTCCACAATTATCTTTCTTATACTCTTCTCCAAAATAGTGTAGTAGCAATCGCCTACGACACATTGCAGACTCTGCAAATGTAGAAGTTTCGGAGAGAAGTTGCTTGCCAATCTCCTGTTCAGAGACAGGTTTGTTTTGCATAAACTTCTCAAGGCGTTGCATATCTTTTGTACAGTAGTAGGCTATACAAAGACCTTCGCCTCCATCTCTTCCTGCCCTTCCTGTCTCTTGGTAGTAACCCTCAAGACTTTTAGGCATATCATAGTGTATCACGTAGCGTACGTCGGGTTTGTCAATTCCCATACCAAATGCAATAGTCGCTACAATTACTTTACACTCCTCACTGAGAAAAGCGTCCTGATTGATGGCCCGCTCTCGGGCATCCATCCCTGCATGGTAGGGAAGCGCTTTAATCCCATTGGTCTGAAGAAGTTCGGCAAAAGTAGTTACTTTATTTCGGCTCATGCAATAGATGATGCCACTTTTTTCTGGATTTGAAAAGATAAACTTTATTATATCCCTATCAATACTCTCCGTTTTAGGTATTACTTGATAAAAAAGATTGGCCCTATTGAAGGAGGATCTGAATATAGTAGCACCGTGTATATTGAGATTCTTTATGATGTCATGCTCTACTTTTGGCGTTGCCGTTGCGGTAAGTGCTATTATAGGTCTTTTGCCAATAGCCTCTATTATGGGGCGTATTTTTCGATATTCGGGTCTAAAGTCGTGTCCCCATTCAGATATACAGTGTGCTTCATCTATGGCGTATAGAGAGATGGGGATACTCTGTAAAAAGGAGGTGTTCTCTTCTTTGTTCAAACTCTCTGGTGCTACATACAGCAACTTGGTAAGTCCTTGGCTAATGTCTTTACGTACAGCCTCCAACTGGGCCTTCGATAGAGAGGAGTTGAGAAAGTGTGCTATACTATCATTTTTGCAGTAACTCCGTATAGCGTCTACTTGATTTTTCATTAGAGCTATAAGAGGAGATATGATAATAGCCGTACCAGAAGAGATTAAGGCAGGTAGTTGATAACACAAGCTTTTACCTCCTCCCGTAGGCATCAAGACAAAAGAGTCCTTACCTTCCAGCAAGTTGGTAATTATGGCTTGTTGATTGCTCTTGAAAGTATCAAAGCCAAAATAATCTTTTAACTGAGTAAGCAACTCTTGGTTCATAGCTTTTCAGAGAGAACGAGGATATCAAAATTTAATCGCGTATGTGCAACACACTGCTATGTTTTTCTGCATATTCGCGTGTTATAACTAACTCTTTTATATCTCCTCCAGGAAGAGAGTACATTGCTTCCATCATAATAGTTTCCACTACCGAGCGTAAGCCTCGCGCCCCTAACTCCTCCTTGATAGTTCTATCTACGATATATTCCAAGGCAGCATCTTCAAAAGAGAGTTTTATGCCATCCATAGCGAAAAGCTTGGTGTATTGGCAAATGATAGAATTTTTAGGTTCCGTAAGGATACGTTTGAGGGTCGAACGCTCAAGTGGATCTAAATAAGTAAGGATGGGAAGACGCCCCAGAATTTCTGGAATCAATCCGTATGAACGTAAATCTTGGTGAGAGACGTATTGCAATAGGTTTTTGGAATCTATTTGTATCCGTTCTCCTTCATTCTGAAAGCCTACGTAACGCGTATTGAGACGATTGGCAATCTTTCTTTCTATCCCATCAAAAGCCCCCGCACATATAAAAAGTATGTGGCGAGTATTTACCTGAATGAACTTTTGGTCGGGGTGCTTACGCCCTCCTGCAGGGGGGACGTTGATGATAGAGCCTTCTAAAAGTTTTAGCAGTCCCTGTTGTACACCCTCACCACTAACGTCTCTTGTTATGGAGGGGTTATCGCTCTTGCGAGCTATTTTATCTATTTCGTCGATGAATACAATCCCTTTTTCGGCTGCTTTTTCATCATAATTGCAGGCTTGAAGCAGTCGTGTAAGGATGCTTTCAATATCCTCTCCAACATATCCAGCCTCTGTAAGAACTGTAGCATCAGCAATAGCAAAGGGCACATCCAGCATGCGAGCGATAGTTTGTGCCAATAGTGTCTTGCCAGTACCCGTAGGACCTACCATGATGATATTGCTTTTCTCTACTTCAATGTCATCTTCTTGATCGGGTTGTAATATGCGTTTGTAATGGTTATAAACAGCTACAGAAAGATACTTTTTGGCATCTTCTTGCCCCACAACATACTGATCCAAAAAAGATTTTATATGTTGAGGACGAGGTAGTTTGTTAAAGTCCAACTTGGCAAGAGCAGGATGTTCTTCTGTCGTTTGTAGTGTCTCTGGCCCCAATGCCTGACGTATAGCTTTGCCTATTTGCAGTACGCAGTCAGAGCAGATAGCGGTGGGTTCTTCTCCTTTTACCAATATGGGTACTTCCTCTTCGCCTCTACCACAGAAACTACAATGAGAGCCTGTTTTTTTCGATTTTGCCATGTGCGTTAAAATAGGGGCTACTCTTTAAGCTTGTTTTTCTTAGGAGTTAACACTTGGTCTATCATACCATATTCGAGAGCTTCGCTTGCAGTCATCCATTTATCTCGGTCGCTGTCTTTCTCTATCTGTTCAATAGTTTTTCCTGAATGGTCTGATATAATTCTGTAAAGTTCTTCTTTTACTTTCAGGATTTGTCGTGTGGCAATTTCAATATCGCTTGCCTGGCCTTGCATTCCTCCTAAGGGTTGGTGTATCATTACTCGAGAGTGGGGTAGGGCATATCTCTTGCCTTTGCTCCCTGCAACAAGTAGCACTGCTGCCATGGAGGCTGCCATGCCAGTGCAAATCGTAGATACATCGCTCCCGATGTATTGCATGGTGTCGTAAATGCCAAATCCAGCATAAACAGATCCCCCAGGAGAATTGATATAAATAGAGATATCCTTACCTGGGTCTGTACTATCCAAAAAGAGTAGTTGCGCTTGAATGACGTTAGCTGTATAATCATTTATCTCTGTCCCTAAGAAAATGATGCGATCCATCATTAGACGAGAGAAAACATCCATTTGAGCTACGTTTAGTTGTCGCTCTTCGATGATGGTAGGGGATATATATCCACCTCCCCCTCCACAAGAGGTTATATATTGATCTACTACACTCTTACTTAAGCCCAATTTCCCAGAGGCAAAATGCTTGAATTCATTTTGTAGTGTCATAGCTGTTATTCTGACTGTTTAAGTTATTATTGTCTCTTATATTCAAAAAGTAAAAGGGACTTTTAGATGCCCCTTTTGGTCTCGGATATAATTTTATATTGTCTTTTTGTTTGCTTTTTGAAACTGTTCCCCAAAAAGTCTCTACAAACAAAGATAATACTTTATTGTTGTTTTCTTACATAGTCGTAATGTACAATTGTATGTATGAGACATTTTAGTGGTGGAGAAGAGTGGATACCTGCGAACTACTATGCTTATTCTCCATCAAGAATTGTAGAGAATGAAGATCCTGTTTTGAGCAACCTACTATTACTATTATCCTGTTTAAGAGTTGCTTTTTTCCAAGATGGTGAGTTTGATGAGCTCAATGCGGGTAGAGGAGGAACGAAGTATTTTGAAAGAGAAGTTATCTACCACTACGACCTCTTTAGAGTTCGGTATATCTCTATTGTAGTAAAGGATAAGTCCCGCCAGTGTATTGTATTCGTCACTTTCGGGAAGTCCCAAAGCAAATCTCTCGTTGAGGTCGTCTATCTCGCTACGTCCGCTAATGATGTAGGTGTTGTCATCAATTTTGCGCTCAATTAATTTCTTGCGGTCATGCTCGTCTTCGATATTACCAAAAATCTCTTCTACTAAGTCTTCGAGGGTGATAATACCAGAGGTGCCACCCATTTCGTCAATAACAATGGCAATGGATTTCTTATGCTGCATAAGTTGTTTCATCAGCTTATGTCCGTATGTACTGTCAGGTACATATACGGCAGACTGCATTCTTTCTTGCCAATTTTTCCCCTTAAATATCTCGGAGCAATGTATGTAGCCTACTACGTCATCAATACTCTCTTTGTAGACGATTACTTTAGAGAACCCTGTACTTATGAAAATATTTGTCAATTCTTCAAGACTAGTTTCTAAAGAGCAAGCAACGATTTCATTGCGAGGTACCATACAGTCTCGGGCTTTCACATCGGAGAAGTCAAGGGCGTTCTGAATGATTTTAACTTCTGTATCTAAAGATCCTGAAGGACCATCGGAAGAGTAGCTCTCACTCAAATAGTGATCTAAATCTATGGTAGTAAGCCGAGCATGAGGGATAGCTTGATTCTTTTTTCCCATCAAGAAGAGGATACCTTGCGACAGCTTGGTGCACAATATACTTATAGGATAGAGTACTACATAGCTTAAAACGATGGGGAGCGCAAGGTGGCGCATGATACCATTTGGGTCTTTCTTGAATTGAGACTTTGGTAGATACTCTCCAAAAATGATGATGATGAGAGTAGAGATGATAGAGTTCGTTAGCAGAAGTAGACCATCTGATGTAATGAATCTGTGTAGTATAGGGTCTAAAATTTGAGACATAAACAACCCATACATAACCAATACAATATTGTTCCCTACAAGGATTGTTGTTATGTAGTTATTGGGGTTGCGAAAAAGAATCGTAAGGATACGACCTGTTATCCCTCCTCTGTTTCTATCCAACTCTATACGTAGTTTGTCGCTGGTTAGATAGGCTATCTCCATCCCCGAAAAGAAAGAGGAAAGAGCCAACAAAATAACGATGTAAATGAGAATATATATGTTATCTGGTGTCACGAATCTATACAACTTGTTGCCAAAAATAACAAACTTATTGCGAAGTTCCCTCCTCTTCTTTGAGTTTCATGCTTCCCCGACTGTTGTAAAAGGTGTATTTAGAGAAGTCTTGATTGGCTGTAAAATGGCTCCCCTTAAGAATTTTATCTTTTGTTATAATCGTTACTGTATCGTTGGAATAGATTTGTTTGTCTCCCTTTTTCCAGTTTAGTGTGTGGGCAAAGAATTGGTCTCCATCAAGATTTATAACTGAGATATTACCGATAAGATTCCATACTTCCTCTTCGATGTAGTAATAGGCGGTATCTGCTTCTATTCGTGCCAAAGAGTTTTTGTTACTATCGATTTTTTCAGAAACAAATCCTTTGGGGAAATACCAATAGGGACGTGTGTCAGTGCTATAGATATACCACTCTTTTGCTTTGAGCCTGTAGCGAGTTTCTCCCGAGTCAGAAACGAGTACATCTACATCTTTGGTGAGCATACTATAGGCAGAGTCTATGGAAAAGCCATGCTGCGTGGTTTCTCCCCTTTTTTCTCCACAGCCAAGCGGGGCAATCAATAAAAAAATAGCTAAAGTACCTAACCATTGATGGATAGATACTTTAGCAAAAGAGAGAAATATCTTTTTTCTTCTCATCTATATAAGAGGCCTTTGACAGATAGCTGTAATAACCTCTATAATGTGTTTATTTATCGGATTACAGTACTTTCTCCAATCCAACCACCCACGTAGAAGCTCTTTCCAGACTCCAATTCGGGGTGCATAAAGATGTCGGTAGAGGAGGGGAGAGAGCGACGGTAAGAGGCTATTAATTGACCCGCTTCGCTTGCAACCTTGGGGTCGATAGAGCGAGCTTTTTCCAACTTGTCTATTACCAAATAGTACACACAGCGTTGTCTGATAGCATCTCCTGGGAATATACTGGAGGCAGAAGCTGCATACATCTTGGCAATCAAGATAAGAGGACTACCCATAGATGGGTTCTCTGCCATAGCTTTGTTACAGAATTGACGAGCTTGTGAGTAGTTGCGTGCATTCATTTGCATCACCCCCATAGTATAGTAGCAACTTGCCTTGATATTCTTATCGGAGGTCAGAGTAATAGCTTGTTCAAGGAAGTTCATCGCTTCTGTATTACGATTATTATTCATTGCCTCTTTTGCTAATCCTAAGGCTGCAGAAGCTGTGGGTTTAATGGCAAAAAGATATTTACTTGCTTGGAAATAGATAGGATCTTTCTCGCAATCGGCACTGCGGAACATATCCAGCATTGCTTGTAAGAAAGAGATATTATTCTTGTTGGCTTCCAAATCCTTACCGTAAATCTTTACAAGGGTGCTACAATCTGCCAGACCACTTTGAGCAAAAAGGGCGTCAAGCTGTCCTTTCAAACTTCTGATATATTCCAAGCGAACGGTATCTCCCTTTTCTTCGAGTCTCTCCACAGCCTTTTCCATAAGGGCGTTCCCCTGCATGTAGTCTTTGATATATTGCTGATGCCACGCTTCGTTACCTATGGCTTTATTGAGCGAAGAGAATACGTGGAAGTAAACAGCTTTTGCATCTGCTTTTTCTCCCATTTGATTTACGATAGGTTGAGTCCATGTGTAAATCATGTTGTAGTCTATTTTATTCTTATCTACCCAATTGAGATAGTCCGTAATCTTGCTCGAGGTAATCCAATCAAGACCATACTTGGGGTCATTACCGAAGTATTTAGCACGAGTATCATACACCTCTAAAAGTTGCTTCAATAGTTGCTCCTTTTTTGCAGGATCTGTTTCGTTTTGCAACTCCCAATTGAGGATGCGTACACCATAGATGTAGATGTTTTTCGTTGCAGCAGGACATTCCGTATAAGCCGATTGCCAATAGGTACGAGCTTCTTTGAAGTTACCCTCTTTGGCGTAAGAGGTAAATAGACTTATGTTTTCTCGACATTTGATACTGTCTTGCCCTTTACCAAAAGGAGTATTTGTTTCTATTCCTGTTTGAGAATATCCCATTAGAGATGTGGCCAATAATATGGCTGAAAAAAGCACTTTAATACGTCTCATTTGTATTATCCCTTTCTTATTATTTTTTATACAATCTGCCTTTGAGCAGTCTTTTTAATCTAACTTAATCTTGCGGAACCAGCCCTCGTTAAAGCGAAGTCCCACTGTAAAGCGGAGGTAGTTTTCGTGAACAAAACCTCGAGTTTGAGGCATGAGGTGCCCATAGTCGAGGGTCAAATCCAGAAAAGATCTTCTATCAATCATAGGAATACCCACTCCGAAAGATATCCCTCCTTTATAGTATCCACTCAAGCGATTGCCTGCTCGGAGTTGAAGATAAGAGTTTTCTGCAGAAATTCCACCTCTGTACTCAATTCTTTTCCATAAAGAACGGTCAGAAGCGTTGGGAGTATAGGCTATACCTAAACCTACTTGCCATTGGTTTTGTATCTGGTACGTCTCCTTTTCGAGTATAGCTTTTTTCCAAATATTATACTGTACATCAGTTGTAAGGAGAAGTTTTTTGTTTATCTCGTAAGCTACGCCCAGACCCAATTGAGAAGGTACTTTATAGCTTGAGGAAGAACTAATGGAGTCAGATTTCGTAACCTTCGGAGGTATACCTGACTGTATGATACTTTCTCTGTATGTTGATACACTTTTTAGAGGTGTTGATGGCGTGTAGATTACTCCCAATCTAACTTTGTCTTCTTTTCCCACCGCTATAGCATATTGCATACCTACGGATGCTTTTAATCCCGAAAGCTTTAGTCCATTATAGAATAGTGTGTTGTAGGAAGAGCCTGTGTTGTAGCTAACCATTTGATTATGCTTGAGTTCTCCCAAGAGAAAAGAGGCATTTACCCCAATCGAAAAGTTTTTGAAAGGAAGAAAGGCCGTACCCAAATAAAACTCATTGATACTACCAGAGCCATTATAGTCGATAGAATATATCTGTGCACTATTATTACCTATTGGCTGCGTACTCCCAAAACGGTAGCCAACAGAGGAGTAGGGCATCGCTCCAGCACTTATTGCCATCCACTTGGTTATAGGAAAGAGCATTGTAACGTACTCAAAATTTCCCAAAAGACGACTATCTTTCTTGTTGTTTTCTGCAAACCAAGAGAAACCAATGCTGGAGGAAAAGTCTAAAATGAACGTTTGCGAATCTACTGCCGCGTACGAAGCGGGATTTTTAGGGTTTATATGTCCCTTAGAACTAAGAGCAATACCCGTATTCCCCAAACCTCGAGAAGTGTTGGAGGTAGATTGAGCCAAAGAGCCTATTCCAAATCTTGTATAGGGAGATTCGGTACTGTTGTTCTGGGCTTTGAGTTGAGGCGACAGCAACAGTACTGCCAATCCTACTAATATATATGAAACCCTATTTCTTAGTTTGTGCTGTTTGTACATTATATTCTAACAATTTATCTAACCCTTTCATTACAAGGTTCGGTTCTACAAAGGTCACATTTTTTAATTTATCCGCAAAATAGTAAGCATATCCGCCCGTCAATAATATTGTCGGTTGCGGATGCTTTTCCCTCATTCTGTTGCAATATCCCTCTATTTCAAACAGTATTCCCTCCATTATTCCTGCTATAATAGCTCCCTCTGTTGTATTGCCCCATTCTGCATAGTTAGGGGAGAGTGTTACCTCTGGGAGTTTGGCAGTTGCCTGGTGTAGAGAGATGCTTCTGGTCAAGGGACCAGGAGAGATATTTCCTCCCAGATAAACTCCTTCTGAAGAAATTCTTTCATAAGTGATAGCTGTACCGATATCTATAACGAGTATCTCATGCCCTGAGGGCGCGACATCATAGGCTCCTACTGCCAAAGCGATACGATCTGCTCCTAATTGTCCTCTTTGATAGTGGATTTCTTTAAGAGGTACTTCTGTTTTTTCATCGAGATAGAGGAAGAATGAACAGTGCTCGCGAAGAAAGTCTATAACTTCCTTTTCGGGACTACCTACGGCACAATATAAAGCTCTTAGCGATGTGTTGGGAGAAACGTCACATAGGTGAACCAAGTCGGCTTGAGAGAGTTTGTGAAATAATCTCTGTTCCGACAGTACTCCATTGTCAGACAGCGTTACTTTGCAGTAACTATTCCCCCTATCCACCAGAATGTTTCTTGTACGGAGCATACTCTGTCTCTACTATGGCAACTTATTTCTTTATAACATGCTGCTCGGCATGGTAGGAAGAACGAACCAGAGGAGCACTCTCAACATGAGTAAAACCTTTGCTAAGAGCTATTTCTTTGAGATAATCAAAGTATTCAGGAGTATGGTATTCTACCACGGGAATATTTTTCCTGCTGGGTCTTAGGTATTGCCCTATTGTAAGAATACTCACCCCTCTCTCCCGAACGTCGTCCATGAGATTTATTATTTCTTCCTCCCTTTCGCCTAAACCCAACATGAGACCTGTTTTGGTAGGAATACCCGACTGGGCTATACAGTGTAGTACCGCAAGGCTGGTGTCGTAAGTAGCCACACTACGA
Organism: Porphyromonas circumdentaria; assembly: GCF_900167105.1. Classification (GTDB taxonomy): domain Bacteria; phylum Bacteroidota; class Bacteroidia; order Bacteroidales; family Porphyromonadaceae; genus Porphyromonas; species Porphyromonas circumdentaria. Next base: position 4,543 of record NZ_FUXE01000016.1, on the reverse strand, counting down.
ACAGAGGGGGTAAGGCGACGGACGGTTTCCATATTGTGAGAGATAACCTCGGGCTGTGCCGATATGATCTTCTCGACCATACAAAGGTCTCCGCGAAAGTCAGGTATCAAAACCTCGCAAGTTACCCCTGGGTTGAGTTGTTTGATTGCTAAAATTGTTTTTACCCAATGCTCGGCTCCGCCGTCTGGGAGGTCGTCTCGGTCTACACTCGTTATGACAGCGTGTTTCAACTTAAGTGTGCGCACGCTCTCTGCCACGGCTTGGGGTTCGTTGGCGTCTAAGGTAAGAGGACGACCAGAGAGGGTGTTGCAGAAGCGACAACTGCGTGTGCAGATATTGCCTCCGATCATAAAAGTGGCAGTACCTCTACTCCAACACTCACCCTGATTGGGGCAGCGACCGCTACTGCAAATAGTGTGCAGACAGTGACCCTCTATAACTTGGCGAGTTGTACCGTAAGTAACGCTACCCCCCATTTTGATGCGAAGCCACTCTGGTTTTTTTACAAAGTTACTGGGCATAGAACCTTATAATAGTAAAAGGATTTTTATAGGTTTCTCTTTAGGAAATCAACTTTCTTCTTATAAAGATGCTGACGAGTATTTCCACCATAAATACTGTGATCTTTATCGGTGTAAATAGCCATCTCAAAAGGAATGTCGTGTTGTACTAAGGCCTCAACAAAGTCCATAGCATTCTGTAAGTGTACATTATCGTCTGCCGCTCCATGTATAATCAGAAGATTTCCTTTGAGGTTTTGTGCTAAATGTAAGGGGGCTCCCTTGGAGTAGCCAGCAGGATTTTCTTGAGGAGTGCGTAGGTAACGTTCTGTGTAAATTGTGTCGTAATAACGCCAATCTGTAACAGGAGCTACAGAGATACCTGCCTTGAAGACGCCCTCTCCTCTACACATCGTTAGTAGGGTCATATAACCACCAAAACTCCACCCCCATATTCCTATACGAGAAGCATCTATATAGGGTAGTTTGCCAAAGGCTTTTGCAGCAGCTATTTGATCGTCTGACTCGAGTATACCCAGTTGCATATAAGTACTCTTACGCCATTCTCTACCTCTTGACCCTGTACCGCGACCATCTACACACGCTACGATATACCCCTCTTGGGCAAGGTAGTACTCCCAACCAATACCAAAACGGTCTAATACTTCCTGAGAGTCTGGACCGCTGTATTGTACCATAAGAAGAGGGTACTGTTTGTTAGGGTCAAAATCTTTGGGCTTTTGTATCCATCCGTTGAGAACAAGCCCGCCGCCAATTTCGAGTTGGATAAATTCTTTTTCGTTGAAACAGTATTGTCGTATTTTCTTTGCCAAAGCTTTATTATCCTCCAGCATACGCAACTCTTTACCATCTTTACTGCTGTGAATAGAGTATTGAGGGGGGATAGATGTGCTACTAAAGACATTTAAGAAGTGAGTAAAGTCGCTGCTAAAAGTCGCATTATTTATACCCTCTTTGCCAGAAAGGACACTCGTCTTTCCAGTAGGAGTTACTTTCAAAACTCGGCGTTGGGTAGCTCTCACATCCGCAGCTTGGTAATAGATATTTCCCTCTTTATCTGCCCCGTAGAGCGTTAGTACATCATAAGTCCCCTTAGTAAGCTGCGCTTTCTTTTCTCCGACCGTGTTGTACTGATAGATGTGAGCATACCCATCTCTCTCACTTACCATGGTAAAGCCCTTTTTCGAAATGATAAGACTACGTATCCACTCGGTTTTTATATAGGCGTCATCGGTATCTCTTAGAGCTTGCTGAGCAATAAGCGTTGCGGGGTTGACCAAGAAAAGCTTAAAGTCGTTTTGATGTCTATTGAGTGTGAAAACAGCCAATCCATTGTTGATGGGAGTAAACTCTATGCGAGGCAGGTAGGCTTCTTTATCTATGGGAAGAGCTACCTCACGAGCTGTTTTCTGGTTAATGTTATAGACAAATAGAGAGACATCTGAATTTTTTTCTCCCGCTTTGGGATACTTGTAGGTGTAGTTTACAGGGTACAATCTATTACCGTAGAGGGGCATATCGTAGGCTTTTACCTCAGACTCGTCGAAACGTACATAGGCGAGATAGGCATTATCGCCACTCCATGTAAGAAGCTTGGTACAGCCCAACTCCTCTTCATAAACCCAATCTGTAGCACCATATATGATTTCGTTTTTTTTGCCATCGGTTGTTACCTGTATTTCGCTATCGAAATCAAATTTGCGTATGAATATATTGTTATCGCGCACAAAAGCTACCATCCGTCCATCTGGACTAAAGGTAGGGATCATGATAAGTCCTTCCTGCGAACTTAATGGAGCTAAACGCTTTCTACGAACATCGTAGTGGAAGACTTTGGCACGTGAGGAATGTCGGTATATTTGCTCAGTCTCTGTCATGAGTAAAATATGGTTTCCTCCAGGGGCAATGATATAGTCATCGATCTTTTTTATGGGCACCTCCTTTTGTGTAGAGAGGTCAAATAAAACACTTACTACCTTGCCTGTGGCAAACACGGACTGAGTTATCTTGGTTCTCTCGTAGTTTAGTTCTGTATAGTAGCGTCCATCGTCCATAGAACGAAAGCCTCTTCCTGCATGTTTGTAAGCAAAGTGCCAGTTAGTAATTTCTTCGATGGAGAATGATTTTTCCCCATTTTGAGCACTTGCAGTCTGATTGGAAGATATTCCGAAGCAGAGTATAAAAAGGGTAGCAAAAGAAGAGAAGATTTTTCGGGACTTTAACATGATATATATATCTATTCTAATTTGAGTAACATACAGTGAAGAGTGGTTCCCCTTCCTTAATTCTTATCGATGCAGAGTAATAACGGGCTTTTTGTCCTTTTTATTTTGATAAAGAAATGCTTCCTGCCCCTTGACGTTGATATAGGTTACCGACTCTAAAAGAGAGTAATATTGGGTTTCAAATGCATTGCCTGGGCATCCTACAAGAGTAGAGAAAACATCTTCTACTTTTATTTCGCCCGAGTTTTTTATTGTAAACGCTGCTCCGTAGATATTGCAGATCGCTTTCCCATTCAATCTCATTTCCTTGGCATCAAAGTTGAGCGTTACAGGCTCTTCACTATTTACAGTCTCTCCATTGATGTGAGTAATGTGCCAATTCCCCACAATCTTATCCAGGGCAACGCCCTTATGGATCATCTTGCAAGAGCATGATGTAAGAAGTGTAATTGTTGCTACAGAAGCAAGTAAGGTGGACACAACCAATAGTGCAGATAAAAGTTTCTTATTCTGTTTCATAAATTAATTCAGGGTTGTTAGGGGTAATTTTTCTTTGTTGCTAAAATAACTCAGTCTATTGAGATTTGCTCTGCGCAAATTTTCTCTTGGAGGAAAACCGAGGCTTTTTCGACAAATTTATCGGCTTGCTCGGTACTTAGATAACGGGTAGTTCCGTTCTTAGAGAGTCTTTGCTCCATCTCGACATGTCTTGATAAATAGTCTTTCAGAGAGGAGGCTACATATTCTCCCTGCGCTATAATGTGAACAGCAGGGGGAAGGTATTGTTTGATTTTTTCTTGTAACAAAGGGTAATGTGTACAGCCCAATATGACAGTGTCAATAAGAGGGTCTTTTGATAAAAGAGCATCCAGATGTTTGCGAACGAAGTAGTCCGCCCCAGGACTGTTATACTCCCCGTTTTCCACCAAAGGAACCCACATAGGGCAAGCCTCCTCGTGTACTGTAAATAGAGGGAACAACTTCGCAATTTCTATTGGGTAACTGTGACTGATAATAGTCCCTTCTGTGGCTAAAATCCCCACATGCTTGCTTGTGCTTAACTGGTCTACGATCTCTATCGTTGGGCGGATTACTCCTAGTACCCTCCGAGTAGGGTCTTCCATGTTAGGTAAATCTTGCTGTTGTATTGTGCGAAGAGCCTTTGCCGAAGCAGTGTTGCAGGCTAATATGATTAAGGGACAGCCAAAAGAAAATAATTTTTTTACCGCTTGGAGCGTAAACTTGTGAACAATTTCAAAAGAGCGACTGCCGTATGGAGAGCGAGCATTATCTCCTAAATAGAGAAAGTCGTACTGGGGCATCGCTTTACGTATTTCGTTAAGGATGGTAAGTCCGCCATAACCAGAGTCAAATATCCCAATGGGGGCTTTTTGCTGCAACATTCTACTCGCTTACTGCTCTTTTTCGACTCCCAAAGTTACTACTTTTCTCGAGAGAAAGGTATCTGTGTTGCAGGATTTGCCATATTGCAGATTCCAGAGTCAAGTGCAACGTTGTTGCAAATATACGTCAAGGGCTTCTATAGGAGATTGAAAGTTTAGCTTTTTTCTGGGTCTGTTGTTTAGCAGGCTTTGTATTGTTTTGATTTGTAGTTTCGATATTTCGGAGAAAGAGGTTCCTTTCGGTATATATTGTCTTATTAGTTTGTTTAGATGTTCTATGTGTGGTTTTTCGGTTGAGCAATAGGGTTTTGCAAAGAAAACGGGAATTTTGAGCGCCCTTTCGATGGAAGAAAAAGCCATAAACTCGGCACCATTGTCCGTTGTGATAGAATGT
>NZ_FUXE01000018.1 GCF_900167105.1 Porphyromonas circumdentaria | reverse complement strand
GAGTTTGGATATAACTCGCTGCTGAAACAATTCGGGCTGTCCTATGCTGCTCCCTATCACTCTTCTGTTCCAATTTATCAGACGAAAAGCCCTTTACAAGAAGAAAAGCGACAGCCAACACCAAGTCCTGAACCAAGCCTTGTTGAGAGCGTAGTGGATGTTGTTGCCGAAGGGATTGCATCGGGTGTTGGCGGTGTACTGGACTTCCAAGTCCATGGAGAGAATTATGCCGAAACCGCCTTTCAGCGGAGACTGCGCCACGAAGCCAACAAGAGAAAGAAACGGGGACGAAGGATGTAGGGAACAAATTCTCTCTTCTCAAAGAAGAAAATCACGAAAGAACGCTCACTTTTGCTCACAAATCAATATCTTTGCAAGTGATAATAGTGAGCGTTCTTTGGCTATTCAAAACAGTGTACCTCAAAGCACTCCGCTCATTTCTTAATCGTTACCTATCTATTCACTACTAAATGGTAACACTCTGCTCCTCAGCAAGATAGTTCGCAGGCAAAAAGTTAGTGAGGAGAAAAATGAAAGGTCGGTTTTGTTATAACCTGTCTCTCCCTCTGGGGTAAGAAAAAAAAATATGGGAATGTAGCGCAGATTTGAAAGGTACTCTCTTACAATACTATTATAATGCGATTAGTACGCCACTCTCCTGCAGCCCCACCGATAGCATCTCCTAGTTTCAATTCTATTATAGTGCGATTAGTACCTGTCTACCTTTTTCTCTGGCTCTAAAAATAAATACTTCCTTCGGATATGTGACAAAGGAAAGAGAAAAGAAAGAAAAAGCTGTAGCTCGTTTTTGTGCGAGATACAGCTTTTTATTGTTAGGCACCTTAGGGAATGGAGCTTTACACTCTCTCAAAAATGCTCTGCAAAAGTCAATACTTTTCCAAAGTCTTTCGCCCCTTGGTACTATGCGGAGTGGCGTTAGAAGTTAACGCGCATACCCATCTGCCAAGTGCGTCCAAATCCGTACCATACGAGGGCATCTTCACCTGTACGTACGTTGTTGCTATCTACCTTAACACCGTCGGTAGCATCGGCTATGTAGCGAGTGTTGAAAAGGTTATTAACGCCTCCGAAGATGGTGGCTGTCATACCCTTATAAAGCTCAAAGTTGTAGCTTACAGAGAGGTCTACCAATGTGTAATCGGGCATCTTCCAGGCATCACCAGTATACACCTCGATTTCTCCACCTTTCTTAGAAAGACGGTTGGTGGGTTCGAAGTCTGCATAGTTCTTACCAAAGTAGTTCACGTTACCACGGAGGTGGAGCTTGGAGAATACTTCCCAATCGAAGCCGAAAGCTGCTGTGAACTGAGCTGAGTTACCTACGTGTACACCTTTGAGGTTAATCTCTCCATCGCCCACTTTTGTTTGAGACTCATCATATACATCGAAGAGCGTCTTACCACCCCAACGCCAGTCTCCCCAAGAAATCATAGCGTTAAGGCGTAATTCATCTACGGGACGAGCCTCTGCCTCGAGTTCTACCCCCATGTGCTGTGCGTTCAAACCACGGAAGTTGAAGTACTGACGTGTATCGAGTACACTTGAGCGACGCAAGAAACGGTCGTTCCACTTGGTGTAGTAACCGTTCAAATTGACACGAACATACTCGTTGGTAAATCCGTAACCCAACTCTGCTGTGAGGATTTTCTCGTTGGTCAAGTTCTTGTTGATCTCTGCAGAGTAGTTGAGGAACGTCCCCCCGAAATGAGGAGCACGAGTGAAGTAACCTGCATTGACAAACACGTTATTGTAATCGAGGAATTTGTAAGAAGCTCCCGCCTTAATACTAAAGGGCATGAAGTTCACGCGGTCAGAAGCGGCACGGTCGCGTATATCTGCAGCCAACTTTTTATAATTAGCTTCGTTGTATCCGTCGGGCACGAGGTAACGATAACCTTGATAGGTTAGAGACCCTGATAAGAAAGCATCAAATTCGTCACTGGTAAACTCTCCCTGAGCAAAAGCTCCTCCCCATACTACCTCACCGATATTATGGTAGTCAAAGATGTCGCCAGGTTTGAGGAAAGTCTTACCTGCGTCTATTTGGTTTTTAAGTAGCTGATTTTGATAGTTCACACCGCCCAAAAGGTCATACACTTGCTTGTAGTGATCGCCTTTGTAGAGACGTCCGTCGACCCCTGCTGTGATGGTGAACTGCTCATCCAAACGATTGCGATAGGTAGAGAGGATACCATACCATTGGTGGTTGTTGACACTGTTGGCAAGGATAACTTTGGAACCTTTATCTCCTTCTGCAGCATTGGCAGCGAAAATGCTTTCCCAATCTACAAGTCCGCTCGCTGTACGCTTAGCGATAGGGTCAAGTTTGCCACGATATGCCTCGATCCAGTTGGTATAGCGCACTGTTTTTCCTCCAACTTTTTCGATTTTGCCATCTACACGACGTCCACCTCCGTTAGCGATAGAAGCGTAAACAGCTGTGCTGAGAGAAGAGCGTTCGTCTATTCTCCAAAGATGGTTGAGTGAGAGTTGTGGCTTGTGATAAAAGTTGTGGCGAGCAGAGTATACCCCACCATTGAGATAACCATACTCTAAGTTCATACGCTCTTTGTCGGGATGCTCTGCATACTGCTCTTGTGTATGGCGAGCCGATCTTTGGTTGTGCCACTGAGGAGCACCAAAAGCGGTAAAAGAAAGAGTGTGGTCTTCGTTGATTTTTTTAGAGAGGTTCAAGAAATAGCTCCATCCACGGAAGTCGGTTCCCTTTACATATCCATCTCCGTAAGAGGTAGCTCCCGAAGCAGTAACAGCCCAGCCGTTGTCCATCAAACCTGTAGAGATACTGAAGCCGTACTTGACATACTGGTCGTTACCAATACCCGTATATACACTTCCTCCCTTTTTAGCATCTACATTCTTTGTTACGATGTTGATGGTACCTCCGACAGAAGATATACCGAGGCGAGATGCTCCCAAACCTCGCTGTACCTGTACCAAAGAGGATACGTCGTTGAGTCCAGCCCAGTTACTCCAGTAAACACGTCCGTTCTCCATGTCGTTTACGGGCACTCCGTTGATAAGCACCCCAAGGTTGTTAGTGTCGAAACCACGCATCATGATACGAGAATCTCCAAAACCACCCCCTGAACGAGTTACATATACCGAAGGAGTAGACTTAAGAAGTTCGGGGAACTCGGTATTGAATGCCTTGCTCTCGATTTGTGCCAACGAGATATTAGAAACGGGTACGGGTACCTTTCTGTCTTTGGGCACGATAGAGGCAATAACTTCTACCTGTCCCAAGCTAACCGCATCCTCTACCAAGTAAATGGTGCCCAATGCGTAGGTACGTGTAGTAGCCGATAGCTTGTGGGTGTAAGATACATAACCAACGCTCCTAATGGTAAGTGTAGCGTTGCGTGGTACCTCGAGTTTAAAGTTGCCCTCTGCATCGGTTGTAGTACCCTTGAGAGTAGCTCCCTGACCTGTACTTACAGAAGCTCCGACGATAGGGCTCTTTAGTTCTTTATCTAAAACCTTACCCGTTACCAACGTCTGGGCGTAGGTCCAGCCTATGCTAATGAGTGTCAAGAGCAATAGACTCATAAAACGTACTCTGTTCTGTCTCATAAAAATTCCTTTTTTAGTTTCTGTTCTCTAATAGTTTCTTCAATACTTTTTCTTGTTTCTTTTTGTTTGATATCTTTTTTCCCTAAAGCCGAAGACTCCCCCTAACACGGCTGTGATAGAAGAGGAGTCTCCATAAATAAGGTTGCTTAAACTACTTTACTGATGGGCAATCATCTTTTTGCAATCTGTTTCTTTGATTTCTTTGTGGCAAGCATATAAGCAATCGGAGAAGCTACAAAGAGTGTACTGTATGTTCCGATTACGATACCAAGCAGAATTGCAAAAGTAAAGCTTCTCATAGATGCGCCTCCAAAGATGAAGATGATAAACATCACAATGAAGGTGGTCAATGAGGTATTTAATGTTCTTGATAGAGTGCTATTCAACGCATCGTTAATGGTTGTATAGAAATCTCTATTAGGATAGTTCTTTACAGTCTCGCGGATACGGTCAAATACTACCACAGTATCGTTGATTGAGTAACCGATAATAGCAAGAATGGCCGCAATGAAGTTTTGATCGATTTCCATCGTAAAAGGCATAAACTTCCAGAGCAAAATATAGAGAGCTATAATGCTGAGGGTCGTAGCTGTTACAGAGGCAAAAGCTCCGATAGAGTAAGAAATACGACGGAAACGGATAAGAATGTAGAATGCCATGAAGAATAAAGAGATTAGCACGGCAATGAACGCCTTGCGACTAATATCTTTAGACATGCTTGCACTTACCTTTTGAGAACTTACAATGCTTTCGGAAAGGAAAGTTTCTTTGCTTACAGGATTTTGATAGAATGCCTTACAAGCGTTGTAGAGCTTGTTGTTAATGGCATCTTCGACCTCGGCAGTATTCTCTTCTATCATATAGTTGGTAGCGACACGTACCTCGGTACCTTCATTACCTATAGAGGTAACCACGAGTTTGTTATCAAGTTCTGGAGCAAGAGCTGCGCGTATCTCTTCGATGTTAACCTTTTGGTCAAAGGCTATCACGAAGTTACGACCTCCAGAGAACTCGATACCCTTATTCAAGCCCAGTGTGGCAAATCCAACCACACCTACGAGTACAAGGATTACAGGTATAGCAATACCGAGTTTGCGCTTGCCCAAGATGTTGAAAGTTGGGTTGGTCAATATGTTACGAGTGATAGAAGTTGTATAAGTAACCTTGCTCATCTTGCCTTTCTTATCGAGCCACTCTGCCACGATACGTGTCAAGAATACGGCGGTTATGAAAGAGGCAATCAAACCAATAATCAAGGTAGTAGCAAAACCACGGATAGGTCCTGTACCGAAAGTATAGAGGATAACCCCAGTGATAATGGTTGTGATGTTAGAGTCGAAGATAGCAGAGAAGGCATTGCCATAACCGTCGGCAATAGCACGTGTTACAGACTTACCTGCACGTAACTCTTCTTTTATGCGCTCAAATATAAGCACGTTAGCATCGACTGCCATGCCCAAGGTTAGTACCAACCCGGCGATACCAGAGAGAGTGAGGACAGAGTGGAACGATGCCAAGATACCTAACGTGAAGAAACTGTTGATAACAAGAGCTCCGTTGGCAATCAAACCAGGGATTAAACCATAGGCCAAGCACATGTAAATCATGAGAATGAGCAGTGCCACGAAGAAAGAAATAACCCCTGAACGGATAGATTCTTCCCCGAGAGTAGGGCCTACTACGTTTTCCTGTTCGATAGTAACAGTTGCTTCCATACGTCCAGAATTGAGTACGTTGGCAAGGTCGACTGTTTGTTCTACGGTAAAGTCACCACTAATTTCTGAGCGTCCGCCTGTAATCTCTCCACGAGGAGCAGGTGCAGAGTAAACTACATTGTCCAAAACTACGGCAATAGGCTTACCGATGTTCTCTTTTGTGAGACGTGCCCACTTGCGTGCACCCTCTTCGTTCATCGCCATTGTAACGATAGGACCACGACTAATCATAGATTGGCTCATTTCGCTCTTAGAAGAGGTTACTACCTCTCCGCCCAAATCGGGCTGACCAGTACGGTTGCCTCGTATCGCGTAGAGCTCGTAAAGGTCTGTCTCTCTCTTTGTTTCTGGGTTTACATAAGGAGTGTTACCCCAGAGGAGGAGGAGGTCTTCACGGATAAAGCCTTTTTCTTTTGCTATTTGGATGAGGCTGTCAATTGCAGCACGATCAGCATTACGAGCCATACCGACGATTGCACCTCTGTTGATGAGGTTGAGGCGGCTGAAAAGCACATCATTAGTAGCTTCTGCCTTACTTTCTACGGTATCAGCAGTTACTTCTGTTGCTTCGGGAGCTACAGCTGCTGTCTCTTCGGTGGCAGGAGCTGTTTCCTCTGCTGGGGTTACTTCTGCCGTTACTTCTTCAGAGGGGGTAACCTCGGTAGTAGAGAGAGAGGCCATTGCCGAGAGGCGTGTGTTGGCATTGATCAAATCGCTCTCAATCTCGGTGTAGTCATAAGTACGCCAGAATTGGAGGTTAGCACTCTGTTGTAAAAGGCTACGTACACGCTCAGGCTCTTTAACCCCAGGAAGCTCTACCAATATACGACCTTCGCCCTCGATCTTTTGGATGTTGGGTGCTACTACCCCAAAACGGTCGATACGGGTACGCAGCACGTTGATGGAGGCTTCAGATGCACTGTTGTATTTCTCCTTAAGGATCTTGATAACTTCCTCGTTGGTGCTACGAGCCGACACCTGCTCACGGAGGTCTCCGTTACCGAATATGATAGAAAGTTGCCCATCGGGAGCAATTTTCTTATACTCGCTAACGAACTTGTCGATAAAGTCTCCCGATTGAGAGGACTTTGTAGCGTTGTCTAAGGCTTTAAGGAAATTAGGGTCTTCACTGTGATCGGAGAGATTAATGAGTAGATCCTTTGCATTGAGGCGTAGTACTACGTTCATCCCTCCCTTGAGGTCAAGTCCTAATCCTATTTGTTGTGTTCTTGCTTTCTTGAGTGTTTGTCCGAACCAAACTTTCTCATTAGCCATCGAATCGAGGTATGCTTTACCATCTTGCCCCGCAGCGGTCATAGCCTCTGCTTTATTCTCATAGTGGCGTACTACAGGAGTGAACGAAAGATAGTAGGCACAGATAATGGCCAACGCAGCTGTGATGAAGATCACAAATCCTTTGTTTTGCATCTGTTTTTACTTGCTTTATAATAAAATACTTAATAATCCACGAGCGCAAAGTTATACCTTTTTTTGCGACATATATCAAAAACTCTTTGATGAAGTAAAGTTTTCAAAGAGAAACGCCCCAACAAAAAGGGGCATTGGTACTCTCAAAGGGCAAATTTTAATTTTTCTAAAGATCATCTTCGATAGAGGCAGATTTGGCATAAGCACTCGGCTTAGCCTCAAAGAAATCGGTCTTAATGAGGTTGGAGTTGCTGTATTGAGATACCCAATCCATACTCATAGGCTCCTCTTCGTATCCTGGGAAGATTACTCCGAGCCCAAGGTTCGACGAGCGCAGGTTGGCCAAATACATGATGTAGTCACTAACCATTTGCTCAGTTAACCCCTCTATTTCGTTGCCAATCACATATTTACCCCACTCGATTTCTTGTAGAGCCCCCTCTTTTATCATACCTCTAAAGATCTCCTCGCTCTCGGGTGTGAAGAGCCCTGGAGCCTCTTTTTTCAACTCAAGTATCATAGATCGGAAGAGCCACAAGTGAGTGTTTTCGTCTCTGTTGATATAACGTATTTCTTGCACGGAACCAGGCATTTTACCGATGCGTCCTAAGTTGTAGAAAAACATGAACCCAGAGTAGAAGTAAACCCCCTCGAGAATGTAGTTGGCCACCATGGTACGGAGCAACTGTTCGGGTGTTTTGTTTTCCTGAAACTCATTATAGATATCGCCGATAAACTTGTTACGTCGTAGCAAATGGGGGTCGTCTCTCCACTGATAAAGAATCTCTGTGCGTTCCTCGGGCGAGCAGATTGTATCGAGCATATAGCTATAGCTTTGCGAGTGTACTGCCTCTTGAAAAGCCTGTATGGTAAGGCATAAATTAACCTCGTTAGCTGTGATATATTCGCCGACGCTGGGCAGATTGGCTGTTTGTATGCTGTCTAAGAAAATCAGGAACGAAAGGATTTTATCGTAGGCACTCTTCTCGGCAGGCGATAGCAGACGATAGTCTTTTACATCCTGACTCAGATTGATTTCCTCGGGTATCCAGAAGTTGTTCATTGCGGTGCGATACCAGTTGGAAACCCATGTGTATTTTATGTTGTTGAAGTCGTTGAGGTTGGTCGTATTTCCATTTATCAAACGACGTTTAGAGAGTTCTATATCTCCCAACTCATTGAAGAGTGCTTTTTTCTTTAAATCCATAAACGTATCAAGTGTCTATAGCTAACGGTCTGTTTATATGTTCAATTATGCCGAGCAAGTCTCACATTCCTCCACTTCGAGGGCAAGACTTCGGATGTAGTATAGGGTCTTAACGCCTTTGTGCCAAGCTCTTAGATAGAGGTCGCGTATGCCGCCAAATGTTATCTCTTGGGTGATAAAAAGGTTTACCGACTGTGCCTGATCCAAATGGCGTTGGCGCACACCTGCGGCATCTACTACCCATTTTTGATCTATGGTGTGGGCTGTTTTGTACAACCAGAAGGTACTATCGGTCAAATCGGGTGCTACACGAGGCACGATAGAGCCCTTCTTTTCTTCCAAGAAATAGCGGTTCATGATGGGGTCGGTACCAGCCGTCGTTCCTGCTATTATAGAGGTAGAGCTGGTAGGTGCTATGGCGAGAAGATAGCCGTTGCGCATACCTTTTTGTGCCACCTGTGCTGCGAGCTGTTGCCACTCTTTAGAGGTGTAGTCTCTTTTGGTAAAGTAGGCACCTGTCTGCCAGTCGCTTCCCTCAAAATAAGTATAACGACCCTTCTCCTCAGCCAGTTCTGCCGAGGCTTCTATAGCGTGGAAGTTAATGCGTTCATAGAGCTTATCCATAAATTGTAGATGCTCCTCGCTCTCCCATGCAATACCTTTTTTTGCCAGTAGATGATGGTATCCGCTGGTGCCTAAGCCTATGGGACGCATCTTCATATTGGTTATTTCTGCGTAGGGTATAGGGTAGAAGTTGAGGTTGATAACGTTGTCCAGAGCACGTACTATGGTATGGACAATATCTTTAAGTTCGTCGGGTTGGTCTGTATTGATGTTACCCAGTACAAGAGACGCAAGATTGCACACCACAAAGTCGCCCGCAATGCTCTTTTCCACCACTACCTCTGCGCCATCCTCTATCTCTACCTTAATCTGTTTAAGGCGTATCTCGCTCTGGTTTTGAGCTATCTCTGTACAGAGGTTAGAGCAGTAAATGATACCCTGATGAGCGTTAGGATTCATGCGATTGACCGTATCTCGGTTGAAGATGAAAGGCGTACCCGTTTCCACTGCCGACTTAATAATAAGGCGTAACATATCTTTAATGGCAATGGGTCTTTTAGTCAGGCGGTTATCGGCTACACAGTCGAGGTAGCGTCGCGTCCATTCATCGCCGAAGAAGTCTTCCAACGCATAGCCTTTGGTGGCCAAAACTTCGTGAGGGCATAACATATACCACTCTCCATTGGGATTCTCCTCGAGTTGCTGCCAATAGTAATCGGGGATACATACGCCAGGGAAAACATCATGCGCTTTCATACGATCGTCTCCGTTATTGGTACGTATCTGCAGAAACTCGGGCATATCCCTGTGCCAAATATCTAAGTAAAGAGCTACCGAACCCTGACGAACGCCCAATTGGTCTACCGCAATGGCGGTATCGTTGGCCAGTTTGACCCACTTAAGCACGCCACCAGCTACACCTTTGAAGCCCCTAATATCACTACCTACGGCACGTATTTTACCTAAATATATACCCATACCACCCCCGAACTTAGAGACTTGGGCAAAGTTGTCTATCGTACGATAAATGCCAATAAGGTTGTCGGGCATGACGTCGATAAAGCAACTGGAGAGCTGGCTCAGGGGTTTACGGGCATTGCTCATAGTGGGCGTTGCCATCGTAACCTTGAGTTGAGAGAGTATATCGTATATCTTTTTAGCCCAATGCACTTTGTTTTCCTTCTCGGGCATAGCAAGGTGCATGGCGATGCCCATAAACATCTCTTGTGGGCTCTCCAATATCGTATGACTACCCGAGCGTATCACGTAGCGTTTAGCCACCAAGTGGAGACTGCTATAGGTGAGTAGCTGAGTACGTTCGTTGTCGATACCTTGCGCCAGTCGGTCTATCTCCTCTCGAGTATAGTTTTCTAAGATGTAGCGGCCATACAATCCCTCATCTGTGAGGTACTTAATCTTGGCATAAAAACTGTCTATGTTTAGAGATTCTTCCTCTTTATCCAAAGCTTTTCTTAATTCCAAGGCGTAGAGGCGAGAGGCGATATATTCCCAGTTGGGAGCCTGAGGTGTAATGAGCTCAACGGCAGCTTTGATAAGCGTGGAGAGCGTATTGCCCCCCTCTTTGAAGAAAGCAAAAAACTTAGCGTATAGGAGGTCTAAAGCATATACAGCACCCTGGTGTTGCTCTTGTATCTCTTTGAGCAACGAGATGATCTCTTCGTCTTTGACCTGTACGCGGAATTTATTGATTACTTCACGAGCCTCGGTGCGCTTGGTACGGTAGAGTATATAGGCTTTGGCAACTTTGTAATGTCCGCCCTTCATAAGCTCGGTTTCGACGATATCCTGTACCATCTCCACGTCGATTTGCTTACGTTGTAGGGACTCTATTTCTGCAAGGATTTTCTTACAAAGCTCTGTGAGTTCTCGTTGTGAAATCTTTGTTTTAGTTGCTCCGAAGGCACGCTTCAGCGCATTTTTTATCTTGTCAAGGGTAAATTCCTCAGTTTGTTTATTTCTCTTTATAATTAACATCGCGGTGAAGGCTATTTTCGTTCTGCAAAGATAGAAATTGATTTGATTTTGTACGCTTCGATGTTTTCGTAACCTTTTTTCTTGCTGATGCTATGCCTTATATCAAGGGGGTGGAAAGGGGCAAAAGTTTGCACAGGAGGAAACTCGAGTTTGCATAGGAAGAAAGTAGAGTTTGCATAGGAGAGAAAAAAAGTTGTTATAGGAGGAAACAAAAGCTCACACGAATCCCAACTATCGTCAGGGCTCGTCGTTAGTAGAGATTGAATATGCAGTAACTATTTTGAGAACACAGCTTTCAGACGGCAGGGAGGTTCATTCCCGTCAGTTTGCGATACAGGTCGAGTGCATAGAGGTCTGTCATCCCTGAAAGGAAGTCGAGCGTACACTGAATTTTTCCATAAAGGCTCTCTGCGCCCGTATTATACTGACTACTTACGCGCTTGAGAAAAGTTTTCGAATAGGAGTTATCAGGATTGAGAAGTGCATACATCATCCGATCAATAATTTCCTCAAAGATGCGATGCCCAGCCAGCTCCACATCGACCACATCCTGCGTTACGTAGATGTTTTTACGAGCTACTTCACTTGAGTTGCGATAGGCTCGGGCACATCGTTCTGAGGTAACTTTGATGAGAGCCCCTTGAAAGGTACCTTCCAAAATCTCCCGTTCGTGACGTAAAAAAGCTTCGGAGCACTCCTCCACCAAAAGATTGATAACCTTAGAGCGAACGTAAGCTATACGTTCGTTTTTGTCGTCTATGCTATGGGCAATTTCTTGGATGTGTGCTTGTTCCTCCTCGGAAAAGAAGTCCAGCATGAGTTGTATTACCTCTTGATACCCCAAAAGACGCAGTTTACAAGCGTCCTCCAAATCCATTATCTGGTAACAAATATCGTCTGCCGCTTCGACCAAAAAGACCAATGGATGGCGGGCATAGCGCAAAGGATTATCTTCGAAACGAAGCAACCCTAAGTGATCGGCAATAGTTTGAAAGGTTTCTTGCTCGGTCTCAAAGAATCCGAATTTCCCCTTCTTCTGCCCAGCAATGGAGGAGAAAGGGTACTTTACTACCGATGCTAATGTGGTATACGTGAGGGCAAAACCTCCTTTTCTCCTGCCCTCAAACTGGTGTGTGAGCAAACGAAACGTGTTGGCATTACCCTCAAAATGTAGAAAGTCTTCCCAGCGTCCACCCTCACGGCGCACTTGTTCCTCCCATTGTTTGCCTGCTCCATCTGCAAAGTAGTTTGATATTGCCCGCTCGCCACTGTGTCCAAAAGGAGGATTGCCCATGTCGTGCGCAAGGCAGGCTGAAGATACAATCGAAGCGATCGCCAAGGGATCGAATAGTTCGTGCCCGTACTCCCCCTGCAAGCGGCGGGTAATATTATTCCCCAAAGAGCGTCCTACACAACTAACTTCTAAACTGTGCGTGAGCCGATTGTGGACGAATACGTTGCCAGGAAGGGGGAAGACTTGTGCTTTGTTTTGTAACCGTCGGAAAGGAGCGGAGAATATCAGGCGGTCAAAATCTCTCTCAAAGTCGGAACTGCGTCCTGCACCCGAGGAAAGAATTGTTTTATCGCGTTTCTCATCCTCTTTGCCCAAACGCATATCGGACAAGAGTTTCTGCCAAGTCATTGCCATAGTGTTGTTTTTTATCTTTTTGAGGACCTTTGCGGAGCTTTCTTTATATCCGCAAAGGTAAAAGAACTATTCTCTCTACACAATGCTATGAGAGTTTTTAGGGACCTCTTCGAGGGGTTCTTTGAGGCGGCTCAATGACTCCGAATAAAAACAAATACCCCTCCACTTCGCTTAATAGGAAGGGAGGGGCATTGCTATTTATAATCTTTGCTTAAGGAGCAGCTCTTACTCCGTCTCACGCATATTGGAGAAGACGTTTTGTACATCTTCGTCCTCTTCGATTTTTTCAATTAGTTTGTTCACTTGTTCTGCCTCTTCTGGCGTTACATCTCGATAATCCTTGGGGATACGTACAAACTCTGCCGAGAGAATTTCCCATCCATTCTCTTCGAGATAGCTTTGTAGGGCTGCGTTTTGAGCAAACTCTCCATAGAGAATGAGCTCTCCCTCTTCCTCTTCGATCTCGTCCTCTACACCAAAGTCGATAACCTCAAGAGAAAATTCCTCCAAATCTATATCCTCACGTTTGCGCAAATGAAAGACACACTTATGGTCGAAAAGAAACTCAAGGCTTCCTGTGGTTCCCAGACTACCTCCATGCTTGTTGAAGTAACTACGGATATTAGCCACCGTACGAGTGGTGTTATCAGTGGCTGTCTCTACAAAGATGGCAATTCCATTGGGTCCATATCCCTCATAGTTTACCTCCTTATAGTCCGAGAAGTCCTTGTCCGTAGCCTTTTTGATAGCACGCTCTACGTTTTCCTTAGGCATGTTTTCTTTCTTTGCCGTCTGTATAAGTACACGCAAACGTGGGTTAGTGTCGGGGTCGGAACCACCAGCTTTTACCGCCATGGTTATCTCTTTACCCAACTTTGTGAAGACGCGGGCCATATTGCCCCAGCGTTTCATCTTTCGTGCTTTGCGATATTCAAAAGCTCTTCCCATAAATCTTTGGTATCTATATTTTGTTTCTTATTGTCTATCGTAACGATGCCCCGAGCTCTTTCTCCAATAGTTGACGGATGCGGAGCATGCTCTTATCTATCTGTTTATCGTTGAGAGTGGCCACTTCGTCCTGTAGATAGAAGCTAACGGCATAGCTCTTTTTCCCCTCGGGAAGGTTCTTACCCGTATATACATCGAAGAGCTCTACTCGTTGGAGCAGTTTACGCTCTGCTTTATAAGCAATCTTTTGCACCTCGGCAAAATGTATTGTTTCGTCTAAGAGAAGAGCCAAATCTCGTTTTACAACGGGGAATTTGTTGATTTCCTTAGCTTGTAAGGGCTTCTTCCTGCCGCACTGCATCAAGAGAGTTCTGTCGATCTCTGCATAGAATACAGGGTCCTCAATCTCAAAAGGCTTAGTGATCTCGGGTTTAAGCCTCCCTAACCAAGCGAGACAAGCCCCAGAGGGACCTCCTACTTTGTATTCCAAAAAGTCGGTAAAGAGGTCGTTTGAAGAGATTTCTGTGTGGAGTTCTTGAGGATCTACATGCATGCGTCGGAGGAGGTTCTCCACATCGGCTTTGAGGTGATAAACGGTCATTTTTTGACTTGTGGCTAACCAACTGTTTTCTGCTCGTGTGCCCGAGAGCCAGAGACCCAACATGGCTGTTTCTTGATAGACCGAGAGATCGTTCTTTTCGGCACCCCCTTTCACCTCTTTTCGATAGCAGTTACCCCATTCAAAGAAGGCACATACATTCTGTTTGTTGTGGAAGTTGCGACTGATTGCCTCCAAGCCTCCGAAGAGAAGGGTCTGACGCAATACACCGAGCTCTCTACTCAAAGGATTAACCAAAGAAATTAATTCACTTGTAGGATAGGTGGTTAAATCGGTATAGTAACGCTCTGCCGTAAGAGAGTTGGAGAGGATTTCATTGTAACCTGCGCCAACTAACTGTTCGCTCAATATGATTTCAGAGTGATAGTCCAAATCATTTTCACTGCGTGTACTCAAATTAGCATGGATATAGCCTTTGAGTGGAATTTCGTTGTAACCATATATGCGGAGTATTTCCTCTATCACGTCAATCTCACGACGCACATCGGTACGGTAAACAGGTAGAGACAAAATCCAACCTTTCTCTGTGTTTTTAAGAGGCTTAATATCCAAGTCCTCCAAAATTTTGAGCACAGTTGTTTCTGGAAGCTCTGCACCTGCGACTTCTGTTAGTTTGCTCTTATGGAGGGTACATTGAGGTTGTTCGGGGTGTTTCCTATAGACATCAACGATAGTACCTATAGTCGCTCCAGGGATTAACTCGGTTATCAAAGAGAGAGCACGACGGAGGGTAAAATCGGTTGCGTCGGGGTCTAAACCACGTTCAAAGCGGAAGGAGGAGTCGGTGTTGAGAGCATGAGCTCGGGCTGCCTTACGCACAAGTGTGCTGTTAAAGTTGGCACATTCAATAAAAATACGAGTAGTAGCCTCTGTTACGCCCGAATCCAATCCACCGAAAACACCTGCCATACAGAGCGGAGTGTACTTATCGTCGCAGATCATTAGTTCTGTACCCTGCAACTTATGCTCTACACCATCTAAGGTGGTGAATAGGGTTCCTTCAGGTAGTTGAGCTACACGTATTCTCCCCCCGACAATGTGATCGGCATCGAAGAAGTGGAGGGGTTGTCCCATTTCGTGTAGTACATAGTTAGAAATATCTACCAAAAGATTAAGCGGACGCAAGCCTATGGACGTGAGCTGTTCCTGTAACCACTGAGGACTTTCTCCATTGGTAAGCCCCTCTACCACTACTCCTTGGTAACGAGGACAGGCCTCCTCGGGTACTTCTACAGCTATATCGATTGCCTTAACATCATTACGATGGTTGATGTCGGTGATAGCAGGTTTTTCGGCATGTACAGACTTACCTTTCTGATTGAGGTAAGCCGCCAAATCTCTTGCTACACCAAAGTGAGAAGTGGCATCCACACGATTGGGAGTAATGTCTACTTCTAACACATAGTCGCTCTCTATCTTAAAATATTCTGCAGCGGGAGTTCCAGGTGCAGGAGTATCTTTCAAAACAAGGATACCACTACTATCACATCCCACTCCGAGCTCCACTTCGGAGCAAATCATACCATGACTTTCCTCTCCTCTTAGCTTAGATTTCTTGATAACGAAAGAGTCTTCCCCACTATAAAGCGTGGTACCAATGGTTGCCACAATAACATATTGTCCTTGAGCTATATTCGAAGCACCACAAACGATCTTAAGAGGTTCTTCTCCGCCTACGTCTACCGTGGTGCAGTGCAGGTGGTCCGAATTGGGATGCTCCGTACAAGTGAGCACATGCCCTACCACAAAACCCTGCAATCCTCCTTTGATAGTATCAACACGTTCTATACTTCCTGTTTCAAGTCCTATAGAGGTAAGAGCATCGGCTACTTCCTGAGGGGTCATTTCATGTACGGCTGGCAAGTAGTCCGCAAGCCATTTGTAGGATATGTTCATATATGTTTTGTTTTTTAGTTCGGAAACACTTTCCGTTCAGTGGGTACAAAATTACTCGTTTTCTACAACCTTTGGCGACTTCTCCTTCTCTTTGTGAATGCGTAACTGTGGAAAGGCAAAAGAAATACCCTCCTTGTTGAACACAGCATAGACCTCTTTATTGAGCCACCAGAAGAGATCCCAATAGTCTTCTGTCTTGCACCAAACACGTACAAGGATATTCACCGAGCTTGCCGCCATCTCGTGTACCTCAATGTTAATAGGTTGGTCGCGCAGGATGCGAGGGTCTTGCTCAAGGAGTTTTTGCAGTATGGAACGTACTTTCTCAAAGGGAGTGTCATAGTCTACCCCTACGATTATTTGACAGCGGCGCATGGTCATAGCACTGAAATTGATAATAATATCGCTCGAAAGACGTCCGTTGGGGATGTGTATTACTTTATTGTCGGCCGTCGTTAGGGTTGTGTAGAAGATGGCAACACGCTGTACGAAACCCTCTACCGACTCGAAAGAGATATAGTCTCCCACATGGAAAGGACGGGTAACTAATAGGATGATTCCTCCAGCAAAGTTCTGTAGTTGACCGCTCAAAGAAGCTCCGAGAGTGACCCCAGCTGCCGCCATAAGTGCAGCAAAAGATACGGGCGCAACCCCCAAAACATTGATGGCAATTATAAGCAATATTATAACGAAGACAACCTTAAGAAGAGAGCTCAGAAACGTACGTACGGCAGGGTCTAAGTTGCGCTTCACCATCGCTTTGTTGATGAGACGTAACACTAAGCGAGAGAGCAACTGTCCTATGTAGAAAATGGCAACGGCTATAAGCACACGTATACCAAAGTCAATGAAAAGCTTAACCCAATCGGAAAGCAATGCTCCGAAGTTTATTTTTGAGATTTGTTCGGCAGAAAGCTCTTTGGGAATAATAGGTTCTAATTTTTGGGTCGTGTCTGCCACCATCCCAGTCAATAATTTATAGGGCATATAGTATATAGTTTTATAGAATTTGTCCACGGCAAAAGTACAATAAAGCATAGAGCCATCCATTATACCTCGTAAAGAAAAGAGATGAAGTGCCTTATCTCTTTAGCTTTTTAATGAGATAGCGATTAAAAACTCAATCGGCGTAAAAAACGGGGGAAAAGAAGGGTTTGTACCACTCCGCGTGTAAGTAAATAGGCATTGAAAGCTATCCAAAGAGCCGTTACCCCTAAAATGGGGTGCAATGAGTAGTAGAGGATGAAAAAGAGAGCTGTAGCCCATAGCATACTCCACAGTAACCCTTTGGCATAAGTGCCTCCGATAAAAATCCCATCCCAAAGGAAAGCTGCAAAGCCCATTGGGGGTATCAAGGCTGCCCAATGCACGTACTCCATGGCTGTTTGAACGATATCTTCTCGACTGGAGAGTAGATGTAGAAGCGGTGCAGGCAGTAGATAATAGAGTAATCCTGCCAACAAAGTGAGCGGGACACCTATGGCAAAGAGTTGATGCACGAGACGTTGCAAAAGCACGCGTTGCTTCATACCGATAAAGCGGCCTGCAAGAGCCTCGCCCGCATAAGCAAAACCATCCATAAAGTAGGAGAAGAGCGTAAAAAACTGTAGCAGCAAGGTGTTGGAAGAGACAATAAGTTCCCCCTCGGCTGTCGAAGCATAGGTAAAGAAAAGAGTAACTCCGCTGAGCAAAATAGAGCGCAGAAAGAGGTCTCTATTTACGCCTAAGTAGTGGCGTGCCCCTGTGAGTTGCAAAAGGTCTTTCGCTCGAAAATGTGCCAGTACAGAGCGGTACGAAAAGAGAGCTCGAAGCCAAAGGAAGATAACTCCTATATATTGTGCTCCGATAGTGCCCCAAGCCAAACCCTCTACTCCCATATCTAAGCCTCGTACACAGAGATAGCTGATAAAAATGTTAATTACATTCACGAGGATAGCTCCCACCATCGGCGTACGAGTGTTCTGCATACCTATGAACCAGCCATTAAAGACATACAGCAACATAGTAGCAGGTGCTCCCAAAAGGGCTATGCGTATATAACGCTCGGCTTGGGTGGCCATCTCGGCATCGCCCTGTGCCATTACATGCACAAAAAACGCCA
The DNA here is from genome assembly GCF_900167105.1 of Porphyromonas circumdentaria. GTDB lineage: Bacteria > Bacteroidota > Bacteroidia > Bacteroidales > Porphyromonadaceae > Porphyromonas > Porphyromonas circumdentaria. The sequence goes on along the minus strand of NZ_FUXE01000018.1, from coordinate 17,473 downwards.
TCAAAGGCATTAAGAGAGAGAGAAGTAAGCCAATGAGCAGTGCCAAGACCACTCCTCGCCCTAAGTTTCGGTTAATAGCCTCTACATCATTAGCCCCATAGGCTTGAGCTACCAAGCCCGTAGTACCCATACGAAGAAAACCAAAGAGCCAGTACAACGTATTGACCACCACAGAGGCAAGGGCTACGGCTCCTATGCTCCCATATACAGACATATTACCTGCAAGCCCTACATCTACCAAAGAGAGCAAGGGTACGGTAATGTTAGAAACGATATTGGGTATAGCAAGCCCCCATATTAGCCTACGCAAAGAAGCTGAAGTCAGGGATTGTTGGTCTGATTGCTGGGGCATACTATGAATTTAGGAGCGATCGTTTGTGCTCTCTTAGGAGTGAGCGAGACGCTCTTGTTGTATAGCCAAATATTTCTCTAAAAGTTTATCGGCGAGAGATACTGTATCGGTGCAGGGTACACGTTTTACAGCTTTCAAATCTCTACAAGTGAGAGCATCCCACTGCTGACGAAACTCCTCCTCGAGAGCAATAGCCTCGGGCGAATCTTCTCCCAAAACCTGTTTAGCAGAGTACACCGCTCCGCATAGTCCTCCCTCGGCACGACCGCCCCCCTTGGAGCGATAGGTGAGTTCTATATCCTCATCGCTCATGTTGGCTTCTGTCTGAAAACTCTTTACGATAGACTGCGCGCAGTTCCAATTATTAGGTCCTGCATGAAAATAGTCGACAGCCCTCTTATTTTCTTCCTTATTCATTTCTTTATCTTCTTGATTTATATTCCTTTTCGTCGTTCAAAGGTAATCCTTTTTATTCACTCTTTGTTCTTTCTTGCGCGTAAGAGATTCCTACTAGACACCAACAGCTTCTTAGGAAATAATATCAAAAAACAAACAGAATGTTAGATAATAAGTGGCGATTACATAAATTGCACTAAAGAGGTGTTTCTAAAGATTTTGCATGTTTTTTCTTCTCCATATCTATAGTTTAGAGTAGAGTAAGAGGAGGGATAAATACATCTCTGCTTGCTTTGGTCTCCCTTAGATAGCCGGTAGATGTTTTGACTTGCAAAGGAAGGTTTTTATATGCCATGTGAATAGTTACAAAAAAATAAAGAAACGTTTTATGATGAGCAAAAGATTTATCGGGTTGTTTATCCCGATGCTTTTCTGCACTGTATTTGTTGCAAAAAGCCAAGAAGCAAAGATGTTACCCATGTTTGCCATAGGTAACAAGTGGAATACCCATGAAGAGTGTGATGTCTTTGACGGAGAGACAAGTCCTCCTAAAAAGTTAGGTACAGACAAGACTACCTATCACTATACCATCGAGCGAGAGGTAGAAAAAGACGGAAAGAAATACTTTGAAATCTTGAAGGATAAGAAGCCTTATTCCTTTATGCGAGAAGATTTAACCACAGGTAAAGTATATACAAAGGGTCTTGATTTAAAAGATGAAGAAGAAATCTTTGACTATAATAGGCAAGTTGGAGAAATATATGGAAATGATCTTCTTCGTATAAAGATTGTTGCTATTACCAATAGAGTGATAAATGGAGTAAATCGACGTATTTATCAATTGGCCATCGGTTCAAAGAATGTTCCTTGGACAAAGCAGGACGAACAACCTGTTGCAGATCCTTTGTCTAACGAGCGTTTTTTTAGTCGATTCACTGGTTTTTGGATAGAGGGAATAGGTCCCAATCAAGGGATTAGCGGATTTTTAAGTCCTGCTATTGTGGGAGGAAATTGCACTTGTGAGGAGCTGTTATGCTTTACGGATGTCCAAGGAAAGAGTTTTACATTGTATCCAGAGAAAGGTTGCGAGATAAACTACAAAGTGCCTCGCTCGGTAGAAACTCCTTTGCTCTCGAAAGCAAAGATTGTTTATTCAGAGGGGCAATTGCAGATTTCTTTGGAAGATGCCAAGCCTCACACTTTTTCGGTGTACAATATGGCGGGACAGTTGTTGGCACATCAAGAGACCTTTGAGAACAGCGTAGTGGTACGTTTACCCGCTTCGGTAGAGAGGGGTACAGTGCTTATTCGCATCGACAACGAGTCCACCCTATATACTTTCTAAACACAAGAGAGTAAGTAGCCAATAAAGAACCCTTCCTTGCGTTGTGCAAGGAGGGTTCTTTTTATTTTTCCGTACAGTGGGTTTTACTGCACGGTAAGACGAGTCGGATAGATTACATCATACCGCCCATACCGCCACCCATGGCCGCAGCAGCTGCCGCACTCATATCGGGCTTATCTTCTTTTTTATCTGCGATAACGCACTCGGTAGTGAGGAACATGCCTGCAATAGAAGCAGCGTTTTCGAGGGCTACACGAGATACCTTGGTAGGATCGATTACGCCAGACTCATAGAGGTTTTCATACTTATCGATACGAGCATTGTAACCAAAGTCTCCCTTACCTTCGCGTACTTTTTGCACCACTACGGCACCCTCTTTTCCTGCGTTAGATACAATCTGACGGAGAGGTTCTTCGATGGCACGCTTAACGATATCGATACCAGTAGTTTCGTCTTCGTTCTCGCCCTTAAGCTTCTCGAGTACTTCGATAGCACGGATATAAGCAGTTCCTCCACCAGGTACTGTTCCCTCCTCGATAGCTGCACGGGTCGCGCTCAAAGCATCCTCTACGCGGTCTTTTTTCTCCTTCATTTCCACTTCGCTCGCTGCACCTACGTAGAGTACCGCTACACCGCCTGCGAGTTTTGCCAAACGTTCCTGGAGTTTTTCGCGGTCGTAGTCGCTTGTGGTATTTTCGATCTGTTTACGGATTTGTGCTACACGCTCCTCAAGCAAAGACTTGTCGCCCATACCGTTTACAATAGTTGTGTTGTCTTTGTCTACGGTAACTTTCTCTGCTTGTCCCAGCATTTCGATGGTTGCATTTTCGAGAGAGAGACCTGTCTCTTCGCTGATAACGGTAGCTCCCGTGAGGATCGCGATGTCTTGGAGCATAGCCTTACGACGGTCTCCAAAGCCAGGAGCCTTCACAGCACACACCTTAAGACCACCACGCAAACGGTTCACAACGAGCGTTGCAAGAGCTTCACTGTCGAGGTCTTCTGCGATGATGAGGAGAGGACGACCTGTTTGCAAGCTCTTTTCCAATAATGGGAGGATGTCTTTGATTACAGAGATCTTTTTGTCGTAAAGAAGGATATAGGGGTTATCCATCTGCGTTTCCATCTTCTCTGTATTGGTTACGAAGTAGGGAGAGATATAGCCACGGTCGAACTGCATACCTTCTACCACCTTAACACTGGTTTCGGTGCCCTTAGCTTCCTCTACTGTGATTACGCCTTCTTTCTTAACCTTGTCCATTGCCTCTGCTATGAGACGACCGATTTCCTCATCGCCGTTGGCAGAAATTTTAGCTACGTGCTCGATTTTTTTCAAATCATCTCCCACAGCTTGGCTCTGCTTAGCGAGGTCTTCCACTACTGTGGTAACTGCTTTGTCGATACCACGTTTGAGGTCCATAGGGTTGGCTCCAGCAGCAACGTTTTTAAGTCCTACACTGATGATGCTTTGCGCCAATACGGTAGCCGTAGTAGTACCATCGCCCGCATCGTCATTGGTTTTGGAGGCTACCTCACGTACCAACTGTGCTCCCATATTGCAGATAGGACAGTCGAGCTCTATTTCTTTGGCCACGCTCACACCATCTTTGGTAATATGAGGTGCGCCGTACGATTTGCCGATAATGACGTTACGACCCTTAGGTCCGAGAGTTACCTTTACGGCATTTGCCAATTCATCTACACCCTTCTTGAGCAACTCACGTGCTTCCACATCGAATTTTATTTCTTTAGCCATAGCTTTATATTCTTACGTATTTATATTCAATTAAAGATTTCTATCTCAACACCAACTTAGAGTATAGCCAACACGTCGCTTTCGCGCATGATGAGTACCTTATCTCCATCTATTTCTATTTCGGTACCCGCATACTTACCATAGAGTACGATATCTCCCTCTTTGAGTTCCATAGCTTGGTCTTTAGTGCCCTTACCTACGGCAATAACTTTACCCTTCAATGGTTTTTCTTTAGCGGTATCGGGGATGATGATACCTCCTTGAGACTTTTCTTCTGCAACGGCGGGTTTAATAACAACGCGGTCTGCGAGTGGTTTGATGTTCATAATCTTACTTTAATTCGTTATTTATATTCCTTTTTAATTGTCATACAAGTATGCCTCTGTTGCGATGTAAGAGCACACAACAAAGAGAATACAATTTATGTGCCAACAGCTCGAAACATTTAGTACGTGAGATATAATCGTGTTGCACTCCTTTTCCTGTGCAAGGTGGATAACTCTTCTGTCAATAAAGATAGAAAGTTGGGTGTCTTCGGAGCAGATGATGGAGGTTTATGCGGGACATTTTGTCCGAAGAAAGACTTTGGGTATGGTACACTTTTAAGAGCGTATATACCCTTTGTCATTGGGGGTAACGAGTGCAAAAAAGTTTACACAGAAGGTTTTGAAAGTTTGCACATAAGGGAACTCAAGTTTGCATAGGAGAAAACTCGAGTTTGCACAGGAGGGAATAAAAGCTTGCTAAAACAAACCTGCTTTTTAACGAAAGAAGAGGTGCATCTTTCGGCTCTTTTTCATGGCTCCCGTACGCAGCTCTACCGATAGAATCAGTAGCGTATGGGGTGCTCGGTATGGTAGTTCCCCCTTGCCATTGAGTAGGTTTCGGCACCAAAGGAGGAGTTGCTGTTGATCGTAGAGGGCTATTCTTTCGCCCGAGGTGTTGTACCAAAAGGCGGTTGCTCGGAATCCTTTTTCCCGTTCGTTACGTAACACAAAGCGTGCTACCTCTTGCGGAGTACGAGGTGTTTCTGAGTTTTTTTCGTTTTCGTTATAAAATTCTTCCTCCGCAGTATTATGCCTCCCTGGAGAACCATAGAACTGATCGCCTCGTACCCTATACCAGTTCGTCGGCTCTTCTGCAGGCTTTTCAAAAGAGATACGTGCCCAAGCCATACCTTGTAGCTCCTCCTGACGTTCTTTACCCTCGGGTGCGTAGATGACCTCTTCGAGACAAAGAGTATCTGCCAATCGCAGTAAAACGATTTGCCCCTTATGGTTCGGTAGGTTAGGAAAGCGAGATACCTCTATCAAACTATCAGTAGGAGTGGCAAAGTGCTCGATTAAATCTTTGCTCCATGGGGTAATGGCCTTGTATTGTCCAGAGGGTATTTGTGTATTCTTCCCTCTGATTGGGTAGATTTTTCCCAATCTACCCTCGTTGCGTAGGGCTATACCGTACAGGCTCAGATCGAGGGAAGTGTGCGAGGGATTAAAGAGTTCTATGTATTCGCTCCCTCCCAAACGGGGATAATACATAACCTCGCTTAGAAGAGGGTGTTCGTCGCCTTGAGGTTCCTCTATGGGAGTGGGCGGAGGAGATTCTTCTTCCAACGAGAAGATAAAGCTTTCCTCGGGCAGAGGATTACCCTCTATGGTGTAAAGTTCCGTTAGAGTAAGGCGATAGCGACCTGCTAAAAGAGGTTTTTCTAAATAGAGATGGAGCAAATCGCCCTCTTTGGCAGGGCGGATAGTGGCGTCATAAGGCTCTAAAGTAGCCCTCATTCGATGTGTGGCAAAGGTTCTTTTGCACTGTAAAGTAAGTCGTTGAGGGGCATAGCTGAGGTCATAAAAGAGACTCTGCTCCTCCTCTGGAGTGGGATCTTCTATAGATGAGGGACTTTCTGTATTTTTCCAGTTGAGTAATTGCCAAGCCTTAGCATTCCTTTGAGTATAACAAAAGTACACACCCCATTGAGAGGGTGCATCAATAGGTTTCAGGCTTTCCTCTTTGCTGAGCGAACCAATGCGGCGCATCTCTTTACGAAGCGAGTTGTAGGTATTGAGCCACAGCGTGCATTCCCCATTGGTACTCCAAGAAAGACGCCATGCAAGGTGGTTGGGTGTCGTATCGAAATTGTACAAAGGAGAATCGCTCAAAAGAGTTGAGAGTAGTGATAGAGAGCATTGCCCCTCTGCCTTCTTTGTCGTTCGCACCGTAACCCATTGTGTAACCTTATCTTTTCCCACCAACAAGGCTACATAGTCTTGGTGTACTCCTTCTGATGTAATTACTTGAGGGGTATAGGGAAAAAGTAGAAGGTAGAAGTAGTTGTACGAGGTAGGGGTAAAGTTAAAGGTTATTTCCCCCTGTAAAGATTGAGAAGGAGAGGGAGCGTAGGGATAGAAAAGCCATGCCCTATTGTTGCGTGCTTGAGGTGCTGAATCGGAGAGGGATAGCACCCCCTCTTGGAGTTGAAACTTATCTTTTGTACCCTCCCATAGTGGGGAAGAGAGCGGGGTTGTAGCCCAAGCATTGACCTCCTGTGCGTAAAACCGTCTTGGAGCGAGAAACCCAATAAGGAGGAGTATAATACTAAGCAAAGAGAGATACCCTCTGAGGGAAGAAAAGAACGAAAAGTTTTTCTTAACAGCAAACATGAAATAGCAATTAGCTTAAAGTGAGTACCTTTGTTCTCAAAGTTCTAATGACAGGACGAAGTTAAATGTTTTTAGTAAAAGAATAAATAAGATATGAGAATAGCCATTGTAGGAGTCTCTGGAGCAGTAGGAGGGGAGTTTATACGTCTTATAGAGGAGCGAGATTTTCCCGCAGACGAAATCCGCCTGTTTGGCTCTTCGCGCAGTGCTGGACGCACGTACACGATAAAGGGTAAAACTTGTGTCGTAGAGGAATTGTGTCATAACGATGCTTTCAAAGATATAGACATAGCTTTTGTTTCGGCAGGGGGAGATACCTCAAGAGAGTATGCCGCTACGATTACACGCCATGGTACATTGATGATTGATAACTCCTCGGCCTTTCGCATGGAGCAGGATGTACCACTCGTTGTGCCCGAGGTAAATCCCGAAGATGCCCTACACACGCCTCGTCATATCATCGCCAACCCCAACTGCTCTACCATACAGATGGTAGTTGCTCTTCATGCCTTGAATAAAATCACTCCGCTCAAAGAGGTGCACGTGGCGACCTACCAAGCGGCGAGTGGCGCAGGTAATCTCGCTATGGAAGAACTTCGCGAGCAGGTACGTTCGGCAGCGCAGGGAGCACCTCTTGAGGTACAGAAGTTTGCGCACCAACTCCTCTATAATGTAATCCCACATATCGACAAGTTCGATCAAGATGATTATACCAAAGAGGAACTTAAAATGCACCGCGAAACGCAGAAGATCATGCACAGTAATATATCGGTAAGTGCAACCTGTGTGCGCGTACCTGTATTGCGCGCTCATAGCGAAGCTATTTGGGTACGAGGGGAGCACCCTATTTCTCCCGAAGCGGCTCGTAAAGCCTTCGACGCGCAGGAGGGTATTGTTGTAATAGATGACCCCAAGGAATTGGAGTATCCGATGCCTCTCTTTGTGGCAGATAAAGACCCCGTATATGTGGGGCGCATCCGTAAGGATATAGCCAGCAACGGAGGTATTACATTTTGGTGTGTGGCAGATCAGATCCGTAAGGGGGCAGCCCTTAATGCCGTACAGATAGCCGAGTGGCTTATTGCGCATAATGGTATAACCAAAAGTTAAGAGGGAGAGAAACCATGAGTACACAAGAGTCGAACTATCTAACGCCCGAGGTATTGGAGTTTGCTACCGTGGCTGTGCCTTTCTGCGCTTTGCTTCACGAGGCCAAGCAGACGCAGCGTGCCGATTTCGTAGAGCGATTACTGAAAATTTTGCCGCTTCTTTATGTAAAATCTTCGTTACTCCCTGAGATTGAACTCTCTGACGAGTTGGAAGAACTCTTTGCGCTCCTCCCCGAGAGTGTGAGCGAGGAGGAGTACACCTATGTACAGCGAAGCATTGAAGATCTTTTGGATGGTGAAGATCTCTTTTTGGAAACACTTGCAGACGATATGCAGTATAGTGACGTACCGATGACAGCCCGCATATCGGAGTGCTTGGCAGATGTTTACCAACCTGTGGGTAATTTGGTGGGTATCTTAAGAGACGAGAATTTTGTCGCTTTACCCGCAGCTCTCTCCTTTACCCATACACAGTTTCAGGAGTATTGGGGCGATCGTCTTCTTGCCGCACTTCGTGCATTGCACCGTGTACACTACACACAAGAGGAAGAGACTATCCATAAAAATGCGACGACACTTACCGAAGAGGATTTCGAGGCTCATATCGATAAAATGTTTGACTAAAGATGAATTTACGTGCTTCTATATCAAAAGAGGAGATTGGGGCTATTGAGAGGATAGCGACTTTCCCAGGGAAGATACATTTAATAGAAGATGAAGAGACCGCTACCCTTGCCCTCAAAGCGTTGAGCGACGAAAGGGTCGTGGGGTTCGACACCGAGAGTAAACCCGTTTTCAAAAGAGATGGACAGGCAGAGGTCTCATTGATTCAAGTCTCTACACTTACCGATGCCTACCTCTTTCGTGTCAATAAAATAGGTTTTACACAGGAGTTGTGTGACTTTATAACCAATCCCGACGTCTATAAGATAGGGCTTAGTCTGCACGACGATTATAAGGTAATGCGTCGTAAGATGCAACTTAGCCCTCAAGGGTTCGTAGAGTTACAGAAATTGTGTCCAGGCTACGGGATTAAAGACTCGGGGTTGCAACGCATCTACGCGATACTTTTTAATGAGCGGATTAGTAAGTCGCAACGCGTTACCAACTGGGAAGCAAAGCATCTTACCGACAAACAAATGGGTTACGCGGCACTCGATGCCTATGCCTGCCTGCGTATTTACAACTTCCTCATGACACAGCCCCGCCCCCACCCCATAGCTTTTGCTCTTATTCAATGATCCATACCGAGATAGAGGCCATTGTTTAATAACAGCAAGCACTGTAGGAAACAATGGTCTTAATTTATGGATTAAATCGGCAGACTGGGAGATCTTCTTTTGAAAGATGCCTATCCCCTAAACTCTTGAGTTGCCGAAGCACATATCTATTTGACACACCTTTTTTAGTACCTTTGCTCACAAATTAGTGAGTTGTATGCAAGAAAAAATATTGATCCTTGATTTTGGTTCACAAACTACACAGCTTATTGGCCGTCGTATTCGTGACCTTAATACCTATTGTGAGATCGTTCCCTACAACAAACTTCCCGAGAACATCGAGGGGGTGCGTGGGGTAATACTTTCGGGCAGTCCTTATTCGGTCTATGATCCGAAAGCTTTTCGCATTACTCTTAGCGAGTTGCGTGGTCGCTTCCCTCTACTGGGTATTTGCTACGGAGCGCAAAGTCTGGTTTATCAGGCAGGCGGTAAGGTAGAGCCCTCAGAGACACGAGAGTATGGCTCTTCGCAATTGAACTTAGTAGTACCCGAGGACCCTCTTTTGAAAGGGCTCTCTCCGCAGAGTACCGTATGGATGTCTCACGGAGATACCATAACAGAGCTTCCCGCAGGATTCACTACTATTGCCTCTACCGATCAAGTTACTAATGCGGCATACCGTATCGAGGGAGAGCAAACGTGGGGAGTGCAGTTCCACCCCGAGGCATTCCACAGTGCAGAGGGGGTAAAGCTCTTGGACAATTTCATTAACATTGTGGGCATTGCAGGTAACTGGTCTCCCGATGCTTTCATAGAGCGTTCTGTGGTGGAGCTTCGTAAGCAGTTGGGCGAAGATAAGGTGCTTTTGGCCTTGAGTGGAGGTGTAGATAGTTCGGTAGTAGCAGTTTTGTTGCATCGTGCTATCGGCAGCAACCTCACTTGTATCTTTGTGGATCATGGTTTACTCCGTAAGGGCGAGGCAGAGCAAGTACTCGATGATTACCGTCATTTGGGTCTTAATGTAATTGGCGTGGATGCTCACGAACAGTTCTACACAGCCTTGCAGGGCATTTCAGACCCCGAGCAGAAACGTAAGATTATAGGTAAAGGCTTTATTGATGTATTCGAGGCAGAGGCCTCTAAGCTACAAGGCATCAAATGGCTCGGTCAGGGGACTATTTACCCCGATATTATCGAGTCTATCAATATAACTGGCATGGTCATCAAGAGCCATCATAACGTAGGAGGGCTTCCCGAGCGCATGAAGTTGCAACTGGTAGAACCTATCCGTACCCTCTTCAAAGATGAGGTGCGACGTGTAGGAAAGGCTCTCGGTATGCAGGCTCATTTGTTAGAACGCCATCCATTCCCTGGCCCTGGTTTGGGAATACGTATCCTCGGAGAAGTTACCCCCGAGAAGGTGCGCATTCTACAGGAAGCAGATCATATATATATGAGTGAGATGCGTAGGCAGGGACTATACAACTCTGTATGGCAGGCTGGGGCTATTCTTCTGCCCGTGAAGTCGGTAGGGGTAATGGGCGATGAGCGTACATATGAATATACAATAGCATTACGTGCTGTAAACAGTGTCGATGCTATGAGTGCCGACTGGACTCGTTTGCCCTATGAGTTTTTGGCCAAAGTATCTAATGAAATCATCAATAAGGTGCGCGGCGTAAACCGTGTAGTGTATGACATCTCTTCCAAACCACCCAGCACGATAGAATGGGAGTGATAGAGCATTCGTATCGATAGATTGTTGTGTCTTTACATAGAATATAATCCCCAAAGTACAGTTCACCCAATGGAGAGACAAATCCGTTGGGTGTCTTGTGCTTTTTAGTCTATACTTTTCTCAAATCATTACTGTCGGTTATCAAGCATAGGATGCCGACCAAAAGCAAAGAACTATTATGTCTACTTACCAACCAGAAGACTCGCGTAAGGTAACCACGCATCGATTGCTCGAAATGAAAGGGCGTGGCGAAAAGATAGCAATGCTTACCGCTTATGACTACACTATGGCAAAGTTGGTCGATAGTGCTGGTATGGATGTTATTTTGGTGGGCGATTCGGCCTCTAACGTTATGGCGGGTAATATCACCACACTACCCATTACGTTGGATCAAATGATTTATCACGGCAAATCGGTCGTAAAAGCAGTGCAAAGAGCTTTGGTCGTAGTAGACCTTCCCTTCGGCTCTTATCAAGGTAACCCTATGCTCGCCCTTGACTCGGCTATAAAGGTGATGAAGATAACCCATGCCGATGCTATAAAAGTAGAGGGAGGCCGTGAGATACGAGAGTCGGTAGAACGCATTCTTTCGGCAGGTATCCCTGTTATGGGACACTTGGGACTTACGCCTCAATCCATAAACAAATTCGGCTCCTATAACGTGCGAGCTCGAGAGGAGGAAGAGGCTAACAAGTTGGTACGCGATGCTCATCTTCTGGAAGAACTGGGCTGTTTTGCCATTGTATTAGAGAAAATCCCCGCTACGCTTGCGGCAAGAGTAGCACAAGAGCTTACTATACCAGTTATTGGTATCGGAGCTGGAGGAGCTGTGGACGGACAAGTACTCGTATTGCACGATATGGTAGGACTTAACGAGGGCTTTCGTCCCCGTTTTTTACGCCTTTATGCCGAATTGGGAGAATTGATGCGTCAAGCTTTTACCCAGTATATCAGTGATGTAAAAGCGCAAGACTTTCCCAATTTAGAAGAGCAGTATTAGCCTTTATCTATTGATGAATAGACTTTTAGTCCTAAAGAGCCCTGTCGTTTCTCCTCCATTTTGAGAGAACCCGCTTTTACCTTATATTTGTTTTTCGTAGCGTTTTGCCTGTTTTGCAGTAAATGGAAATAAGGGAGGCATTGGAGTCTTTTTTGAATGCAGATGTTTGAGCCGAAGATTACTATAGAACAGTTATACGAACTCTTTCTCGCAGCGGGAAGTGTTACTACAGATAGTCGTAATTTCCAGCCTCGAGCTCTCTTCTTTGCGCTAAAAGGAGAGCGGTTCGATGGTAATCAATTTGCCCTGCAAGTGCTGAAAGAGGGTTGTAGTTATGCCGTTGTAGACGACCCAGAGATAGCGAGGTTGGATAAGCACTGTCTGTGGGTTGAAAATGTGCTACAAACCCTTTCCGATTTAGCTCGATATCATAGGAGAGCTTTGGGCTTGCCGTTACTCGCTATTACAGGTACCAACGGAAAGACTACTACCAAGGAGTTGGTTGCTACCGTATTGCGCCAACATTATAATGTAGGAGCTACAGAGGGTAATTTGAATAATCATATTGGAGTACCTCTCACGTTACTGCGCTTGCAACGAGCGCATCAAATAGCAGTTGTCGAGATGGGGGCTTCTCACAGAGGCGATATCAAACAGCTTACGGATATAGCCGAGCCAGACTATGCTCTTATAACCAATATCGGAAGAGCTCACTTAGAGGGCTTCGGTTCTTATGAAGGAGTTGTACAGACGAAGAGCGAGCTTTATGATTATGTCCGTGCACATGGAGGTAAAGTTTTCTTGCATAGCGATGATGCTATATTACCAAAAGCTGCAGATGGGATACCCTCGGTTACCTACGGTACAGATGTCGAAGCTCAAGTAAGGGGTAACTTGATGCCTCATCTCGGAGGCTATTTCCTCGCCTTTCGTCTGTTTTACGAAGACTTGACGTATGATGTACATACGCATCTTGTGGGCGATTATAATCTGCCGAATGCTCTCTCTGCCGTTGCTGCAGGTCTCACTTTCGGCATCCCCATAGAGGATATTGTTAAAGCCTTAGAGGCATATCGCCCTACGAACAATAGATCTCAATTCATACCCTCTACCACAAGAGATAATGAGCTTATAGTAGATGCCTATAATGCGAATCCAACGAGTATGCGCATAGCGGTAGATAACTTTGCTTCGCTCGCTTCCTCTCGCCCCAAAGTTATGATACTGGGCGATATGTACGAATTAGGGTCTGCCTCAGAAGAGGAGCACCGAAACATTGCCGAGTATGTCTCTCAGCTTTCTGGCGTGGAAACCATTTATCTGGTAGGTAGAGCTTTTTACGCCCTTCATAAAGAGATAAAAGCTCCGCACTTGTATTACTTTTCGTCTCGGGACGAGCTCCTAAAGACTCTTTCTTCTACCCCTTTTCATGGGCAACTTATACTCCTAAAAGCATCGAACAGTATGCGTTTTAGTTCTTTAGTGGAGTTATGTTAGATCAATCGTTAGTTCAGAAGCAGAAACAGTCTCTAACCACACAGCAGATACAGCAGTTCTTGTTGTTGGAGATCCCCTGTGTGGAACTGGCAGATCGCATTCAAGAAGAACTTGCCACTAACCCTGCTTTGGAGGTAGACCCGCATAGCCCCGAATTATCCTCTGAACAAGAGGGCGCAGAGATAGGAGCAGAGCAGGTCGAGTATACGGCTCCAGAGGAGGAGCTCTACACCTCTTCGACAGAGAACAACGATTTTTCGACCGATGATTATGCTTCGGAAGATGATATTCCCGAGTATAAACTGCGTTTGATACAGGAGGTTGAGGAGCAACGAGAGGAGATCCCGTTTGCTGGAGATACAAATACTTTGTCCGATTACTTGCGGGAGCAGTTCATCACCCTTCCTCTTACTCCCGAGGAGCGTACTGTGGCCGAGTACATCGTAGGCAATCTTACCGACGATGGTTACTTCAAACTAAACTTCAGAGATATAGAGGATGACCTTCTTTTCAATGAGAATATCACCGTCTCGCACGAAACCATAGAGCAAGTTTTACACAAGATACAGTCGTTAGAACCTGCTGGAGTGGCGGCGAAAGATTTGCAGGAGTGCTTGTCGTTGCAGTTGCTTCGCCTCAAAGAGCAGTATAAAGAAGAGGAAGAGCAACTACACCGCATCTCCTTGGCAACAGAGATTGTGGAGCATCACTTCGAAACCCTTGCCAATAGACGCTATAAGAGTATCATGCAGGCACTATCCCTTTCGGAAGATGAGTTTGCTTCGGTGCAGCATTTGATACGCTCTTTGACTCCCCGTCCTGCTAATGGATTTGGTAGTGCTGTGGAGGCTGCTGCTGCTCGCATTACGCCCGACTTCACGGTACATCTCAGGGACGAAAAATTGCTCTTGTGGCTAAACGATCCTCCTGGCATACCCTCTCTGCGTATTTCACCCGAATACAGAGTCTTGAGCGAGAGACCTTCTGCGCAAAAGATTAAAGAGGAACGTCCCGAAGAAAAGGCTGCGAGAGACTTTGCACGTCAAAGAGTGCAGGAGGCTTCGTGGTTCATCGGAGCTATTACCCGCCGTCGGAGTACGCTACTCTCTGTAATGCAAATTATTGTGGAACTGCAAGAACCCTTTTTCCGCCTTGGGGATGTAGCCCTATTACGCCCTATGGGACTGAAAGACGTGGCCGAACGCGCAGGTTACGACATAAGTACGGTAAGCAGAATTACCTCTCGTAAGTATGTGCAGAGCGACTATGGTATCTACTCGTTGAAATACTTTTTTAGCGAGGGGACGGTGCGTGAGGAGGGAGATGCTGTCTCTACCCGTCAGACCAAAGCTTTAATCCAATCTTTAATAGAACAGGAAGATAAACGTAGACCCCTGTCGGATGCTCAAATAGAAACAATGCTTGCCGAGAGAGGTTTGACCGTGGCTCGGCGTACCGTAGCCAAGTACCGAGAACAGTTAAATATACCGATAGCTCGACTTCGTCGGGAGCTATAACTATAAAAGAACACCACACATAAACCAAAACAATGAAACATCTGAATAAATCTATCCTCCTTTATGGAGACTTATCCCCTTTGAGAAGGGCCTTTGCATCAGTGCTTTTTCTCCTTTTGCTCTCAATGCCTGCTCTATCGCAGATTATGGTGCGGGGGCGTGCCATCGATAGTATTTCGGGAGAGCCTTTGGTAGGAGCCTCTATTTTTCTTACCAAACACAGAGATATTGGTGCAGTAGCCGACCTCGATGGGAACTTCAAACTGACCATCCCTGCCTATTATGCCAAGAATTTGCGCCAGACACTATCGGCCTCCATGGTAGGATATCGCACGGGAACAATCCGTTTAGAACAAACTAAGGTTAAGAATGGATACTATTGGCAGTTCAATCTGCGAGGAGCAGAGTTGCAGACAGTGGTCGTTTCTCCCAAAAAGAAACGTTATAGAAAAAAGGGCAATCCTGCCGTTGCCATTATGGAACGGGCTATTGCCAATAAGGAAAAGAATAGAGTAGAGTCACAGAAAAACTTTAGTTATCAGGTCTATCGCAGGCAAATCATCGGTCTTACCGACTCTCTTCATAAACCCTTTAGTTCGCTTTTTGGTATCGATAAGAAGCGTTGGGAGTCGTGGAGCGACAGCTCTGGCTTTGCAGGGCTGAAAGTACGCCCTTTTTCTATCCGAGAGCGACACTCTGTACGAGCCAATATAGGGGGCGTAGAACAGGACGAACTGATTATAGGGCGTCGCTACCAAGGTATAGAGGAGGCAATAGAGGGGCCTCAGATAATGCTCAATTTGGAGGAACTAATGCCCGAAATCAACCTTTACAACAACGATTTGGGGCTTTTTCTCAACAGCTTTCCAGGACCGATGAGTAGTCTTTTCTCGACCTCTTTTTACAAATACTACTTATTGGATACAGTCATGCTCAATGATAGACCCTCTTTTCAGATAGGTGTAGTGCCCTTTAGCATACACAGTATTGGGTTCAAGGGTACTCTTTGGATAGATACTGCTTCGTATGCTTTGGCTAAGGCGCACCTTGAACTGCCGAAAGAGGCCAATGTGGATTGGGTACAGGGATGTTATCTAACTGCCGAATATGCTCCGCATGTATTAGGATCGGACACACTTTGGTTACCCAAAAGACAAGACCTGCACACTCTTTTATCTCCGACCCCTTTGATAAAACAGAACGCAGAGTTTTACCAAAGTTTTGTATACACCCACTATAAACGGGGAGAGGAAGCTCTTGATAGTTTAGCACTCGACCCTCGTAAGGCCCTATCGTCTGAGGTGCGAAAGGAGATTGATAAACCTCGACGTACCTCGTTCGGCATCGTAACCCGTCCAGAGCCATTGCCTCCGCTGGGTGAGGGTACACTTGCCATGATGGAGTATGTGCATAAAGACCCTATATACCTCACGCTAGCTAAAGGGGCACAATTGCTCTCAAGAGGCTTTTTGGGATTGCCTTTGAACAGGCTGAAAAGAGAGGATTATTACGCCGAATTGGGCCCCTTGGAATCTGTTATAGCATGGAATACCTTAGAGGGAGTGCGCTTACGATTGGGGGGAGTTACCTCGGCACGTTTAAGTCCTCATTTCTTTGGGCAGGGCTATGTAGGCTACGGTTTGGGCGATGAGAGGTGGAAGTACTACGCTCGCCTTATTTATACACCTGTCGAAAAAGATACGCATGAAAATGAATATCCGCGCAAGAATATAGCTCTAACGGTACAAAACGACCTCTTCGTACCAGGTTATGAAGAGGAGGCACTCTACAAAGACGGCTTGGGAACTCTCTTGGGCACTATGAACATACGTGAACGTTATTACGAACAGAGTGCTTCTCTCTCGTTTCTTGCCGACCTTAGCAAGACTTGGGGAATAAGTCTTTGGGGCAATGTGTACCGTAGGACCTCTGCGGGAGATTTGCATTACTACCGTATAAACCACGAGGGAGATCGTATAGAAGTACCCTCTTTGCAGCGTACTACTATCGGGGCATCTGTAACCTTTACCCCAGGTAAAGAGCCGATAGATAATCGTCGTCCTAAACAAGCGATGAACTTTAAGCGTTTTCACCCGACCATTAGCCTTAGAGCTACTTACCTCCCCGATGGAGTGTTGGGCAATAATGGGCACAAGGGGGCTGTTGCGCTCTCTTTTTATAATCGGTTTTATCTCTCGCTTTTTGGTTATGTAGATGCCTCAGTCTTAGGTGGATTGTCCTTAGGAAAGGTAGACGAAGCAGACTTCTATACTCCTGGTATCAATGCTAGTTGGGTACTCTCTCGTAAGAACTTCCAGTTGATGCGTCCTTTGGAGTTTGTTGCCGACAAGTATTTGGAGTTCAATTTCTTCTACAGGATGAGAGGGCTTGTCTTGAACCGAATACCGCTAATCAATCGTTTAGGCTTGCGAGAGGTGTTTTCGCTTCATGGTTATTGGGGAGATGTATCTCGTGAGAGGACGAAGCATAGAGAAGGAGAGTTTGTGTATCCGATAACTGTGAGCCCTATGCACAATCATCTTTATTTAGAGGGTAGTGCAGGAGTAGAGGGTATCTTCAATATATTTGCGGTACACTATTTTCACCGTTTTACCCCCAGTATTCTCTCCGATACTCCTATGTGGGGCATACGTATCGGTATGGGCATGTCTTTCTAAAGACAGATATACTGCAGTGAGAATCATACTTACTGCGGTATAAAACCTGTACCAAGATAGTGCCCGAACCATTGCCCTGTTCCCCTTTATGCTCCTCTACAAAAAGAGCACGTTCTTGCTTGGAGAAGGTGTTCAATAACACTCGAATAATCTCGTTAATTCCTGACTCTGATGATAGCATTTCCGAAATAAATGCCGACTTTTG
>NZ_FUXE01000013.1 GCF_900167105.1 Porphyromonas circumdentaria | reverse complement strand
GTGATATTAGTAGTTTAGATGGAGAGGCTCGCATAGATAAGCAGTATTATATCAGCAGTTTACCACCCGAGGAGTGTCAGTTAATTGGACAATATATTCGAGGACATTGGGGGATTGAGAATCGGCTTCATTGGCATTTGGATGTAACCTTTAGGGAAGATGCTTGTCGAGCTCGTAAGGATTATTCAGCCACAAATCTAAACACGTTGAGAAAGTTTGCTTTAACCATTGTTTCTCAGTATAAAGACAAACTTTCCCTACGGAAAAGGTTGTTTAAGGCTGCTTTAAATATAGACTATCTCAAAAAGCTGCTAAAGATTTGATGCGGTTGCCCTGGGGAGCTCCCCGCATATAATCCAATAATTCGGGTAAAATAATTACTTTTGCCTCTGATATATAGGCAATAGATAGTAATTATATTTTTGATAATGAGTAACATTTTTGGCAATACAATCCCAAATACTTTTTTTGTAACGAAGGGAAGTGGGGAATCTGACTTAGAACTTCATGCAGGTTCTTACCATATGGCATTGTATGATGCGGGTATTTCTGACTATAACATCATGACCTACTCTTCGGTTCTGCCCGCTACGGCTCACTTGGCGACTATGGACGAGGTGGATATGCCTCCTTTTGGCTCGGAAATGAAGACGATTATGTCCGTTTCTCACGGTTTTCAAGATGAGTTTGTTTCTGCGGGGATTGTCTATGCTTGGATGTATAAAGATGAGAATTTTGACGAGAAAGCTGGAGGGCTTGTTTGTGAGGTAAACGGTCGTTACCGTATAGAAGAGTTGGAGTCTCGACTTATCCGAGTTATCAATGATTTGCATCAGAAGACATATAAGCAGTACTATTTGGGAGAGCTAAACTTTATTACTGAGGGTATTACGATCACGAAGCGTTATGGTACAGCTTTAGCTTCTCTCTGTTTTGTAGACTTTATCAACCCTGCATCTCCTATGCCCGAAGTACAGGCCTAACTCTCTCTTTTTCTAAGAATAAGAGATTTGAAAGGCTTGTTTTATACATTTTTTTATTGTACCTTTACACTACAAGGTTATATAGCTTGGCGCATAGAGCATTAACCATCACCTCTTTTTGAGGTTGTGTTTAGAGGAATAGTGTAGTCGGCTATAATTTAAATTTGTTATAAGTATGAAAGGTGGATTCAAATTTGGATTAGGAGTTGCTCTTGGAGCGGCTATCGGTGCTGCAATTGCTTACTTTGCAGACAAGGAAAAGCGTGATAGTTTTGTAGATAGCGTATCCTCTGCGGCAGATAAGGCGCGCGACAGCATAGTAGAGGGTTATTACGATGCGAAGGAGAAGTACTACAAGTATCGTGATAAGCTAAAAAAAGAGAGTTCTCAGATCTTGAAAGATGTGAACGAACGTGTCAACGAAGGAATAGAGAATTTTGATTAAGTTTCTTTTTTGGAAAGAGCCTCCAATGGTCAAGACAGAGCTTGATGACTGGAGGCTCTTTCTCTTCTTTCGGTATCCTATGCCACTCTTTTTTGAGAGGGAAGAACAAACTTATTTAGGAGGTGCTTATGGTAAATAAAGAGAATACAAATTTGGGATTTAGAGACCTCATACTGCATTTTGTAGAGTTTCTTTATGCGTGGATCAGACGTGCATTGTTTCAGACTGCAGAGGGGTCGGTACGGGTCGTTCGAGGGGTGTTGTTGGTTTTTCTAGCTCTTTTGGTTATTCCTACGCTCCTTATGTTTATTGTGTTTTTGCTTTCTCTGACTGTTGCCGAGGTTTTTGGGCTTTCATTGCTTCTTTCGGGGTGGATTACGATACTCTTTTTCGTTATAGTTCTTGTTTTATTGTACGTATTTAGAAAACCTCTTACAGCTCCTTTTTGTGATAAAGTATTACGGTTCTTTATGGATTGCGATACTCGACTTGAGCGGTCTATGAAGAGCTGGAATGGAGAGAACCAGCCTCCGACAGAGTGATTTTTCCCTAAAAGAAAAAAGATACAGAGAGTATGGAAAGTAGAGTGTATCAAGACTTCAAACGCAGGCAAGGAGAGGTAGAACATCTTTATTGGCTTACCAATAGACGTATAAGGGAGGATATTCATCTTTTACGAGAACCCGAGGAGCGTTATTACGTTTTAGAGGAGATGACTTCTTTGATTATTCCTAAAGGATCTTATGTAGATCGCTTCCTCTCGCTCTTTAAAGTTCCCTCTATAACATCTTATAGGAGGTCGAGTAAATCTTCCCGTTATCTCCAAAAGATTGCCTTTTTCTTACCTCCTAAGTTCAGGGCGGTGGTTACTTCTTTTTTGAAGTATCAACCCATAATACAGGTTGCTTACAATGTCGCGAAACCTGTGTTGATTTCGGCGGGTATTTCCGTGGTACGTAATGTAGTAAGGGGCGTTTTACGTCGAGTTTTCCGATAGACGAGGGCCCTCGTTCGATAGACCTCCAGTATTATTAAAAAGGTTCCTATGCGAAGTGCTATTATACTTCGTGTAGGAATTTTTCTTTTTGAGACCTTTGCATAATACCTTATCCATTCTGCTGACCTTTCGAGATTTTGGAGTGGGTTATACAGACTCGTGTACTTCCGTTATCCTCATCTTTAACTCTTTTGTCTAAGACATCTTACAATGTTTTCTTTGGGCAAGGCAACCTTTTTTTAAAGAGACTTTTGAAAAAGCTCTTTTATAGAACTTCACAACATACTCATACAAAAAGCTTCCCAAAAGTAGTTTTATACTCTTTGGGAAGCCCTATTGAAGTTTTTGAATCTCTTAGAAGAGCATAGTTGCACCTATCATACCAGCGATAGGGTAAAAGTCTCGGTACCCAAAGGGATATTCAGAAGCTCCGAAGATAGGGTTCTTAATTTCTCCATATATAGACCATCGTTTATTGAGACGGTATTGCCCCCTTAATAAGAGATCTTGTACGCTGTACTTTTGCTCTGGAGTAATAGAGTAGCGGATGCCGTAGTGTAGTTTTGTTCTTACCGAAAAAGATAGCCGTTCGTTCCAGCGATAGAGAGCCTCTCCCTCCAAGCTCCAAGTAGGTAATCCCTCTGCTACGGATAGTTTTTCGGTTTTGTAATTGTGGAACAGAGAGGAGAGAGAGAACTGTAATTTCTCTCCCAATGCATAAGAGAGGACCCCTTTTAGGTACCAACTGTTCATCTTATCATAGAGGGGTACGAAGGCTACAAAACTATTTTTTTGCGGATCTGTTACCGTTACATCGGGAGCTAAAAAAGTCATGTTTGGTAGTATCTGATATCCTCCCGAGAGATCGAGAGAAACTCCATAACCCCAGTAGGTTCTAATTCCCAACTCAGCGTCCAGCGTATATATACTAGGGGAAATAACTTGATGTGGGTCTATGAAGCGATTGACTTTGCCCAACTCATGTCGAGAGAGAGCCTTAGCCCCACCCTCTGCGCGAGCAAATAGCTGTACGTTTTTAGAAAAAGTAAGAGAAGTAGATACTTTGGGATAGAAGTAAGCATTGTTTTTTCGCGTCGTTAGAAAGCCGATGCCTCCCCCCGCATATACATTCCAGCGGGTAGTGCCCAAGAGTGTGCTAAACTCGATGTGGGGTACAATCTCCGACAGTGCCATACCGTGCGATAAGTTTTCTCCTCTCTTGTGTTGAAGAGGAGTGTTGCGTGAATGGGTGAACTGTGCCAGTGTGCTAAAGTCAACCCCTATAAATAGACTTTCACTTCTTTTTCCTTGAAAACGCGCATCGAGTAGCACTCTCTGCTCTTCAACTCTATTGGGTGATACATCCCTATTCTTAACGGCAAGTCCCGTATGCTCATAGGCAAAGTCTACCGAAGCATTTACCTTTTGGGCAGGTGTAGTTTGGTAGCTGAGTTGTACTTTTTCATAATCTTCTCCTACGCTAAGAGGAGTGGTAAAAAGGGACGACCCAAGTGCCACCAGAGGGTTAAGAGCAAAATAGTTATAGAAGTCGTAGGCCCCTTGTGCCTGTACTGTAAAGGTTCCCTTTGACCCAAATAGCGAGTAACCTAACCAAGCATCCGAGACATGTCTTTTAACGAGACTTATTTTGTCATTGGATAGAGGAGTGTTATGTTGCTTACTGTAATGCGACAGATGAATGTCGAGCTGATGTTTCTCGGCAAAAAGACGACTATACCCTCCCTGTAGACGTACGTTGGGATCTGCACCCGCCGCGAGTTGCAGGTAGCCATACCGTTTTGAAGAGGGTACTTGTGCTGCCAAATCGCTAAGCATAGGATGACGGGGCACGATGACAGGAGGGGTAAAATCTCCTGTCGAACGAGGGGGAAGAGGCTTAAGTTTGGTTAGTTTGGGTTTGTCAAACTCAAATTTGGAATGGAGGGGGAGAGCCTGCTCTATTTGTACTTCCTGATCGCTGACCACAAGTAACTCTCTACGGAGCGTATCTGCCCTCTGTGTACGAGTGGTAGTTTCGGTCTGTGCCGATAGAGGGTATATTGAGAGGAGCAGAAGTATACCGCCCCAAATAGTAGAAAAATGAAAATATCTCATAATTGAAATAGCCTTTTTAGTTGTCATGGGTTGATGTGGAGAGACGTTTATTTACCTCTTCGTGAATATTGTCCTTTTGGTTCGGATAGTTACTGCGCAGACTTTCTAAGTATTGGTTAGCCGTGATAGCGTCTCCATCTAATCGATAAATATCTGATAAAAGGATAATACCCGATGCCAACCAGTATTCGTGAGGTGTGCCCTTTTCGATGAACTGATTCAACAGCTTTTTCGCTTCCTTGCGTTGGGTAGCAGATTTACTCAGCATTTTGGCATAAGAGACCAGTGCTTCTGCACCGACTTCTTTGTCGGTATTTTTACTTAGGTTCTTGTACTCTTCGCGTGCTACCTCCTCTTTATTGAGAGCGTTGTAGCAGTGGGCTCTATAGAGGCGTAGTTTCTCAGTGCTCTCTCCCGAGAAAGTTTTGAGTGCATGGGTTGAGAGATCGGCACCCTCCTTATACATTCCCCCCAAGAGAGCCATATGAGTAGCCTCCTCTGCGGCTGTTAGTCGCATGGATTGTTCTGTAGCTATTTCATACATTTTTATATAAGTTCTATGAGCATTGTTATACTCAGCTCTCTTTTTCTGAAGCAGTCCCAAACGGTTTAGTGAGGAGATAAGAAGTGATTCGGAAAGCTCTTTCTGAGCCTGTGCCACCTGACTGTAAAGGGAGTAGGCTTTCTCTTCATCTCCCTTTTGGTAGGCAATGTCTGCCAAGTACTTCTGAGCTTTTAAGACATCGGCACCGTTGTGATAACGAGACACAAACTCTTCCAAGGCTCTTTGTGCTCGCTCGGGATTTCGTCGATACTCTCCTTCGGCAGTTTGGAATTGTAGCTCTCTTGTTTCGTTGTCTGAGAGGCTAAAGGCTCCTTTTGTAGAGCTAATCACGCGGTCTATATAATCCATACGCCCCATTTCTATGCACATGCTTTTTAGATTGGAAAAAGCAGTCGAAGCCTCGGCACTTCTCGGGTACTTCTGCATCAACGTGGCATAGGCCTCTAGAGCTGAATCGGGTCTTTGGGTATTGTAGTATAGTAGTGCCAGTTGTAGCTGTGCCGAACGCCCCGCTTCGCTATTGCCAAATTGTTTGAAAGCCAAGCCTAATGTTTTTTCTGCACCAGAGGTATTGCCCGAGAATAGGAGAGCTCTCCCTTTTTCTAAAAGAGCTTTTGATACCACGGCATTGTCGGGGAAGAGTTGCACAAGGCGGTCTAACGTCTCTATTTGTCGAGCGTAGTTCTTTCGCAGTCCATATATCTCGGCACTGCGAAACAGAGCATAGGAACTCTGTTGAGGTGCCAGCTGTACTGCTTGTTGGTAACCGCTCAGGGCATCGTCGAGAGCATTCTTGGCATAACGGCAGTCTGCCCATCGAGCAGAGGCATCGCTTTTGCGTAATGGGTCTTTATCGTCGGACTTCAAATAGCTATTAAAGTGTTGGGCAGCTTCGTCGAGTCGAGCACTGTTGAAGAAGGCGTATCCCAATCTATATTGTACCTCATGCCGATTGGTCGGTTGGTACTGTACATAACTTTGGGCCAACTCTTTTAGGGGGGGGACAGCTGCATCGTATCTTCCTTCTGCAAAAGCAATTTCTGCCTCTATCAGTAGCGACTCGCTCTTATATAATTTGCTTATAGGGTCGTCTTGCGCACGTTGTACAAGTCTTTTTGCCTCTGCTATATCTCCCTTTTTGAGTGTTTCTAAAGAGAGGTGATTCAGAACATACTGACGTGCTTCTCGGATAGCGGTAGAGCTACTCTTTACACGTTCGATAGAGGCGAGAGAGGTTGTGTAATTGGAGTTGGAGAGGTAAAATTCTGTGAGAAATCGCTCCATCGTTTTAACGTGTTGCGACTTGGGAAATAGGGCAAGGAATTGCTCGGCAATGCGTACATCCTGACCGAAATTGGACTGCCCCGAGGAACGCATCACCAAAGCCATCTCATACATTGCAGCCTCTCGAATACTGGGAGTAACTCCTTGGGCAGAAGCAAGCTCATAGGAAGTAACAGACTCTGTGTAGCGTCCTAAATCTCGTCGTGCTCTCCCCAAATAAAGATTGGCGACTTCGCTGGCAAAGTCCTTGCCCACAGAGGCTTTTAGTAGTGGGGAAATAGAGGATTCCAAATCACCGTTTTCGATGTAGGCTGCACCTAAGAGGAGCCAATCTTCGGAGGAGAGATGACCTGGATTGAGAGAAACCAATCGTTCAAAATAGCGAATGGTGTTAGGGGCATCGCCCAAGCGATAGAAAGCATTGCCAGCTATTTGCAGTAAGGAGGAGTGGAATGCCATCTGAGGAGCCTTGCGCTCTACCGAGGCTATCGTGGCAACAGTTTGCTCATAGTTGCCGTTGAAATAGTCTATGGCTGCCAGACCGATACGCGCCTCTGCCTCCAAATCGGGGTAGGATAGAAGAGTTTGATAGATGCGTTGGGCCTCTTTTAGATTGCCCTGTGCAATGAGTTCGCTACCAACATAAAAGGAAGCCACTCTGCCCCAATGGTTGTCGGTAGAGCTTGCTTGTGCAAAGAGGTCGGCTATATTGCCCTCTTTGCGATTGGTCTTTAGTAATGCGTAGGCAAGTCGTACCTGCCATTCTGTTTTTTCGAGAGCAGAAAGAGCCGTTTCGTCCAGCTTTTCTAAGTAATACCTTGCGCGGTTAAAATCTCCCTTGTGCATGTAGAGGGCAGATCGATGTAGCGTGGTAATAGATTTTCTGCTATCTGTAGGATACTCTTTTATAAAGTAGTCGAGGGTATTCTCTGCAAGTCGATGCCCTACTCTATAATATCCTTCTGCTCTGTCGTACAACTGATGAGCCGAGGGCAAGTAGTCCAATGTCAAATTGTAGGGAGCATTTTTGTAGTGCGCTTTACTCGAATAGATATCGTTGAGGAGTAGAACCTGCTCCTTTTCTGTGCGTATTTGAGAGTAATTAACGATGTTTTGAGAGAGGGAGGGGAGTATTAAAAAAGCTCCTAAAGAGGAAGCTATAACTTTTTTCTTGTTCATCGCTTTTTTTCTTATAAAGCCTGTTTTTCTTAGTTGGGAAGAACTTTTTTAGACAATAGCACTCCCATAATACCCAAAGATACAATCTATTTGTAACAATTATGCTTTTAAGTTGGCAAGAAAAGAAAAACTCAGCCATTAGATAGGGCTGAGCTGTAAATAGTAGTTGTCCCGGAAGAACTCGAATCCTCAATTTCAGAGCCAGAATCTGACGTGTTACCATTACACCACGGGACAGGAATAAAGCGGCTTCAGGAGTAAAAACCAAGAACCGCCTGCAAAGATAAGGATTTATCTGAAAATAAAAATAATCGATACCCTTGCGTGCAGGGCAACCGCATCAAAATGTAAGTGTCTGATTATCAATCATAGTTTTGAGTGCATTCTTTATCTTTGAATATAATCCTCAAAATGCAATCATTTGAAAATTAGCGACTTGTATTTTGTCGAGATTTTTGATGCGGTTGCCCTGCCCTTGCGTGTACTATAAAAAGTATCAGAACACTCGTCTCGAATCCCTAATAGAGCTTGAATCATGCTCATAATGTAGTAAGAGAGCATTCATTATACAACATCACCCAAGGGGTGACTAAGTCTTGTTAATCTCCTCTTTTTAAGTCTTTTCTCTCTCGTGGTAAAGTGTAAAAAACTCCCTGTAAAAGTCGTTTTTCTCTTGAGTAAAACTCTATTTGCAGATTGAGTATATATATATTCAGATTAAATATATGTATATTCAATCTGAAAATACATATTTGCAAGTTGCAAATAAAGATTTGTTCGTGAGTCAATGATGTTATACTCGACAGTAAACTATCTTTACTTTTCTGATATAATGTTTTTTGCGACACTCGATACTTCTCTCCTCTCTGTTTAGAGGGAAAAAAGGAATCTAAAATACTTATATAAAGGTATTGAATGATTTTTTTTAATAAATATCAGGTATTGAGTAGTCCTTAATTCTCTTCTACCTTTGCACTCGCATAGCACTATGTCGAGGAGAAACCCCTTAACCATAACGATAGTAAAAACTGTAATTCAGACTTATGACTTCCTGGGTACTGTGCTTTTAAGTCTGTACCGAAATCAATAGGGAAGGTCTTCCTTATCTATATAAAAACATAGTTTGCTCAGATTTCATGTATTGATTTTTATCCATAAACAAATAATAGAAAGATTATGAAGAAAATTTTTTACGCATTAGTTATTGTGTTTTTTTCTACAATAACACTTTATGCACAACTTCCCGCCATAGGAGGGCCAGCTACATTTAGCTCTCAAGGCTATAAGTACCGGTTAAAATCATTTTTGGAGTATAGAGAAAATGGAGCATTAGCCTCTTACAGATATGTTTACGACAAGGATGGATATATTGAGCAGCGCATTATTTCTACCGATAATGAAAACGAAGTAGAGCGTGATCGCTTTGTTTATAATGAGAAAAAACAGCTTATTGAAAAAGTACAGGAAGCTGGAGCCGACTTCGACCAAAAACTTCAAAAGAGTCTCTACGAGTATGATAATTTAGGTCGTTTGGGTATATCTGCTGTGTACATCTGGTTGGATGATGAGTATCAACTCTTTGCCAAACAATCTTATGAGTATGAAGGAGACTCTTTCTTACCCAAAGTAATCCATCACGACGGGTTTACACAGAATCAGCAGCGGACGGAAGAAGTCGAGATTTCTTTTGATTACAATGAGCAGGGAAAACCTACCCAGATTAAAAGTAGAGTTGACAACTCTTACTTGAGAAATACTACTAAGATATTTTATGACAATCAAAATAGAATTACGAAGCTAAAAATAGAAGTGCTTAATCCTGGAACTGGACAGCGAGAGGTGTATATGGATGACTATAAATACGAAGAGAATGGAAACATGTTACAAACTGGGTCTGGAGACTTCTTGGACTTCTGGGAGTACGATAATAGCAAGAGTGGGGCAGAGACCTATTTCCCTCCTCAGTTCGTAGACTTTTATGCTATGGCTGGCTCTCTTTACCCAAGTACTTTTTTCATGTTTAAGATTCCCTACGAAGGATTGGCGCATCAGGTGACAAAAGTAAGCTCAACGAATGGTGCAGAAAACCCTGCCGAACTTTTATACGAATTTGAGTACGAAGAGAACCCCTCGTACAATAGTATAGGGGTTGTCGAGACAGAGAACAGAGCATGTATTTTGTATACTCAAAATGGAGAGATGTTCGTAGAGGCTCCTGTGCAATTCTTAGGCAAGGAATATCGTCTCTTTGACAGCTTAGGGGTAATGCACGCACAGGGTAATATTACTTCGGCGGTTACTTCTTTGGGTACTTTAGAAGCGGGAGTTTATATTCTTTCTGTCGAAGGAAGAGCCTACAAAGTAATCATCTAAAGAAGGAAGCGTCCAAAGCATCTTCAAGTTATAACGAGAGGCTCTATCCTCTTCTGATAATAAATCCTCAGTCTTGCTCATAGAGTAGCAGGGCTGAGGTTTTTTGACACCCCTCCCCTTTGTCAGATATGATACAAAGAAGTATAGGCGCAGACCTCTAAGTTTTGACCTATACACCAAAGTTTTTTCAACTCTACGGTCGAGTACAAAAAAAGAGACCTCCGATAAGGAAGGCCTCTTTCTATAAAAAGTGTGGAAACTATTACTTATGCTTCTTCAGAACGATAGTCTGCGAGTTCGCTTGCAGAGAAGTTGCGTACATAGCTATCAATCTTTTCTTGCTCTGCCAAAGCATAGCGATGATAAACACGGCAACTCTTGTCGAAGAGTTTGGGCTCATCGTTAGCGGAGAGCAGTAGTAAGTGAGCAAAGAGTGCATGAGAGGTAATCTCCACAAGACGTCGAGCATGGAAATCCAACAACTCTTGGTCTTTTTGTGCTGTTACGAAGTCTACCAAAGCACGAGCACGCTCAGCCATTTGAGCCATAGACTCTTTCAAAGATTGTAGTTCTGGGCGCACCTCTACCTTTTGATATTCCTGCATACGATCATAGTAGGTGCCTGTGGTTACGTGGCGGATAGCGGCAACTATCTGCAGCTGTGTGGTACCTTCATAGATATTTGTGATACGAACATCGCGATAAAGGCGTTCACACTTATAATCTTTCATGTAGCCCGAACCACCGTGAATCTGTACACAGTCATACACGTTTTGATTGGCAAACTCTGTGCTTAATCCCTTACCGATAGGGGTAAAAGCATCTGCCAAACGAGTATAATACTTCATCTCTTGACGCTCTTCGGGAGTTAGTTTTCGCTCACGAGATATATCCTCAAGTAGCTTGGACATATCTACAAGGCGACACGTTTCGTAGAGGTGAGCACGTGTTGCATCTGTCTTGGCGCGCATCAAAGCCAACATCTCGTATACAGCAGGGAATTTGTCAACTGTCTTACCAAACTGCTTACGTTCGATAGCATAGGCGTGGGCTTCCTGCCAAGCTGCTTCGCTGATACCTACTGCTTGAGACATTATACCCAAACGAGCACCATTCATAAGTGCCATGATGTATTTGATCAAACCTAAACGACGCTCTCCACAGAGTTCGGCACGGGCATTGGAGAATACCAACTCGCAAGTAGGTACACCTTTGATACCCATCTTATGCTCGATACGACGTACTGTTACACCAGGGTTGTTTTTTGCATCAAATATGAACATAGACAAACCGCGACCATCACGGGTACCCTCTTCACTACGAGCGAGTACTAAGTGTATGTGCGAGTCTCCGTTGGTGATAAAACGTTTTACCCCATTGAGATACCAAGCATCTTCCTCTTCGTTGTAGGTAGCTTTAAGCATTACCGCCTGAAGGTCGCTACCTGCATCGGGTTCGGTAAGATCCATAGACATAGTTTCTCCCGCAGAAACACGAGGGAGGAAACGCTGACGCTGGTCTTCGTTACCAAATTCATAGAGCGTAGTAGCACAGTCTTGTAGTCCCCACAAGTTTTCAAAACCTGCATCACTGCGCGATACGATATCTGCTGCCATGATGTAAGGAGTAATGGGAAAGTTCAAACCATCGTAACGACGAGGTAGAGCGATACCCATCAAACCAGCACGACGTACTGCATCTAAGTTTTGTTGTGTGTATTGGTCGTAGATAGCACGGCCATTTTCGAGTGTAGGACCTGTTTGGTCTACATTTTGAGCATTGGGTTCAATCAAATCGCCACAAATCTCGCCGACGATTTCCAATACTTGCTCATAGCTATTCATGGCATCCTCAAAGTTTTGAGGAGCGTAGTCATATTTATCTTTATCTGAGTAATCGCGCTCCCGGAGGGCTACAATGCGCTCCATCAATGGGTGACGAAGGTGGTAACGTAGCTGAGGGATTTCGTTAAAGAAATTAGCCATAATAATACTTTTGGGGATTATTTACTATTCTTCTTATAAGCCGCAATCATCTTGGGAATAACCTCCTCGACGCGACCTGTTATAACATAGTCTGCAATAGCATTGATGGGGGCTTCGGGGTCTTCATTAATAGATATGATGAGAGAGCTCTCCTGCATACCTGCCACGTGCTGAATCTGACCACTAATACCACATGCAATGTAGAGTTTAGGACGTACAGTTACACCTGTCTGACCAATCTGGCGGGCATGCTCTGCATAGCCAGCATCGACAGCGGCGCGAGATGCTCCTACTTCAGCTCCCAATACATCAGCCAATTGATAGAGCAGGTTGAAGCCTTCTTTAGACCCCATGCCGTAACCTCCTGCCACGATGATAGGACTTCCGTTAAGGTTTACTTTGCTCTCTTCGATATGTCGCTCAATGATAGATACAACGAAGTCGGCGTCGGTAACGTAGTCGGCTACATTATGTCTTACTGTTTGTCCTTTGTAGTTGGCATCGAAAATCTCCTTTTTCATAACCCCTGGACGTACTGTTGCCATTTGTGGGCGGCAGTCGGGGTTCACGATAGTTGCTACGATGTTTCCCCCAAAAGCTGGACGTATTTGATACAAAAGATTGGGGTAATGCTTCTTGCTCTTGGAATCGGTATACTCGCCTATTTCAAGCGTTGTACAGTCTGCCGTTAGTCCACTATGAAGAGCAGAAGAAACTAAGGGCCCTAAATCACGTCCCAACGTTGTTGCCCCCATTAAAGCTATTTGAGGTTGCTCTTTTTCAAACAACTTGGTAACGATAGCACCATAAGGATTGGTGGTATAGTGTTTGAGTCTTGAATCCTCAAAGATGTGAAGCACGTCTACTCCAAAAGGAAACACTTGACCCTCTACCTTAGAGGCGTCGTCTGTTATGGCAAGAGCCTCTAACTGGCATCCCAACTGGGTAGCTAATGAACGCCCTTTAGTAAGGAGCTCTAAGCTAACCTCTTGCACACAACCATTCTCTATTTCGAGATATACAAAAAGATTATTCATAGGATTTGTTTATATGAAAGTTATCCGATCGTATGGTTGGCGATAAGCTCCGCTACCAAATCGTTAATTTGAGCATCGGAAGAGTCATAACGACGAGCTTCTTTTGCTTGGAATACTACATTCTCGATAGTTTTCACCTTAGTGGGTGATCCTGCCAAACCGCATTGTTCGAGGTCTGCACCTACTTCAGAAGCAGATAGTTCTACCAACTGAAGGAAAGGACGCTCGTTATAGAGCTTTTGGTTAATTTCTGGCGCAGCTGCAATCTCAGATGCTGAGAGGGCATACTTGTAACGCTGTAATAATTTTGCATTGCGAGGACGGCAAGGAGCCGAACTCCCATTGACAGTAACCAATAGAGGCAAAGTAGCTTTTACCTTCTCCACACCATGTTCCAAACGGCGGCGTACGGTGATTTCATTCTTATCGATGGAGACAATTTCTTCTGCATAGGTAATGGTTGTTATCCTTAACTTATGAGCTACTTGGGGGCCTACTTGAGCTGTATCTCCGTCGATAGCTTGTCTTCCAGAAAGAATCAAATCGGGCATACCAATGTGACGTATCGCCATAGCGAGAGCATAACTGGTTGCTAATGTATCGGCTCCTGCAAAGGCACGGTCTGTAAGTAAATATCCACGGTCGGCTCCACGGTATAGAGCTTCACGAAGTACATCTGCAGCACGGAATGGTCCCATAGTGAGTACAGAAATAGTTGTCTCTGGGAATTGATCTTTAATGCGGAGTGCCTGCTCCAAAGCATTAAGGTCTTCTGGATTGAAGATAGCAGGGAGGGCGGCACGATTGACGGTACCATCCGCTCTCATGGCATCCTTTCCCACATTACGGGTGTCAGGCACTTGCTTGGCAAGGACTATGATCTTCATAAAAATTTTTATTTAGAATTCTGTTTGTGACTATTTGTTCTAAAAACTCTCTTATATATTTAGGCCTCTCTTACCGATTAAGGATTTTATTTTTCGCAACGATCGCATTGTAGGGCTTGATATAATCAGGCTCCCAATAAGCCAAGTTTACGAATTTGCCTTTGGCATAGCGATCAAATGCTATCTTCTGCATGTTTCGAGCCAGACATTCAAAATGTTGGAAAGAAGCATTGGGCAGTTGGAGGGTGTCTTGGCACTTAAGTGCACCATTACCGATAAAATAGATGGGAGATGCTCCTGCAAACTCTTGAAAGCTTTCGTCTGTGATAATTGCTGCTTGAGGAGAGGAGATTTCTTCTAAAAGAGGGGTGTAAGATGCAGTGTAAACCTCCATGCGTCCTGCATCTATCATAGAGATAATGCAAGCATCGGAGGCTAATTGATTTGATTGTAAGAAACCAGAAGCTAAAGCCTCTAAGGTGGAAATTGCTACAATAGGCTTGCCCGTAGCAAAGGCATATCCTTTGGCGAAAGAGGCTCCGATGCGTAGACCTGTATAAGAGCCTGGTCCACTGCTTAGAGCTATTCCTTCTATTTGTAACCCCTTTTGCTCTGCCTCTTCCAGCAGTTCTTGGGCAAATACAGCTATTTGTTTGGCGTGTATGTTGGGCTCCGTATTGACCCGCTCTGCAACTACCTCGGAGAGGGTCAGAAGTGCTAACGAGCAGCTATTAGAAGAGGTCTCTATCGCTAAGAGAGCAGAACGATCATTTATAGGTGCCATGTTTGTAACCATTTTGCTGCTTGTCAAGGAGCCAATCGGTTTAATGTCCAAGAGTTATCCTCCTGTTTTTCGTATAAAAATCTGTCGTGCAAGCGACTTTCTCTTCCTTGCCAAAACTCGATGCGAGAGGCTTTTACACCGTATCCTCCCCAAGTGTCGGGGCGAGGTACTGTACGCCCAGCATATTTCAAAGACTCTTTGGCAAACTGTACCATTATATACTCTCTATTAGGAATAGGACGGCTTTGAGGCGAGATACGTGCCCCAATGCGACTTTTGTAGGGTCGTTGAGCAAAGTAGGCATCACTAATCTCGGGGGAGAGTTTCTCTACCACTCCCTCTACGTGTATCTGACGCTCTAGCTCGTGCCATACGAAAGAGAGGGCAACGTGGGCGTTAGCACTCATCTGCGTCCCCTTTCGACTCGTATAATTACTATAGAAGATGAATTGGTCATCCAATATCTCCTTAAGTAGTACGGTACGCATGCTAGGGTGACCATCTGGAGTGGAAGTGGCAACAATGACAGCTGTTGGTTCTAATGCCTGAGCATCAATGGCATCTTTTAGCCACTGACTTACCTTTTCAAAAGGGTTGTTAGGCATCTCTTTCCGACTCAAACTCCTTTTGATGTACTCCCGACGGATATTCTCAAAATGCTGATCCATATCTACTTCCTATTCTTGGACTCCTTCCCTTTCCTTTATTTAAGCATCGCAGAAGGGTATACAATGCACAAAAATAGTCTTTTTTTCGATACCTTTGATGCGAATTTGTTTAAGGAAAAGAGTTTACCACCTATTATGATGGACACAATAAAACAGATATATCGCATTGGGCACGGTCCGAGTAGTAGTCATACTATGGGGCCTAGAAGAGCCGCTGAGATGTTTCTGGCACAGACTAAGGGGCTTTCTATAGGCTCTTTTGAGGTTACCCTTTATGGTAGCCTTGCGGCGACGGGTAAGGGGCACATGACAGACCAAGCCTTACTTTCTGTACTCACCCCTCTTTCTCCCACTACCATATTGTGGGAACCTAAGATAGAGTTGCCTTTTCACTCCAATGGTCTGCTGTTTCGCGCTCTTGACCCCGCTGGAGAGGAGCTAAAGCGTTTTACAGTGTACAGTATCGGAGGAGGAGTATTGGCCAATGATGACTTTAATGAACAGATAAGTAACCCGATTTATAAGATGTCTCGCATCGGAGAGATGATGCCTGTACTTCAGAAGCATGGGATGTCTTATTGGGAGTATGTAGAGCACTGTGAGGGACCTGAGATTTGGGACTATCTGGCAGAGGTTTGGAAAGTGATGAAGCAGGCCATACAGGCGGGGCTGGAAGCAGAGGGAATACTTCCAGGTGGATTAGGCCTCCGACGTAAAGCAGCGGAGTATTTTATCAAAGCGCAAAGTTATTCCGAGAATGTGCGTGCGCGAGGTCAGGTATATGCTTATGCTTTGGCGGTAAGTGAACAAAATGCCTCGGGCGGATTGGTGGTGACGGCACCTACCTGCGGTTCGTGCGGAGTTATGCCTGCTGTTCTTTATCACTTGCAAGAGACGCGAAAGTTTACCGATAAACGCATCTTCCGCGCTTTGGCAACAGCGGGGTTGTTTGGTAACGTGGTGCGTACCAATGCTTCTATAAGTGGGGCAGAGGTAGGCTGTCAGGGAGAAGTAGGTGTGGCATGCTCTATGGCAGCAGCGGCAGCAAGTCAGCTCTTCGGAGGGACTTTGGCACAAATAGAGTATGCTGCAGAGATGGGCTTGGAGCACCACCTCGGACTTACTTGCGATCCCGTGTGCGGTTTAGTGCAAATACCTTGTATAGAGCGTAATGCCTTTGCAGCAAGCCGAGCTTTGGATGCTAATACTTATGCCAATTTTACGGATGGAAAGCATCGTGTGAGCTTTGACCGAGTGGTGGCTACGATGCATCAGACTGGGAAAGACCTCCCAAGTTTGTATAAGGAAACTTCTACGGGTGGTTTGGCAAGCAACTCCGATATGGACGAGCAGCCTGGAGATCCCGAGAATAAAGTCAAGGAACTTAATAAGGAGTTATAGTTATAATTGGCTAAATGGTGGAGCAAAGTCCTATGAAAACGAGTATAGAACTCACAGGAATGAAGTTTTATGCCTATCATGGTGTACTCTCTCAAGAGCAGAAAGTGGGGAACTGGTTTTCTGTAGACCTTGCTCTCTCTGTTGATTTTACCTCGGCTACCTACTCTGATCGCTTGGAGGATACGATAAACTATGCGCATGTGCACGAATTGGTTGAAAAGGAGATGAATACTCCGTCGCAACTCATAGAGCATGTTGCTGGACGTATACTCCAATCTCTCGAGAAGAGTTATCCAACGATACAGGCTATCCGAATTAAGGTTACTAAGATAGCCCCACCCTTCAAAGGACAGCTTGATGGCGTGTCCGTTGTTATAGAAAAGAGGGTGTAACTCTTTTCTTTTCAGTACATCTGTCAATATTTTTTACTTTTCCTCTTTGGAGAGCTATTCTGAAGTTCTTCTTCTTTTGTCGTAGCCCATTATGACGACTTTATTGGGGCTTTTCTTTTGATTGTTCTTTGTAAGGGCTCTCTATTTTTTTACTTTTGTTCTGCTTTTTCCAATATAAACAATGAAAAGATTTATGCAGCGAATTATTTTTCTTATCACTACCATCGTTCTTTTTTACCAATTTGGTTACGTACAGGCTCAGCAGGCTGTGAAAGGTGTAGTGATAGGTAATGGAGGGGAGGCTCTGGAGTATATCAATGTTGTGGCAAGGAGTTTGCCTGACTCTACTTTTATTGCGGGAGTTGTTACCAATAGAGAGGGGGCTTTTTCTTTTGAGAGTTTGCCGAAAAACAGTTGTTTATCTTTTAGCTCCATCGGGTACGAAACTTCTACTTATCCAATAGCCGAAGAGATGAGCATCACCCTAAAGGAAACTTCTATTGAGTTAAAGAACCTGGTAGTCAAAGCCAATCGCCCCCAGATACGCCTCAAAGATGGTGCTTTGGAGATGAATGTACGAGGCTCTGTTTTGAGTCATCACTCTGATATTATGAACCTATTGGGGCAAGTGCCTGGGTTAAGAGAGACTCCTGAGGGAGGTGTAGGCTTGATTGCAGGAGGAAGACTCATGATTTTCCTCAATGGTAGGGAAGTACGACAAATGGATGAGTTGCGTACGATTGACGTAAAAAGTATTAAGAGTCTGCGTATAGACAATGCCCCAGGGGCGCGCTATCCCAGTGATGTGCGAGCTGTGTTACATATTCGCACCTTGCAAGACCTTTCGGCCCTTTCGGTGCGGTTGGAAAGTTGGACAAGGCAGGCAACTAATCTCTCTAATAGTGAAGAGGCGTATATAAGTTACGGTCAAGGAAAGATGAACTTCTACGGAATGGCTTCGCATGGGTTCTATCAAAAAATCAATGAGCAAGATTGGAAGACTACTATCTCTGAAACCCAGGGGACAAATGTAGAGGAACGACTTAGTTCGAATTTAATTAATAGAGCCAACAATAGGAGGCTTGATGTGATGACGGGGTTTGATTTTACCCCAGTCGAAAAGCTCACTTTAGGACTAAAATACACCTTTAATAGAGAGGGAATAATAGCTAATGTGAAAGATGATTCACACTCTTATATTGGCACTCTTCTCAATGACCATGTGCTTTCTCAAACACGTTTAGATGATATAACCCTTTCGCACCACGTCAATGCTTTTTCTTCATGGCAGATTACTCCAAAGCTCAATCTTACCTTAAATGCAGACTTTTTTGGAAAGAAGAAAGATAAAGACCAAAACTCTACCGAACAGAGCCTAATACACCATACTACTACGCCAATAGCTATCTACTCTTTTACTCGTCATAGCCTTTGGCAAGGCAATGCCATTTTGGGGTATGACTTGGGTAAGGGACGCACGGCAGAGATAGGCGCAGAGGTAAACAGTATTGGGGGCGATAGCCACCAACTGTACGGGCTGGAGCGTAATCGGGTGAGTGATTATACCAATGCCGAAAAGATTTACGCAGGTTTTGTCTCTTACAACTTCGATTGGTCGGGCTGGAGTACCCAGTTAGGCTTACGGTATGAGTATGCAGAGAGTGGTTTGTACAACCACCTTGTGGCTGGCAAAGATATTCTTCGCTCTTGGGGAAATCTTTTTTATACAGCCAAAGTGTCGGGCAATATTGGAAAGACAATGCACATCTTCAGCCTCAAATCGGGTATTGAACGCCCTACTATGGAGCAACTCAGTAACAATACCTATCGTTCCAATCAGTATTTGAAACAAGAGGGAAATCCTTATTTAGTACCCGAGCGTAGCTATGATTTTGGGTATAATCTAATCTACTCTAACTACTACTTCTCGGCAAACTATACGTACTATGAAGATTATATGGAAACCTACATCCGAGCCAATCGAGAAGTGCCGAGCGGATACATTGTATCTTCAACTAACTATCGTCAGGCTGGTAAACTGCAACTTGTAGCCAATGTGCGCCAGAAGTGGGATTGGTACAACCTGACTGTAACAGGCTTTTTTCAGTACCATCATGTCAAAGGAGAGAAACAACAACTTTTAGTTAAACCTCTTCCTCTTTATTATCTTCGTTTGAACAATGGCTTTTCGCTCCCCAAAGGTTACTATATAGATTTGGAGTATAGCTATCAAAGCCCTACTACAATGAAAGTTTATTTAGTTGATAGGAAGCATCTCCTCAATCTATATGCCAATAAGGATTTTTTCGATGGTAAACTACAATTATCTCTGCGCCTTAATAATATACTACGTTCAAGAAGTCGATTTTTTACCTCGATGGGGGGTGTTGTAATAAACCAAGGAGAGTATAATGATTCTCGCAATATATCGCTAAACATAGTCTATCGGTTCAATAAAGAGCGTAGCTATAAGGGAAAAGATACTGCCTCCGAAGCTATGGGGCGTATGTAGCAGGGCATAGAAGACTTTTATGGTAAGAAGAAAGGAACGAGAAGTACATGAGGAAACCCGTGTGTACTCTCGAAGCCTATTTGCTATTTTCAAGAAAAGTAGTACCTTTGCCATGCATTTGAGAAAAGAGGAGTGTTTAGCATTTTGTAGACGTTCTCCTTTTTGATAGAAAGCAGGTCCTATAGCTCAGTTGGTTAGAGCACCTGACTCATAATCAGGGAGTCCTTGGTTCAAGCCCAAGTGGGACCACAGAAAGCATCGAATTGAGAAATTCGGTGCTTTTTTATTTTAAGATTTAGGGAAAGACTTTCCCCTGCTATCAAATTCTCCCTATTCTTCTATTTTAGCTTCAGCACCATAGACCGCATTGATGGCATCTACAAGCTTTTGGCAATTTCTTTTTCTCAAAGAGCAGTAAATGATGCTTTTGCCATCAATGAAGTCTTGTCCCGTAACAAGGGCTTCGTGCTGTTTGATGCGGTGCATAATTTCCCCTGTCAAGGAGGGATTGAATTGGATATAAATGGAGTCGTGGAGTAAAACCTCCTCGCGCTCGGCACTTTCCAATACTATTTTGGCTCCCTCTTTATAGGCCTCTATAAGTCCCCCTGTTCCCAACTTAACGCCCCCGAAGTAGCGAACGACCGCTACCAGCACATTGCTCAGGTCTGCCGAGACGATTTGTCCATAAATGGGACGTCCTGCCGTTCCCGAGGGTTCACCATCATCGTTATGCCTACTCTCTGCTCGCTCTAATCCTATCGCATAGGCCCAGCAAACGTGTGTTGCATCAAAATACTCTTTGCGCAAACGAGCTACGATTGCCATTGCTTCGTCAACGGATTGTACAGGATAGGCAAGTGCGATAAATTTGCTACGTTGTATGTTGTACTGCTCTTCACAGCTCTTTTTTATCGTGGTATAACTATCAATAGAAGGCATGAGATCTATAAAACCGAAAAGACCAGTTTTCGGGAAGTCCCAAAAACCAGCCTCAATCCAACATTCAAATTCAATAAGCGGGTGAGTAATGGGGCTCGAACCCACGACCTTCGGAACCACAATCCGACGCTCTAACCAACTGAGCTATACTCACCATCTATCGTTTCTCCTCTTAGAGTTTTTAACCCCCTTTAGCGAAACGCACGGCAAAGGTACAAAAAGTTTTCTATTGTACAAGAGATTTGCGCGCCAACAACGGAGCAAAGCTGAATAGAATCGTACTCGTAGTCGCTTATTCGGTTGCTTTCGTAGAGGTGCCGTGTATCATGATGCTCAGAAGAAGAAGCATGGCGATGAGATACTCCGTGAGGAAAACGACCAAGTCAATAACCATAATAAGGCTAAAGAGAAGTATCAGAAAGAGAGAGGCTCCATTTTTCTGCCTGTAACTTTCTATGCCATAGGAAATGGGAATAAGGGCTACAAGCAATCCACTTACTACTCCCCCTTCCAGTAGGGATTGTATGAATTGGTTATGGAAGTGTGCCGTATGTTTGGCTCCGTTGAAGAAAGGGTATATAAGATTCTCGGAAGAACCTAATCCGTAACCATTGAGGAGGTTATCTCCCAAGTAGTTGCGTGCCACACGTAGTAGCTCCAGGCGGTGGGTATCTACAAAGAAGTGGAGCAGATGAGGATAAAAGTAGAGCAGTACTCCTAAGATAACTCCAAGGCCTACGATGCTACTGGCCACTACACGTTTGTATCCCCAGCCGTTCTTTTTTCGTACAATAACGATCAATGCTATAAAGAGGTAAAATAGCATGAGGGTGCGGCTTTGGTGTATAAACGAATAGCTGATAGCAGCTAAGGAAACAAGGGAAATAATCTCCCAAGAGTGTCGGTTACTGCTTTTCAAAATATGCTCGGTAAGGAAGTAAAGAATCGGAGCAAGGAATACGAAGCCGAGATAGGTGTAGTGGTCGAAGCCTAAAAGAGAGAGCAGGAAGCCAGGGAACATAGCCTCTCCCGAGATGGTAAAATAGGCTTTGTTGAAAGAGAAGGCAGCCCAGAGAGGGTTTTCTATGCTGAGGCAAGTCCATCCATAGATAAGTAGCTGACTTAGTAGGTATAGGTAGCTGATTTGCAACGCATACTTCATAAATCGGCGCACTGTGTAGCCAGAGGGGGGAGCAATGCACATCAAGAGAGGTACTATCGCTATCCAAATTTCCTTTTGCCAGTAAGTAAGAGACTGCAACGCATTATCACTCCAAAGCAAAGTCAACGCTTCGTAGGCAACGTAAGCGGTGGTAGCTATGAGGAAAAGTTTAGGGCGCAACAATCCCTTGAACCCATTGCGGAAATAGGGAATACAATTCGTTATTGCTCCCAGAATGAAGAAAAATAGAATGCCCAGATGGCTATTGATAACACCGAAGAGCAGATTGGCGTAGCCCAACGACCAAAAGAGCAGGGTACCCTCTTCGTTGAGATGGGCTCTTTTCTCCGTTTTTGCTTGAACCTCTGCCAAGAACTGGTATAGGATCAGGGCTCCTGCTAAGGAAATAAATATCCAAAAGGGGAGCGCAAAATGGGTTATGTCAAGTCGGTCAAGAGCAATCTCTTTCTCGAAAAGATGGGGCGAGAGTAGTGGAAGAAGCACTCCTCCTATCCCAAAGAGGAGAGGAAGCAAGCGAAAATATAAGGTATAAGAGAGCAGAAGATTTTTAGTCTGTTTCATCCTTTGAGGGGTGATTTTCTAATGATGGAGAGAGCGTGATACGTGCCACATCTTTAGGCTGTATGCGCCAGCGGTTATGGCTCCAAAGCCATGCATGGGGTTGGCGACGAATATTTTCTTCCAGCAATCGGGCGTAGCGTTCTACCAGAGCGTAGGGCTTCTCTTGTGACGGGTGTGCCGAGAGCAGTTGTAGATGTCCCGTCCAGTGAAAACGACTATCGCTCTCGATGTTCATATAGACAACGGGCAGATTCATTTTGCGAGCTATGGTCTCCCACCCGACGATGAAAGTGGTAGCTCTATCGAAGAGAAGTGTGCCATAACGTGCCGCCTCGGGAAAGGGGCATTGATCGGCAAGAAAGGCAACTATGGCAACATCTTGCTGCTCGCTCTGCTCTCTCTCGAGAAGTACTTTTGCTGTTTGGCGCATTTCGATGCAACTGGCCCCATGTTTTTGGCGCAAATCAATCATCAAACGGTCGAAATAGGGGTTCGATAGCTGCTTATATATGTTGGCATTGGAGTAGCCTTTCTCTTGAATGAGACAGGGGGCGCCCGTGAAAACCTCCCAATTACCGATGTGCCCCATTGTTAGGATTATGGTTTTATGGCCTTGCTCTCGCAACTCATCCAAAAGTTCTATATTGGCAAAAGAGAGATGCTCTTTGATCTTTTTGCGCGAGAGATAGGGGATTTTGAAGCTCCAGAGCAATGTGTCGGCCAGATGGAGGTAGTAGCGATGCTCCATCTCTTTGCGCTCTTCATCAGAGCGTTCGGGGAAAGCGTTGCGCAGATTTTCTGCGACCAATGCGCGTCGGTATCGGAACCCGTGGTAGAGGAGGTAAGCCAGTGGGCGAGCTTTGACCTTGAGTACCCAACGAGGTAATTGCCCTAAGAGGTAACATCCGCCAGAAAGAATGGTGTAGAGATATGATTTCACGAGCGCAAAGGTACAAAATGAGATAATATAGAGTATTTTGGAAAGTCTTGAGAGGCGAAGGTATGGAGCGTTTATTAGTGTGTGACTGCATCTAAAATATTGGCAATGATAAAGTGAGAGAGCACTTTTACAGACTCTTTCCATTATTCCAAAATAGATTAGATCGTACTATAAATAGTTAAGCTAATTAGTATAAACTTCTTTACTTAATAGAATTTTTCTATTTGTAATCTATGTATGTGCATACGCAACCTATGTATGGCCATACGTAGGTTAAGAATAAAAGAATATATGGGAATAATAGACTTTTTACTTCTGAGCTTTTGATTTTTATCTCAGGAGTTTTGAAGATTTAGTGCCAGAAATTAGGAGCTTTATCTACGATAGAACCTTGTAATAGTAATACAAGAGGGGTGTAGTACGATATAGCACCCTCTCGAGAGGAATAGTACTATGACAAGGTTAGGTGTCTCTTTTTTTGCCGAAAAAATCCAGCGTATGGGAGGAAAACGGTAGAAGATTTTATGAGAGAAGAGTTCCCTCTGCAAGTTGGAAGTAGAGTTCTCGGGCTCTTTTCCCGCTATTCAAGCAGGGAACAAGGCGGAGTTCTTCACCCCCGATGGCAAGATAGTTGGAGCGGAGTTCTTCGCCGATGTCGAGTATCGTTTCCAAACAATCTACAGCAAAGCCAGGGCAGACCACCGTTACACGTTTATACCCTCGCTTGACCCATCTGTACATCTCCTTTTCAATGATAGGGTTTAACCAGCGATGCGGTTTAATAGAAGACTGGAAAAGCATCTCTTTATGGCTCTTTTCGGGAAGTCCTGCAAAGAGTAATTGGGCTGTTTTTTCGCACTGCTCTTTGTAGTCGAAGCCTTTTCGAATGCCTCTTTTCCAGTGTGTAATGGGTATGCTGTGAAAAGAGGCTATATACAAATCGGAGAGGGGCTTTGTGTAGGGAGCGATAGACTCTTGTAAAAGACGTATATAGGTGGGGTGTTGGTAGTAGGGTGGAACAATCCGAATGGGGGTGTTGGGGTACTTTTTGCTTAGTAGCTGAGGGAGATTAGCAAAGGAGGCATAGTAAGAACTGAAAGTTTCATGCGCAAAAATCGGTAAAAGAACTATTTGCTCTACCTTCCTTTCTCTTTCAATCTCTTTTATCAGCGAGGAGGGTTTCTCGCCGCAATACTGCATGAAAGAGAGTACGCGCCAGTGTTGCGTCTCCTTTTGCATCCCCTCTTTTAGTTCCTTGAGATGGCGTCTCAGGGGAAGGTCCCCCTGACAAAGGGAGGCTAACTTCTGATAGCGAGCCAGGGAATCATCTAACTTGCTGGGTATGATAATGCCTCTCGTGAGCAAATATCGAAAAGGTTGAGGTACAGAAACGATATTTTTATCTCCTAAAAAGCTCTGAAGGTATTTTTTGATTGACTGTCGGGAGGTATCTTGAGGAGTACCGATGGTACACAAGATAAGTATATTCATATATGCGTCGAAGTAAGGAAATAGCTACTTTTCATTGAGCTTTACAGATCCATCGATGAGAGTGTAGCTTTCTCCACTTACGGGACAAATGGCTTCTCCTGTGGAAGAAAAATCCAGCTGCATCCCCGCTCTGCTAACCCATCCTATTTGACGAGCTGGATTGCCCACCACAAGAGCATAGTTGGGGACATCTTGACAAACCACACTTCCCCCACCCACAAGAGCATATCGACCTATCGAATGACCGCAAATGATGGTCGCATTAGCCCCGATGGAAGCTCCCTTTTGAACTAACGTAGGGCGGAACTCTTCTTTGCGCTCTATGAAAGCACGAGGGTTGATAACATTGGTGAATACAACTGATGGACCTATAAAAACATCATCTTCGCAGACCACTCCCGTATAAAGCGATACATTGTTTTGCACTTTACACCCATTGCCGAGCCGTACTTGGGGGGCTATAAAGACATTTTGCCCTATAACACAGCACTCGCCCAAAGTACATCCGCCCATAATATGACAGAAGTGCCATATTTTAGAGCCTCTGCCTATGCTTGCTGCGGGGTCTACAATGCTTGTCGGGTGTATATAAAAGTCCATATTCAAGAGTAATACTGCTTAATTAGATGAATGATTTTATCCTGCGTTTTGTTCGATAGTTCAGAGTGTATAGGGAGTGAAAGGAC
This sequence comes from Porphyromonas circumdentaria, assembly GCF_900167105.1. Lineage (GTDB taxonomy): Bacteria > Bacteroidota > Bacteroidia > Bacteroidales > Porphyromonadaceae > Porphyromonas > Porphyromonas circumdentaria. Next base: position 39,485 of record NZ_FUXE01000013.1, on the reverse strand, counting down.
CTGTTGGGAAAGGAGATGAGAGTGTGTTAAGGTCGCTTCTCTTGTGGGAAGCAAGGCAAAAGCCTCTTGGGCGTTAAGAGGTATCGGGTAGTAAATCATGGAGGGGATACCCTCGGCTTCGAGGAACTGTTTCAAACCCTCTCTATTTTCCGATATGCGCAAGGTGTATTGGTGGTAAACATGTGTCGAGTAGGATGCTTCATGGGGAGTTGTAATCGCGGGGATATCCTGCAACTCCCTTGTGTAGTATTGTGCCGCAGCGTGGCGATGGCTGTTGTATGAATCTAAATAGGGCAGTTTGCACCTTAGTATCGCGGCTTGGATTGTGTCTAATCGAGAGTTGCAGCCTACAATTGTATGGTGGTATTTCTTTTTTTGCCCATGGTTGGCTAGCATTTTTATGCGTTGTGCCAGTGCGTCGTCTTGGGTGAAAATCGCTCCCCCATCTCCGTAACAACCCAGATTTTTAGAAGGGAAAAAAGAGGTGCATCCGATTGTTCCCATGGTACCCGTATAAGCCTTTTGTCCGTTCGAAAAGGTATATTGAGCCCCGAGGGCCTGCGCGTTGTCCTCTATAACGAAGAGATCGTGGTGCTGGGCAATAGAGAGTATTTCCTCCATCGGCGCACTTTGTCCAAAAAGATGTACGGGTATGATGGCTTTGCTACGAGGGGTTATGGCAGCTTCGATGCGTTTAGGGTCTATGTTGAACGTATCGGGGTTTACATCTATCCATACGGGAGTAAGTCCGAGTAGTGCGATTACCTCGGCACTTGCTACATAGGTAAAGGAGGGTACGATTACCTCATCTCCCTTTTCAAGAGGAAGTGCCATCAAGGCTAACTGGAGGGCATCCGTCCCGTTGGCGCATGGAATAACATGTCGAGAACCAGTGTATTGAGCTAATTCTTCGGCAAACAGACCTACATCCTCTCCATTGATAAAATCCCCTCTAAGGAGTACTTTCTCTATAGCTTGGTCTATTTGGGGTTTTATCCGCAGATATTGCCCTTTTAAGTCGACCATTGGTATCTTTAACTCCATAGTAAAAGAATTATAAAACTGCCAGCAAAGATACTTAGTTAGATTGAGCTGACGAGAAACAGCGACAGAAAAAAAAGGTTTGTCCCTTTTCTCTCACTCCTTTATACTAAACCATTGGGTTGAAGTTTAGGCACTAAGAAACTACTTTTCAGCCTTTCTTGCCTTTTTATTTTGAAGTCTTGAAGAATAAAGTTTACTATATCCCTATTAGAGCCTGGGTAAACTTTGTAATGCTTTCGACTTGGTGCGCCAATACGAGTTTACTATATTCCTATAAAGATAGCAGCGTATAGGTCAATGTTGTTGTGGTATTAGAGAATCGAGTGTAATACACCACTGGCGGTATTATGTCCAATATTCAGTTGGGGGTAGAGTGTTTGTATACCTTTCGCTTTACAGCTTTAATATCTGCAAGAGGCTTTTCCTCCACCTCCTTCTGGGGATAGGATTGGCGGTTGGGTAGGAGTAACTAATTGTGCTTTCCTCTCGACTTATTAGATTCTTACACTTGTGGATATTACGGTGCTTGGTGAAAAAGGTCAGAGAATACTTCTTAGATTCTGTCAATGCTCCCCAAAATAAAAATGGTAAACAAAAAAAGTCTCTTCCCAAAACTGGAAAGAGACTTTGTATTCTCTTAAGTGCCCGAAGCGGGACTTGAACCCGCACGGCTGCAATAGCCAAAGGATTTTAAGTCCTTCGTGTCTACCATTCCACCATCCGGGCCTCAAAGAAGATTTTCTAACAGAAAAGGATTGGAGATACTAAATCTTTAGAACCCTTCATATCTGTCAGACTTAGAGCGGAAGACGGGGCTCAAACCCGCGACCCTCAGCTTGGAAGGCTGATGCTCTATCGACTGAGCTACTTCCGCAAGCATTCGCCAATGCAAGCCATCTCTTCAGAGGTCTTGTGTGGGCAGTGATGGATTCGAACCACCGAAGGCGTAAGCCAGCTGAGTTACAGTCAGCCCCATTTGGCCACTCTGGTAACTGCCCTTGTATTGACTCCCTTTTGAAACCGATTGCAAAGGTAATAACTAATTATGAATCTCGCAAGAGGTGTCTATCATTTTTAGTGCTGTAATTGCAGCTTCAGCCCCTTTGTTGCCCAAAGCTCCTCCTGCTCGGTCTAACGCTTGTTGCTCATTTTCAGTTGTAATAAGCCCAAAGATAACAGGTGAAGAAGCATTCCTGTTTAGTGATGTGATACCATAGGTTACACCATCACAGATATGATCATAGTGTGAAGTGTCTCCTCTTATTACGCATCCCAATATAATGACGGCATCATAGTATACTTCCGTTTGAAGGAATGCTGCCGCTGCATAAGTGAGTTCGAAAGCTCCAGGTACGTGTACGATTTTGATCTGTTTTTCCTTAATACCTGATTGGTGCAATACTTCAAGTGCTCCCTCTAGTAATTTGTGGGTGATATGACTGTTCCAGTCTGCAACAGCAATAGCAATTTCAACCTCCTCCGTTGCGAGATGCTTTAGCTTGTAGTGGCCTTCAGATAGGTTATGTAGTAGGGTTGACATATAAAATTTTGGGTAGGTATTTAGCAAAGGAGGGGAAAAGTAGGCTTATAGAGCTCTTTCCCCCTTCTGTATATGGATAGAAATAGACATACTATGTAACTATTTCTACAGCTTTGATTGTTTTTAGTTTTGAAGTACTTGGAGGCGTGTGATGTCTGCTTTTGCTTGATTCACTTCTGCAGAGTTGTAATATTCATCTACAATCTTTTGGTAGGCATCGATAGCCTTAGAGTAGTTCTTTTGAACTTCATACACACGTGCTGCTTTGACAAGGCATCCAGGAGAAACAACTTCATTATTTGCCATAGAAGCTGCCTTTTCGAAATACTTTACAGCATCTTCCAAACGATCCAATTCTACACAGCAGTCTCCCATTAAACGTATTACAGAGGGGGCTACCATCTGATCCTTTGCACTGAATTTTTTAAGTTCTGCAAGAGATTCTTCGTACTTTCCTAAGTCATAATAAGCAATACCTGCATACACATGACTCAAGTTAGCAGCGTCGGTACTTGAGTAATCATTGATGATGCGCAGTACGCCCTCTTCGCTCACTCCTGTTGCTTGGAGTACGGTGCTATCTTCTCCCAAAATAAAACGCTCTTCGGAACGGAATAGCTCTGCGGAGGCTTTTGCCTCACGGGGCTTGCTTACATACTGGATGTAAGCCCATATACCAAATGCAACAACTATAACTCCAAGGATACAGTAGATAATCACATTTGCATAACGCTCTGCAAACTTCTCTCCACGAGATATAATTTCTGCAGCATCAATGTCTCTTTCTTTTTCGTTTGACATAAAAACTTTAACTTTTTGCCTTATTTCTGAGAGACAAAAGTAACACTTTCTCCTACAATAACAATATATTTGCCTATACTTTTAGAATGTGCTCCACTCTGGAGTTACAGGAGAAGAACTTCACCCCTTCGCAGCACACTCTCTTTTCTTTTTGTGGAAAGTGTTATTCTATTCTTTTGGCATACTCTGTTGACAGATCTATTGTAGACTGTCAGGCTCCAATGATTGTAGATATTCTCCCTAACCTACATTTCCATTATCGCTCTCTTTACTTTTGTTCTCAACGCTTTTCAATTTACATCTTTTTTGCAGAGTATCACACAAAAAGCCTACTAAACAGACCTTCTGCCTCCTATGCAAGCTTTATTGCATACATGAGTTTTTTGGGGGGACGAGAAAAGAGGTAAAAAAGAAAGGGCTGAAAGATTACTTCAAAAGAAGCGTCTTTCAGACCCTTTTTTAGTTGCGCTCTCCTGCTTGGATTAGAGAGACAATATTGTACATCAATAGAATCTTGATTAGTTGATTTTCTTGATAACAGACATTCCTATATTAATAGCTTCTTCATTCATAGGAATGAGTTTGTGGTGACGTTCTGGAAGAGATTTCTTCAAACCCGTGATGACACTCTCGAGCTTTACAACAGGAGCAACCTTGAGCAGTCCACCCAAGATAATCATGTTGAAAGACTTGTCGTTACCCAGTTTAAGAGATTCTGTAGTGGCATCTACTTCATAGATTTGAATATCCTTGCGGTCGGTCATTGTATGGATACCGTTAGGTTCATAGATTAGTATACCACCTTTTTTTACGCGGGGGGCAAACTTGTCCAACGAAGGTTGGTTCAATGCAATAACGATATCGTATAGATTAACTACAGGAGAACTAACGGTCTCGTCGCTAACAATAACTGTTACGTTAGAAGTCCCTCCGCGCTGTTCTGGTCCGTAGGAAGGCATCCAACTAACTTCTTTAGACTCCATAAGTCCAGAGTAAGCCAATATCTTACCCATCGAGAGCACTCCTTGTCCTCCAAATCCAGAAATAACAATTTCGTATGTCATCTTTTTATCTCAATTACTGGTTATCAATATCTTTAAGGTCACCAAGGGCATAGGTAGGAGTCATGTTCTCTACCATCCAATCGTTGGATTTTTGAGGAGATAACTTCCAACCTGTGTTACAGGTGGCAACGAACTCAATTACAGAAGTTCCTTTTTCGGCCATTGAGTTTTCAAATGCTTTGCGAAGAGCCTTTTTTGCCTTGCGTATAGCAGCTACGGTGTGTACCGCTTGACGGGTTACATAGCAAGTGCCTTCGAGCTCTTTTAAAACGTTAGATACAATAAATGGATATCCTTGTTTTTTAGGATCGCGACCGTAAGGAGAAGTAGCGGTCTTCATGCCCACAAGGCTGGTAGGAGACATCTGTCCTCCTGTCATACCATAGATAGCATTGTTAACGAAAATGATAACAATATTTTCTCCACGGTTGCAAGAGTGGATCGTTTCTGCGGTACCAATTGCAGAGAGGTCACCATCGCCTTGATAGGTAAATACTAATAGGTCTTTGTGAAGACGCTTGATGGCAGTAGCAAGTGCGGGTGCACGACCATGGGCAGCTTCTTGCCAGTCGATGTCAACGTAGTTATAGGCAAATACAGAACAACCTACTGGAGCGATACCTACAGATTTGTCTGCCATACCCATTTCATCAATTACTTCGGCAATGAGCTTATGAATTACCCCGTGGCTACATCCAGGGCAGTAGTGCATGGTGTTGCTGTTTAGAAGGCGGGGCTTCTCATACACTAAGTTCTCAGGCTTAACAATCTCGTTGATGTCAAGAACCTTATTTTCTACACATGTATTCATTGTTATGCTTTTTATCTATTTAAAAATTTCAGGATATAACTAATAATGCGGACAATAAGTGCAGCTCCAGCAGGAATGAGAAAGAGGCGTGGTGTTTCAGTATTCCTATAAAGGAAGAATACCACAACCATAGCTACGATGAGTAGATAGAATACCATCTGTAGTATAAATTCTATTTTCCCTGTTTGGCAATTACTATTCATATCCTTAAACCTTAATGTACTCTATTTCTTTGTGTTGGATGGTTCAAGAAATATTATCGATAGAGAGTTGGTACTTACTTGCGGTTGATAATACGCTCTTTAAGGGCTTCGAGTACTTCGTCTGGAGAGAATAGCATACCTCCCATACGTCCGTAGTGAGCCACTGGAACGGCCCCATTAACACCTAAGCGTACATCCTCTACCATTTGACCTGCGTTGAGCTCAACAGAGAGGAATCCCTTTACGCCTTGTTTTACCAACTTTTCGATAGCATTGTAAGGGTAAGGCCACAATGTAATAGGACGTAAAAGCCCTACCTTTAAACCCTCTTCACGAGCCAATTGTACTACCTTTTGGCAAATACGTGCAGAAGAACCGAAGGCAACCAATACATAATCTGCATCTTCTGTTTTATATTCTTCGTAACGTACTTCGTTTTTCTCGATTTCTGCATATTTGGCTTGGAAACGTTCGTTGTTCCTTTCCATAACTGCAGAGTCTAACTCGAGAGAAGTTATGATGCGACGCTTGCCTCCGCGAGCACCTGTTGTAGCCCAAGGACATTGTTCTCTAACTTCTTCGTCTGTGCGGCGAGGTTTGTAGTCTGGAAGAACTACCTTCTCCATCATCTGGCCGATGATACCGTCTGACAGCATCATTACAGGGTTGCGATATTTGAACGCAAGTTCGATACCGAGGTCAACAAAGTCCACAGTCTCCTGTACAGAGTTGGGAGCCAATGTTATAAGTCGGTAGTCACCATGCCCGCATCCCTTAGTAGTTTGGAAGTAGTCTGCCTGGCTGGGTTGAATTGTTCCAAGACCAGGACCACCACGCATAACATTTACGATAAGAGCGGGGAGCTCTGCTCCAGCTAAATAGCTGAGACCTTCTGCCATAAGGCTGATACCAGGACTTGAAGAAGAGGTCATAACCTTCTTACCAGCTCCAGCTCCTCCATATACCATGTTAATAGAAGCAACTTCGCTTTCTGCTTGAAGTACTACCATCCCCGTAATTTCTTCTGGGTTTTCCACGGTTAATGTTTCGAGTACTTCTGATTGAGGAGTGATGGGGTAACCGAAGTAGCCATCCATCCCAGCACGTATAGCGGCATGGGCAAGTGCCTCATTGCCTTTCATCAGTCTGATTTCTTCTGCCATATCTCTAACTGCTTAGCTTTATAGTTTTACTTTGTATACCGTGATGCATCCATCTGGACATATCATACCACAGCTTGCACAGCCTATACAAGCCTCAGGGTCACTCATGTAGCAATAGTGATATCCTTTGTCATTCATCTCATCAGGATGTAAACTGATCGCTTGAGTAGGACATGATACCACGCACAGATTACACCCCTTACAACGCTGTTGGTTGACTACCACAGCACCTCTAACCTTTGCCATTACCTATGTTTATTATTTGAATTTATACTTCCTTAGGTTAGTGCCTTTGAGGCTATTACCTAAATATCTATGCGTCAAAGTTACAAATACTTTTTTGATTCCTACCTAACATTCGCTATTCTTTACATGTTTTATACCTATTGTTTTGTATAGGTCGTAATTCATGACACAATATACGTATTCCATTAATAGTATTGATATTTTCTGTTTGGAAAAGTATAATCTTTTTGAGAGCTTAATCCTTTGTAATAGTTAGCAAGAAATTAATCTTTTGCGATGCTTCGATGAAATAAAAGAATCCGTATCGAAATAGACATTGCATCTGATACTTCGATACGGTTCTCTTAAGAATAATGGATAGATATAACCGCAGTAGGGGAGGAGGCTTTTTAGAATTTTACTTTTGGGGGATTTGTGCTCCGTAGTTTTTAACAGCTCCAAATAGCTTCCGAGCCTTTTCCCATGGGTATTTGTTGGCAAACATACTCACTCGAGTAGTGCTTGTGCCTTGTTGATTTAATCCTAAAGCGCGGTTTATCTGGTTAGAGGTAGACTTAGCATCGTAGCTCTCGGTGTGAGAAATCTTTAGTTCGGTAAAGCCCTTGAGATAGGCTGCGTCTATGGCTGAGATGAATTTCTTATCGAAAGGCATCTCTTTATTGCCTTCATATTTAGGACCTATTTCGTCAGCCTCTTCAATGCGAGCTGCAGGAACATTGATGCCGTTAGAGCTTTTGCATATTTCGAGGTCGGAATGATTACCTATAAAATAGTTGTCAAAGAGGTTGCTTTGTTTGAGCTTTTCGTATTCCTGTTTAGCCTCATAACGGCAGCGTTGAACTCCACAGCCTGTGTTGAATCCGAAGATGTTATTGTACACATTAATGGTGCGGATGCCATTCATGAAGCGAAAACCTTGTCCCATCGAATCAAATTCTTGTGTAATAGGCCAAGTGAATAAAACTGTATTGTGATGAAAGTCGAATGAGATTTCATCTTCTCTTCCAGCTGCAAGAGTACCCCATACTTCGCATGCCGCATAACGATTGGCTACAAAAACATTGTTGCTTACCTCGATATGCCCAGCCCCCATAGCAGCTTGCAACCCAAAGTAGCGACAGTTTACGAACACGCAGTTACTTATTCTCACTTTCCCCTCTACGGTGAGGTGAAGTGCTCTCCAGTCTGCTTTGGAGAAGCCTACAGGTTTGACGGCTGCTTTATCGGGATGAATTAACATGCCTGTAAGAACCTCTGCGTTCGGAGTGCCTGTTCTGGGGTCTTTAACATCTGCTTTGTTGTACAGAATGACCTCTCCGCCATCGAATGTAAAACCATCTACTACAACTTCTCCTGCAGGGCGTTTGTCTCCATAGGCACGGCGTGCTGTGATGTGAAATAGGGCAGAACCCAATATTCGAGGTGTTTTCTCATTGGGTTGGATTTTAGTAATGTATTTAAGAGGGTTGCGCTCTGAGAAATCGGGCGAATAACCTCCGTAGAATTTGAGGAATTTACCGTTATCTGCTCCATTACCAAACTTGCCACATTCAATGTAGCCACCATCCATGTTGCCGAGGTAATTGCCTTCTGCCACTAAAATGGTTGAACCTTCTTCGGCCAAATCAATAGCTTTTTGCAGATCTTTTAGGGCTGTTTCTTTTGTCAGACCATCGGCTCTTGTCTTGCCATTAGGGCTTACGTAATAAGTTTTTCCTGTAGAGGCAGGGGTGCTTGCCTTGGTCTCTCTACTTGTTTCTTTCTCAGAGGGCTTGTTCTGTTGATTGTTCTGTCCCGATTGTGCGGGCAATGCGATACCTAACCCGAGTAGGAGAGTCGCATAGAAAATGCTTTTTCGTATCATTTGTTGCATGGTTAATTTGAACTTCTTGAATATGATGTATTGTGTCCTTTATAGTATCCTTTGTCTATTATGAGCAATTTGTGAGAGGATTACCGCATAGCCATACGACCTCTATCCAGCCACGCTGTTTCTTGTCCACGGTTTCTACCTTAACCCAATCTCCTTTTACCTTCAAGGGGCGCAGGAATATCTCTTCGTTGAAAGAGTAGAGTGTACGAGCTTTTTGAGAGGGGTGCTCTCGTAGTTGTAGAGTTTCTCCCCCATAGTTGCGTGTGCTCATGGCAATTACGGAGTAGTGTATCCAACTGTTACCACTCTCATGGGCTACGATTTCTCCCTCGAAGTCATCGAGATAGGCGGAGATCTCATTGCTACAGATACGCCACCAACCCTTTGTTTCATCACACACTCTTAGCATATACTCACCCTCCTTAGTCAACCCTCGTACTACTTTTCCTTTGGGGGTATTGCGTATGTTGGTATTCCCAGCTGTAGTATCAAAGACAAAGGCTGCCAAGCCTGTATCACACTTGTCCAGTATAAGGGTCTTTTCTTCTCCCTCTATATGCAGAGAGAGTGTGAGGCAATCCTTTTTGAGCTTTAGTTCCTCCGTTGGAATGGTAGCACTGTTGCCACTCTTTTTGCATTGGAACTCGTGGCGATTGAGGGGGGGAGCGCAACTCGCGTAGCCGAAAGTATCAACGGAACCATTCTTGTACTCCAGCCGAAGTGCCGAAGAAGAGAGGAAATTGGCATTGTAGTCCAATGTTACTCTGAAGTCTTTGGTACGGCAGGAATAGGTAACGGAGACCTCTTTCTCTTGCTGTATGGACAAGGAAGAGAGCGTAAATATCAATGCCGAGGCGAGGAGAATAGTTTTGAAAAACAAATTGGTTCGCACTTTGAGGGAGACTTATTCTTTTGTTTGCGTTTGTTTATTTGTTTGTGGAAGGTTTTAGATACCGTTTTTAACCTTTTTCTTCCACGTCTGATTCACCCACTCGAAAAGAACATGTTTATACTGGAGCTTATCTTCAAATCCAGCATCTAGAAACATCGTTTCGTATTCCATGTCGAAAGGAATACTCCCTAAGTGCATTTCAATTGTAGTTCCTCGGCGAGGTAGCGAGAACTCAAACACAACGCGCTTATTAAAGAGCTCTGTAAGAAGCTCTTTTTCTTTCTTGTTAAGTAACGATGTGTCGAAGAAGTCTTCGACTTGAACCTTTTTTGTCTCTGGAGCATAAGAGGGGGCTAAGCGTAGTTTACCTGCCTCATATAGATAGAAAGTTACATCGCCAAATCCTGCATATTGATTGACGGCAACAAGTTTCTTCCCATCCTTAAGATTCCAGTAACAGATCTCATATTTGTATCCCTCTGGATAGTAGTAGAAGACAGACATATAGCCATTACGCTCGTCACACACCTCGATATAGGTATAGTTGCTATCTTCATTTTCTTCTTTGAATTCTGGCCTTTGTCCGATTGTTGTGAGCATTCTTTTGCGCTCTTTTTGAGGCAAGCGGTTATCGAGAGCATCATCGGGTAGCATTAAGAAAATTTCCTTGATGCTCGTCTTCTTACCACTCGCCCCTCTGTTTTGTGCAAACAGAGGAGTGAGGAATAAGAGGCATAAATAAATGAATAGTATTTTTCGCATATGGAAATGATCGCTTTGTTGGCCATTACAGCGAGAGTAAGAACTTTTACTCTGCTTCTTGCAACCTATTTTGCAGGTTGTTTTATGTCAAAACGTTTTGTGTCAGAAAAATGACGACGGCGGGCATTACCGTTGTCGGGGTCGGTACTATATAGAGCAGTGCCACTTTCCGACTCGGGATCTTCGTCTGCATCTATAAAGAATAGGCTGTTGCCGATCCACTGTAGCTTAATTAAATAGGGCGTAGCATCTTCAGATAAGATTCGTTGATTTTTTCCATCGGCATCTGCAATACAGAGAGGACCCACTCCCAAGTCGCCCCACTCGGCAATAGCTACAAAGGCAATTTTCGAACCATCGGGTGAAAATGTTGCTTCGAAGTACTCGATATTTTCGTCCGAAGAGTATTTGTTGTTTAGCCTTAAATCAAGCTTATCGGTCAGACTGTAACGTTGGTTATTTTTTTTATAGATCAATTGTTCCTCTTCAACCTCAAAAGAAGCTCCGAGAGGTTCGTAAGAAACCTCGAACAACTCCTCCATTTTACTTCGGTCTCGGGTAGTCATTAGACTATTATCTGCAATGTTGTAGATTGTGTAAGTGCTAAAGTCGTACGTATCCCAACTAAAGTCGCTGCTCAGTAGAAGTTTTCCATCCTTATATTCCAGAGGACTGCGATCGTCTAAAAGATAGCTGACACACTTCTCTTTGGGGATGTTTAGGTTAACGAGGTCCTCGAGTGTACCTCCCTCATCAGAGAAAGTTGCCTTACGAAGCCATAGTGTACCCTCACGTACCACGGTATAGTACATGGTACGCCCGTCGGGGTCGAACTTGAAATTGAATATTTCGTCTTTTTCTCGCATATGGAAGGGGAGTGTTGTATCCTCTTCTACATTGTAGAGAAAAAGAAGACTGTCTTGCATGGCGATAACGTGAGAGGAGGTAAAGCCCGCATATTTGGTAGACTTGTAGGTCTCAACCTCCTTTTTCTCCGTGTTACCCTTGGAGTTCCCTCCTGAACCACATGCCATAAGGGATGCTATAAAGCCGATTAACAGTGCTGTGCGTAAGTAGATTGCTTTCATTGTGATATTATATGGATTCAGTTCTGTCTATTTATTCGAGATAACCCCATTTGTATTCATCTACAGGAGTTGCGGTGCGCTCCTTGAGATCCACTTTTACTTTTCGGTAAGCCATTAGAGAAAATCCATCGAATAGATTTTCTTCAGCTTCTTTCTTGACTTTTTCTAAGTCTGCGTTTTGTACGGTCTCGGGTAGTTCGTTTGGGCTTTTCCATGATTTCGTTTGCTCGTCCCAACTGATTGTAGGGAGTGTCTCTTCGTACGTATAGAATGAGAATTGATAGTCGTTATCAACGTCGATTCCTGGATCTGACGAAAAATTATATTCGATGTCGAAAATTTTCTCTCCTGTAGTTAAATCGTAGGGGAGAAGAGTGCGTAGGGTACTTGTGCCCTCACTTACAAGCATTGTGTTTCCTATAACGGACTCAAAAGATAGGATTGTACCCTCTATTTGGAAGTTTTTAATCGTAGATTGTTTGGGATGAACTTTTAGAATATTGTACACCCAGCCTTCTGTTTCCATGCCATCTTCCTCAACGATGCGCAGTGCGTCATTCTCGAATAGGCTTCGTTCATTGGCCGTCAGTACGGGTAGCTTTTGGCTTTTTTGCCTACCGTCACTGTTTCCACCACAGCTGGTAAATAAGAGTGCAACAACAGCAATATATGCACCTATTAAAGATATTTGTTTCATAATGAGTTAAATAAAATATGTGTTTGTAATAATGATTTGAAAAATGCTACACGAGAGAGTTGCTTTGTCCCATTTTTGTTCCTAGAATTGTTACAGAAAAATGCTGATAAACAAACAGCTGCCAAGAGTTGTCTTGTTGGTTTTGTTGAATTTGCTTGTCGGAGATTCACAACCCTTCTTGTAGAGTTTTATGTTCCCAATATCTGTAACCTAATTTAGCCGAATACGTCTCCAAAATTAGTAAATGTTCTCGTATTTTCAAATTCTTAATAGGTTAGGCTTGATGAGTGTACAGATGAAAGGAAGGAGAGCTCTATCTTTTTTTGTTTTCTGCCCTTGGAAAAACTTCTTCCCTCTCTAATAAAACTCTATTTGCAGATTGAATATATATATACGCAATCTAAATATATGTATTTTTAGATTGAATATATATATACGCAGATTGCATATAAAGAATTGCATGTGTGTTTTTCCATTTTAGCTCCTGTAGTAGAAGGTTTTTCCACATATTGAAAGAAAGATTTTGATATTTCTAAATTCTTGTTGTACGACTATTGGAGGCTATTTTCCTCCTTTTTGTTCTCTTTGTAGAAGCCCGCATAACGAAGATGGATAGAGGCTCTTTGGAGGCTTGTAGCAAATCTTTTAGAGACCTCCTTGATATATAGTGTGTGTGGATAGGTCGAATTTTGTTTTTCTTTCCATTATATTATTTACCTTTGCAACGAGAATTGGTGTGCAATGACTCCAGAAGAGGAAAGAAATTTAGAACGCTTAGAGCGGGCTGTAACGCATCTTATAGATTTAGTGAATAGCCAGCGTAGCGTAATGCAAAAGCAACAGGAAGAGAATCGTTTACTCTCTGAGCGTTGCAGAGTCTTGGAAGAAAGTTTAGACGAAGTACAAGACAAGCATCAAACCCTTCTGATGGCACGCATGATAGTGGCGAACGACAAGGATTGGGCCAAGGCCTATTCTCGTCTTTCGGTATTACAAGAAGAGATTCGAGAGGCTATAAAACTCTTGGAGTTGGAATAAGTACTAAGGAATATATAGTGCCAATAGTCATCATATAGAGAGTGCTTTTATTAAAGGTTTGCTATGAAGAAGAGAGATAGAGATAAGGCAGACGAGGTGCTCGCGACAAGCTCTAGAACGAAGAGTATAAATATGACTATTGATGGGGAGTCTTTCTCCTTAAATGTAGAGCCATCTACAGAATTGGCCTATCGTTTGAGTGCAGGAACCTTTAACAGAGCAATTGATACCTACCGCTCTGCTTTTCCACCTGAAACGCCAGGAATATCGGGGGGGCTTTATAGACTGATGGCAGGTTTGGAGATGGCATTCCTATATGAAGAGGAGAAGAAGCTCAGGGATAGCAAACCTGTGGAGCAGAGGTTAGAGGCTTTGTGTGAATGGGTTGAGCTATTTTTAGAAGAGCAAGAGCAGGATGAGTTTTGGCAAAAGGTTTCTCGAGATACCTTTACGAAGCGTAAATGAGCTCCTCCCCCTTTCTCTTTTCTAACTCGAAATATATAGATAACAGAGATAGTTAAGGCCTGGTTTCTCCACTTTTTCCTTTTGTGGGGGCACGAGAGAGCTTAGTTTCTGTTTTAATTTCTTTTTGTGTAATACACACTTTCCCACTCGTTTTTGCGTGCTTCCCTTTTTTATGAAAGAGGGAAGAGTTGGCTGTACATTAAGGTCTATTTGGGTAATTGATGTCCCCTAAGATATAAGGCATCGAGATATAGCTTGGGTGTGAAAGACCCAAGTAAGAGAAACTTAAGGACGTTATATGACAGGAATTATTGTAGGAGGGATAGGCCTACTGGTTGCAGCCTTAGTTGCTGTAATCTTTATTAAGCGTTATGCCGACAAACTCTATGCTTCGAAAGTGAACGAAGCTTTGCAGAAAACGGTGCAATTAGAGAGAGAGGCTGAGAAGAAAGCCGAGGTATTACAAGCTCAGAAACTGGGCGAAGTTAAGAGTAAATACACTCAACTCAAGCAAGAACTTGAGCGGGAAGTAGCCCATAAGAATAATGCAATCGAGGCGCGATTGGACAAACTGAAGCGTAAAGAGGATGATTTTTTCGCTCGCCAAAAAGATATCGCCAAGAAAAGTGATGAACTAACCAAAATACAAGAGCAAGTAGAGGCGCAACAGTCTGTACTCAATAAGCGTAAAGAGGAGTTAGATCAACTCGTACAACAGCAACGTGTGCATTTGGAACGTATCGGGGGGCTTTCCTCGACAGAGGCTCGAGAGCAATTGATTGAAAGCATCAAAGCCGAAGCTCAAGACGAGGCCGCTTCTTACGTATCTGAAATTATTGAAGAGGCTAAGATGACTGCCAATAAGGAGGCTAAGCGCATCGTTATTCAGTCTATTCAGCGTTTGGCGACCGAGACGGCCGTTGAAAATCTGGTTAGTGTATTCCATATTGAAAATGACGAGATAAAGGGTCGTATTATTGGTCGAGAAGGGCGTAATATACGTGCCTTGGAGGCTGCTACGGGGATAGAAATCATCGTAGATGATACTCCCGAGGCCATTGTTCTCTCTGGTTTCGACCCTGTGCGTAGAGAGATTGCTCGCTTGGCATTGCATCAGTTGGTGCAGGATGGACGTATCCACCCTGCCCGCATCGAAGAGGTTGTCTCTAAGGTGAGAAAGCAAGTAGAGGAAGAGCTCGTCGAGGTGGGTAAACGTACACTTATCGACTTGGGAATACATGGGGTACATCCCGAGTTAGTACGTCTCATCGGTAAGATGAAGTATCGTTCTTCTTATGGACAAAACTTGCTCCAGCACTCAAGAGAAACAGCCAATCTCTGTGCTATTATGGCAGCAGAGCTTGGGTTGGATCCCAAGAAAGCAAAGAGAGCGGGCTTGCTACACGATATTGGTAAGGTACCCGATGATGAACCCGAATTGTCTCACGCTATCTTGGGTATGAAGCTTTGTGAAAAGTATAAAGAGAAACCCGATGTTTGCAATGCTGTGGGGGCTCACCATGATGAGGTAGAGATGACCTCTCTTATCGCTCCTATTGTTCAGGTGTGTGATGCTATCAGTGGTGCGCGTCCAGGAGCTCGTCGAGAGATTGTAGAGGCTTACATCAAGCGTTTGAATGATTTAGAGCAGCTGGCTCTATCTTATCCTGGTGTTGTAAAGACCTATGCTATCCAAGCAGGTAGGGAATTGCGTGTTATTGTTGGAGCCGACAAGATTCAAGATAAAGACGTTTCTACCCTTTCAGACGAGATAGCACGCAAGATACAGGATGAAATGACCTATCCTGGACAGGTTAAAATCACCGTGATACGTGAGGTGCGTTCCGTAAGCGTGGCGAAGTAAAATCTTTTTCGACTAATTTTTAGAACAAATGTCTACCTATAGCCAAGAGATTGACAAACGCCGTACGTTTGCTATCATATCGCACCCAGATGCGGGTAAGACGACCCTAACCGAAAAGCTCCTCCTGTTTGGGGGAGCTATTCATGTGGCGGGTGCCGTGAAAAGCAACAAGATACGAAAGACTGCCACCAGTGACTGGATGGAAATAGAGCGTCAGAGAGGAATTTCCGTGGCGACCTCTGTGATGGGTTTTCAGTATAAAGACTATAAAATCAATATCTTAGATACTCCTGGGCACGAGGACTTCGCAGAAGATACCTTCCGCACCTTGACTGCTGTAGATAGTGTAATTATCGTGGTAGATAGTGCCAAAGGGGTCGAGAAACAGACACGACGCCTTATGGAAGTCTGTCGTATGCGCCATACGCCCGTCATAGTCTTTGTCAATAAATTGGACCGAGAGGGGAGAGATGCCTTTGACCTTTTGGATGAAATCGAGGAAGAGCTGCAGCTCTCTGTACGCCCGATGACTTGGCCTATTGGTATGGGAGAGAGATTTAAAGGAGTGTACGATTTATTCTCTTCTGAACTCAATCTCTTCAAAGTAGACAAACAGCATATTGCAGAGGATGTTAAGAAAATAGACTCGATAGATTCGACGGTTTTAGACGAGTCGGTGGGGCCTTCTTTGGCAGAGCGTTTGCGTGCCGATATAGAGCTTGTCAATGGAGTTTACCCCGATTTTGATCGCGAGCGTTACCTCCGAGGAGAGTTAGCTCCTGTCTTTTTTGGTTCGGCATTGAATAACTTCGGCATTCGAGAGCTATTGGATTGTTTTGTTCGCATAGCCCCTTCTCCGCAACCTCTCCAAGCGCAGGAGCGCGAGATTAGTCCTCACGAAGAGCCTTTTACAGGCTTTGTATTCAAAATCCATGCTAATATGGATCCTAACCACCGCAGTTGTATTGCCTTTGTAAAGATCTGTTCGGGGCGTTTCGAGCGGAACAAATACTATCGACATATACGTTTAGACAAGCAGTTCCGTTTCTCTTCTCCCACTGCCTTTATGGCACAGAAGAAAGAGATTGTAGATGATGCTTATGCGGGAGATATTGTGGGACTTCCCGATACGGGCAATTTTAAGATTGGCGATACGCTTACCGAGGGAGAACTTCTTCACTTCAAGGGATTGCCCAGCTTCTCTCCAGAGCTTTTCCAATATATAGAGAATGCCGACCCGATGAAACAAAAGCAGTTGATAAAGGGCATCGAGCAGTTGATGGGCGAGGGGGTTGCACAGTTGTTCGTGAATCAATTCAATGGACGTCGAATCATAGGAACAGTAGGGCAACTACAATTTGAGGTTATCAAGTATCGTCTGCTGCACGAGTACGGTGCTGAGTGCCGATGGGAACCTATACATCTCTATAAAGCCTGCTGGATAGAGAGTGACAACAGAGAGGTGTTGGACAATTTTAAGAGGAGAAAAGCGCAGTATATGGCGCACGACATAGAGGGGCGAGATGTTTTCTTGGCAGATTCTGGATATGTCTTACAGATGGCACAGCAGGACTTCCCTGAGATAAAGTTCCATTTTACGAGTGAGTTTTAAGTTAGAGTAGCATCCCTACCTCAAAAAGGTAGGGATTGTATCATATAATATAGAAGGAGTATATGAGTTTCTTAAAGTCAATATTTGGTCGTAAGAAAGAAAACGCGCAAGAGAGCGAAGAGAAGACACTTGTAACGGGAAGTGTGGAAAAAGGCTCCGACCGACAGGGAGAAAAAGAGGCAGATATATTGAAGTTTGATGCGCTTAGGGCGATGAAAATGGGTGAGGTCGCTTTCGCTCTCAAAGCTCTTACTAAGGCTTTGGAACTACGACCCGAGTTTGAAACACGCTTCTATTATGCCGAAGCTTTGACCCTCAATGGTCAAGAGACGGAAGCTTTGAAGCAGTATGATTTGCTTTTGGAAGAGTACCCTCAGCACTCTCTTTGTTTGAAAAACAGAGCTTCCTTGAAGATCGTTGCGGAAGATTATAAAGGAGCTTTGGAGGATATTGAGCTTGCCCTCCAAGTGGAGGAGGCAGAGGAGCAGCGCATCGTGCTATATCAACAGAGGGCAAAGGCTTATCTCATGTTACAAGAGTTTGATAAGGCTTGTACTGCAGCAGAAGAGGCCATAGTTCTAAAGACGCCTTTTCCTGCCGCTTATTTATATAAAACAGAAGCTCTCATCGGGTTGCAACGTTTAGAAGAGGCCAATAGTTTCGTGCAGGAAGCACTTTCCCTCTTTCCAGAGGAGGAGCGATTTAGTCTCCTTCAAGCCAAGATAGCTTTAGTGCAGAAGGATTATACTGCTGCCTACAGGGCTTATCAAGATACTTTAGAGAAAGATCCCTTTAGCGAAGAAGCCTATTGTGGTATAACTTGTCTTATGGTGCAAGAGGGGAAATCGGAAGAGGCTATCGACTTTTTAGAACGAGCACTCGAAGAGCAAAGTCTCGGTTATACGACCCTTTCTCTTTTGGCCAATCTTTACCGAAAGAAGGGGTTGGTAGAGAAAGAACAAAAACTGCAAGAACAGATGAAGGAGCTTGCTTCTTCTGAGGAGGCAGGACCTGTTGATTTTATTCAACTTTATTACAAAGGAACGGCTTACGGAGAGATATTCGGGAACCTTATGTCGTGAGATGGGAGTGAAAAAGAAGAAGTTCTACGTCGTTTGGAAAGGGGTTAATCCAGGAGTGTACGCATCTTGGGAGGAGTGCAAGGCACAAGTAAAAAACTTCCCGAACGCAGTATATAAGTCTTTCAATACAGAGGCAGAAGCGGTACAGGCCTATCACAGTGAGTTTGCTTCCTACTCTTTTAGAGAAACCGAGAAGTATATTTATCCCAGTGTAGCAGTGGATGGGGCTACTTCGGGCAATCCTGGCCCCTCGGAATACAGAGGGGTTGATACATTGACGCATGAGATTTTATTCTCTTTTGGTCCTATTTACGCAACTAACAACATAGTAGAGTTCCTTGCCATAGTACATGCTATGGGATTTTTATTACAGAGGGGGCTGAATATACCCATATATAGTGATAGTAAAACAGCTATTGGATGGGTTTATGGAGGTAAGTGTAAAACACTACTCCCTCGAACGCCCGAAACGGAGGCAACGCTACAACTTGTAGCTCGTGCCGAGCGTTGGTTGCAGAAGCATCCACCTACACAACGCCCCGAATTATTGAAATGGAATACAACTTGTTGGGGAGAGATTCCTGCTGACTATGGTAGAAAATAGCTTGCTAAACGCGAGTTATTCACTTGCACCTTCGCATCTTTACTGTTTTAATAGTGGTAATGAGCAGGCACTCCTCCATATGGAAAAAGCATCTTTCACGCACTCAAAATTGGTACGGCAGATGCGCTGCGATCTCTCAATGCTTTTGGCTTGGGTTGCCGAGAGTCCAGAGGAGGACTGGGTGTGGATGCCGAGGGGGACTGCAAGAGCAATCCCTCAAAATAAAGGATTGCTGCCTCCGTGCAGGTGTTTGTTTGAGGAAGATGTCCTCTATCAATCGATTTCCACTCCTCTACATTTAACGCTTTGGGCACCCGAGCCAACGTTGGTTCGCTCTTTTGAGCGTATTACACCTCTTTTCCCCAACGGATTGTTATTACCCAAAGAGCAGACTTTCCCCTCTTTTCTTTTCGATCGCTCCCAAGCCTCTTTTCTACTTGCTTCTATGGGAGACGATTTTCATTCTCTTCTACCTTTTTCCTGTTCTTCACGAGATGATCTTGATAGAGCCTTACTTCATTTTAAGGCTTCTTCCCAATTGGTTGTCAAGCTACCTTTTTCCTCTTCGGGAAGAGGGGTGCTTCTCTTTCATCTTCCGCTTGCGGGAAAACAGGAGGAACAATTATACTCTTTATTAAATACGCACAGGCAAATTACCTTAGAACCCTTTCTAAATAAGTGTGGAGATTATGCAGCAGAGTACATTGTAGAGGCCGATCGTAGTGTCCGCTTTGTGGGGTTGTCTCATTTTGAAACAAAAGATTTTCGCTATCTCTATAATCATGTGCAGCACCCCGATGCTCTTTGGGCTAGATTGGCACATAGAGTAGGAGAAAAATCATTGGAGCAAGCCATTGTAGCCCATAAAGCTTTTATTGTTAACCATATAGCCCCCTACTATCAAGGTGTAGTGGGGATAGATATGCTTGCTTATAGAAAAGAGGGTAGCGAAAGAGAGTTTTTACATCCTGCTGTAGAGATTAATGTGCGTTGTACAATGGGTTTTTTAGCCCATCTGTTGTACGAGCGTTACGGAGTGCCTAATCGTTCCTACAAGATGTTTATAAAGAGCTATTCACAAGCTGGCATGGCTTTAAGAGAATACAGCGAAGCTCAAAATCGTAATCTTATGAAGGCGAATGAGAAAGGTGCTTTGATAGAAGGGACTATGTTTCTTTCTACCCCCTCAGAGAACAGCCGATTTTTTGCTTATCTCGAGACGGTTTGACCCTATATAGATAGATAAAATCTATTTGCCTCAAGGTAATATCTATTGTTTTTCTCTTCTCTCTGACCTATCTTCGCTATCGAATCTTAAGCTTAAAGTGGCGATAAGCGTTAGGATGAAATAAGCGAATAAGGCTATGAACACGATACAGTTTAGAGAAAATCTTTTAGATATACAGGGTAACCTTCGTCGTTATGCTCTCAAGCTAACGAGGGATGTGAACGATGCAGACGACCTAATTCAAGATACCACACTTCGAGCACTTAAAAACGTTGATAAATATGTCGAGAATGCCAACTTCAAAGGTTGGGTGATGACCATTATGTACAACATATATCTTAATAATAGAGATCGGTTGGATCGCCAAAGACGATTGATTGACTCTAATGTAGATATTGCCAACGTACCTGTTTTGGTGAGTGGAGGTTACTCGACTCCCGACGGGTCCTACAATATAAAGGAGATTTATGGAGCTGTGGATCGATTGAGTAGTCATATACGAGTGCCTTTTTCTATGTACCTGAGTGGTTACAAGTATGCCGAGATAGCTGAGCATTTGGATATCCCTATTGGTACGGTCAAGAGTAGAATATTTTTCGCTCGTAAGGTGCTTCAGCAAGAATTGAGAGAGATGCGCTAACGTAATCTTGTTACGGGTTATATAGACTTGCTGGTGGGGCTCGTGGAGGCAACACTTTGGCAGGTCTATTTTTTGTACTTTCGTTCGTTAGAATAAGTTGATTGAGGAATAAGGAAATGGAAAAGAGAGAATTTGTTTATCAGAAAATGTTCCCGCTGGGGGATGATACTACTGAATATTACCATCTTACCAGTGATTACGTTCATACAGAATCGTTTGGTAATCGCGAGATGCTTGTTGTCCAACCAGAGGCTTTGCGTCTTTTGGCTCGTACGGCTTTTCATGACGTTTCGTACTATTTACGCCCCGAACATCAGGAGCAGGTTGCCAAAATACTACAAGACCCCGAAGCGAGTGAAAACGATCGTTTCGTAGCGTTGACTTTTTTACGTAATGCAGAGATATCTTCTTTGGGAAAGCTCCCTTTTTGTCAAGATACTGGTACGGCTATTGTCTTCGGGAAAAAGGGGCAAAATGTTTATACTGGAGGTGGAGATGAAGAAGCTCTATCGCACGGAATTTTTGACACCTATACCCAAGAGTTTTTACGCTACTCTCAAAATGCTCCCTTAGATATGTATAAGGAGGTAAATACGGGCACTAATCTTCCAGCTCAGATTGATTTATTGGCTGTAGATGGAGATGAGTATAACTTTCTTTGCATTGCAAAAGGAGGAGGTTCTGCCAATAAAACATTTCTTTATCAAGAGACTAAGGCTCTCATTACGCCTGAGAGATTGCTCCCTTTTCTGGTAGAAAAGATGCGTTCATTGGGTACGGCAGCTTGCCCTCCTTACCACATTGCTTTTGTCATAGGAGGTACATCGGCCGAGATGAACCTTAAAACAGTGAAGTTAGCTTCTACGAAGTACTACGATTCTCTCCCTACTACAGGTAATGAATACGGGAGAGCTTTTCGTGATGTAGAGTTGGAAACGCAACTTTTGGAAGAGGCTTATAAAATTGGTTTCGGAGCACAATTCGGAGGCAAATACTTTGCTCACGATATTAGGGTTATACGTTTGCCTCGTCATGGAGCTTCTTGTCCTGTCGGCATGGGTGTTAGTTGCTCGGCAGACCGCAATATAAAAGCGAAGATTAATAAGCAGGGTATCTGGATAGAACGCTTGGAAACGAACCCAGGAAGATGGATCCCTGAAGAACTTCGCACTACGGAAATGGAGGGACAAGTTGTACAAATAGACCTGAATCGCCCTATGGAAGAGATAAGAAAAGAACTTTCTAAATACCCTGTTTCCACGCGTTTATCTCTGACGGGTACTATTATAGTAGGGCGAGATATTGCTCATGCCAAGTTGAAAGAGCGTATTGATAGAGGAGAAGGCTTGCCCGATTACGTCAAGCAACACCCGATTTATTACGCAGGTCCCTCTAAAACTCCCGAGGGAATGCCCAGTGGAAGTTTTGGTCCGACTACGGCAGGTCGTATGGATAGTTATGTACGCCTCTTCCAAGAACACGGAGGTAGCATGGTTATGATTGCCAAAGGAAATAGAAGTAAAGAAGTAACAGATGCTTGTAAAGAGTTTGGTGGATTTTACTTGGGAAGTATAGGTGGTCCAGCTGCCGTATTAGCGAAGGAGAGCATAAAAAAGGTAGAGTGCGTTGAATATTCCGAATTGGGTATGGAGGCTATATGGAAGATAGAGGTGGTAGATTTCCCTGCCTTCATATTGGTAGATGATAAGGGGAATGACTTCTTTACCAAAATACGCGAGCAATGCGCTGGTTGCGCTTTGCATCAATAAAGAATACAACCAAAATCTTTGAAGATTTATACTCTCTTCATGGTCTCTCTCTGCTTTTGAGCGGAGGGAGACCATTTTTTTGCTCAGTTATACTCCTAAGGAAAAACTGTTTCAGGTACTTTGTTGGGATAGTTTTTTCTTGTTGTGTACTAAAAGAAGCGTTACAGCGTTTATAGAGTAAGACCTTGTGTAGAGGTGTTTACTGCTCCTTTGTAGAGGAGTGATGATAAATTATAGAGTGATTGCCTATGGAGGATTGTTACGAGATGAGTTTGTCCCTGCAAGCATGGAAGTGTCTTGCTGCGATAGAACGAGAAGTAAACGACGAGCGTCATAGAGCGGTGGTTGAGTCTCTGAAGGCTTATGCTCGATCCTTTTGATGGGAGCCTTATTGGATTGCGTGGGAAAAGGTTACATTGTCCTTTGACGGAGCAGCTTCTCTTTCGGAGAAACTCTTTTCTGGAGAAGGGTGTTAATAGATAGGTTACATTACGAGAAAAGGGGTCTTAGGTAGTATCTAAGACTCCCTTTTGTTTTTAGAATGCTTTTGCAGAGCAGATATATACAATTAGCAGAAGATAAATTGTAACTTTGGTGCGTATACCCACAAACATAACTTAAAAGAATGATGAAACGAATAGGCCTACTGTTCCTTTGCATAGTTTTCTTGCTTCCCATTCAACTGCCTCTTTGGGCACAACTTTCACAGGGAGGCGTACCTGCAACTTCCTTAACTCAATTGCGTAGTGCTTCTGAGGTACTGCCAGTTATCTCCCTCGCCCCCCCGACTAAGGAGAAGATAGAGCAGCTACTTTCAGAGCCAGCTCTGGGCTTTCGCAATACTTACATCATAGGAGAGCCTCTGGGAGTACATATTACGCCCGAGAATAGTGGCACCCAATCTATGGGAACGAATAATAACTTGATTTGGCAGCTTGTTTTAGAAAGCCCCTTCGCAGAGGCTCTTCAGATCTATTTCTCTCGTTTCCATTTGCCCGAGGGTGCACGTCTGTTTCTTATATCTCCATCTACGGGAGAGATTAAGGGTGCTTTCGGAGCTCATAATAATACAACCGAAGAGAGTTTAGCGGTATCTCCTGTTCGAGGAGACCGTGTTATCGTACATTACGAGGCCCCTGCCAATGATTATACTCTCCCCGAGTTGGAGATTGGAAGTGTATCTTATTGTTTTCGAACCATTGCAGAGGATCCTATGCACAATATATATGGCAGAGGAGAACCTTGGTTTATGGGAGGGTATTCTTGTGCTCCTAACGTTGTTTCTCATCCAGAGGTAGAGGAGATTAGTCGCAGTCAAGTGCTTATGATGGTTCGAGGAAAAAGTGTTTGCTCTGGAGCACTGATTAACAATACTGCAAAGGATGGGACGGCTTATGTGCTTACAGCCGCTCATTGTATGAATGGTTCATTCAAGTATCCCAATGACAAAGCCTATCGAGACGAGTCGGCACGACAAACTATTTTCTTTTTCAATTTCCGTAGTCCTGTAGGTGACCGCTTTATACGTGCTACTGAAGAGCAATCTCTCTCGGGAGCTACCATCGTTGCCTGGGATGAAGAGCACGATCTTTGTTTACTACGTATAACTGGTGTGCAAAATACAGACGGAGGGATTGAATGTGGTATTCCTGCCTCCTACCGCCCTTACTTCTCGGGGTGGAATATAGGCTCTCATCAGCCACCCTATGTAGGGTTACACCATCCGTCTGCTTCGGTAACTCGTTATAACCAAGCTTTGGGCGAGGTTGAGCTTAGCTCTTTTACAGCTGGTTCTACGCAGTGGACAGACTCTCACTGGAGAATCAAAAAATGGGATATCGGTACTACGGCTCCTGGTTCGTCTGGTTCTCCTCTGTACGACAGTCAAAACTTGATTATTGGAGCTCTTACGGGAGGGAATTCTTATTGTGCTACTCCAGTTAATGACTATTACTATGCTATTAGTCGTTGTTGGGCTAAAGAGGGAGTTGTAACGGAGCAGTTGAAGCCTTTTCTCGACCCGATCAATACTCAGTCGGAGACTTGCACTGGTTTCGACCCTTATGCCCCGAAATCACCTCGCCGTCTATCTAATAATCTCTACTCATTATCTCGGGATGCTATAGAGGAAACTAACGGAAAGTTGGGAGAACTTACTGCCGTGGCCTCTCAATATATGATAAGCGATAGTAGTAAACTATTGGGCGTTATGATTGTAGCCTCTCCTATGGTAGTTTTCAATAAGAACAAGCTTCTTATCATGGAGGGCGATGAAAACGGTCCTACTACAGTTGTGCATACACAGGAGATACAGCACCCCTTGTATCAGTCTTGGAATCCCGAGGTCGAACCACGAGAGCGCACCATTGGAGGGTTTATAGAGTTTTTTGTTCACCTGAATAGAGAACTTACTTTTTCTAAAAACAGCATCATTTATGTCGGCGTAGAGAGAACAGAGGGAGTAGAGGGTAGTTTGATACCTATTGTACGCATGAAGCATTCGGCACAGAATGCTCACACCGCTTGGGTGAAAACTTCTTCGACAGCCGATAATTGGATATCGCATAATAGTTCTGTACTTCCGTCCCATCTTAATTATAGAGGCAGTTACTGGATTGACCTATTAACGCATCCTTTGGAAGTATCGGAGGTAACACCTTCTATAGATGAAGAGCGTCCTACTATTGTGTTGGTTGAAGGACGTTTGAGGATTACTCTTCCCGACACTCCCAGCGAGCCAATTCCGCTGAGTCTTTACGATTTGAATGGGGTGCGTCTTTTCTCCACTTCCATAGATTATAAAGTAGGAGAGTGGGATCTCTCCCCACATCTCTCAAATCTTCATTGGGTGGTAATAAGCTACGTGTACAAAGGAGGACGTTACTCGGCTCTTGTTCCTCTTTTTGTCGATTAACTACGCATAAAGTCTATGAGATACGAATTAGAAGTGTGCGTTCCCTCGGCAGAGGGGGCAATGGTCGCTCAGAAAGGAGGGGCTTGTCGCGTGGAGCTGTGTGCAGCGTTGGCGATAGGAGGCATAACACCTTCGATGGCTTGTATAGAGCGTGCTTGCGAATTGACCGATTTGGATGTGTATGTCTTAGTTCGTCCCCGAGAAGGGCATTTTGTATATGCCAAGGTCGAGGTGGAAGAGATGTGCCGAGATATTAAAATGGCTCGTAAGTTGGGAGTAGATGGATTTGTCTTCGGGGCTCTCACGCTTCAAGGTGCCTATGACTACGAGGCTAATAGTCGTCTGTTGGAGGCAGCTGACGGATTGCCCTGTACCTTTCATCGTGCTTTTGACGTGGCACGGCAGCCTAATGAACTATTAGAAGTTCTTATTGAACAAGGCTTTCGTCGTGTCTTGACCTCGGGATGTGCTGCGAGTGTTGTCGAGGGATTACCCCTTTTACGGGAGTTAACAGTGCAGGCCGCAGGGCGTATCGGAGTACAGTGTGGGGGAGGGGTAACACCCGAAAATATAGAATCGCTTGCTCGCTTTACAGGAGCGCGTATGTTTCATGGCTCTTTTCGTTCTACCGTTCCCTCTCCTCTTCTTTTTGACCGTAAAGAGATTGATATGGGAGCTAATCCCGATGGTTCGCTCTATGTAACTTCTTTGGAGAAAGTTTCTAAGGCTTCTCACATTCTGTCCAACTTTTTCTCTTAAGGTAGAGTAGCACTGCTTTTGCCCAAAAGGGATATACTTTTTGTAAAACGATTATAGCTGAGAGAAGTTTGCACTCGTGTGAACTTCTCTTTTGGTTATATACCACTTTGTTTTTGAGAGGGTAAAATACTTTCATTTTCGTATAGAAGCAGGTTGTCCGTCAGATTTTAGGGAGCGTTCGGAGGTTTCTAATATATAAAAGACGTCTAAAAAAGGCATGTGCCCTCCGGGGTAAGGGCTGTTTCCCCAGTACTCCACCTCTGTGCATCTTTTGATGTTTCCCTTGAGCACCCAAATTGTCTCTAATGATTTTTATTTACTTCTCGTTGAAAAGTGTAATTGCTCTGGAGTAAAAATACTTTCTACCTGAACTATTCTATATATTCAGATTAAATATATGTATATTCAAATTGAATATATATATTTTCAAGTTGAATATATGTATATTTAGATTGCAAATAAAGATTTTCTCGTAACAAATTGGTTTTGTGTATAGGAACAAACAACTTTTTATACCCCTATTGATATTCTTAATTAGGAGGGAAAATAGGTCTCTGATAATTTGTGCAGTGTTTTCAGCCAGGCTGCAAGAGTAGGTGTTGGTAGCGTACAAGAGTAGGCATACCTCCTCGAAAATTGATGGGAGTGCAATGAGCATTCCGATCGTGCAATAGATTCTTTTTGCGATTTGACGTGTTGGTAAGTGTTCCAGTTACAGAATTTTGTAGTACCTTTGCTCGGCTGATTATTATCAAAAGTGATAAAAGTGCTTTCTCGGGTACTGCTCAGTCGAAAACTCTTGTGCTATGTTTCGGGGCGTCCAACCTGATATATAGTGGGTGACAATGTAGTTTAGATGTGTAAGAGAAGTGTCGAGAAGCGAGTGTGTATAATAAAGAAAGAATTAAAGAAGTGAATACTTTAAGTTACAAGACAGTATCGGCGAATAAGGCAACTGCAGCCAAAGAATGGGTTCTTGTAGATGCCGAGGGTCAGACTTTAGGTCGTTTGTGCTCAAAAATCGCAAAGCTTTTACGCGGTAAGTACAAACCAAGTTTTACCCCTCACGTAGATTGTGGTGACAATGTTATTGTTATCAATGCCGACAAGATTATGCTTACGGGCAAAAAGTGGGATGAGCGCGTTTATTTGAAATATAGCGGTTATCCTGGTGGTCAGCGTGAATTCTCTCCAAGAGATCTTCAAAAGAAGGGCAGTGATCGCCTCTTCCGTAAAGTTGTAAAGGGTATGTTGCCTAAAAACAAACTTGGTGACAAGTTGCTGGGTAACCTTTATGTATATGAAGGTACAGAGCATAAGCACGAAGCGCAACAACCACGTTTAATTGATATCAATACGCTTAAATAAGTTGCCCAACGATGGAACAAATTAATGCATTAGGCCGTCGCAAATGCGCTATAGCGCGCGTGTATCTGACAGAAGGTACCGGCAAGATAACAATCAATAAGAAAGATTTGACCAACTACTTCCCTTCAAGCATTTTGCAGTTCGTGGTTCGTCAACCTCTTGCTAAGTTAGAGGTGGTTGAGAAATACGATATCAAGATTAATCTTAGGGGTGGTGGTTTCAAGGGACAGAGTGAGGCTGCTCGTTTGGCTATTGCTCGTGCTCTTGTTAAGATCAATCCAGAGGACAAGGCTGCTTTACGTGCCGCTGGCTTCATGACTCGTGATGCTCGTGTGGTAGAACGTAAGAAACCAGGTCGTCCTAAAGCTCGTAAGAGATTCCAGTTTAGTAAACGTTAATCTCCTTTTTCGATATCCAGTATTATTTATACTGCTATTGTCGGATGCCAAAGGCGATTACTCGTGTTTAGTATCTAAACCCCTTGGATGGAAAGCTCGAATGTTTTCTCTACCAGGAGGTTGCAAAATCAATGGTTAAGTAATTAAGAACGTAAACAAAACAAACATTATGGCATCGATTTCATTCGAACAATTGCTCAAAGCAGGTGCGCACTTTGGACACCAACCTCGCAAGTGGAACCCTGCAATGGCTCCCTATATCTTCATGGAGCGTAATAACACCCATATTATCGACCTCCACAAGACAGTTGCCAAGGTAGAGGAGTCTGCTGAGATTATTAAAAATATGGCACGTAGCGGAAAGAAGGTCCTTTTCGTTGCTACCAAGAAACAGGTTAGAGAGCCTGTTGAAGAGCTTGCCAAATCTATAGGTATGCCCTACGTTATAGAGCGTTGGCCTGCTGGTATGCTTACTAACTTCCCTACAATCCGTAAGGCGGTTAAGAAGATGTCGCAGATTGACAAGATGAAAGAGGATGGTACTTACAACAATCTTTCAAAGCGCGAAAAGCTTCAGGTTGAGCGTCAACGTACCAAGCTTGAAAAGAACCTCGGTTCTATTCAGGACATGACTCGTCTCCCATCAGCTCTTTTCGTTGTAGACATTACTAAAGAACATATTGCAGTACGTGAGGCTACACGCCTTGGAATACCCGTGTTTGCTATCGTAGATACCAATGCAGATCCTAAGTTGGTAGACTATGTAATTCCTGCAAATGATGACTCTAAGGATGCTGTACAACTAATCGTTGGTGCTATGTGTAGTGCTATTAGTGAAGGTCTTGTAGAGTATAAGGCTCAGAATGCTAATGCCGAAGAAGAGGAAGCTAATCAAGATGGAGCAGCACGCTCTGGTCGTCGTGCTCGTACAGGTGCTCGCCGTGAGCGTGTACGTGATGTAGAGGCTTCTTCTACAGAGGTAGCTCGAGAGGCTCCCGAGGCAGAAGCAGTGGCTGCAGAAACAACTGAAGTCGTAGAATAATTACTCTAAAAAATATAAGAAATAAGTCATGGCTGTTTCAATCCAAGATATTGCAAAACTGCGCAAAATGAGTGGCGCAGGACTCACAGACTGTAAGCATGCTCTCGAAGAATCTAATGGAGACTTCGATAAGGCTATGGAGATTATACGTACAAAGGGTAAGGCCGTTGCCGCTAAGCGTTCAGATCGTGAAGCTGCGGAGGGTTGCGTACTCGCTGCACATACAGAAGGTTTTGCGGCTGTTGTATCTCTCCAATGCGAAACAGATTTCGTAGCTAAAAACGAAGGTCATATAAAGCTTACACAAGATATTCTTAACGTGGCTATGAAGGAACAACCCGCTACCAAGGAAGCTCTTTTGCAACTTCCTCTTGCAGATGGTCGTCCCGTTGCAGATCACATTACAGACCGTGTAGGTACCACAGGGGAAAAGATGGAGTTGGGTTCTTACGAGTTCGTTAAGTCTCCCTACACCATGTCTTATATTCACCCAGGAAACAAATTGGCCGTTGTAGCATCTTTCAACGAAGCTGTTGAGGAGCAAATGGCTCGTGATATTACCATGCAGGTAGCATCGATGAACCCAGTTGCCATCCGTGAAGAAGAAGTTCCTCAAAACATCGTAGACGAAGAACTTCGTGTAGCACGTGAGAAAGCTCACGAAGAGGGCAAACCTGAAAATCTTTGGGATCGTATTGCTCAAGGATCATTGCAAAAGTATTTCAAAGAAAATACTCTTCTTCGTCAAGCCTTCATTAAGGATAACAAGATGGATATAGAAACTTATCTCCGTACAGCGAGCAAAACGCTTACAGTAGATGCTTTTCGTCGTGTTACTCTTAATGCAGAGTAAGCGCACAGTAGAGTAGACTACTCGATACTAAAGGCCTCCTTTTCTCTTAGAGAAGAGGAGGTCTTTTTTATGAGATACTCTTTATTACGAAGCTCGCCCCGTAATATTCCCTCTCGCTGTTGAGACTCTTGCGAGAGCTTGCCCAAATGACTTTTTCTATACCTATTATTGGTTAGCTCTGCGTTTCTTTTTTCTGGGTTTGTAGACTGGGCATTGCAGTAGAGGCTGTTTTATACCTTTAAGTTTGTATCAATTCTCATAAAATACCAATAGGTCGGTATTGTCCGCTTGTCGTAGAAGTGTGAATTTTGCGACAGTAAAAAAACTATACGAATCAAAACAAAATAAGTAATACGCAGTCTTATGAAAAAGGTTATCTATTTGGCTTCTTCAGCTTTTATTATGTTGGCTGTAGCCGTTTCTTCTTGTAAAAAAGAACCTAAGAAAAATCCAGACCCCAATCCTAATCCCAATCAAGAGCAAATGATCGCAAAGACTATGACGGTTGATGCGACCAGTTATGCTAAGTGGGTTTACGTATCTTTGAAGAAAGGTGAAGTTGTTGAAGTGACTAATCCCAAAGAAGATTTGAGTTGGGATATTGCATTCCATCGCTTCGATGTTCGTTTGAATGGAGGAGAAAGCGGTAAGGGAATGGGTGCAGCCCTTAAGTCTAATGCATCTGGTAAAAAGACTCCATTGAAAGATGCTGGCGCACCTCCTGCAGAAGGTTGGCAAGTAGATGCTCTCGTAGATATAACAACTTCTTTCAATCCTGGTGGTGGTAACCATAGTTCTTCTGTAGAAAAACAGGGAGCTAATGAGGTTATTTCAGGTAAGAAAAAAGGAGGCTTGCCTTCAGGTGGTTGGATTGATGTTTCCATGCAGATGGGGCCATCTTATAAATTGAGCCATGATATCTACTTTGTTAAGTTGGCGGACGGATCTATGGCTCGGATTAAGTTGACCGATTTCTTCGATGCAAAGCTTAAGCCTGGTCATGTGAAATTCTCTTATGAATATCCTGTAAAGTGATATTTCTAAGGGACTTGTAGACTTTTTTGATTTAAAATTCTATCAAAACAGACTTTGTGGATATGAATCGAAATATAGCGAAGCAGGCTTTTGCGAGCCTGCTTCTTTTACTTACGCTGAGTACAGGTAATCTTTTTGCTCAAGACAAAAAATATATAGACAAGGATACTACGATCTGTAGAGAAAATGCTCTGGACAATGTTGTTGTAACGGGCAGTCGTACACCCCGCTTGTTAAAAAATGAGCCTATCCCTATACGAGTGGTAAAGGCTAAGGAGATAAAGATATTAGCTCCTCAGAATTTTATAGACTTGATGCAGTATGTACTGCCTGGTGTAGAGTTCAGTAAGCATGGGCCACAGGATAAGATTACGATGCAAGGCTTTAACGGTACAGCTTTGCTCTTTCTTGTAGATGGGGAGTTGATAACAACTGGGGCAGGTAATACCATTGACTTTGAGCGTATTAATCCAGATGATATAGAGCGTATCGAAGTGTTGCGAGGAGCATCTTCGGCATTGTATGGCTCTAATGCCATCGGGGGGGTAATCAATATTATTACGCGTAGTGCAAGGGAACCTTTTCGCTTAGTAAGCTCTGCCCGTATAGACTCTCGTTTGGGGCAAAAGTATGATTTGTCTTTAGGCTTAAAGAAAGGTATACTGTCTTCTCAAACAGGCATTCAATATCGCACAGATCGCTCTTATGATTTCTTAGATGTAGATGGTCAGGGAATCAACGTAGCAGGAAATAAGGCATGGACTTTGAGTGAGAAGTTGACCCTTAAGCCTAATAAAAACCTACAACTCTCTCTTACGGGGCGTGCCAATCTTCGTTCCCAACAGTGGGCAGAAAAGATTGACTTTGGATATGATTCTTACGATGTTATCGGAGGGGTGCAGTGGAAATTGTCAGATAAAGCGAGTACAGACTTCTCTTACCACTACAATAACTATATAAGAGACACCATCTTTACGCAAACTCCCGACAGGGAACGTAGTCATATATTTACCGAACAGATGCACCATTTGCGTGCTCAATTTAACTATGAGTGGACGCCCGAGCGTTACATAAATACAGGGGTAGAGTATATCCATGATGCTGTGGCTTCTAATCGTTTTCTCTCTCCGACTCAGGGTAAGGAGCAATACGTGCGTAACTGCATACTTTACGGCCAAGGTGTTTATCAGCTTATTCCAACTGTAACGTTGAACTATGGAGGGCGTTTAGATTTGCACTCTGGTTTTGGGGCACACTATACCTCAAGAGCATCGGTGATGTATAAGCCAGAGGATTATTTGTCGCTTCGGTTGTCTTATTCAGAAGGTTATCGTGCACCTACTTTGCAAGAGCAGTTTTTCTTCTTTAACCATCAACCCTTCTATATATTGGGTAACCCGAACCTTAAACCAGAGAAGAGTCGTATGTTCTCTTTCTCTGCAGAGGGTAAATGGAGCCACGTTAGCCTAATGGCGAATGTGTTTTATAATACCGTTTACAGTCGTATCGCTCTCAAGAATACCGTAGATTCGAAGACAAAGCAGAGTAATTACGTATATTCCAACATCTCTGGTAACAGTAGAATATTTGGAGCCGAAGTACAGTCACACATTTCTCTTCCTAAAGGTTTTGGATTACGACTGTCTGGTACTTATACAAACGACAAACGTCATGTTAGAAATGCCTCGGGAAAGAGTGTAGCTATCTACGATACTCGTCCTTTCTCTGCTTTGGGTGCTCTAACCTATGATAAGTACTACTCTCCTAACTATGGCGTTTCTGCCAACCTCTCTGTTCGTTATTTATCCTCTTTTACAGCGGCCCAGTTTGATGAAAAAGGAGATGTGGAGGCAATTTTCTATCCTGGATATTTCTATGGACGACTTTCATTTGAACAGAGATTCCTTAAACACTATAGCCTGAATTTGGGGATAGATAATCTTTTAGATTTCAAACCCAATCGTATTTATGTAAATACTCCCGTTTCGCCAGGGCGTGTCTATAGTGCTACTTTTAGAGTCCACTTTTAATGTTAGATAAAATGAATAAGAAAATAATGCGATATGGGCTTCCCCTATTAGGAGTAATCTTGATAGGGGCTCTCGTGGCTATTTTTTGGCCGCGCCCTACTAAAGTTGCCCTTGTAAATTTTCCACAGTTTATGCTTTCAAGGGCTGTAAGTTCGTCAGATGTAAAGAATGTATCTGTGCAGAGTGAAGAGGACTTTTTCAAGTTAAAGAATTATGACTTTGTCTTGGCTTTCGGCATGGGAGCTCGTTGGAGCGAAGAAGAGCGCGAAGAGCTTCTTCGTTTGCAAGAAAAAGGTAAAGTAAAAGTTCATGTCATTTCTGCTACTAATCCAGACAATAACATTTCTTCTCTCGACGATGCTCAAATAGAAGCTATTAGTGCTTACTTTGGCAACGGTGGGGCAAGAAACTACAGGTCGGGCTTTAATTATATCCGTCAGGAGATTTTGGGTAAGAAGTTAAAGGAGGGTACTGTAGAGCCTCCTATTGTTTATGCCGATAATATCTATTTCGGTAAGACGGATGATGATATTTTTAGCTCTTTCGAGGAGTATCAAGAGTACTATAACAAGAACGGTTACCGTCCAGGAGCTCCTAACGTGGCTATGCTTATCAGTTTTGCCTCTCCTATTAACTCCAACAGAGAGCATATTGATGAAATGGTCGCTTCTTTGGAGCAATCGGGCTTGAATGTTTATCCATTCTCTGCTGGCACTAATCGTTTGGAGCACTTGAAGAAGATAGACCCTTCTGTGCTTTTATACCTTCCCCACGGAAAGCTTATGACGGGGCAGGACAATGCCATGAAAGAGTGGTTTAAGGAGCGTAATATACCTATTGTTACTCCCATGACTATAGCAACGCTTCGTAAGGTGTGGGAAGAAGACAAGCAGGGTATGCAGGGCGGATTTCTCTCGCAAAGTGTGTCTGTACCAGAGATAGATGGAGCTATAATACCTTTCGCTCTTATCGCTTTGGAAGAGGATGAAAAGACAGGTTTGCAGCTCTTCCACACAATTCCTGGTCGTATGGAAGTTTTCACAAGTCTTATCAATCGCTATATAAATCTTCAACAAAAGCCCAACAAGGATAAGAAGGTGGCTATATACTACTTCAAAGGGCCTGGACAGAACAGTCTCGTTGCTCAAGGAATAGAGACCTTGCCATCTTTGTACAATGTTATAAAGAGATTGCGCCAAGAAGGTTATACGGTAACTGGTTTGCCAGAAAGCGAAAAAGAGTTTGAACGGATTATTATGCAACGAGGCTCTCTCTTTAATAGTTATGCAGAGGGTGCATTGGCAGAGTTTATAGAGAAGGGATATCCTCAGTTTGTCTCTACCGACTCTTTGAATAGTTGGATGAAAGCAGTACTTACACCAGCGCAGATAGAATCTTTGTCTAAACTTTATGGGGCAGCACCTGGACAGTACTATGCTATGACCAAGGAGGGAGTAGAGGGAATTGCCGTAACTGCTGTTCCTTTTGGCAACATAGTTTTATTGCCACAGCCTGGTCAGGGCGTGGGAGTTAATGACTTCAAAGCAGTTCACGGTTCGAACCCTGTTCCTCCTTATCCCTATGTAGCCTCTTATTTGTGGACGCAGAAAGGCTTCAAGGCAGATGTAATGATGCACTTCGGTACTCATGGTAGTTTAGAGTTTATCAATGGTAAGCAAATAGCTCTTTCCAGTGAAGACTGGACAGATAGATTAGTAAATGATCTTCCTCACATCTATTACTATACGATTGCAAATATCGGTGAGGGTATGATTGCCAAGCGTCGTAGCTACGCTCAAACAGTATCCTATTTGGCACCTCCTTTTATTGAGACCCGTATGCGTGGTATTGTGGGAGATTTGTTAACGATGACAGATACTTATCTGGGTAACGAATCAGATGATGAGGCTCTCTCGCTCAAAATAAAAGAGAGAGCTATAAAGATGGGGTATCATAGAGATCTTCGTTTAGACTCCGTTAAGCATAAGCCTTGGACACGTCGTGAAATAGAGCAATTAAGCAACTTTGCCGAG
The DNA here is from genome assembly GCF_900167105.1 of Porphyromonas circumdentaria. Lineage (GTDB taxonomy): Bacteria > Bacteroidota > Bacteroidia > Bacteroidales > Porphyromonadaceae > Porphyromonas > Porphyromonas circumdentaria. The sequence continues at coordinate 4,567 of NZ_FUXE01000013.1, read as the reverse complement.
GAGTTAGCTGTGAGTAAAATTCCTGGAGGAATGTACGTCACAGGTGTTCCTTTCGTGCCAGAGAAAATATTCTCGTCTGTAGTGCATATTGCTACCGATCCGATTGCTTACTCTCTCGCAGCTTTGGATAGAGAGCGAGGACGCTATACACAAAAAGAGCAGGACAACGAGCGACTTTTCTCTCAGCTTTATCGCACCCCTGCCGATCGTTTCGTGCGTCAAGCTATCAACACGAGTAGTGTCAATGTAGATGCTGCGCTTCAATCTTTGGGTGTAACGAAAGAAGAGGTAGAGCGAGCTAATAATTTGCTTGAGCAACTCGATCGTCAAGCGCAGATGAATAATATGATGCGTAATATGATGAGCGGAGGCGGCACTAGTATGCCTACATCTATGGCAAATATGATGCCTCGAGCAACTTCTTCTAAAAAAACGAAAAAGGGAGGAGGTCATCCCTCTTGGATTCCCAAGACGTCTAAGTCTGCTAAAAAGCCTGATTATGCCCAAAATGCCGATAAAAAGGAGAGCGTTGATAGTAAGACAGAGGCTACTAAGCAGACTGCTTCGACGGATTCTGCTGCCCGAAAGGAACATCCTCAAATGGGAGAACATCCTAAGGGCATGGGAATGGAGCCAATGAGCGATAAGGATAGAGATTTTGCACTCGCTATCGCTACATTGAAACGTACGATTCTCTCCGTTAAGCTGTATCAGAAGTATCTGACTACCAGCCCTGGTTTGGAATTGGATGGTATTGTAAATGCCCTGAATGGGGGCTACACGGCTCCTTCTCCAGGGGGAGACTATATTGCCAATCCAGAGGCTTTACCCACGGGGCGCAACCTCTATTCTATCAATGCAGAGGAGACTCCCACAAAAGCAGCTTGGGATAAGGGGCGTAAGTTGGCAGATGATATGCTTGCCGACTATGCAGCTCGCCACAATGGAGAGTTGCCTCAAAAGGTGAGCTTTACTCTTTGGAGCAGTAGTTTCATAGAGAGTGAGGGAGCCACCATTGCAGAAATCATTTATTTGTTAGGGTGTGAACCTATAAGGGACCCAATGGGTAGAGTGCGCGACATTAGGCTTATCCCCAGAGAAGAGCTGGGGCGTAAGCGCGTTGATGTGGTAGTACAAACCTCGGGACAGCTTAGAGATTTAGCGGCATCTCGTTTATATCTCATCCAAAAAGCAGTTGATTTGGCTTCTAAAGCAACGGACGAGAAGGACAACGAAGTGGCCAATGGAGCTGTAGATGCAGAGCGTGTATTACTCGAAAAGGGACTTTCTCCTAATCAAGCAAGAACTTTGGCTACACAACGTGTCTTCGGTGGAGTCAATGGAAATTATGGTACTGGCATACAGGCTATGGTAGAGAGTGGTGATAAGTGGGAGAAAGAATCTGAAGTTGCCAACGTGTATCTCAATAACATGGGAGCTATCTACGGTATGGAAGGCAACTGGGGAGACTTCCAAGAAGGTCTCTTTGAAGCGGCTCTTCAGAATGTAGATGCGGTTGTTCAGCCCAGACAGAGCAATAGTTGGGGGGCTTTAAGTCTTGACCACGTGTATGAGTTTATGGGAGGTTTGACGCTTGCCGTACGCCACGTTACGGGTAAGGATCCCGAAGGTTACTTTAACGACTTGCGCAATCACCACCGTACGAGAGTACAGGAGATTAAACAGGCGGTAGGGGTAGAGGCTCGAACAACCATTCTGAACCCTACATACATCAAAGAGGTTACCAAAGAAGGTCAGGGAGCGGCTAATGCTTTGGCCGAAACAATCCGCAATACCTATGGATGGAATGTGATGAAGCCAGCTCTTATTGATAAAGAGTTGTGGGATGATATATACAATACCTATATCAAGGACGAACAGAATCTTGGTATTCGTAAGTTCTTCGAAGAACAGAATCCCGCTGCGTTGCAAGAGATGACAGCGGTAATGCTCGAAACGGCTCGTAAGGGACTTTGGGCTGCTTCGCAAGAACAGCTTGACGAGTTGGCTAAGATGCATGCAGAAGTAGTGGATAAGTATGGGGCTGGATGTAGTGGTTTCGTCTGTGACAATGCTTCGCTGAGAGAGTTTATTAAAAACAGACTTCCTCAAGATCAGCAACAGCAGTACGCTTCTTCCATTAAAAAGGTAAGAGAGGTTACTCAAGATGGTAAGTCTAAGGGGCAGGTGCTCAAGAAAGAGGAACAGAATACTCAAACTTCAGAGCAACATAAGCCAGCTAAGCTTTTCTTACCGATTTCTCTCGGGGTACTTATCTTACTACTCCTTGTTTTTGTAATTTATCGTCGTCAGAGAGGTAAACGACAATGAGCGAACTGCTTATAGTAATAGCCCTCCTCGGGTCCGTTAAATGGATTATGGAGGAGGGCTTGCACACCTCCTTTTTAGTAAGGGGTGGGCATGCCGTACTATATCTTCTTTTCATATTGTGGACGCACTATGTCTCTATGGACAGTAGTCTTACTACGCTTCAAGAGTTACTCTATACGCCCACTATGCTTAGGGATATCTCCCTTTTTATAATGGTAGACTTACTTTATGTAGTCTATCTCTGTACGAGGAATAGAACTCCTTCGTCTAAATGGTATAAACGGCTGAGTACTATGCTCCCCTCGCTTCTCTTTTTTCCTGTGCTTTTTTACATTAGACTGAAGCTGTTTTATCTACTACCTGGTTACTCTTTCTTTGGAGTAACAATTGTTCTGATGGTTCTGGTGGTATTGATAACGCTCTTTGCACCTGTGATAGGTCGCTTTATTATGCTATCTATCGACACCAGTAAGGAACTTAGTATTTTGCTCTCTTTAGCGTTGTTTTTTATTGCTGTTGCAGCAGGAGCAATGCATCCCGACTCGCAAGTGCGAGGAACAGGGAGCGAGGTAGACTGGCTACAAGTAGGACTTCTTGTATTAGCTGTACTTCTCTTTGCTTTTGTCGGATATATAGGTCGACGACTTTACCCTATAATAAAAAAGAGACTTAAATCATAACTATTTAACTGTAATGAATTACATTTCAAACGCCATGTTCTGGGTATCGAATGGTTTGCTGGTACCCGTTGTTATAGGACTATTATTTCTTTTTGTTCGTTCCCTCCTCATGTTGGGTACGTTGTTTAGTAAGTGGCAAAGTTATCGCAACCGTAATAATGCTCTCGGTAAGTTTATCAGAACGAAAGAAAGGCTTGACTTAGAAGCCATCAAGGAGGTTGTTTCGAAACAAAAGAGCGGCATCTTTGAGTCAACTCTTTTGTCTCTTTTGGAGAGTAATACTACTCGCCGAGAACTTCTCATCGGAGAGTATGAATTGAGAATGGAAGGCTCTCTTGGTAGTGCCAAGATATTGAGTAAGTTTGGCCCTATATTGGGACTTATGGGTACGCTTATCCCCATGGGACCTGCTTTGGTGGGGCTTTCGGCAGGAGATATAGAGAGTATGGCGTACAATATGCAGGTTGCTTTTGCCACTACCGTCATAGGTATGTTTACCTCTGCAGTGGGGTACATTGCCCTTCACGTATTGCGTAACTACCACCACAGAGATCTTATTTGGTTGGATTATATTAACGAATCTATTGATCAGCAATGAGTCGCAGGCGTTTTAGTGAAGAAGAGCCAGACCCATCTTCTCTCGTATCGAATTTATTCGATATAGCCATGGTTTTTGCGTTGGCTCTCATGGTTGCCTTGGTGACAAAGTTTAATATGACCGAGGTCTTCAGCAAAGAAGATTATACCATCGTGAAAAATCCGGGTAAGGACAATATGGAGTTACTTATAAAGAAAGGGGATAAAATAGAGAAGTTTACCCCAAGTAATGAGACGGATAGTAGCTCGGGTAGTAAAGGTAAACGTGTAGGTACTGCCTATCAGTTAGAGAATGGGGAGATTGTTTATATCCCCGAAGAAGCTGAGTAAGCATTGATAGAGATATTCGAGGAATACTTGTGTAATCGCTGCTGATTAAGCGAGCCTTGTGGGAGAGGCTTGTGCAACAGTATTGATAAAATAACTTTTTAGCTTTTTGAGAGTGGGGCTGATTCCATTTCTGGGGTCAGTCCTTTTTTATGGAGTATACTACTGGGTGGTGTCCCTCTGAAAAGGGGGTAGCTTCTTTGGTTTTTATTTCTGGGGAGAGTTGGAGGAAAAGATAAAAACGGAAATTAAAAAACAGGCGGACTTTTCTCCGAGGGGGCTAGTCTTTTAATACTTTCATTACACGAACTTTTTGCAATCAATACGAAAAATGATACTGTCCTACAAAAGTGTGTAAGCCCCGTAGCTCTTAACTTTGTGGTAAAAAGTAAAAACAAACTAAGAACAATGGAGCTTACAGCATCACAAAAGTCGGCATTTATTTCGGAAATGCTATCATCAGAGTCAGGAATTAACGAGATTATTCGAGTGTTATTGAACACCTTCTCCAAACAAGAACGTGCTCTTTTTGTAGAGGAGCATAAAGGGGAACAGTGCAATGGTTTCCGTCCCCGTCGATGGCGAGGCTATGGATGTAGCTTTGAGCTTCGGATTCCACGTACTCGTTCAGG
>NZ_FUXE01000011.1 GCF_900167105.1 Porphyromonas circumdentaria | reverse complement strand
ATCAGCAGTTTACCACCCGAGGAGTGTCAGTTAATTGGACAATATATTCGAGGACATTGGGGGATTGAGAATCGGCTTCATTGGCATTTGGATGTAACCTTTAGGGAAGATGCTTGTCGAGCTCGTAAGGATTATTCAGCCACAAATCTAAACACGTTGAGAAAGTTTGCTTTAACCATTGTTTCTCAGTATAAAGACAAACTTTCCCTACGGAAAAGGTTGTTTAAGGCTGCTTTAAATATAGACTATCTCAAAAAGCTGCTAAAGATTTGATGCGGTTGCCCTGTATATCGCTAACTAAATAACCATATATCATATAGTATATATAGTTTTGCAGAGAGGTAGTGTAATACAAAAGAGAAAAATGAAACGGATAGCTCTATTTGGAACCATTGCAAAGGCAGAGACTTTGCCCGATTTTTTATTCTTTCTATCACGGCTTTTAGACTTAGGAGCCCATATTTCTGTCGAGGAAGAATTCCTTATATCTTTGAAAAAAAGGTCTTTATTAGGCAGCTTTGACCTCTCTCTTCTTGATGAAGAGTCCCTATCGAAAGCCTCTCTTATCATATCTTTTGGAGGAGATGGTACCTTTCTTAGAACAGTACACAAAGTAGAGCATCTTACTACACCCATACTGGCTATAAATGGAGGGCACTTGGGATTTTTAACCGATATTGATGCTTCAGAGGCGTTAAGTTATATAGATCGCCTTTTAGCCAATGATTATCGTATCGAGGAACGTAGTATTTTATCCGTAGAGGTAGAGGGTAGATTTTTGGGATATGCCTTTAACGAAGTGGCCATTCAGAGAAGGGAGACAGGCTCTATGATTACAGTAGAGACGCACATCAACGAAGATTATTTAGCAGATTACGCTGCAGATGGTCTCATTGTAGCCCCTCCTTCGGGGTCAACAGCCTATTCATTGAGCGTCAATGGTCCCATTGTAGCCCCTCATTGCCCCGTTATTCTTCTCACACCCGTTGCTCCTCATAGTTTGAGTATGCGCCCCGTGGTAATTCCAGACAATGCAATAATCAATTTGAAGGTTCATTCTCGCAGCTCCTCTTTTACGATTGCAGTGGATGGACGCTTCTCAGTTTTTCCCTCGGGAGTACCTATTGTAATACGTCAAGCAACGCACAAAGTGTCTATAATCCGCTTGGGGACACACTCATTTTACGAAACATTGAGAACCAAACTTATGTGGGGGAAGAATCCTCGTTAAAGGATTCTAAAGACTTTCCAAAATCTCTTGAGCCAGTTACACGGTCTCAAAAGAATAAAACTATTAGTGTCTGATAAAAACAAGAGGGTATGCCGAATATCTCGTTCAGCACACCCCCTTTATTTATTGGACTTTTTTAATTAGTCCAATTTATGTACTACGATACCAGAGCGCAACTTAGGCTCAAACCATGTTGTCTTTGGAGGCATGATATTGCCAGTGTCAGCAATATCCATGATTTGCTTCATAGTTACAGGATAAAGAGCCAAGGCTACTTTCATCTCTCCACTATCCACACGTTTCTTCAACTCTCCTAACCCGCGTATACCGCCCACGAAATCAATTCGCTTGTCGGAACGCAGATCTTTAATTCCCAATATCTCATCAAGGATTAAGTTAGAAGAGATAGTTACATCCAATATACCGATAGGATCATTATCGTTATAGGTACCAGGCTTTGCGGTTAAAGAGTACCACTTACCACCAAGATAGAGTGCAAAATTGTGAAGTTTGGCAGGGTGATAAATCTCTGTACCCTTGAGTTCTACTGTGAAATTCTTTTCTAATCGTGCCAAAAATTCCTCATCACTCAAACCATTGAGATCCTTTACCACACGATTATAGTCAATTACAGTCAACTGGTTTGCGGGAAAGCAAACAGCCATAAAGTAGTTATACTCCTCGTCTCCCTTATGGTTAGGATTGTTCTTTGCCTTCTCTGCACCCACGAGAGCGGCTGCAGCTGAGCGGTGGTGACCATCGGCAATATAAAGAGCTTCGAACGTAGCAAATATCTCCGTAATGCGTTTGATATCCTCTTCCTTGTCAATAATCCAAAACGTATGACCAAAGCCATCGATGTCGGCAATGAAATCATACACAGGCTTATTTACAGTATACTTTGCTACGATAGCATCCAACTCCTTGTTTTCGGGATAAGCAAAGAAAACAGGCTCCAAGTTAGCATTATTAACCCGTACGTGCTTCATACGATCCTCTTCCTTATCTCTACGAGTTAGCTCATGCTTTTTGATAACTCCATTGAGGTAGTCATCTACCCAAGCACCTACAACAAGACCGTATTGTGTCTTACCATTCATGGTTTGAGCATATACGTAGTAGTTTTCTTTATCATCCTCAACGAGCCACCCGTTCTTTTGGAAAAGGCGAAAGTTCTCTACTGCCTTCTCGTATACACGCTCATCATGTTCATCAGTGCCTATAGGAAAGTCTATCTCGGGCTTAATGATATGATACAAAGACATCTCATTACCCTTAGCCTCTTCTCTTGCCTCTTCGCTACTTAACACATCGTAAGGACGAGAAGATACTTTCTCTACCAAATTTACAGGGGGACGAAGTCCCTTAAATGGTTTGATTCTTGCCATATATAATCTATAAATTAAAAAGCTGGACAAAGTAGAAAGCTAACCTCATCTACAATGTCCAGCCTTTGTTTCCTCATTTCTTATTTGTTTACTCTGAAACGCTCTTCGCCCTTCTTAATAAAGCCAACAATTTGGTTCGCCGCAGCAATACCTGCGTTGTTATTAGCTTCTGCTGTTTGAGCACCCATCTTCTTAGGAGTTGAGAAATAACGCTCTCCCAAAGCAAGCATAGCCTCGTGGTTGCCAGGCATAATGTCTGTTATATAAACAAGATCTGTACGCTCTGTCAAAGCCTTGAGAATACCCTCCTCGTCAATAATTTCCTTACGAGCAGAGTTGATAACAACCGCATTCTTAGGCATCTTCATCAAGAGCTCATAGTTGATTGATTTCTTTGTTTCATCCGTTGCAGGAGCATGAAGAGAAACAACATCACAGTTGGCAAACAGGTCTGCAACAGAAGTTACAGGAGTAGCACCAGCCTCTTTGATTGCATCTGCAGAGATGAAAGCATCGTAAGCATACACATCCATACCAAAGCCTTTAGCGATACGACCTACGTTACGACCTACATTGCCATAAGCCAAGATACCAATCTTCTTACCCATCAACTCGCTTCCAGACTTGCCATTGAAGCGGTTACGAGCATTAAACACCAAAAGTCCTATTACAAGTTCTGCAACGGCGTTGGCATTCTGCCCAGGAGTGTTCATAACACATACGTTATGTGCTGTAGCCTCAGCAAGATCTACATTGTCATATCCAGCCCCTGCGCGAACTACAATCTTAAGATTCTTGGCAGCATCAAACACTTCCTTGTCTATGATGTCACTACGAATAATTATAGCATCAACATTGGCAACAGCATCTAAAAGCTGTTTCTTCTCTGTATACTTTTCGAGAAGAATAGTCTCAAAACCTTCTGCATCGAAGATTCCCTTAATACCCTGTACCGCAGCCGCTGCAAAGGGCTTTTCGGTTGCAATAAGAACTTTAGTCATAATTTTCTTACTCAATATTTTAAGAGAGCTCTATAACCGATAGGTATATTATCTACGGTTATAGAGCAAACGTTGTTTTTATACTATTAGTTAGTTCATGCTTTCGAATTCCTTCATAGTCTCTACAAGAGCCTTAACACTCTCAAGAGGACAAGCATTGTAGATACTTGCACGGAAACCACCTACAGAACGGTGTCCCTTAATACCTACCATACCACGCTCTGTAGCAAACTTGTAGAATTCTGCTTCTTTGTCCTTGTACTCCTCCTTCATTACGAAGCATACGTTCATCAAAGAGCGGTCTTCCTTAGCAGCTGTTCCTACGAACATCTTGTTGCGATCGATTTCGTTGTAAAGCAACTCTGCTTTTTCTTTGTTAAGCTTGTACATTGCCTCAAGACCACCGATAGACTTAACCCACTTCAATGTTTCGTGCATCACGAAGATTGAGAACACAGGAGGCGTATTGAACATTGACTTATCACGCTCTTCTCCTCCACAGTGCGTATTGTAATTAACCATTGTAGGCATTTCTCTTCCGCTTGTACCAATCAAATCCTTACGAACGATAACGAAAGTTACCCCTGCAGGACCTACGTTCTTTTGTGCACCACCGTAAATCAGTCCATACTTCTTAACATCTACAGGACGACTCATGATATCTGAAGACATGTCCGCCACCAAAGTAACAGGGCTATCAATATCTTCGTGAATTTCAGTACCGTAGATAGTATTGTTAGTAGTGATGTGGAAATAGTCTGCATCTGTAGGAATAGTATATCCCTTAGGAATGTATGAGTAATTCTTGTCTTCAGAAGAAGCAACAATCTCTACTTCTCCAAACAATTTAGCCTCCTTAGCTGCCTTTTTAGCCCAAACACCTGTTTGTAAAAACGCAGCCTTTTTGCCCATAAGGTTAAATGGAACTGTAAAGAACTGTGTACTTGCGCCTCCACCAAGGAACATTACCTCATAATTATCAGGAATGTTGAGCAACTCGCGCCATAGGTCGGCAGTCTCTTTCATAATACGTTCCCAACCTGGAGTACGATGAGAAATCTCGAGAATACCAATTCCTGTGTTGTCAAAATCACGGATTGCTTCGATAGCTGCATCTATTGCAACTTTTGGGAGGACGCATGGTCCCGCATTGAAATTGTGCTTTTTCATTGCTGAAATTACCTTTTATTTTATCTTATTTATATAGTCAACTGATCCTTTTGAAAAGAGACAAAATATCTCTAACAAATAGCAGGGAGCACATTAAATAGACTCACTGCCTGCAAAGGTAGTCAATGTTTTGAGACAAAGCAAGTAAAAAGAATTTTAAGTATCATACCTCTGACAAGTTCTCTATCTCTCTAAGCCACATAGAGCTCACAGCATCACTGGGCATACGCCACTCTCCTCTTGGAGATAAGCTCACGCACCCGACTTTAGGGCCATCGGGCATACAGTTTCTCTTGAATTGCTGGCTGAAGAAACGACGGAAGAATAAAAGCATATATTTCTTGATTACTCCAGCAGAATAGACCCCATGGAAAGCTTCACGCGCTAAATAAAACAGTTTACTCGGTTCACACTTTTTGAAAAGGAAGTGATAGATAAAGAAATCGTGCAACTCGTAAGGGCCTACTATATCCTGCGTTTTTTGAGAAAGCTCTCCTCCCGAAGCAGGTAATAACTCTGGACTTATCGGAGTATCTACAATATCCAACAGGGTTTTGGATAGTTGCTCCGAAATCGATCTAAAGCGAGCATACCAAGCCGTAATCAGGGCAACAGATGTTTTGGGAACTGTAGCGTTTACAGAATACATTGACATGTGATCCCCATTGTATGTACACCACCCTAAGGCTATTTCAGAAAGGTCTCCCGTACCAATCACAGGGGCCTTCTTTTGATTGGCAATATCCATTAGTATTTGGGTACGTTCGCGTGCTTGCACATTCTCAAAAGTGGTATCATGCACTTCTGGATCGTGACCTATTTTCTTGAAGTGAAGCATGCACGAGTCTGTAATATCTATTTCCTTCATTGTAACACCCAACTCACTCATCAGGGTACGAGCATTTTGCAAAGTCCTTGAGGAAGTCCCCATCCCTGGCATGGTAATAGCGATGATGTTTTCTCTGGCAATATTCAGTATATCAAAGGCTGTAGCGGTAACCAAGAGGGCCAAAGTTGAGTCTAACCCACCAGAAATCCCCACTACGGCATGCTGTGCATTCATATGACGCAGGCGTTGCACCAAGCCACACACTTGTATCTCAAACATCTCCTCGCATCTCTCGTCGGGATTGACGCCTTCGGGCATAAAAGGGTTGCGCTCTATTGGTCTATCAACTGGTGCAGAGTCCTCACACGATCGAAGGGAAAAAGGAATCTCCGTAATGGTCTCTTGTGTAAAGTGAGACACTGCCGCCTTGAAGCTACTATTCAACAAACGTTCTGTTTGAATATGAGACACGTCAATATCACTAATGATCATTCGCTCTCGATACTCAAAACGCTTCATCTCTTTGACTATCTTTCCTATTTCCGAAATGAAAGCCTTTCCCGTGTAAACAAGGTCTGTAGAGCTTTCTCCGTACCCACTGGAAGTATATACATATCCGCACAATCCTTGTGACGAAAGGCCACTTATAATAGAGCGTAAGTAGTTGTGCTTACCTGCATTTTCATTACTTGCCGAGAGATTAAATATAATATGAGCTCCATAAAGACTAAGGCGAGTACCTGGGGTATAAGGGGTCCACATATCCTCGCAAATCTCTATACCGATACCGACCTTGCCCGAACGAAAAAGAATATTATGACCAATGGGGACTTCATGCTCTCCTATATACACGGTCTTATATTGGAGCACATCGCTGGGAGAAAACCAACGCTTCTCCTGAAACTCTCTATAATTGGGCAGGTATGTCTTGGGAATAGCACCCAATATACGTCCTTTCTGTAATACCACAGCACTGTTGAATAGTTTCTCTTCTACTCTAACAGGCATACCCACTATAATTAGTATCTCGGTATCGGCAGTATCTTCGGCCAGTTTACACAAAGCCGCATTGGCTTCTTCGAGCAGGAAGGGTTGCAAAAAAAGGTCCCCACAAGTATAACCTGTTATAGAAAGCTCGGGGAAAGTAACAATCTCCACTCCCTGAGCGTCTGCTTGATGCACCATTTCACTGATGCGCTCTATATTATAGTAGCAGTCGGCAACATGTACGTAAGGTACTGCGGCAGCTACTTTTACAAATCCGTGTTTCATTACTTCGTAGTATGCTTTGAAAACTTTCTCTATCTATTTTGAGCTAAATACCCAGCAAAGATACTCTTTGCCACAGAATATATTGAAGTATACGTAAACGATAAAACATCACAAAGAGAAAAAGAAAAACAATTTAGCACCCGCTATAAAGTTCTTCCGAACGAGAGTTATTCTTTATTTTTAGATTGAATATATATATTTCCAGTATTGCGTATATATATATTCAAGTTACGTATATATATATTCAATCTAAAAATAAAGAATTGCTCAGGAGAAAAACAACTTTCGCTAAGATGCTTTAGAGCTTTTGGGAGAGAAGAATCAAACTTTTCCCAAAGTTCTTATAGCACTTAAGAAACGATACAACACGGCTGTTCCCATATCGTAACAGGAAGAAATGCGAGAAAGTAATATTTTGACATTCAATATCTAAAGCCTACTTTTGTAGAGTTATTGTATGAAAAGAAGTATCGCAAACAAGCATTTCGATTCGCTCTTTTTTGAGCGGTTGCAGAGCCCTGAAAGTAAAAAGGAGGCTTTTTCTGAGCTTGTATCGGCCTACTCTGCTTCCTTATACTGGCAGGTTAGGCGCATGGTGCTTAGCCATGATATTGCAGACGAAATAGTACAAGAGACTTTTCTCAAAGCATGGAAATCAATCGATCTCTTTAGAGCCGATGCCAAGATATATACATGGCTCTACCGAATTGCCGTAAACGAATCTCTAAACTACCTCAACAAACAGAAGCGTCATAAGGAACTCTCTGTTGAGATTGATGAAGAAAATCAGTATCTCGTAGAAAACATCGCCTCCGATCCCTATTTCGACGGAGATGCCGCCGAGATTTTACTACAGAAAGCCATTAACACGCTACCTCCTAAACAGAAGCAAGTATTTCTGCTACGTTACTATGACGAGCTGACCTATGCCGATATTGTTGAGCTAACAGGAGTAACCGAAGGCTCCCTAAAAGCCTCTTACCACCATGCCGTAACTAAAATAAAGAAGTATATAGAGGAGAATCATTAAACCAACCGAACCCTTTTCTGTCCTATATACTAACATCTTATTTCCAAACTAACCTAAGTTTATTCGCATGTCTTTAGAAGATAAACTAAGCCAGACATCAGAAAAAAGTAAAGCCCATTTTACGGTTCCTGATAACTATTTTGTAGAGTTAGAGCAACGTATTATGGAAAGCATTGCAGAAGATGAGAGCGAGGAAGTGCAGCAATCGGTAGCCCTCTCCCCCTCTCCCATCTCTCTTTGGATGCGATTACGTCCCTACATTGGTTTGGCAGCCGCTTTCTTCCTTACCATCGGTATATTCCGTCTCTTTAACTATGCCCGCCTGTCCATAATGGAAGAGCGAGCTCAAAAGAAAGAGAACATTATGGCAAAAGACCTCTCTACCGAACAAATTACCGAGCAAGATTACTACGACTTTCTAACCAGCGAATATGCAGAAGACATAGAGAATAATTGGTTAGAAAGCTCTATATATTCCGATTTAGATTAACTCCCCCTATGAAACGTACCCTACTCTCCTTTTTTCTACTCGTGATCACAACACTGGCACTAAAGGCACAAACATCTGCTTCGGCGCCACCACGCTGTCTCTTTCAACGTAATACGTATGTCTGTACAGAATTGGCTCTGTCTGACGAAGAGTGCGAATCTGTAAGTTCCTTACTCAACGAACTCGATACCCAACGCATCGCCCTATGGAAAGAGCACAGAGAACGAACCGCTCAACTCCGCAACAAAAAAGATTTGACAAAAGAGGATGTAATCAAACACCTCAAAGAGCGCACGGAGTGGAAAACGAGAGAAAGTAAACTCATAGAGGAGTGTTACATCAAATTGTGCGACCAGATTTCACCCGAGAAAGTACTCCTTTTGGAGCATACACAGCGTAAGTTCGGGCGTAGTCTAATGAATAAAAAGTCTCCTTCTCCCATACACAAATCGCAAAGGGAACAGAAAAACAGCCAACAAAGACGGAGATAAAACGAAGATAAATTATATCTTTGCTTCGTTTTTGAAAATCAAAAACAGTATTAATTATACACCTATAGTACATATAAAACAACAAAAATATGGGTATTAATAAAGAGCATTTCGTTGAATGTAGCTACGATTTATATGCAGGTTTCGGCGATAAGCGAGATATGGTAGAGCAAGCAACTAAAGAAAGTCCCATGCAGTATATGCATGGTGTGGGTATGATGATTCCTGCTTTCGAAGAAAAATTGAATGGACTTTCTATGGGAGATAAGTTTGATTTCGAACTCACGCCAGATATCGCTTATGGAGACCGAAGAGAAGATTTGGTTCTCTCTCTGGATCGTCAAGTGTTCTGCAATGAAGAGGGCGAATTCGACGGCGAAAACGTAGTAGAAGGTAATATGTTGCCTATGATGACAGCCGACGGACAGCGTGTAGAAGGGCTCGTACAGGAGATAACTCCCGATAAAGTCATCATGGACTTCAACCACCCTATGGCGGGTATGACCCTTCACTTCGTTGGGGAGATTCTTCAAGAGCGTCCCGCAACCCCAGAAGACCGCAAGAGAATTGAGGCTTTAACAGCTCCTCAAAGCGGATGTGGATGCGGATGTAACGATGGGGGAGATGCATCATGCGGATGCCACAGCGGCGAAGAAATCTCAGGCGGATGCTGCTCCTCTCAAGGCGGTTGCAGTTGCCACTAATTAATTATAAATAAAAGAGCCCTTAGAGTTTGAGCATACAACTCTAAGGGTTTTTCTTTTTATTGGAAGAGAATATCCTTTCAACAATAACTCTTAGTAGACGGCAAATGAATTCTTTCGGAAGAATATTCAAACTTACCACCTTTGGCGAATCACACGGAGAGGCCATCGGCGGTGTTTTAGATGGATGCCCATCGGGAATACGTATTAATATGGAGGAAGTACAGCGTTTTATGCAATTGCGTCGCCCAGGTACTTCCTCCTTAGTCTCTCCCCGAAAAGAAGAGGACACTGTGCGTATCCTTTCGGGGCTTCTTCCAGACGGCACTACCACTGGACATCCTATCGGATTTATCATCGAAAATAAAGATGTACGTAGCCAAGACTACTCATCGTTATCGCAACTGTACAGACCGTCTCATGCCGATTACACCTATCACCATAAGTACGGTATTCCTCCACAAGCAGGGGGCGGACGTGCATCAGCCCGAGAAACCGCAGTGCGATGTGTAGGGGGAGCTATTGCACTACAAATGTTGCAACAGAAATTTGGCATTTCCATCTTTCCCTATATATGCTCCATAGGAGAGGCTACTTTAACCGACCAAGAGCGTTCAGAACTCTCGATAGAGAGGACTTATTCTTTTCCTTCTCGCTGTCCACACCCCGAGGCGGACAAACGTTTCTCGCACTATCTACTGAAAACGGCGACACAAGGCGATAGCATCGGAGGCCTTGTACAGTGCATAATAAAAGGCGTTCCTATAGGTTGGGGGTCTCCTCTGTACGATAAATTACATGCCCGCTTAGCCTATGCTATACTATCTATCAATGCTACAAAAGGCATTGAATTCGGAGACGGATTCGCATTAGCAAAGAAAAGGGGGAGCGAAGCCAATGATGCCATGGACGTAACAAACGAAAGAGCAGTATTCTTTAAGAGCAACCACTCAGGAGGAATACAAGGAGGTATTTCGACTGGAGCAACCATCTCTTTTAGAGTAGCTTTCAAGCCAACCCCAACGATAGGTATAGAACAGGAGAGTATAACTGTAACTAAAGAGAGAACGACCATAAAAGGCAAAGGTCGACACGACCCATGCGTCGCCATTCGAGGGGTAACCGTAGTACACGCTATGACAGCTTTGGTACTGGCAGACGAAGCTCTTGTATCTCGAGCAACAGCTCCGCTATAAATCTTTTCTTTCCCCATATTTTAAGACGCATTCATAAAGAAAGGGTGTATCTTTGCGTACAGTAAAAGAAATTCTACTCCATGGTAATAAAAACAGCTACGTTTGTTAAAAGTAGTGCGCAGTGTAGCCAATGTCCAGAGGGCAATCTGCCAGAGTATGCTTTTATAGGACGCTCTAACGTAGGGAAATCATCACTCATCAATATGCTCACAGGGTTTTCAAAGTTAGCCATGACCTCAGGAAAGCCTGGCAAGACCCAACTCATCAACCACTTTATTATAAATAATAGTTGGTACTTGGTAGATTTGCCCGGATACGGTTTTGCACAGCGCAATAAGGCACAACGCCTCGCCTTTCGTAACATGATAGAGCAATATGTTACGGCTCGAGAGCAACTCACGAACCTCTTTATTTTAGTAGATAGTCGTTTGGAACCTCAAGCCATTGATTTGGAGTTTATCCAGCAAATGGGAGAATGGGGTATCCCCTTCTCTATCGTAATGACCAAGACGGACAAACTATCTCAACTCAAATTGGAAGAGTCGGCAGAACGATTCCGACAGAAGTTATTAGAGAGTTGGGAGGAACTTCCTCCATTTTTCTACACCTCATCAACCACAAAAAAGGGACGAGAAGAAATTCTTCAGTATATTGAGGAGATTAATCAATCACTACACAAATAAGATATGAGTAAAACAATTTTGGTAACAGGTGGTACGGGATACATCGGTTCGCATACCATCGTGGCACTCTACGAATCGGGCTACCAAGTAGTAGCCGTAGATAATCTAAGCAACTCAAAAGAGGAAGTACTTGATGCTATTGAAAAAATTGCTCATCAGCGTCCCGTCTTTTATCCTATAGATTGTAATGACAAAGAGGCGATGGAGCGAGTTTTCTCTGAAAACAAAATTGGTGCTGTCATCCACTTTGCAGCCAGCAAGGCGGTTGGAGAGTCTGTACAAAAGCCCCTACTCTACTACCGAAACAATATAATGTCACTCATCACACTGATGGAATGCATGGAGCAATTCAAAACCAAAGCTTTGGTTTTCTCCTCCTCTTGTACCGTATATGGGCAACCAGAACAATTACCCGTAAACGAACTTGCTCCTATCCTTCCAGCCACTTCTCCTTACGGAAACACCAAACAAATCAACGAGGAGATTATACGAGACACTATAAATGCAGGAGCTTGCTACAAAGCTACCCTTCTGCGTTACTTTAATCCTATCGGAGCTCACCCCTCTGCTTTTATCGGCGAAGCTCCCAATGGAGTACCTCAAAACCTTGTCCCTTTCCTCACTCAGACGGCATCGGGCATACGCAAAGAGTTACAGGTTTTTGGCACGGACTACAATACACCTGACGGGAGTTGTATAAGAGATTACATCAACGTAGTAGATCTCGCTCAGGCGCACATAGCAGCCCTTGACCGAATGATCTCAGATCAGGAAAATGTACCTCAACTGGACGTCTTCAACATCGGAACGGGCAAAGGTTTGAGCGTATTGGAGCTCATTCACTCTTTTGAAAAGGCAACGGGCATAAAAGTTCCCCATCGTTATGCCGACCGCAGAGAGGGAGATATCGAAGCCGTGTGGGCAGATGCGAGCAAGGCTAATCGAGAACTAAACTGGTGTGCGACTGTCTCTACAGAAGATACCTTACGATCGGCATGGGCTTGGCAATGCTATTGTGACCAGCGAGAGAAAGAAAAAGCCTAAAAGAGTTTGCCCAATGCAATAATATCTCCTACCTTTGCACTCGAAATACTTCATTATTATTTTAAAATTCTTTTATGAAGACAAATGAAATTATGGCCCAGTTGGAGGCCAAGCACCCAGGTGAAAGCGAGTTTCTCCAAGCAGTAAAAGAAGTTCTTCTCTCTATCGAAGATGTTTACAACCAACATCCAGAGTTTGAGAAGCACGGTATCATTGAGCGTATCGTAGAGCCAGACCGCGTATTTACATTCCGTGTGCCCTGGACAGACGATCAAGGAAAAGTACATGTAAACATTGGTTACCGTGTACAATTCAACAACGCAATCGGTCCCTACAAAGGTGGTATCCGCTTCCACCACACAGTAAACCTTTCTGTTTTGAAGTTCCTCGGGTTTGAGCAAACTTTCAAGAACGCTCTTACAACCCTTCCTATGGGTGGTGGTAAGGGAGGTTCTGACTTCTCTCCTAAGGGTCGCACGGATGCAGAAATCATGCGTTTCTGCCAAAGCTTCGTACAAGAGCTCTGGCGCAATATCGGACCAGACACAGACGTTCCAGCTGGAGACATCGGTGTAGGTGGTCGTGAAGTAGGCTACATGTTCGGTATGTACAAAAAGCTTGCTCGTGAGCACACAGGTACTTTCACTGGTAAGGGATTTGAGTTCGGAGGTTCTCGTCTTCGTCCAGAATCTACAGGTTACGGTGCTGTATACTTTGTACAAAACATGTGTAAGCAGCTTGGTATCGAGTATAAGGGTAAGACCATGGCTATCTCTGGATTCGGCAACGTATCTTGGGGTGTAGCTCGCAAGGCTACAGAATTGGGCATCAAGGTGGTTACTATCTCTGGTCCCGACGGTTATGTATATGACCCAGACGGTATCAACACTCCTGAAAAGTTCCAAACTATGCTCGAGCTTCGCTCAAGCGGTAACGACGTTGTAGCAGACTACGTGAAGAAATATCCTAATGCACAGTTCTTCCCTGGCAAGAAGCCTTGGGAGCAAAAGGTAGACTTCGCTCTTCCTTGCGCTATCCAAAACGAGATGAACGAAGAAGATGCTAAGATGCTCGTAGCTAACGGAGTTACCTTAGTAGCAGAAACTTCTAACATGGGATGTACAGCAGAAGCAAGCGAATACTTTGTAGAAAAGAAAGTAAACTTCGCCCCTGGTAAGGCTGTAAACGCAGGTGGTGTATCTTGTTCAGGTCTTGAAATGACTCAGAATGCAGCTCACCTCTCTTGGAGCAACGAAGAAGTAGACAAGTGGTTGCACCAAATCATGCAAGACATCCATGACCAATGCGTTGAGTATGGTCGTGAAGGCGATTATATCAACTACGTTAAGGGTGCTAACATTGCAGGCTTCATGAAAGTGGCAAAGGCTATGGTGGCACAAGGTGTGTGCTAAGCTAAACGCCTACTAATGTTTCAAATGGCATTCTTCTCTCCACAAGAGGGGAGGATGCCATTTTATTTATCTACCACCTCTCTTTGGTTGGCTCGCTACTTAGCGCAATACGGAAACATCTTTCAGTTCTACAAGTCTATATAAAACACAACTTATCAACTCCCTTTCTCTCCCGACACAATGGATGTACAGAACATTATAGAACGCTACTATACCCAAGGTACAAAAGCCTATCAAATACTCGTAGAGCATAGTACAAGTGTGGCAACCTTAACTCTTTCCATTGCAGCCCGACATCCAGAGTTGAATCTTGACACTACCTTTCTGTACGAAGGGGCTATGCTACACGATATTGGGATATGTCTAACCCATGCCCCCGAAATCTACTGCTTCGGTAGAGAACCCTACCATAGACATGGTTACTTGGGAGCTACCCTGCTACGTAAAGAGGGATTAGAACGTCATGCTTTGGTATGTGAGCGACATACGGGCTCTGGCATAACCCATGATGAGATAACCCTTGCAAAACTAACGCTACCCAAAGATCGGAGCTACCTACCCCAATCCATGGAGGAAAAATTGATTTGTTACGCCGATTCTTTCTTTTCCAAAACACGTTTGGGGCAACAGAAAGATTATGAAACTATTCGCTACAAAACTTGGCATCTATGGAGTGATCGGGCCCCCCACTTGGCACAAGCCGCTTTAGATAGACTGGATGCACTACACGCGTTATTTGGTTAGATTCCTCCTTGCGAAGCCTTACAGGAAAGATTATAGATTCGTTTTCTCCCATTTACAATGCCCACGACAAAAAGATATTTCATTCCTCCGAACTTTATGCAGAGGATGAAAGACTACAGTCTCCCCATTGCCATCGTTATAGGTATTCTCTTCTATCCGTGGATTAGTATTCTGGCTCCTACGGTACCCTATCTCATCATTTTAATGCTCTTTTTCACATTTCTCAAAATACAGATTAGAGCATTAAAACCAGCACCCGTTCATTTTCTTCTGTTGGCGTTACAGATAGCCCTCTCGCTGGGAAGTTACTACCTGCTACAATCTTTTTTTCCCGTGAGTGTTGCCCAAGGAGCCTTCAACTGCTTTCTTTGTCCAGCAGCCTCGGCCTCTCCTGTGATTATAGGTATATTGGGGGGCAATATCGCTCTGGGCACCACCTATGTACTTTTAACCAGCGTTGGGATAGCTTTTATAGCTCCGCTTCTCTTCCCTCTCATAGGGAGTGCCGACATTTCGTTTTGGGAGTCAGCCTCCACCATATTTACGCATATTTTCCCCTTGGTTATAACTCCTCTGGTTGTAGCCCAGTTATTGCGTTTTAAGGCACCCCGACTGCATGCTAAAATGCTTGCTTTTACGACTCTTTCTTTTTGGATTTGGATTGCAGCTTTAGCCATCATTATAGCCAAGACTGTTGCCTATATGGCAGAGAAACCCTCGGAAGAAATTCCCGTCATGTTACTACTCGCAGGCGTGGGACTTATTGCCTGTCTGCTCCAATTTATCATCGGGAAAAGGATCAGTAAAAAGCTCTTGGGCGAAAGCATAACGTTAGGACAAAGTTTAGGGCAAAAAAACTCCAGCTTAGCAATTTGGATGGCACAGATGTACCTCGACCCTCTATCGAGCATTGCGATGGCCTCTTACTCTATTGCACAAAATCTATTGAATTCACTTCAATTATTACGACACACAAAAAGAAAAAAGAGTATACTATGATACTTACAGACAAATGGTTCACCACGATAGGAAGCGATCAGAATAATGCAATAGTCATTATCAACGGTCGGTTGGATATCGAAAATTTCGTCAAATCGGGCAAATTCAAATATCGTATCGAGATAAGACTTCCCTACTCTTCAGATTCAAAAGGAATGCCCGATAAGCCTGCGGAACGAATGATTGGACAAGTAGAGGAACTCCTACGCCCCAAAATGGAGAAGGATAAACTTGCCATCCTAACTGGCAACCACCTCGGGGGAGGGGTAAAGTATTGGGTATTCTATGCCCGAACCGACAAAGTTTTCTTTGAACGCCTCAACGAAGCCTTGGCAGAACTCCCTCTTCTCCCCTTGGAGTTTGACAACGAGATAGACCCTGAGTGGAGCGAGTATCTCGATATGCTTACCCTTGCCCCCACGGAAAACGAGGAATACGATGAAGAAGAAATAGGAGAAGTAGACGAAGAATAGAGCTTTATAGTTTCTATACAATCTTCTAACCTCCATTCCACAGAGAAAAGAATCAAAAGAACAGGTAGAGAGTGTTTCGTTATGGAGCACTCTCTTCTTTGTTTTTAGGATATACACAACAACGATATAAGTATAGAGATCGTTCTATATACAGCGCAGATTTTCTCTATATACGAATAGAAAATGCTCTATGTAGGGCGTGAATTCTCTCTATCTGCGAATAGAACATGCTGTATATACGGAATTATGACTAAACCCTCCTAAAAATCGACTTTTACATACATAAAAACCTCACTGTATCCTATCATACAGTGGGGTTTATACGGTTTACGAGAGAGCTACGCTCGAAAAGCCTCTCAGCTTAGAAAATAGTAGAACATTCTCCGAGCCCTCCTCTTCTTATTAGAGCAAAAATAGAGCATCCGTAGAGCCTTATCCTATTTCTTCGGAGCATTGTTCCGAGCAAATACTGCAAACATTACGAATACAAAAGGAAATAATACGGCTGCCATATCAATGATATTTTAATGCTATTTTTTGCTTCTTGTCCGCGAAGGTAACACTTTTCTTGATGGGCGTTGCTCTTACTACTGGAAAATACAACTACCTTTGCACGTGAGCAATAAATTATCTATAAGTATGGCAACACAGTACAAAATACTCTGGGCTGACGACGAAATTGAATATCTAAAGCCTCACATACTCTTTTTGGAGAAAAAGGGATACTCCGTGGTGCCTGCATTAAGTGGAAACGATGCTTTAGAACTGCTCAAAAAGGAGCCTTTTGATTTGGTATTCTTAGACGAGAATATGCCTGGAATATCAGGCCTTGAGACCTTGGAGCAAATACGTCTACTTCATCCCTACTTACCCATTGTAATGGTAACCAAGAATGATGAAGAATTTTTGATGAACAAAGCTATTGCAGGCAAGGTGGCAGACTTCTTGATCAAGCCCGTCAATCCGAGCCAATTGCTCCTAACGCTAAAAAAAATTCTTCAAAAAGAGCACTTGATTAGTGAGGCTGCAGTGCTCGATTATCAGCAAGAATTCCGAGATATAAGTCTACAACTAATGGGGCAACTCTCTCTCTCTGAATGGAAAGAACTCTACAAGAAGCTGATGAAGAGAAGTATACAGTTGGAAGAAGAGTATCCCGACATGCTGGGAATGCTCGAGATGCAACGCAAAGAGGCACAGCAACAGTTCGGACGTTTCATAAATAAAGAGTATGAAGGTTGGATAAAGAATCCTTCTACCCGCCCCCTTATGAGCCCCGATCTTTTTTCAAAACGAGTGTTCCCGCTCTTAGATGCAGGAGAGAAAGTCTTTTTCGTACTGATAGACAACTTCCGTTATGACCAATGGCTCTCGGTTAAGGATTTGTTGAGCGACCTTTTCCTATTTGAAGAAGAACTGTATATGGCCATTCTCCCCACAGCAACGCAATATGCTCGCAATGCGATATTCTCGGGATTAATGCCTGCACAAATAGCGCAAAAGTTCCCAGAGCTATGGGTAGACGAAGAGAGTGAAGAGGGCAAAAATCTTAATGAAGCTCCTATGATTCAAACTCAACTGGAGCGTTACCGAAAGCCCTATGAGTTTTCGTACCACAAAGTTTATGAAACTCGCTACGGAGAAAAACTCCTCTCCTCCATGGAACAACTGCGACGCTATCCGCTGAATATAATCGTTCTAAACTTCGTAGATATGCTTTCGCATGCTCGCACAGAGAGTAAAATGATTAGAGAACTTGCCAACGATGAAGCCGCCTATCGCTCTTTGACCAGAAGTTGGTTCAAACACTCGACGACCTATCGCCTTTTCAAAAAAATGGCTGAGATGAAATACCGCATCATACTCACAACCGATCATGGTACCGTGCGTGTAAAAAATCCTGTGCGGGTAGTCGGAGATCGTAATACAAGCACCAATCTGCGCTACAAGTTGGGACGTAATCTCACCTACAATAGTAAGGAAGTGTATGCCGCAACAAAGCCTCAGGATATCGGATTGCCCACAACACATATCACCGATAAGTTCATTTTCTGTTACGAAGATGATTTCTTTGCTTACCCCAATAACTATAACTATTACGTCGGTTATTACCGAGACACATTCCAGCACGGAGGTATTTCTATGGAAGAGATGATGGTGCCAATAATTGAATTACAGCCTAAATGAACCCATTTATAATAGAAACTTTAGCCGCTATACCCCAAGCTGTTCAAGCCTTTCTGGAACAAACAGAGGGACATAAAGTTTTTGCCTTTGTCGCTCCTATGGGAACGGGAAAGACCACGTTTATTACAGCCCTTTGCCGTGCTTTGGGTGTGGACGATGTGATAAATAGTCCTACTTTTGCCATCGTAAATGAATATGCTCTCCCCCATACCGAAAAGGTAGTTTATCATATGGATTGCTACCGTTTCGAACGCCTCGAAGATGCTCTGAACTTAGGATTTTCTGACTATCTCGACAGTGGAAATTACTGTTTCATTGAGTGGCCTGAGGTTATAGAACCCATTTTACCAGAGGATACTCTTTATGTGGTAATGGAAGAAATCGAAGGGGGGAAACGAAGTATAACCCTTTTAGATAAGAGAGAGTATAATACATCAGAAGATGATGGAGTTAGCTGAAATAGAACGTGCCTATACCCACTCGCAGAGAAGAGGGTCTATAGAGGTGATCTGTGGCTCTATGTTTAGCGGAAAAACAGAAGAACTCATGCGCCGACTCCGCAGAGCTTCTATTGCCCAACTGAAAGTAGAAGTTTATAAACCCGCTATTGATACTCGTTACGATGAAAAGAACATAGTATCGCACGATGCACGGAGCTTTGATTCCAATGCCGTAGACAATGCTCAGTTAATACTCCTATTGGCTTCAGATGCAGACGTTGTGGGGATTGATGAGGCCCAGTTTTTCGATGAAAGCATTGTCTATGTAGCAAAACAATTGGCCGACGATGGCAAAAGAGTGGTCATTGCCGGTCTTGATTTAGATTACAAGAGAAATCCCTTTGGCTTTATGCCCTCCCTCATGGCAGTGGCAGATTATGTCTCTAAAGTACATGCCGTTTGTGTAGACTGTGGTGCTCCTGCCAACTATTCGTACAGGCTTTCAAATCACAACGATCAGATCCTCTTGGGAGAGTTGGATTGTTACCGTCCTCTCTGTCGTAGTTGCTACTTACAACGAGAGGCTAACCTACCAAAAGAAGAAATAAATAAAGAAGAGAACTAAACCTATGGATAATAGACGAATTAGTAAAGTAGCTCGCCTCATTCAGAAAGAGCTTGGCGAACTTATACGTAAACAGACAGCTGCTACTTCTGGTGTTATAATCAGTGTAACTCAAGTTGTACTCTCGCCCGATCTTGCAGTAGCAAAGGTCTATTTAAGTGTTTTTCCAAGTGTAAAAGCCTCTACCCTCATACCCGTTATACAGGGCAATGCAGCCCAACTTCGCTATGATTTAGGAGTTGAAGTCGGTCAACAGTTACGAGTTATTCCTGAGCTTATTTTTTATCTGGACGATACATTGGATTATCTCGACAATATAGATAGGCTACTCAAGAAATAAGTTTTACAGACTTCTTTTAGCCCCTACTAATTTTGTGTTCTTACTAAATCATTTAGCAGGATGCTCTCCTTTCGTTTGGCTTTTCGCTACTTCTTTTCGACTAAAAGACTGCATTCTGTACAGATCATTTCTACCATCTCCTCCATAACGGTGGGGATCGTGGTGATGGCAGCCGTATGTATCCTCTCTATATTCAATGGGTACGAACGCATTTTATTGAATCAAGTTAGCTTCTTAGATCCCCCTCTTCTCGTAAAGCGTTCAGACGAGCAAGTCTTCTCTTCCAACCATCCCGAGCTCCAAAAAGTATTGTCTCAAACGACTAGCTTAGAGCACTACTCGTTCTGCTTACAAACGCAGGGAGCAATACGCTCCTCTTCTGGGCAACGTGTGGCACATCTCTATGGCGTAGACAGCATCTTTACGCAAGTTAATAACCTGAAGCCCTTGGCTTTTATAGGAGATTTTATCGCAACAAAAGATCAATTTTCACTGGGGATTGAACTTTATGGATCTCTCTTTCCCCCCTCTTCCATACAGGAGGATAGTTTGGAGATTTATATCCCCAAACGAAAAGGATTTATCAATCCTATGCTACCCAATACCGCATTCCGTCGGCTCTCGGGAGAGGCTACCTCTGTAATTAATGTGCAGAATGAACACTACGACCAATCTCTTTTTTTAGACATAAAAGCCTTGCGCTCCCTTTTAGATTATACTTCCTCAGAAGTAGATAGAGTACTCCTACTTCCTCGGAAAGATATTACGCTCTCCACCCTGCAACAAGAACTCCAAAATCATTTGGGAAGTGAGTGGAGAGTGCTGAATCGCTTAGAGCAACAACCCAATTTAATTCGCCTCGTGGCAATCGAAAAGTGGATGAGTTTTTTTATTCTTTTCTTTGTTCTCTTACTCGCCACGTTTAATGTAATCTGCTCTTCCTCAATGCTTATAATAGAGAAGAAAAGAGATATTGATATTCTTAGATTTTTAGGAGGGAGCAGTAATTTCATCCATAGAGTATTCCTCATCCAAGGTCTATTGATTACTCTTTTAGGAGCTTTTATAGGATTCTTTTTGGGTCTACTATTCGTTTTCTTACAAGATCGTTGGGGATGGATTTCTTACGGCGAAGGGCTCTACAAGCAACCCTATCCTGTAGCGATACAAAGTTGGGATATTTTGGTCTTACTCCTTACCATTCTTGCGGTTGCCTACCTCTCCTCTCTTTATCCCGTACATCGTTTGCTTAGGAAAAAATAATCTGATTATCATATGGAAAAGGAACTTTTTTCACAACCTGTCATGCAAAAGTTAAAAGAGGAAAATCCTACCGAATACATTCTCTATATCTGGAAGATGGAAGAGATCGTAAGGGCATTCCCCTCTCAAGACGCCTTCCAAAAATATTACAACGATTTACTATCAGATGAAAGCAATGCCTCTCTTGCCGCACTACTTCGCGGTGTGTATGAGGAGTTGCAGAATGAAAATATACTTGACAAAGCGAGCATGCACCCCCAATCCATCAGAGATTTACTAAAAGAGCTGGAAGAGTTGCATTTGAAACTGGTCGAGGATAAGCGAGAAGAAATCTATCAAGGTCTGCATCTACAGGTTCTCCCTTCCATCATAATGCTCCAGAAAAAAAATGGAACTCAAGCAAAGGGAGAAATAGAAACCTGCCTGGAAGCTATTTACGGTCTGCATAGATTGCAAAGTACCCAACAAGAAGTCTATCCAGATACCTTAGAAATGCTCAAAAAGTTCAGCTTGCTCCTCAAAGTATTGGGGGAAAAACGTATGACCTACAATGAGAATGAATAAAGAAATAGCTATTTATGCAAGTTAAGAAAGCTCTTCTTGTTCTATTGGGAGCAAATGGCCAGTTAGGTCGCTCCTTTCGTCAATATTTTCTAACGCAATCCGACGAAAATATAGACCTCTATTCTGTTACGAGAAAAGAGTGTGACTTTGAGAAAAAGGAAGATGTAGATCGATTATTCTCTCAACTCGATGCAACTATTCAAAGCAAAAGTTATACAGCTTGCATACTTATTAATACAGTAGCCTATACGCAGGTTGATCAGGCAGAACTTGACGAAAAGCGAGCCATGCAGTTAAATGCCCATCTCGTGGGCAGACTTGCTCAAGAGGTAAGTAAACGAGAGTGGGGGCTAATACACATCAGTACAGATTATGTATTTGATGGGGAAAAAAGTCTCCCATACGAACCCGAAGATTTGCCCCACCCCCTCTCTGTTTATGGAAAAAGCAAGTATGAAGGAGAACTCTCTCTGTTATCTAATGCCTCTTTTGGGAAGGCTCTTATAATAAGGACTTCATGGCTTTACTCTCCCTATGGGAAAAACTTTCTGAAAACCATTCTACGACTAGCTCATACTCAAAGGGAAATAAAAGTTGTAGCAGATCAATACGGAGCTCCCACGTATGCGCCCCACTTGGCCGAATACATCATGCTTTCCTGCGATAAGTTTCTGAAGTTTGGTTCATTTCACTCTACTATAGAACATTTTTGTGATCAAGGAAAGACTTCTTGGTATGACTTTGCAAAAGAAATTATCTCTGAGGCCTCTCTGGAAAAGGAGTGTAAAGTAATACCTATTGCCACCGTAGACTACCCGACATTGGCTTCCCGCCCACCACACTCCCTTTTGGCTGTAAGAAGTGATATTTCCCCAAAGTATCCTTGGCAGACAGGGGTAAAAAAATGTATACAAGAAATCTCCTCTATGAGAGATATCTGAAAAAAGCAAACAAAGAACGGACCAAATACCTACTAATGTTTATATCCTTTTCCTTTCTACAGTCATAACCCTTAGGTATTTTTATTCTGTTTTTCAGAGGGGTATGCTCTAAAGTTGGGATTTTTTCTTACAAGCATATATTCTAAATAGATATTTATACCTACTTTTGTGGAGCTTAAGAGTTACTATTAAAGACGCTTTATCATAAGCTATGAGTCTAAACGTTTTAGAACAGAGGGCTATCGTCTCTCGTGTGCATGATAGTTACATAGTCGTTACTATCGAGCAAAAGAGTGCTTGTAGTGGTTGCCATGCGGCGAGTGCATGTTCTTCGGCAGACTGTAAAGAGCGAGAAGTTACCGTCTATGCCCCTCTCGGAGATTTTATGGTAGGGGAAGTTGTTATTCTTAAAGGACAATATGCTATGGGACGGTTGGCCGTTTTTTTAAGCTTTGTTGTTCCTTTAGTTATAACTCTTATCGTAGCCCTTATGGCAAATTATCTTTTTCACTATTCTGAAATTAGCACTGCTTTGCTAACTCTTGCAAGTGTTGGTGTTTATTATGGTGTCTTAGCCATGTTTAGGCCTGCACTAAAACGTAAATTCGTTTTTACAATAGAGAAAATTCATTCAAACGACAATATATGATACTAACTGCGATTGTACTGGGTGTAATAGCCATTATCAGTGCACTACTTCTTTATTTCGTATCGAAGAAATTCGAAGTGTATGAAGATCCTCGTATTGGAGCTGTGTCCGAAGTTCTTCCTCAGGCTAACTGTGGGGGATGTGGATATCCTGGATGTAGTGGTTTTGCGGCTGCATGTGTTGGGGCATCTTCTTTAGATGGTCTT
Source organism: Porphyromonas circumdentaria (assembly GCF_900167105.1). Taxonomy (GTDB): domain Bacteria; phylum Bacteroidota; class Bacteroidia; order Bacteroidales; family Porphyromonadaceae; genus Porphyromonas; species Porphyromonas circumdentaria. The sequence goes on along the minus strand of NZ_FUXE01000011.1, from coordinate 50,568 downwards.
TTTTGCCCTGTAGGCGGGTCTGCTGTCATGGGGCAAGTTGCAGAAATTTTAGGCATGTCTGCAGGGACTTCAGAACCCATGCTAGCTGTAGTACGCTGTAATGGTACTTGCGAGGCGCGTCCGAGAGTAAATGAATACCAAGGAGCCAAAAGCTGTAAGATCGCTTCTGCACTCTATTCAGGAGAGACTGGCTGTTCTTTTGGGTGCTTAGGCTTAGGCGACTGTGCTCTTTCGTGCGACTTCGACGCATTGCATATGAACCCTGTTACAGGACTCCCCGAAATCGATGAAGAAAAGTGTACCTCTTGTGGAGCATGTGTGAAAGCTTGCCCCAAGATGATTATAGAACTCCGTAAGAAAGGGCCTAAGAACCGTCGTGTCTTTGTTTCTTGTATTAACAAGGATAAGGGTGGCGTTGCTATGAAAGCTTGTAAGAACGCTTGTATAGGCTGTGGTAAGTGTCAGAAAACTTGCCCATTCGAAGCAATCACAGTAGAAAACAATTTGGCCTACATCGACTTTAACAAGTGTCGTTTGTGTCGCAAGTGTGTTGCAGTGTGTCCTACGGGGGCAATTCATGAGACAAATTTCCCTCCTCGCAAGCCAGAGGCTCCTGCTGAGCCAAAAACTGAGGCTCAAGCCCCTCAACCTCCTGTAACTCCCCCAACCCAACCTTCAAATGCTCCTGTAGCAAATGCGTGATAACAGTAAATAATCAAAAAACGATCATATTAGTATAAATACTATGCAGAGGACTTTTCGTATAGGAGGTATTCATCCTCCCGAAAGTAAAATGTCAGCAGGGCGGCCTATCGAAGTTTTGCCTATCCCTAAATTGGCAGTAATTCCTTTGGGACAGCATATCGGAGCACCTGCACAAGCTGTTGTAGCAAAAGGAGATGAGGTTAAGGTGGGTACTCTTGTCGCTAAGGCAGGAGGGTTTGTCTCTGCCAATATACACTCTCCTGTTTCTGGTAAAGTTGCCAAAGTGGATACCATATTCGATTCAAGCGGCTACAAGAGACCTGCTATATTCATAAATGTAGAGGGTGATGAATGGGAAGAATCTATCGATCGCTCTACAACTATCAAGAAAGAATGTGCCTTAAGTCCTAAAGAAATTGTCGATAAAATAGCAGAGATGGGCATCGTTGGTATGGGAGGAGCTACTTTTCCCACCCATGTAAAGTTGTCACCTCCTCCAGGACAAAAAGCAACAGTGCTCATTATAAACGCTGTTGAGTGTGAGCCCTATCTTACCAGTGACGATGCTCTAATGAGAGAGCACGCAGAGGAGATTATGATAGGTTGCTCTATTATAATGAAAGCTATAGATGTCCAAGAAACTCTCATTGGTATCGAGGTGAATAAGCCTGAAGCTATCAAAGAGATGGAGCGTGTAGCAGCTAATTATTCGGGCATCAAAATCATACCTCTCAAAAAGAGATATCCTCAAGGTGGAGAGAAGCAATTAATCGATGCCGTTATTCGTAGACAGGTTTCTAGCGGAGCTCTACCCATCTCTACAGGTGCTGTAGTTCAAAACGTAGGTACAGTTTATGCTGTTTACGAGGCGGTGCAAAAGAATAAACCTCTTATAGAACGTGTTGTAACCGTTACAGGAGATAAGTTATCTAATCCCTCTAACCTTTTAGTGCGTATGGGTACTCCTATAATTGACCTTATCAATCATGCGGGAGGAATGCCCGAAGATACTGGTAAGGTGATCGGTGGGGGACCTATGATGGGACGTGCCTTAGTCAATACAGACGTACCTGTAACTAAGGGTTCTTCTGGTCTTTTGCTTCTGAGTCGCAAGGCTACTGCTCGTAACGAAATGCGAGACTGTATCCGTTGTGGTAAGTGTGTGGGCGTATGTCCTATGGGACTTAACCCAGCTTTCCTCATGCGTGACACTGTTGTTAAGAACTGGGATAGCTGTGAGAGTATGAATGTAGTAGATTGTATCGAGTGTGGGTCTTGTAGTTTTACTTGCCCTGCAGATCGTCCTCTCTTGGACTATATTCGTATCGGGAAACAGACTGTTATGGGTATTATTCGTACTCGTAAGCAATAAGCAACTCTACTAATAAATTTTCTCACAATGGAAAATAGAATCATAGTATCGCCTTCACCGCATATTCATAGTGGTGATAGCATCAGTAAAAACATGTACGGAGTGCTTATTGCACTTATACCAGCGTTTTTGTTTTCAGTGTACCAATTCGGTTGGCACTCTCTTTTGGTTACCGCTATTTGTGTACTTACCTGCTGTTTGACGGAGTATTTTATTACAACCTTTATGCTTCGTCGTAAGAACTATATCTTCGATGGTTCTGCTATTCTAACAGCTGTGCTTTTAGCATTTAACCTCCCAAGCACTTTGCCTTGGTGGATTGTGGTAATAGGTTCCATTATCGCTATCGCTATCGGTAAGATGGCTTTCGGTGGTTTGGGTAACAATATCTTCAACCCTGCCTTGGTAGGTCGTGTATTCCTTCTGATTGCATTCCCCGCTCAAATGACTACTTGGCCTGTGGTATCTCACTTTGCAAAAGCAGTAGATGGTGAGACTATGGCTACCCCTCTCTCTTTTATGAAAGAGGCTATCAAGGGAACGGAAGGAGCCTTGGAGCAAATCCCCAGTTCTTTAGATCTTTTCTTGGGCCTTAATCCTGGGTCTATGGGAGAAATCTCTGCCATTGCTCTTCTTATCGGACTTGTGTACATGTTGGCTCGCAAGATCATAACATGGCACACCCCTATATCTATCCTTCTCACAGTATTTGTCTTTAGTGGTATTCTTTACTTAGTCAATCCTTCTATATATCCCTCTCCCATAACTCACTTACTTACAGGAGGACTTATGTTGGGGGCTATCTTCATGGCTACAGACTATGTATCATCTCCCATAACCAGCCGAGGACAACTCATTTATGGGGTTAGTATAGGTCTTCTAACTGTAATTATTCGTACTTGGGGTGCTTATCCAGAGGGGATGTCTTTTGCCATTTTGATTATGAATGCATTTACCCCTATTATTAACTTGTATTTCAAGCCCAAGCATTTTGGTGAAAAAGTAAAGAAAGTAAAGGAGGTAGCCAAATGAAAAAGTTAGCATCTACATTTCCTAATATGCTCCTTTCGCTCACAATTATATGTCTTGTAGTTGGAGCAATACTGGGAGTAATGAATCAGGTAACTAAAGATCCTATTGCAGAGACAGAGCTCAAGAATAAAACAGAAGCTATTAAGCAAGTTGTTCCCGAGTTTGACAATGCTCCTCTTGATGAAAAAATAGAGGTGGAGTTAGAGGGGGAAGCTGAAAAACTTACCGTCTATCCAGCTAAAAAAGGTGGTTCTTTAGTAGGTTACGCTGTACAATCTTACTCAAACAATGGGTTTTCTGGACGTATTGATGTAATGGTTGGATTCGAAGCTACTGGAGTTATTAAAGACTTTTCAGTACTTAAGCATTCAGAAACTCCAGGACTTGGGGCAAAAATGCAGGAGTGGTTCCACTTAGACAACCTATCATCTACTTCTATTCGTAAGATGTCTGGTGTGGATATGAACACAGAATCCCCCCTTGTAGTAAGTAAAGATGGTGGTAAAGTAGATGCAATTACAGCATCTACCATCAGTAGCCGCGCTTTTCTGGATGCTATTAACAGAGCTTATAGAACTTTCCAAAAGGTAAATGGCTCGACTGATTCTGCTACTTCTGAAGAGGTGGCAAACGAAGCAACAACAAGTGCTACAATCGTAGAGAAAGGAGCTGAACAATGAATAAGTATATAACTACTCTTACAAATGGGATTATCAAGGAGAACCCTACATTTGTTCTTCTCCTTGGCTTGTGCCCTACCCTTGCAACTACAACATCTGGAATTAATGGGATGAGTATGGGATTGGCGACTACTTTTGTTTTGATTTTTGCCAACTTAGTAATATCTCTACTCAAAAAACTTATTCCCGATGCAGTACGTATTCCTGCTTTTATCGTGGTAATTGCAGGCTTTGTGACCGTACTCCAGCTACTTATCAAGGCGTTTTTACCCGCTTTGGATGCCAGTTTAGGACTTTTTATCCCGCTGATCGTGGTAAACTGTATTGTTTTGGGTCGTGCTGAATCAGTAGCATCAAAGCAGAACCCTGTTATTTCTGTACTTGATGGTATCAGTATTGGCTTAGGTTTTACCCTTGCTCTTACTGTTTTGGGAGCTATCCGAGAGCTATTGGGTTCTGGTAAGATCTTTGATGTTACACTTTTCCCAGACTCTTACGGAGCATTAACTTTCATTCTTCCTCCAGGAGCTTTTTTGGTATTGGGATGTTTGATCGCTCTCTTCAATGTGGTAACAAAGAAATCTTGATGTTGGACTTTTAATTGATATTCTATTATGCATTATATAATGATTGTCATAGCAGCGATATTTGTTAATAACGTTGTATTGTCTCAGTTCTTGGGAATCTGTCCTTTCTTTGGGGTTTCTAAGAAGATAGACACCGCCGCTGGTATGGGGGCTGCCGTAACTTTCGTTTTGGCAATAGCCACTATGGTGACCTTTTTGATTAACAATTACGTATTGGTTCCTTTCAATATAGGTTTCCTTCAAACTATTTCGTTCATTTTGGTTATCGCATCGCTCGTGCAAATGTTGGAGATGGTATTGAAAAAGGTCTCTCCTCCTTTGTACCAAGCGTTAGGAGTTTTCTTGCCTCTTATTACGACTAACTGTTGTGTATTGGGGGTAGCAATATTGGTTATCCAGAAGGATTACAACTTCGTTGAGAGCCTTGTTTACTCAATTGCTACAGGATTAGGGTTCTTTCTGGCAATGGTGGTTTTTGCGGGGATGCGTGAGCAACTCTCCACAGCCAACCTTCCCAAAGCTATGAAGAATGTACCTATCGCAATGATTTCTGCAAGTATCTTAGCTATGGCGTTTATGGGCTTTAGCGGAGTTGCATAAGGGTTCTACATAGTAAATAACAGCACAGAAGCGGCTCTTCATCCAATTGCGATGGAGAACCGCTTTTTTCTTTTATTACTCTTGTTTGCGCCATGCCTCGAGATGAAAATCAACAAAAACCAATCCAAACAGAATACTAATTTGCTGTCTACTATAGTGATGACTATGAAGGCACTCGCACACCGGCTCCAATATCTTCGCACGAAAGGCCGCGGGTATAAAGTTCATGGAAGAGAAGGGCACGTTCGCTCTCTTGGTTGGAGAGGATACCCAAAATTAGAGGCTGAAAATTTCCCGAACGCATTCGGGGAATCCGTAGCTCAACGCCACATCCATAGCCCTGCCTCCGACGGGGATAGAAACCATTGTACTGTTCCCCCTCATACTCTTCGACAAAAAGAGTACGTTCTTGCTCCGAGAAGGTGTTCAATAATACACGAATAAGTTCGTTAATACCTGACTCCGATGATAGCATTTCAGAAATAAATGCCGACTTTTGTGATGTTGTAAGCTCCATTGTTCTTAGTTTGTTTTTTGTTCTTACCTCAAAGTTAAGAGCTACGGGGCTTACACACTTTTTGAGGACAGTATCAAAGAATGTGAAGATTACTTCCTCTTTCTATGATGATTGTATTCGAAGCCTGTTGTATGAGCATGATGAGGGAAAAAGCTATTATCCAATGGTATAGATGATTGTATCGAAAAGGTATAACCCTTTTGAGAGTTTACACGGATAGTTTCGAGAGTTTACACAGACCCTTTTGAGAGTTTACACAGAAGGTTTCTCGCCCAAGGAGTAATATTTGCAAGAGTTTGTACGGATGAGTAGGGAAGTTTGTATGGATGTCAGCAGAGTTTGTACGGATGAGTAGGGAAGTTTGTAGGATGTCAGCAGAGTTTGTACGAATGGAGAGGAAAGTTGCTGTGGAGGCTTGGTAGACTCCTACGGATGCTCGGCAGATTTTGCACGGAGGGTTTTGAAAGTTGGCACAGAAGGGCAAGGGAGGGGGCAAGAGCATCGCTCTTATGCTTCCTTAGTAACCTTTGCTGGGTTGCTTATAGGCTTTGACAAAAGGTATTGACTTATTATTTGTAGCATAATCTATCGAGCCCTTAAAAGTCTTTTAGAAGCGAACTGTAGTAATCCATCATTCATAACCATGCGAGCAATTGTCTTGAATAGATGGTTAGAGTCCCTATACAAAGAAAACCCTTTGGAGGGGAGTGTCGACTTATTGATTATGATTCGTTCTTTACGATGGGGGCTTCTGTCGCTTAGCCTCCTCTTCTTTTCGATGCTTTCGATGCCTTTGCGGGCGCAACAGCTCTACACATCGCCCATTACGGTGCAGTACACCGATGGCAAAGTCTCTTACTTCGACACCTTAGACGAGGCGTTTATGGCACTCAAAGCAGGGTGCGTAGTCTATATCCCTTCGGGTTCGTACACCTTGAGTAGTAAAGAGGAGACCAAAGTCAAGTGCCAAGTAGCTATTTACGGAGCAGGCTGTAGACCCTATGGTAAGGATACCGACTATACCCGTATAACGGGAGATATTATCTTGAAAGAGGGCGCCTCCTCTTCTATCATTATGGGGCTACGTAGCGAGAGTCATATTTATGTGGAAGCTAATGTAAAGAACATCTTGATAAAGAATGTGGATGTGAATTATATCAGCTTTTCCTCTGAAAGCAATACGGGTTGCGTGGTAACTTCTTCTGTGATACGATATAGTGTGAGTGGAAATGGAAAAGCTCCCGTACAGGTAACAAACTGCTTGGCAGGATACATTGGAGGTATAAAAGGAGGCGAAATAGCCAATTGTATCTTAAGGGGAGGGGGCTACTCCTACTCCAACTACAACTGGTCCTACTCCTCCCTATTACGTAACAATATCGGATTAAGTATGACAAACGGCAAGAGCATCTCTAACTGCCAAGAGGAGTGCAATATGGTGGGGGCTCAACCACAGATACCCTACCCATCGGGGGGCTTGGAGGCACTTTTTGAGAAGTACGATGCCTCTGACCCCTTCAATCTGAGCAAAAACAACTACCGACTCAAAAAGGGTGTATCGGGCACTAATGCGGGTACCGATGGCAAAGATATTGGGCTCTATGGGGGGAGCGGCTTTGACGATAGTGGGCGTGCACCTATCCCCAAGATAAAGATACGCGAGATAGCTCCCCAAACGGATGAACAGGATAGACTGAAAGTAAAAATAGAGGTGATAGCCAACTAAGGGAGATGAAACAGCCTTTTCACAAAGTCTACTGTACGCTCCTACTACTCCTCACCCTGGGAGCCTATAGTGCGACGCTTGAAGCCCAAACACGCACGCTGTGCTACTGGTTCGATGGCGACCCCTCGACATTGCGGCAAGATCCTTTTGGTTTTTGGCAGGGCGATGAGGCAGAGATTGTACTCAACACCGATGGGCTAAGCCATGGACTGCACCGAGTAAGTACCCAAGCAGCGTGCCGATGGCACTTGCACCCCCGTTGTATCTGCCTTTTTTATTAAGCCAAAGTATCAGCAAGGGGCGAATGGTTCGGGACGGGTATATGCCTGGGTAGGAGACCCGAACCGCACACTCCCTATTATACACGATGTGGGCAAAGAGCAGGGGTTGATAGATATCTCCTTTCTCATAGGAGGGTTTCAGATACCCTATGGGTTACAAACGCTTTACTTGCAGTACGTTTCTTCGGAGGGTGTTGCCTCTCCCATTACCTCTGCCCGCTTTATCCACCTACCCCGTGGTACAGAACGGGTCGAAGTATGGGTCGATAGAGTGGGGGGTAAGCCTCTTTTCTCTCGTGAAGTAGAGCGCAAAGAGGGGCAAAACCTACTACTTTTGGACCTCTCGGTAGAGACGGCGCAACTCTCTCTTACCCCCGGAGTACATCGTTTCTATGTTCGTTATACACGTTCCGATGGGGGGCAGTCGCCTTTGGAGTCTGCCTATTTTCTCAAAGCGCCTATCGATCTCAAGAAAGACCGCATCCAAGCGGTGCGTTACTGGTTTGACAATGATATGCGCACGGCTCGAGAGTATACTTTCGATAAGCCTTGTGCTCCCGGTGCTGTGCAAGAGATAGAGCTCTCTACCCGCCATATCCCCAAAGGGAAGCATAAAATCAGTTTGGCATCGGTAACAGAGAGTGGTATCTTGGGGCAACCTACTACCGATAGTATAGAGGTAATGTATGGCTTGCCCTCGGCAGTTCGTCTGCAACGCCTTACTCCCGACCCCAATGCTTTGGTACCCGAGGGAGTGATGGAGGGAGGAGCAGTACTCTTCCACTACCGAGTGGTAGATACGCTCAAACGTGCCGTAGAGGGAGCTTCTCTACTCTTCTCCTTGAATGTAGAGGGCAAGAAATACCTCTTCCGATCTTCTCCCTCCGATAGCACGGGGATTGTAACGATAGAGGTGCCCACAGCAAGGTGGAAGGATGAGTGGAAGGCGATTGGCTCAAACGACCGAGTATACATACCCGTAGGCAAAATTGCTACTGTACAGCTCTCGAAAGTAACCTTTGAGGGGTACGATACACCCATAGAGGTCGTTCATAACGACTTCAAGGAGCATAAGGTGCGTTGCTTGCCTCTTCTGAGCCGCTCTTTCTCTTTTGAGATGAAATTAGGCGTTAAGGGCAAAGTGGGTGGAGACATCGGGATAGGTACTGGAGAGGCTTCTGCTGCTCTAAAGAAGGGCTTTTCTTTTGGCTTCGAAAGAGGCGATGACCTCCGCATCTCAAAGTTCAGCGCTGCAACAGAGGTCTCTGCATCGGTGGCAGGTAAACTGAAATGGGGAAAGAAAGGGGCAAGCTCTTCAAAATCTTCTTCTTTCTCAGGATATGTAGGTGCCAATGGGAAACTATCGTACCAACTAAGTATGCAGGGCAAAGCAAGCGGTTGGAACCTCTTAGAAGCCTTGGGCATACTATACACCTCTCAATACTCTGCAGTAGCCTCTCGCTCCCTTTTGGTCGGGATGAATGCTTTGCGCAAAATGCTTGACAACCCCGCTCCCTCTCAACAACTATCGGCAACCTCATCACCCTCTGTGGGGTGGGGCTTCGGGGCTGGAGTCTCGCTAAAGGGTATTAGCCTCGGCAAGAAAGTAGATCTCTCTTTCTCGGGTTCTCTTGCAGCAGATTTCGATTGGAGCTTTAGTGGAGAGAAGCTATTACCATCGGGACAGATATTACCCTACAAATCGATGTCGAGCGCTCTGGCTCTCTCTGCGGAGGGCGAAGCCGATTTCTTGAACAAGGTAACACGCCGTAAATGGAGTACCTTTGCTGCAGGGAAAAACACCTCTCCGCTATGGCAAGGAGGGGTAGAGGGTACTGTAAAATACAAACAGACGCAGGAGAAAACGTTGGAACCCGATGGAGAGACTCTACGAGAACTTGCCCTAAAGGATAACGTTTCCTTCAAATTTGGTATCGTAGGAGAAGGAGCCTTTTTCGACAAACTAACCAGTCTGACGGGAGTAAAACTTTCGCTCGAAAAAACGATAAAGTACGCTTCGGCTCTCAAAAGTAAGAAGGCTATGACCCGACTCCTCGCCTCAAAGCCCGAAGCAGTTACCGAGAAGATATTCCCGCAGATTTACAATCCGACGGTTGCCTTTGAGGCGTTGAGAATATATAATATACTCAATGATGAGACGACTCTCGTCTCGGGACTCAAAGAAGCTTTACAGGGCAGTACCACCAACTACCCATGGGAGCAACTTACATTTGAAAACAAACGTTCGATAGGGGTGGTAGGAGAGCTGGAGATACCTATTGCCAAAGGTGCCCTCTGGACACTTAGCGTAACGGGTAGTACCGAATTGGAGTTGGAGTATCCTCGTCAAGAATCATTTTTCAGTACTCAAGATCAATGCTTCTTCCCCTCCTACTACTATCCTATGCGAAACGATGATGAGGCCCGAACGCTCGAAGAATTGGGTAGTTGGACAGAGTCCATGTTCAATCTCTTTAGCGAGATAATAACCCCAGAACGCAAGGAGACTATGGATCGCTATGCTGGCGAGCTATCCGACAGGAAAGAGGTCGTAGTGGGGGCGGGTTCGGTAACTACTTTTACCAATACTTCACGTAGCTATGGTCCTGCCTTACGTCGTTACGATCTACTCCGTTCTGCTCCCCAAGAGGATATTTCTCACCTTACATTTACGCTTGCAGAGCAATCCCTCCCCTCAGGAGCCGTGATAGACTTCTCCTATTTCTACCCTGCTGGCGACTTGTTGGGGGTAGATGACAAAAAGGAGCAAATACTCATACTAAGCGATTTCTTCACCCTTAAAGCTCGAGAAGGCGTAAACGATATTGCAGAGACACGAGAGCCCTTTACGCTTCGTTGCACAGTGGGGCGTGATGACTTGGCTTTGGTAGGGTTTACTTCGGATGCCGATGTACATCTCTACTATACCGCAACAGACGATGGCGTTTGGCAAGACCTGGGGAGCATTGGTAAAGATTTTACCCTCTCGAAGTTAGGAACTTATGCTTTAGGTGCTAAGATGATTTTTGACACGGAGCCTCCTAAACTCTCGCTTTCGTTCAATCAAGAGGAGAAGAAGATTTGGCTCTCTGTAGAAGAAAATGTGGCTCTAAGAGACGAAAGTTGGTATTGTACAATCAATGACGAAGAAGTTGTTCTCGAAAAGATTGATAATAATAACTTCGTTCTCTCTCTGTCGACAGAACAGTTAAAGGCAGACTCTCTCTCTGTTTTGGTAGAAGTAACAGACCGAGGAGGCAATCGCACCCAAACGGTAGCTACATTCTATCCACAAAAAGATATTCCTGTAGTTTCTATCGAGCATAGAGCTGTCTCTTTATATCCCTCTCCCGTGCATTCTATATTACACGTTCGAGGAGAAGAGATTTATCTTGCTGGCGAAGCAATTCTGTACAATGCACAGGGTAATCAGGTAGGCGTCTACAAACTAAGTGCTCCAGAAACGAGTATAGATGTTAACCACTTGCCTTCTGGAGTATATTGGCTACGGATCAAGAATAGAAGCTACAGCTTCATTAAGGAGTAGTAATTGCTACTATGTATAAAAAAACACAGCTCTATTGAGCTGTGTTTTTTCATTCAAAAGGCTATCTGTACTTTCTGAAAAGCCTTTTATTGTTGAGACTTCGACATGTTACAAATCTCAAGCTCCTTCATTAAAAGCCTTGGCTATACTATTAGTAATCTCTTGCATCTCTTCTGGGGAGAGAGCAGGAACAAGAGGTCGTCCTAAACACATATCTTTCTCTTCGTTAATTGGGATAAGATGAATATGCGCATGAGGTACTTCCAGACCAATAACAGCTACGCCCACTCTATGACAAGCAACTACCTTTTCTATGGCCTTTGCTACTTTCTTTGCAAAAAGAGTAAGCCCAGATAGTGTGTCGTCATTAAGATCAAATATATAATCCACCTCTTGCTTGGGCACAACTAATGTATGCCCTTTGGTAGTAGGGTTTATATCTAAAAACGCATAAAAAGAATCATCTTCTGCAACCTTATACGAAGGAATTTCTCCCTTGATAATACGACTAAAAATAGAAGGCATAAACTTTCAGAGCTATTAGTGGTGTACTTATAGAGTGATTTCGAGAATCTCCAAGCGTAGAAGCCCAATAGGAATTTGGATTTCGGCAATTTCTCCTACCCTTTTCCCCATAAGCCCACGTGCTATAGGAGCTGTTATGGAGAGCTTTTTCTCCTTAAAGTTTGCGTCAGCCTCTGGTACAATAGCATAAGTTACCTCTGTATTATCGTCGAGATTACGCACGCGCACCTTTGTAAGAATTTGTACTTTACTTGAGTCAATCATAGACTCATCTATGATGCGAGCGTTGGCAGCTTTTGTTTTCAACTGAGAAATCTTTGCTTCAAGCATACCTTGTGCCTCTCTAGCAGCATCGTACTCTGCATTTTCGGAAAGATCTCCTTTGTCGCGCGCCTCTGCTATTTGTTGAGCTATTGCAGGGCGTTCCTCTTTTTCAAGGCGACTGATCTCTGCCATCAATTGATCAAACCCTTCCTGGGTCATGTAACTATATTCCATATACTCTGTTTTTCTTTCTACAAATAAATAGTGCTATGCCTCTTACATTCCCTTTTCATAGCAGAGAAAGAACAGCCTCCCCCTCTTTTTCCATTCTTTAAACATGGGAAGTGTTCTCTCTTTTCGGCTGCAAAGGTAGTTAAAATGTGGCAATCTCTACTATTCTTTATGTTTAACGATATATATCGTTTTTACATTTGTTACACTTTAACGTTCTCCATTTGCATTATATGGGCTTTTTTCTATTAAAAATAGGGTTCTTTATCCTATTTAGGAGTCTTATACTGCGGGAATATCGATTTTATTTACTTATTTTGTAGTCAGGAAGCAAGATAGGTGTCGAAATTATTCGATGACGGTCGGGCTTATTTCCTTTTGAGAAGATATGGAACAGACGAACAAAACATCTAACGAAGAGATTCTTCCTACGAAGAACGAACTAACTGAGGGAGCCCAAGAGCAAACCCCAGCATTTAAGAGTTATACTCCTGAGGAGATAGAGGCTATGACTTGCCCTGAGATAGTTGATGCTATTGTATTAATGTCTCAGCAAGATGTCTTGCCTCCTCGTCGAGAGATTGATACTTTGAAGCGAGCTTTTGACAAGAAAAAAGCGGAATATGCAGAATCCTCAGACGAATCTCATGCAGCACTTCTTGAGCAAGCAGAGATACAAGAGAGCCGTCTCAAAGACCTTTTGCAGACCTATAAAGAACGCTATAAGCAGCAGTTGGAAGATGCACAAAAGGAGCAGGAGAATAATTTTGAGAAAAAGATGTCTCTGATAGCTACTCTTCGAGAGATTGTGGAGAGCAATGCAGACTTTCAAACCATTCGTACCCGCTACCATGAACTGATGGAGTCGTGGCGTAGCATCGGCTTGGTTCCCGAGAGCAAATATGCCAATATGCAGCAGGAGTTCAATCTTTGGACGGAGAAATTCTACGATTTGAAGCAGATTAACGATGAGTTTCGTTCCTACGATTTCAAGAAAAACCTTCAAGCCAAAAGAGATTTAATAGAGCGTGCCAAAGAGCTTTGCGACAGCACTGATGTTGTGGAGGCCTCTAAAGAATTGCAGGAGCTACACCGTCTGTGGAAAGAGACAGGCCCAGTAGAAAAGGAACTTAGAGAACAAATTTGGCAAGAATTCAATGAGTATTCACGCACCATACACAAGAAACGCCAAGAGTTTTTTGATAATCGCTTAGCACAGGAAGAAGCTAATCTTGAAGCAAAGAAGGCACTTTGCGAGCGGGTAGAATCTTTGAATATCGAAAAGCTAAAAACTATGCGTGCTTGGCAAGAGGCCACAGAGAAAGTTCTTGCCACCCAGGCAGAATGGAAGACTATCGGTATAGCTCCCAAGAGTGATAACGCCTCTATTTATGCTCGTTTCCGTGCTGCTTGTGATTTCTTCTTCGAAACAAAAGCTTCCTTCTTTAAACAAACAAGAGAGGAGTATAGTGAAAACATCGAAGCAAAGAAAAAGATTGTTGGCGAAGCAGAAGCTCTAGCCTCCAGCACAGATTGGAATAAAACAGCCGACAGACTGAAGGCTCTGCAAGCAGAGTGGAAGAAGATAGGTCCTACTCCAAAGAAAATAGGAGATGAGCTATGGCTTAAATTACGTACTGCCTGCGACACTTTCTTCGAAGCAAAGAAGGCACAAACATCAGGCCGCTCGGAAGAACAAAATAAAAACTTAGAGCTGAAACGTGATATTATAGCAAAGATTGAAGCCTTTGCAGAAGGGGAAGAAGAGGCTAATGCTCAAGAACAGCGTGAGCGTCTTAATGCCCTAATAAATGAATTCAACGAGGTAGGTCACGTACCTTTCAAAGAGAAAGAAAAGATTTATAAGGCCTTCCACAAAGCTGTGGACAAGGTCTACGAAAGACTACAGATATCTCGCAATCAACAGCAAATAGAACACTTCAGCGAGACATTGGATGCTTTGGTGCAAAGTGGAGATGTACGCAAACTTAAGGATCAATTAGAGCACCTTTATCGAGTGAAAGAAAAAATCGAGAAAGAGATGCAAACAACCACATCCAGTATGGATCTCTTCTTCAGTACATCTAAGTGGGGTGATAGTATGATCAAAGAAATTGAACATAAGAAACAACGGTTGGACAGAGATCTCGTTGTTATAAAGGAGAAAATCGCCTTGCTAAGAGATAAGATAAAAGAAGCGCAAAGCTAAGAACAACAAGGCTCTCTGAAGATTAACGTCTTGCATAATAGTGCCTTTTAGAGAGTTCAAAACTGTTCTTTTCCCTGATATTTTAGAAAATCTTTGGAGGTGTGTGTGTAGAAGCATTTCCAAAGATTTTTTCTTTGAGACGATACAATAATCGCTCCCTAATTATGGGAAGCAAACACTTGTAGAATAAAAGTTTTTAAGCAGAAGGGTAATGGAAAGACGACAAGAAGAAACGGAGCGTGTGAGACTATTATTGACAGGCGCAACAGGTTTTATTGGGAACTATCTGTTAAAGGAAGCCCTACAAGAGGGATATGACGTCTGGTGTGCCGTGCGAGCCGAGACTAATAGAAATACCTATAAAGGTTTGTCTGTTCAGCTATTGGAATTTGATTTCTCCTCTACCGAAAGAATGAGGCAAGCCCTTAATTCTGTACCTCGAAAAGAGGAAGAACCTCCTTTTCATTACATTATACACAATGCGGGTATAACGAAAGCAACCCGTCCAGAACTTTTTAAAATAGCCAATGCAGATCAAACTCAAAATTTTCTGGAGGCTTTAGCTTCATTTGCACCCCCAAAAAGGTTTTTGTTGATGAGTAGTATGGGAAGTTATGGATTGAATAAAAGCAACAATCCCATGAGCTCTTCAATGATTCAAAGCCCACATACCGAGTATGGGAAAAGCAAACTTCTTGCCGAGCAATATACCCTTTTAAGCTCTATTCCTGCCACAATAGTACAGCCGACGGGTGTATATGGATATGGAGACAAGGATTACTGGATTACGGTAAATACGATGCAGAAGGGCTGGAGTTTCTTGGCAGGCTTAACTCCTCAACAACTTTCCTATGTCTACGTAAAGGATTTAGTTAGGGCGGTATTCTTTCTTATGAAACATAGTAACACAAAGGGTAAGAGCTACATCGTTTCAGACGGGAATGATTATAGTGATGATGAGTTCACAATAATTTGCCGCAAGCTATTGAAAAGAAAGATTTGCACTCTGCGCATCCCTCTTCCTATTATCTATTTTGCTTGCCTTATAGGGGACTTTTACGGGAAAGTTACAAAAAGACCAATAGCCTTAAACAGAGATAAATACCCCATTATAAAACAGCGTAATTGGCGATGCGATATTACCCCATTACGTAGTTTAGGCTTCCGCCCAAAGTATGGCTTAGAAGAGGGATTAAAAGATACCTTTCATGAGGCTGGCTGGTTGGATTAGGAAGATATTCCCGTCTTTCTGCCCGAATGTCTCCTTGCACAAAATCCCAAAAGAGCTCCTCTATAAACTTTTAACTCCCGTGCAGCGGTTGCGCAGGTAATACGAACGTACTACTTTTCACTCCTCTTCTTCTTGCAAAGAACGGTAGTATGCACTGTTACGGGGATGATATTTCAAAATATCTCTTCTTAATTGCGTCTTATCAATATGGGTATAAATCTCCGTTGTACCAATATCTTCATGCCCCAACATGATACGTATAGCCTGTAGGTTAGCCCCTCCCTCGAGCAAATGTGTAGCAAAACTATGGCGGAATGTATGAGGGCTAATGTCTTTAGTTATACCTGCCAAGATTGCAAGATCCTTTATAAGACAAAAGACCGTTATACGCGAAATTGCCTTACCTCGTCGAGAAAGAAAAATATACTCCGTCTCTCCTGGTTTGGGCACAGGTCGCTTGTCGGAAGAAAGATACTTGTTAATGGCCTCCAATGCCGAGGTACTAATAGGTACTAAACGCTCTTTACGTCCCTTTCCCCACACTTGAATAAACCCCTCCTCTGGATGTACATCGCGTAACCTCAAGTGACAGAGTTCGCTCACTCGCAAGCCACAACTGTAGAGCACCTCTATAATAGCTTTATTGCGCAGACCCTCATCCTTAGTCATATCTATACTCTCAATGATTAGGTCTATCTCTTCAACAGAAAGAACGGTAGGCAGATGAAGTCCTATCTTGGGGGTTTCTAAGAGTTCACTCGGGTCAATCTCTACATACTCCTCAAGTATCAAGAAGCGGTAGAAACTCTTGATACCCGAAATCACACGTGCTATAGAGCGAGGGGAGATACCCAAATCATAGAGTTGAGCTACAAAATGCTGTAAAGTAGTATAGGTAACATCTTCCAGTTTGATATTGCCCCCTTTCATGTAGGCGAAAAGTTTCTCCACATCTCCAAGATAGGCCTGAATGCTGTTTTCAGTAAGATTAAGTTCTAAGCGAAGGTAACGTTTGTAAGCATCTATCAACTCTCTCTCTGTCATAGTAAAAGGGAAGAATTTCCAAGGTAAAGCTTTATCTTTGTACGCAAAGATACGAGCAATATGACAATGCGACCCAAACGAATTGCTATTTTAGATGGTCCTAACTTAAATAAAATAGGGGTACGCGAACCTCATATATATGGTACTACTCCTGTTGTAGAGAGGATTGAGGTGCTAAAATCTACTTTCCCCGATGTTCTTTTTTACTATCGCCAGAGCAATCACGAGGGGGTACTTATCGACTGGTTACATGAGCTAAATGAGAAGGAAGTACTGGGCATCGTACTCAATGCAGGTGCCTATACACATACATCAATAGCTTTGGCGGATGCTATTCGGTCTATACAGATACCCGTTGTGGAGGTACACATCAGTAATGTAGCTGCTCGTGAAGAATATAGGCATCACTCTTACCTCTCTCCTGTAGTTGTCGGTACTATTTCTGGCTTTGGAGTGTATGGTTACCATTTAGCAGTGCTTGCCCTTCTCAACAAATTATCATCAAACAAACATGTCGAACAAATTAACTAAAATAGTTGCAACCATCAGTGATGAGCGTTGCGACACAGAGTTTCTTCGCTCCCTTATTCAAGAGGGAGTCAATGTTGTACGCCTTAATACGGCACATATGTCTCCCGAAGATATGGAGCGCGTTATAGACAACGTACGCGCTGTAAATCCTTATGTCGGTATTCTTATGGATACCAAAGGGCCCGAAATAAGAACTACCAAATGTGAAGAGCCTATTTGCTTTCAGGCAGGAGACAGAGTTTGCCTAAAGGGTGCTCCTGAGGAGTTTACGACTCGCCAACAGATATCACTAAGCTATCCCGATATTATCAACGTACTGAAAGTGGGGATGCGCATATTGATAGACGATGGAGACTTGGAGTTTCAGGTTGAAGAAATCAAGGAGAGAGAGGCGGTGTGTGTAGCCCAAAATGAGGCTACGCTCAAGAGTCGCAAAAGCGTCAATATACCCGATGTACACATTCCCCTCCCCTCTCTTACAGCAAAGGATTTGCTGTTCATAGAGCATGCTATCCGCAAAGACATTGATTTCATAGCACACTCCTTTGTGCGCACCCAACAAGATGTCCTCGACATACAGCACATTTTAGATGAGCATAATAGCCCCATCGAGATTATTGCAAAGATTGAAAATCAAGAGGGAGTAGACAACATCGACAGCATTCTCTCGGTAGCATCGGGCATCATGGTAGCAAGAGGAGACTTGGGTATTGAGATCCCTTTTGAGAGAATACCAGGTATTCAACGCCACCTTATCCGTAAAGCGATTGAAAGAAAGAAGCCTGTAATCGTTGCGACCCAGATGTTGCACTCCATGATCGAGAATCCTCGTCCTACACGTGCAGAGGTAACAGATATTGCCAATGCAATCTATTACCGTACCGATGCAGTGATGCTAAGCGGAGAAACAGCTTATGGGAAGTATCCCGTAGAGGCCGTACGCACCATGAGTAAGGTAATATATGAAGCCGAGCAGACACGTTTGGAAGCCAACGATATAAGAGTGCCCATAGAGGGAGACGACCTAACCACCACAGCCTTCTTGGCCAAGCAAGCGGTGAAAAGTATCTCCAAGCTCAATGTAAAGGCTCTTATAGCCGATAGTTATACGGGTAGAACGGCTCGCTACTTAGCAGCCTTTCGCGGCAAAGTACCCATCTACGCTGTTTGTTATAGAGAACCGATATCAAGACAGTTATCCCTTTCCTACGGAGTAAAGACCACCTACGTTCCTCTCGAAAAGGGAAAACCTCAAAATCTCAAAGAGGCCTTAGAGCAATTAGTAACCTTGGGCTACTTGACTTTGGAAGATAAAGTCGCTCACATGAGTGGGAACATCGGCAAAAAAGGCTCTACCAACTCTTTAGAAATAGATACCGTACAGAATCTCATAGATCACCAATAAAAAATAACATCTATAAATAAGGAGACACTCAGGAGTAAAACCTCCTCTGATGTCTCCTCTTTTTATCGCTCTATGTCTTTACAATCGGAAGAATTAGAGCTCTATTTAGAGCAACACTCCTCGCAAGAGCCCCCTCTACTCTCCTATCTAAGAAGAGAAGCTCAGGTACATTTGCTCCAACCGCGTATGCTTTCGGGGCATTTACAAGGACGCTTTCTCAAAATGTTGGTCTCTTTGCTACAACCCAAGAATATACTGGAGCTGGGTACCTATACAGCTTATGCCACTTTATGTTTGGCAGAGGGGTTAGCGGCAAATTCTTCGGCACGGGTACACACAATAGAGTGCAATGATGAGATGGAAGACTTCATCCGCCAATCACTCTCTCAATCTCCTCTTTCGCAACGTATAACGCTACATATAGGAAAAGTAGAAGAAATCTTACCCTCGCTACTGAGAGAAACAACCTTCGACCTCGTTTACATTGATGCCGATAAGCGTCAATACTCTCTCTACTACGATTTGCTTATAGACCAGCTCCCATCGGGCGCATTGATCATAGCAGACAATACCCTTTGGGATGGAAAAGTGCTACAAACCCCTACCCCAAAAGATGCACAGACACAGGGAATTGTAAGTTTCAATACATATATTGCCTCCGACGAACGCGTAGAAGTAGTTTTACTACCCCTGCGAGATGGGCTTACCCTCATTCGTAAGAGATAAAAGAGCCCTTAAAAACGAGCATTTCTCTTAAAAAACATTCTTTATCGCTATAATCTGTTAGGGTAAAGGTATTAAAATGCCTATTTTACGGTATTGTTGTCTTTTTTACTCCATCGTACCTTTGCAATGTAGAAAAAAATAACAGGCTGATGGTTGCCATCAAGGTTTGCAACAAGCGGTTGCATGGATTGTGGTTAAGTCTCTCTTTGGTAAGATAGTTTTTCCTATACCTTGAGTTGCTAACCAAAGGTCGTAAAAAACGCATCAACTGCATCTTTGGGCAGTGTTGTTGTTATGATATTTTCTTCTCTCTTTCAATTTATTTCCTTATTCGTCAAGAGCCTCTCTCGTTTTCTGATTATCGAGGGAGGTTCTCTTTTTAAGGCTATGGGTACTCTGCTCTCGAGACAAAAAGCATTGCACAGATAGAAAAAGTTGTTTTCTATAGTCTATAAAATCAAAAAATACAGAGAGAATCTCTATTTTTAGATTGAATATATATATTTACAGACTGAATATATGTATATTCAGCTTGCATATATACATATTCAATCTTAGTATAAAGAACTTATCGAAGCCAAAACAACTTTAGGCAAGGAAGTTTTAAGCTTTCATACAAAAGAAGGCAAAGTATAAGAGATTATGTAATAGAAACTTATACACTTCTATGGGTCCTCGATAAAAGTTTTCCGAAAGGAGGAAATAATCAAAGGGGGCTGTGTCAAAATTCATTTTTGGCGCAGCCCCTCTATCTTAACCTACGAATGGTTTCGTCGGACACGATGTAAGTTCATCAAGAGTACACTCCCCCTGGACCTAATGTAACCGATCTGTTCTCATCATAAATTAGCACAGTAACTCCCCTACCCTCCAAAGAGCGAATAAGGTCGAGCAACTCGTCATACGAATAAAAGGCGCGCTCAATCTGCAGAAAAGAACCTGCAGGAATAGAATCCAACTCCTCTTGAGACAAATGGGTAGCGATGATAGGAGTAAGGTTCTCCTTCTTTCGTTTTATTAAAGTCTTCTTACCCCTCTTCTTCTGCAAAAGAACTGCCCAACGCATCAACCGACGAGATAGCCAAGAGCCTTTGTGATACTTATTGTAAAAAAGCTCCATCGCCCCATAAAACGCTCCCAAATAGCGGTCTGGATTGGCAGAAGCACTTTCGCTCTCCCCTTTATAGTGCAGTATCGGTATAGGCAAATAATAGTTCTTATAGCCCCTTTTTAAGATGCTATAAGAGAGGTCTATATCCTCTCCGTACATGAAATAGCGTTCATCCAAATAATTCGCCTCTTGAAGAGCCTCTCTCCGCATAAACATAAAGGCTCCCGAGAGTATAGGTGCCTCACAAACAACCTCATTGGAGAGATGCCCTAAATAGTAACGATTGAAGAGAGAACTTTTAGGGAAGAGGTTTCCCAACCCCGTTATTTTACAAAAAGCGACAAAAGGTGTTACCTCTCCTCTTTTGCTCTCTGGTAAAAAACTTCCTTGCGCATTCATCATACGCACTCCTAAAGCTCCCGCATCTCTGTGATTTTCCATAAAAGAGATACACTCCTTAAGAGTAGACTCTCCGATTAAAGTATCAGGATTAAGAAGCAGTGCATACTCAGAATAAGTCTTTTTTAAGACCTGATTATTAGCCCTTGCAAAGCCAATATTATCACTATTGGCTACTATGTTACACCAAGGGAATCGCTCCCTTAGCAAGTCGACAGAACCATCTCCCGAGGCGTTGTCCACCACCCACACCTCTGCATCTATAGAAGTGATAGCCTTAGCAACAGAATCTAAGCACTGTGCCACAAAATGGGGCACCTTATAATTAACAATAACAATCGTCAGATCCTTTGCCATTACCTATACAAAGAGTAGCCGACAGATTACTCTACGATTACGAGGTAATACTGTTTTTTCCCTTTCTGCACCAGTAAATAACGCCCAGCTATAAGGTTCACAACAGAGAGAGTAAGTTCTGTGTCTTCCACCTTCTCCTTATTTAAGCTAACTCCACCACTTTTAATAAGTTTTCTAAGCTCTCCTTTGGAGGGGAAAATTGGAGCCAATTCCGTGCAAACATCGACCATTTTAGGGGAAGAAGTAAAGTGCTCTCTATTTATAGAGAACTGGGGAACTCCCTCCATCACGGAGAGCAGCATATCTTCCGACAAGTGCTTCAAAGCCTCTGCCGTACCGCCTCCAAAAAGTATTTCAGAAGCCTCGACTGCCGCCTTATAATCCTCCTCGCTATGCACTAATACGGTCATCTCTTCAGCCAACTTGCGCTGTAAAATGCGCTTGTGAGGTGCAGTCGCGTGCTCTTCGGCAAGCAGATTGATTTCCTCCAAAGACAAGAAAGTAAATATCTTGATGTAACGAAGTGCATCTTCATCACTAACGTTAAGCCAGAACTGGTAGAAAGTGTAGGGAGAAGTGTAGCGACGATCTAACCAGATATTTCCTTTCTCAGTTTTTCCAAACTTACCTCCATCAGCTTTAGTTATAAGAGGACACGTAATTGCAAAAGCTTCTCCGCCATCTATACGTCTTATAAGCTCCGTACCCGTAGTGATATTACCCCATTGGTCGGAACCTCCCATCTGTAAACGGCAACCCTCATTGCGGTAGAGATAGAGGAAATCGTAGCCTTGAATCAATTGATAGGAAAACTCCGTGAAAGACAATCCCGAACCATCTTGACCATCAATTCTCTTTTTTACAGAATCTTTTGCCATCATGTAGTTAACTGTGATATGCTTTCCTATCTCTCTGATGAAGTCGAGGAAACGCCACTCCGACATCCAATCATAGTTATTGACCAACTTTGCCGCATTAGGCAGATTGCTATCAAAGTCCAAAAAACGAGCTAACTGCCGTCCTATTGCCTCTTGGTTGTGGCGTAAAGTATCTATATCTAACAACTTACGTTCAGCACTCTTCATAGAGGGGTCGCCAATCATACCTGTTGCTCCTCCCAATAATGCAATAGGACGATGACCGAAACGCTGCAAGTGACGGAGCATCATTACCCCTACCAAGTGTCCTATATGGAGAGAATCTGCCGTAGGGTCAATACCCACATAGGCAGAAGTTAATTCTTTCGCCAACTGTTCTTCAGTGCCAGGCATTATATTATGTAGCATTCCACGCCACCTGAGTTCTTCTACAAATGAATTCATACTGTATATTTTCTCTTTATATTTTATGTGCAAAGGTAAAACCTCTATAGGGAAAATCGTAGTCTTTCCTCTCGGCACAATTAAAGTTCTACTATGGTTATGCCTGCTCCTCCAAAACGCACATCTTCATCATAAAAGCGTAATACGTGGGGGCGGGTGGATAACAACTCTCGAATACTCTGCCGCAAAGCTCCAGTACCTGTACCATGTAGGATGCGCACTCTATGGCATCCTACCTGTATCGCTTCGTCTAAGTAGTAATCGACCGCTTGCATAGCGTCTAAAGCTCTCATACCACGGAGGTCTAACTCCTGCTTGAAGTGCACTTTCTTCTCGTGCAAGTGCTCCGCAACGTTGCCGCTTTTTTTCTCCGTAAGCGAAGAAAACGAGGCTTTTGTTTTGTCTACTCTTTTTGCCTGACTTAAAGGGATAATCGTCTGCATAGTCTCTCCTAAAGCGAGCAATAAAGAAGTCCCTTTTATCTCCAACACCTCTCCCTCTATACCATTGGGAGTAGCGACCCAGCAGCCTACCTCTATGGGGCGTTCTTTGGGGGCAGGAGCAGCTTTTGCAGAAGAGTTATTTGGGTGAGGATTCTGACGCTTTTCCTCCTTACGCTTATTCCTCTTTTCGATACGTTTAAGCTCTTTTTCAATTTGCTCAGAAGCGAAAAGGGTTTCTTGTTCGGGAGATGTCTCGTGTACTTTTTGCGAAAAACGCTCCAAATCACGTCGTGCCTTCAAGGTACGCTCGCGTTCTGCGGCACTCTCTTTAATCTCTCGTATGGTTCGTTCTATCTGTGCATTGCTTTCTTGCAGTAGTTGCTGTGCCTTCTCCTTAGCCTCCTGCATGATTTGTTGCTTCGAGGCTTTAAGTTGAATGAGATCTTTTTGATAACGATCAATACTCTCTTCCAACTCCCTCTCTCTCCTGCGGATCATCTCCCTCTTACGCTCCCAATAACGTCTATCGCGCGCTATCTCCTGAACATATTTGTCTGAGTCTATCAACTCTCGGCCTACTAAAAGGGAGGCTCTATCAATTACCTCTTTGGGCAAGCCCGATTTCTTGGCGATCTCTATGGCAAAAGAGCTCCCAGGATGCCCTATTGATAGTTTGAAAAGAGGACGCATCGCCCCTCTATCGTAAAGCATTGCCCCATTGACCACCCCCGCATGCTCAGTGGCATATTGTTTTAAGTTGCGGTAATGGGTAGTTATCAGTCCAAAGCTTTTTGCTTCGTTAAATTCTTCCAAGAGAGATTCTGCAATAGCTCCCCCTAACTCAGGCTCGGTTCCGCCTCCAAACTCATCGATCAGCAAAAGAGAAGAGGGAGAAGCTAAAGAGCAAAAATGCCTCATATTAACCAAGTGGGAACTATAGGTACTCAAATCATCCTCCAAAGACTGATCGTCTCCTATGTTTACAGCTATCGTTGTAAAAATTCCTACCGTAGAGTCGGGATGTACTGGTATAGGAAATCCCATCTGTAGCATATATTGAAGCATTGCACAGGTTTTGAGACAAACAGACTTCCCCCCTGCGTTGGGACCAGATATGATTAAAATACGTTCTTCTGGGGCTTTCAACAAAAGGTCAACGGGCACCAAAGAGCGTTTTTCTGCCTCTAAAGTTCTACGTAGTATTGGATGACGTGCTTGCCTCCAATCAAGATGCGGGAAAGCTAAAAGCTCTGGGATTACAGCCCGTTCCTCTTGCGCAAAAAGAGCGATGGAAAATAACGCATCGAAAAGCCCTACCAGCCGATACATTTCCAATATCGAGGGGATATGAGGGCGAATAGTATTGGACAACTGGACAAGGATGCGTATAATCTCACGACGCTCAGCTACGTCGAGCTCTCGTATACGGTTATTTGCCTCAACGATTTCAATGGGCTCTATAAAAATGGTCTTTCCCGTGCTCGACTCGTCGTGTACAATCCCTTTCAAATAACGCTTATAAGCAGGTGTAACAGGTATTACAGAGTGTCCATTTCTAAGTGCAGGACGTGCCTCTTCCTCTGCCCATCCCTGCTCTATTGCATAGGCCAAAATGCGTTTTACCTCTCTGCTTATATTTCTCTCTACCTGCGTTCTATCGGCTCTTATACTCGCCAACTCGGGGGAAGCACTGTCTTTAATCCGCCCAAAACGGTCCAACAGATCTTCAATACGACGACTAATTTCAGGGAGCAATAATCCCTCGGGCAGGAGAGCTATTAGGTGCGGGAAACGAACAGGCGTCTCTTCGTCCTCTCCGACAGTACCTCTCTTTGTGTCGCCTAAAAAAGAGTATAGAGAGGCTACCCTATTGATAAGAGTTGCCAAATGGGGTAACTTTTCTTCTGTTAAGTAGGTTCCCTCTGGACGGATAGACTCTATACTCGCCCGTAAATCTTCCAATGCAAGATTGGGTAATTCCCTCTGTTCCTCCAAAATTAGAAATAACTCTCGCATACGTTCAAGTCGCTCGAAAAGCTCGGCATAATCTGCGGTCGCTTCCCAACGCTCCAAGACCTCCTGCCCCATGGCACTACGAGACTTTCCTTTTAAGAGAAATCGTATGGCATCAAAACCTATCTTCTCTTCAAAAGAACGGGGAAATATGGTTAGTTTACTCATACACGATTACTCTATCAAAAAAGAGCTCGAAAAATATCATTTCCATTGGCATATAGGAGCAGTAACAGCAAGAAAAGTAAGCCTATTCTATTCGCCTTTAGGATAGTTTTATCACTCACTCTCTTACCAGTTATAATCTCCCAAAGTGTAAACATGATATACCCTCCATCCAGCATGGGAATAGGTAGAAAATTCATAAAAGCTAAAATAACAGAGAGCAAAGCTGTAATGTTCCAAAAGCTATACCAATCAAACATTTTAGGGAACAGATTGCCAATAGACAAGAAGCCCCCCATTTGAGATGCCCCTTCTTTAGTAAAGACATACTTCATATCTCCAACGTAGTTCTTCAACGTGCGCAAAGCCTTATGAATACCTGCAGGAACAGACTCTATAATGGAATACTTTACCTTTTCAACAGGGTAAATAGTATTAACAGAAGCCAGTACCACGCCAATATACCCTGCTGAGTCGGGCTGTATCGTGAGGCTCACTTGTTCACTGCCTCGAACCACGAGAAGCTCTCTATCCCTCAGAGGACCATTCTTAAACAGCAACTGTGCCTCTACTGCATCTTTTATCTCTGTCGTATCTATTTGCAACAAACGATCGCCTTTTAGTAATCCTACCCTTCCTGCAGGCGACTCTGGCAATACACTATCTATCACAAAGGGTACTTGTATACCCATAAAACCGACCTTATCACTTATCACTCTCTGCATCATATTGGCAGGTATATCAATGGTAAGTGCCTCTCCATTGCGCAATACTTTTACCTTTTCTGCTGTAATTACAGAGCGATAAAAGGAGTCGGAAAAGACATCCAAACGCTTGCCATCTGCGCTTAGAATAATATCATTATCCTGAAATCCCACCTTTTGAGCAGTAGGAGAGAAACTCATTCCCGAGGTTACTTGGTCGCTCCAAAGCCTATAATCGCCCCAATGGTATGAAATACCTGTATAGAGTATCACGGCAAGAATAAGGTTGAAAACAATCCCTGCAATCATTATGATCAGACGCTTCCAAGCAGCCTTGGAGCGGAATTCATACTCTTGAGGCTCTGTATTCTCATTGTGTAACAAGAAACGCTCATCGACCATACCCGACATAGAGCAATAGCCCCCTAAGGGTAACCATCCGATACCATAAACCGTACCGCTCTTGCGTGATTTGTAGCGCAATAAAGGTCTGCCCATATCGAAGAAAAGGAAGAAACGCTCCACACGTACCCCAAAAAGTCGAGCCATTAAGAAATGCCCCAATTCGTGCACAAAAACGAGTAAAGTAAAAGAAAGCATCAGTTGCAACGCTTTCAAAAGAAACACCAATATCATAGTATCTATAATCTGTTCTGTATTAATATCGGGAGCGAAAGTATAGCTTTTCCCTTAGTAAACCATCTAACGCATCCCACATAGATTTGAAACTCCCCCAAACAAACTACTCTTGCAAAAAGAAAAAAACATATATGGAAACTCTCAAAACCACTATACCTAACGCGCGTTAGGTATAGTGCAAAGAAGAGCTAAGTATATAGGTTATTTGAGCAAGCACTCATAGTAACGTTTACGCAACGAATAGCCCAGCATACGCAACCCATAACAACACTTTATCTCCTTTATACCCATCTTTTTAAGCGAAGAGGAGATGTTGACCAATACTTTATCTCTCTCTGGAGAGGGAGGTAACCCCTGAGTTTCATGATGTACACGCAAGAGTGTTTTGCGGTACCATAGGAGCAAGAGTGCTCGTTCTTTTGAAGAGATAAATTCATTATCCTGCAACAAATAGTAATAACGCCCCTCATTGGCCGTAAAAAAGTCCTGCAAATGCTTGGGAGTAGTAACCTTAGTTATACTTGCACCATGCCGACGGTAGTAATACGTATTCTCTCCCGTATGTACCACACCATTGGATCGCTCCACAAGAGGTAACATTATTGAAAAGTCTTCGTAAACTTGTCCTACGGGAAAGGCAAGGCCGTCAAAAAGCCTCTTTTGAAAAAGCTTATTACATGAGTGGCTTGTGAGTTTTCGATCCATTAACAAAGCCTTTAGTGCCTCTTTTCGCTTCCATTTATACCCCTTACGAACAGAGGGATAGAGACGCTTCTTTACCTTACCCTCAGCTGTGCATTGTAAAAAACCTGTTGTGGCAATATCACAGCCACTCTGCTCAAAAACCTCAAATAGAGAAGCTAAATGATTGGCTGCCAAGAAATCATCACTATCTAAGAAAGTAACCAAATGACCTTGTGCCAGAGCCAATCCCTCATTACGCACATAACTAAGACCGCCATTCTTTGGGAGAGGTATCACACGGAATCGCTCATCTCGCCGCCCCCACTCGTTACAAATAGAGAGCGATAATCCATCGGTAGAGGCATCATCAATCAAAAGAGCCTCCCAATGAACATAGGTCTGCTGGACTATACTACTGAGACATTGCTCTAAAAAAGGAGCCGTATTGAAAACAGGTACGATAATACTAATCAATGGTTGCCCCATAATTATTACAGAAGAATCAATTCAAACAATCTTTTTTTGATAGAGAAAAACAGCATACGCAAAGAGTAAGGAAAAAGAGAGTGAGTCCTCAAACCAATGGAGGAGATAATCGATGAAATCTCTTGAATAAGAGACTCTCGTTCTTCCCCCTTGGATAATTCCTGTGCTTCATGCAAGAGTTGATGAAAACGTTTCGTAGGCCAGAGTAATAAACGCTTTCTATCCTTTTCGGAAAGAACCGAGCAGTTTTCTATCTGATAGTAACGGTCGAGAAGTGCGTATGAATAATCCCTCAAATTACGCAACTGATTACTATTCACAAGACTTGCCGCCCTCCAGCGATAATTATAGGTAGCAAGGCCAGTGTGTACAATCCTTTTGGCTTGTGCAATGAGAGGTATAAATACTGCATAATCTTCAAAAACACGTCCTTCTGGAAAAGAAACAGCTTGAAACACTTCCCGACGGAAAAGACAGCGCCACAAATAAGAGGCCATTCCTCGCTGCTCCAGACAAGAGCGTATTATAATCTCCCGTGTCGTATACACCCTGTTCGCTGCAAGTACTCCATTTGCCGAGCGTGTTCCCTTAGGAGTTTGATAAGGATAGTACCCCGTAAAAGCCATTGTGGCACTAAACGTAGTGACTGAATCTACAAGACTTTGTAAGTGGTTCGGCAACAAAATATCATCACTGTCAAGAAAGGTTATCCACTCAGCAGAAGCAAACTGCAAGGCTTTATTACGAGCGTGGGCTACTCCCCGATTCTCATCAAGGTGCCACACCTTTATCCGTCCATCTTTTTGAGTCCAATCATCACAGAGTTGGGGCGTAATGCCATCATTAGAAGCATCGTCTATAACAAGAGCCTCCCAAGCCCCATAAGTCTGGGCAATAAGAGAGGAAAAACACTCATCAATATATGCTCCAGAATTGTAAACAGGCACAATAAGTTGTACTGTTGGGCGTTCTTGCCCCCCTAACGACTCATCTTTTGTAATGCTGCTGTCCATTGTTTTACTATATGTTGTGGTGTGTATTTTGCAGATTGCTCCAACGCTTTCTGCCCCATAGATAGACGCAAAGAAGAGTTGGAAATCAAACGCTCTAATGCAAGAGCAAATGCTTTGATATCATTGTTAGCGACCAATAGTCCCGTTTCTTCGGGGAGAATGATATCGCTTGGTCCTCTCGGACAATCAAAACTCACAATAGGAAGCCCCGAAGCCATAGCCTCCAAAAGTACCAAAGGGAAACCTTCGTAACGAGAAGTCATAGCATAAATTGAGGCTTGTGAGTACTGCTCTACCATATTTTTAGAGTGCGGGATCATCTCTACACGATTTTGAAGTTGTAGGGTTTTCATCTCTTTTTTCAAAGAAGCGAGTTTCTTCCCCGAGCCTACGATACGCAACTGCCACTCTGGATACTTCGCCTCGATTAAAGACCAGGCTTTAAGCAAACGATCAAATCCTTTTTGACCCACCAAACGCCCCGCCGAAAGGATCCTTTTGCTCATTAGCTCAGCAGGTTGCAGCCCGTCTATCGTAATCGGGTTGGCTATGGACAATACTTTTTTAGCTTTATACAACTTAACATAAGCTTCTGCATCTGCAGGTGTAAGAGTAATAATCCACCCCAAGCGAGTGGCCCAAAAACGCGATAAAGAGTGTAGAGGATGTGCTTGAACAGTTGTATTGAAATGCTCCCAAGTGGCGAATTTAAACCCCTTGGCAGAAAAGTAATGCGTAAGAGTTCTATTACTTCCCACCCCTATAATCAAATCAGGATGCACTTTTTGATAAAAGTTTCTTATCCGTTGAATGCGAGAGCATCCCTTAAGCTCAGACTGATAAACCACCTTTACCTCCTTAGATAGAGGGAAATAAGGCTGCCCTTCCTTTTGCAAACAGAGTACGTAAACCACCCAGCCCTCTTGAGTCAAAAGAGAGCTGATATAGCTTGTTACGCGCTCAATGCCTCCTCCATCATGTAACCCTCGTGTTACAAAAACGATCTTTCCTAACATAACAGAGGAGATTTATATCTCTATTGATTGAAATCGACGAGGAAGTTTAACCACAAGAGAAGAAGTAGGCATCAATGGCTTATTAAGAGCATAAATCGGTCTAAAAATGGTCTGTAACAAGCGTGCACTTTTCAAGATTTGATCTGCTGGAATAGCCTTTCTATGTGTGGTGTGATAAATCGTACGAGCTCTTCTTCTGAGATGAGCATTCCAGCCCCCCTCTATTCGGGTTGTATCTGCAAAACGTTTCTGAATACGCTTCCAATCACAATACCCCGTATGAATCAAATAAAGGTCGGGCAAAATATGGTAATTACACCCCTTCACTCTATGAAAACCAGCCCCCCAACGAAGAGGTTGGGTAACGACCGAAGCCTTTGTATAACGAGAAGAGAGAACAGCATAACTACGTTGAGAAAGTAAAGAAGAGGCGGCAAGCAAATCGTTTTCTTCGCCGATTTTCTGTCCCAAATCCAAGCCCAAAGCTGATATAGTTTTACAAAAACGGTATTGATACAAGAACTCACAAAGCGACTGTTTTCTAATCGGATCAACAATAATAAACTCATCGGCATCGGTTCCTATAACCATATCATACCCCTCTCTCAAAAGATTGTTCTTAAGATTATTCAGTAATCCGATACGATACTTATCTCCCTCCGCTCTTGTAAGCTCCTTGTGTAGCAGAGATGTTATATGAGTTTTTCCCGCGTTAGAGGGTAAAGGTTGATCCTCTCCGTCGAGATAAATAAAAAGATTCTCCTCTCCTAACTCTCTTCCATAATACGCAATCCACCTTTCTAAAAAGAAAAGATCATTGCGAGCCATTGTAACGGCCGCTATGCGGTAGGTGAATTGGTCTGGGGTTCTCTCCATGCTAAGCAAATTTGTGAAAGAGCATTTTCCCTAAAAAGATCAAGAGGAAATAATTCTTTGCTCTATATTTTGGGCCTCTACATAATCTATCAATAACCCTTTTAACATATCAACTGCCTCCAACAGAAGTGCACGAGAACTATCGTTCTTAGGGAGATAACTATTAATGAAGATCAATGTTTTTCGTGTAGAGAGTTCTACCTTTGTTCGTTCAGAATCACTTGTTGGAGTAGCAAAAGGAGCCTGTTCATCTACATAAAGAGGGAGGTTTTCTACATTTAATACACCTCTTCCTATACCTTCGAAATAATCCTCTGCTTTTCCTTTACGAAGCAAGATATGCTGCCCAACCTTATCGGCATCAAAGACTCCTATGGAAAAGCCTGTCTCTAAAGAGACCAAGTTGCCTATGTCTACCAATTGATTGATGGTATACAAGCCCAATCCTTTTAAGATGCGACGTCTCAACTGCTCTGCTGCTGGACGATATCTGTTAGGGTCTTTTCCCAAACGCTTATAAGCCTCTCGTGTAGAAGCTATTGTTTCAATTTCCTTTATTTTATCAAGATTGCCCGATAGTGCGATACTTCCGATAGTGCGATTTACTTCTCTCTGTAACCCTATATTAACAAGCTTATTGGTAACATCTGCCTCCAATACAGCTAATGTAAAATGGGGAAAGACTTCAGAAAAGGAAGCCTCTATAAGAATCTCTCGATGCATACTTTTTAGAAACCAATATCCTCTTGAATATCTTCGTCCCACTCTATCTCGAGGAGTTCGTCTTCCTCATCCTCTTCTGCTACCTCCTTAGTAAATTGAACATCATCATCGTGCAGCGTCTCTACTGTCATAGCTTGACGTACCAACTCGGTATTATCATAGGGCATCTCTCGATTGAGTTCTTCCCAAAGCAGATCTTTGAGCTCCGTAATCCCCTTTGTGGTTACAGCAGAGATAAATATGTGAGGTAAATCTTCTGGAAGCTCTTCTTCCACCAATTTAATAAGTTCCTCATCGGCCAAATCAATCTTAGTAATGGCAAGTATCCTACGCTTATCTCCCAAACCTGGATTATACTTCAGGAGCTCGTTAAGTAATACCTGATACTCCTTATATATATGATCAGTATCAATGGGAATCATAAAAAGAAGTATCGAGTTACGCTCTATATGACGTAAAAAGCGTAATCCCAAACCCCTCCCTTCAGAGGCCCCCTCTATAATCCCTGGTATATCTGCCATCACAAAAGAGCGATTGTCTCTGTAACCTACAATCCCAAGATTAGGAACTAACGTGGTAAAAGGATAATCGGCTATTTTGGGTTTGGCAGAAGTTATGACACTTAGTAGCGTAGACTTACCAGCATTTGGTAAACCCACCAAGCCAACGTCGGCAAGTGTCTTTAATTGTAGTATAATCTCTCTTTCTTGAGCTGGCTCTCCTGGTTGAGCAAAACGAGGAGCTTGATTGGTTGCAGACTTGAAGAAAGAGTTTCCCTTTCCCCCACGACCTCCCGCTAAGAGGAGGCGTTTCTCCTCATGTTGGGTAACATCTAAAATAAACTCTCCCGTTTCTGCATCGTATACAGAAGTCCCAATGGGCACCTCTATAATAATATCTTCTCCCGAAGTCCCCGTCTTTAGAGCACCAGAACCAGCCTCTCCAGATGGGGCATAAATGTGTCGATTAAAGCGCAAATGGAGCAACGTCCAGTAGTTGCGATTGGCTTTAATGTAAATACTCCCTCCATTGCCTCCATCTCCCCCATCAGGACCTCCCTTGGGTATATATTTTTCTCTTCTAAAATGCGCAGATCCACGCCCCCCTTTTCCAGAGCGACAATAGATCTTTACATAGTCTACAAAATTCGTTTCGGCCATGGAGTTTTATATCTCTTCAATTACAAGGTATCTACTACCTCAAACAGTCGTTGGGTAACTTGCTCTACCGCACCCACCCCATCAATCGATTTCGACAGTCCTCGATCTTTGTAGTAGGCTGCTATCGGAGCTGTTTGTGTGTGATAAACAGTCAGGCGACGCTGAATTGTTTCTAAATTGTCATCGGCACGCCCCTCTTGTTGCTTGCGCAATAAAAGGCGTTCCATAAGCATATTGTCGGGCACAACCAATTCCAACAGTTGAGACACTTGCTGCCCATTACGACTTAACAGGGCGTCTAAAGCCTCTGCCTGCGATACCGTGCGAGGGAAACCATCGAAAATAAAACCTTTTACAGTTTTATGTTTCGCTACAATCTCCTCGATCATGGCTACAATTATCTCGTCGGGAACGAGCTGCCCCTTATCCATAAGGGCTTTTGCCTGCTGTCCCAACTCTGTTTCTTCCTGTATCTCTTTACGCAAAATCTCTCCCGTCGAGATATGTTTCAAACCATAATGCTCTACAAGAGCAGCACTTTGCGTTCCTTTACCAGAGCCCGGAGGGCCAAAGAGTATTAAGTTAATCATAACTCTCTTATCTTATATATATCACGAAGCATACGACCTCGCTCATCAAAATCAAGTCCGTGCCCGACAATAAAGTCATTGGCTATTTCGATACCCACATAGTCCGACTGCACAGCACACTTTAAGGCTGCTGGCTTTGAAAGCATCGTTGCTATGAAAACCTCCGAAGCACCCTGATTGTAATATAATTCCTTGACACAACTCATGGTGTACCCTGTGTCTATAAGATCTTCCAATATCACCACAGTACGCCCTTTTAATGGAGTTGTTACAGGCATTATCTCACGCAAGTCATAGGTAGACTGTGTTCCTTGATAGGATGAATAGCGCGCAAAAGCTACTTCGGAATCACCACCTATATACCCCAACAACTCAGAAGCAAACATAAAGGCCCCGTTCATAATACAAACGTAGAGAGGGTCTTTCCCTTCCATATCTTTGGCTATTCTTGCAGCCATATCTTTTATAGCCTTATCTATTTGCTCATATGTCAGATATAACTCAAATACTTTTCCGTTTAATTCTATAGTTTTCATAAGACTTACTTCATTCCGCAAAGGTACTATTATTCCTACTCAAAAAAAAGAAATTCTAAACCTAAGATCTCGACTTTTTGGCTATGGCATTATCTAAAAAGGAAAAACATGAACTCGAAAAGAATCATATTACCCTTTGCCTATCACAAAACAGAAAAAAGTTTCGGAGTAGCTATACCTGTACTAAAGAATCAAAAGACTTACCGCCATCACAAGCATCCCCGAAATCAATCCGTAAATAGCTTGATGATGCAGACCATACTCCTCTGCCGCGGGCAAAAGCTCATCTAAAGAGATATACACCATAATCCCAGCAATAGCAGCAAATATAATCCCATAAACAGTATCGTTGAGGTAAGGAGCCAATATGAGATAACCAAACAAAGCTCCCAGTGGCTCTGCCAATCCCGATAGAAAAGAGAGCCAAAATGCTTTTTTACGATTACCCGTGGCATAAAAAATAGGTACCGAAACAGATATCCCCTCGGGTATATTATGTATAGCTATAGCAAAAGCAATAGGTAAAGCGACACGAATATCCTGCATTCCAGAGAGGAAAGTCACCATCCCCTCGGGGAAATTATGTATAACAAGAATAAGGGCTGTAAACAAGCCTACACGCAAGAGTTTATGCTCCTTAAGAGAGCTTACTCCATTACTCTTTGTGCCCTCTGGCTGCACAAGCTCTTCCACACCATGAATCTCATGGGGATTCTCTCTCTGAGGAATAAACTTGTCAATTAGAGCAATAAGAAGAATACCTCCAAAAAAAGAAAGGGTGGTATAAGTTGCCGCCAAACGAGCGGGATACAAACGACTAAACAACGCTAACGACTCGGGAAACATCTCTACGAAAGAAACATAAATCATCACCCCCGCCGAAAAACCCAAAGAAACACATAAAAAGGAGGTGTTAGTCCTCTTTGAAAAGAAAGCAATAATACTACCAATCCCCGTAGAGATCCCTGCAAAAAGGGTCAATAGGAAAGCAAATAATACCTGTTGATCCATGAACTCAAACGCCCCTTTCACTCTCCCTTTTGATAATTACAGTCTGCTCTTTTTAGCAGAGGAGCAAAATAATCAATACGACGATCACGGAAGAAAGGCCACCAACGACGCACATGCTCTGTCCTCTTAAGATCCACTTCTACACAAGCTACGGCCTCTTCTGTACCTAACGTACAAAGCAGCTCTCCCTGTTGTCCTGCGATAAAACTGTTACCCCAAAATTGTATTCCGTTAGTACGACCCAAGGGATCGCTTTCATGTCCCACTCGGTTTACAGCTATCACAGGCAAATTATTTGCCACGGCATGCCCTCGCTGTACTGTACGCCAAGCCTCCAACTGCCTCTGCTGCTCATCTAAGGTATCTGTACTCTCAGTACCTATGGCGGTAGGATATATCAAAATATCGGCTCCTCTAAGAGCCATAATCCTGGCCGCCTCGGGATACCACTGATCCCAGCAAACTAAAACGCCCAAGCGTCCCAAGGAAGTTTCAATAGGATTGAAGCCTAAATCACCAGGAGTGAAATAATACTTTTCATAATATGCAGGGTCATCGGGGATATGCATCTTTCTATACAATCCTGCTATAGAACCATCTCGTTCTAAAACAACCGCTGTATTATGGTAAAGACCTGCCATGCGACGCTCAAAGAGAGAGAGTACCAACACAACCCCATATTTTTGAGCCAACGCGCCAAAAAACTCCGTAGAGGGACCTGGTATCTCTTCAGCTTGATCGAACACAGTCACATCCTCTTCTTGACAAAAGTAAAGAGAATTGTGAAGCTCTTGCAAAACAATAAGCTCTGCTCCGTTCTGAGCTAACTCTCCTATACGTTCGGCCAAACGTTTCTTATTATTTTCTCTGTCTAAAGTATTTGCTTGTTGTATTATACCAACCTTCATATATTTCAACCTAAAAGTTCTGGATTCAAAAAGCCCTTGGGGAACTGCATAGTAGCACAGTGCAAGCTCCCATGTTGACGTATTAGATTATAACAATTTACTCCTACAATCTCTCTATCAGGAAGTGCCTCTTTCAAGATTTGTATAGCCTCCTCATCTTGGGGCACTCCATAGGTGGGCAGTAGAAGGGCTCCGTTTACAAAGAGAAAGTTTGCGTAGGTCGCAGGCATTGGCTCTCCTTCTTCATCAAAGAAAGAACCTGCATCAGGCAAAGCGACCAGACGATACGGAGTAATCCCATCAGACTGACGAAGCTCTTGCAACTCTCTTTCCATCGCCTGCAAGTAAGTATAGTTATAGGAATTCCTGTCGGTAGGAGCCACATAGGCAATTGTTTGCTCATCGACAAAACGAGCCAACGTATCAATATGCCCATCGGTATCATCACCCTCAATAGCCCCCTCGGTTAAAAGCAATACCGTTTCTGCCCCTAACTCTTTTTTCAAATCTGCACAAAGAGTCTCTCTACTGTACGTGGAATTACGATTTTCCTCCAGCAAACAGTACTCGGTAGAGAGTAAATCTCCTACCCCATTACTCTCTATAGCTCCTCCTTCAAAGACAAAATCCTGCCTATCTACCCACTCTACATCGAGAGCAAAAAAACCTTGTCTATAAAGCTTACGGCTTACCAGATTATCATAATTGGAAGCAAACTTCTGCCCCCAACCATTGAAACGATAGTCGACAAGCACCTTTCTTCCCTGTTTTATACAAGAAAGAGGAGCATAATCACGCACCCATGTATCATTAGTTTCCATGCGTACGATATGTAAGTTGGGATTGTTCTGTGGTAGAAGAGAGGAGATATCTTTATCCTCGGGTAATAAAATTACCAGTTTTTGATAATGCAGGATAGCTAAGGAAAGCTCGACATAGGTCTTCTCTATTTCATTCAAAATCAAAGCCCAATCACTATTCTTGTGAGGCCAAGCAATCATCACGGCATCCTGCTCTACCCATTCGGGGAGCAACCCCTCTCTCTGTAAAATATGTTTCATCGCACGAAATTACTCATATTTCAACGAATGGCCCTAACAAGAATAAGGTATTTGCGAAGATTTTAACGCATTAGGAGTATAATAATACTTTCACTGAAAACCCCATAATTAAAATAAGAGGCAAAGCTCCGCATCTCCTTCGCATAGGTTTCTAAAAAGGTTACAACGACTATCTCTTCCCCCAAATACCTCACCGATTAATTAAAAGTGTAAATCAAAAGAATAAACTCTCGAGTAGATAAAAGAGTGCGCTTTTGCCTCTAAACTCTCAATTAACTAAGGGGGGATATCGCTTTTTCGTTCTCATAAAACGAGAAAACATTTTCTTTTTTAGGAATCCTCCAATTTGAACTGAGGTAAAGTGTAACACTTCTAAATATTTATATTACCTTTGTTAACACAAATCAGATAATTAACGAAACCAACCTAATAGTAAAAAGAGATAGTTATGCAAACCAGAAAAAAACCATGAGAATAGGGCATTTCTCTCTCATTGCCCTTTTCTTCCTCATTAATTCATTGCAATCCTGCACCCTAATTAACCAAAAAACTATTGTAGGATCCCCGAAGATTTCAACTGTAAGACACGAGACATACAAGAGAATTACGGGTATAGAAGTGGGTTCCATCATAGCGGTAAACGTTATTCAAAGCGAAGAAGAGTTTGTCGAGATTTCTGCCAACGAAAACATTTTACCTTTTGTGGAAATAAAGCAAAAGGGATCAGAACTTTTCCTTGACATGGATGAAAACTATCAGTACAAACGTGCCGATATTTTAGTTACAATAGCAACATCTAAAATTCAAATGATAGGCTTATCGGGTGCTTCTAAAGCCTCCTTTACAGGAGACTGGGAGTGTGAAAACCTCTCTATCAGAATGAGCGGAGCCTCTGAATTGGAGAAACTAAATGCAAAAAGTAATCAAACCTCTGTTCATCTCTCTGGAGCGACAGAACTATCTGCTCTATTAAAGAGTGAAGAGATGTACTTTAACTCCTCAGGAGCGGCAGATGCTCACCTACAACTCTATAACAATCTAAACTGCTCGTTACACCTATCGGGCTCCTCCGACTTATCTATCAGGGGAGATTGTCGCACTCTATCCGTCAATGGATCGGGGAGTTCAGACATAGATGCCGAGAAGTTTCATGCAGAGAGTGTAGACATAAAATTGAGTGGTTCCTCTTCAATAGAAGCCTATGCACAAAAGCACCTTTCCTACTCTCTATCAGGTTCGTCAAGTGCCAATATTTATGGACAAGCTGAGGAAACGAGACACAAACTATCTGGCTCTGCAACTATTACACGGCACAACTAAGTAAATAAACAAGCACAACTTTCCCAATAAAGGGGAAATTTTATCAACACAAAAAACGGTGGGGCTGTGTCTGAACTTCGGTTTGGGGACAGCCTCTCTCTTTTAGGGGCATCTACATACCCACAAATGCAAGTTTCCCAACCGAGGAGGCAAGATGCGTACTGCAATAGATATAAAACCCAAATATCGCCAGTAGCATAGGTGTTTCCGCCTTGTCTCGCAGCATTATATTTTTGCCAACTATCCCTATACAGAAAGCCCCTACTTTGGGTTAGGGCTTGAGTGTATTAGGTCTCATTTTCCTCTCTTCAGTATTCCCCTCCCGAAAGCATATAAACAATTTCTTTCCCTCTAAACCTCCAGAGTTCTATCTGGGGGCTTACCTGCCAATAACTTCTCTCCCAATCTTCGCTTTCTTGTCTTTTCCGATACAGAACATCTTTTGGACCCACTAAAAAAGTGAAATGTACACGTACAAAAGATTGTTTCCTCCCGAGCAATTCTTTATATTAAGATTACGTATATATATATTGAGCTTGCAAATACATATATTCAGATTGGAAATATATATATTCAATCTAAATATAGAAAACAATAGATGTTCAAAGAAAGAAAATCAAGGTAGTAAAAAGAAAAAACGTAACTACATCGAGAAAAACAATCCCCTTGAAAGTTTCCGTTGGCTCCTTTAATCAACGTGTTCTACAGCAGAAGGCCAAAAGTTTAATTCCTCTCTTGAAGCCCTGTTATTTCTTACCCATTGAATAGAAACTATTCGATAACACCATACTTGCTACGTTAATTTCGTGATTGGAAGTAGGCCATATCCTAAAGTATATATTACACACTCTCTTTTAGCACCTTACAACTGCCACACTCTACAAACTTCCATTTGACGATAATTTTTAACCTCTACTTCAGAGAGCACACAACGAGTTATGAGAAGCTCTAATAGCTCCAATGTAAAGCAATAATCACTATCTTCGCTACGTTAGTTGCATATATGAAAATGAACCTATCGAAACCACCCTTATTGCTTTCCATACTGTGGGTACTTGCAGTGGCTTCTAATTTTTTTATGCCCTCTCTGCTTGTAGCCCAAACCCTATCTTCCCATGAAAACTCTGTGCTAAATGAGGGCAAGTGGGTAAAAATATCATTAGAAACTACGGGCATATACACCCTTACCTATGATGAACTAAAGAAAATGGGATTTTCCAATCCCGAAAAGGTAGGTGTATATGGTTACGGAGGCACACTACTTAGTGAACAACTAAAAGAAGCCCCCCTTGCCGATCTTCCAGCAGCACCTACTTACCATCACAATAATGCTATTTATTTCTATGGAAGAGGTCCAACGCAGTGGTACTACGATACTCTTAGAGCATCCTACAGGCATGTAACCAACCACTACAGTACCAAAGGGTATCTTTTCCTTAGCGATATCACCAGCCCTGGGGTAAAAAAAATTGAAGAGGCACAACTTACCTCCTCTGGAGCCCCATCTGAAGCTAAATATTACGATGCCTTACATCTATACGAACAAGAGCTCCGCACATTGAAACAATCTGGCAGAATGCTTTTGGGAGAGCCTCTTCTTAACGGGCAAACTCGTCGTATTCCATTTGATTTGGGAGCGACACCAAGAGTAGAAAATACGATTAAGGTAAACTACGCCTATGTTGCACTGCCGAAAACTAAATCTCAGGGGGAGTTCTCCTTGGGCATCAATGGCAACATCTTTGCCAAAGACCCCATACATTTGAGCGAAGACTACTCTTACTCTACTTACCTCTCTGGTATCTACCACCTACGAAATGGAGCTACCACACAGGTCGAAGGGAGGCGTTTTGACTTGGAGGTTACCTATCTTCCCTCGGGAGATCCTGCCTACTTAGATTACATAGAAGTGCAAAGCATGAGGGCACTAACCTATCAACAAGGCGAGCAAATGCACATCCGTCGATGGACAGAAAAAAATCAAAGTATGCTCTTCAAGGTTTCCGAGTTAGGAAGCGAGGGGATAGTTTTTGCCATTGACGAAAAAGGAGTAGCCTCTTTAGTGAAAACCCAACAAAACGGTTCTACGCACAGCTTTATATCCAACACGCTTACCTCTAAGGGATTGCCCTTGGAGTTCATAGCCCTACGCCCGCAAGATGCCCTCAAGCCGATAAACAGTTTTCCCATAAAAAATCAAAATGTGCGTGGAGCCGAAACCCCATCTCTTATTATCATCAGCACAAAAGAACTAAAACCAGAGGCCGAACGCTTAGCCCTGTTTCACCGTGAAAAAGATGAAATGAAAGTTTTGGTTGTAGAACAAGAGGAGGTATTCAACGAGTTCTCCAGCGGCACCCCAGATGCCACAGCTTATAGATTAATGGCAAAACATTTCTATGATCGGTGGCAAAAGGAACATCCCAACGAAGTCTACTGCCCAATTCAACTACTGTTATTTGGGGATGGAGCCTCTGACAACCGAAAAATTTCGGACGACTGGAAGCAACCTGCTTTCCTCAACACTGAATTTTTGCTTTCGTACCAGAGCGTCAACTCTCTCAATATTTATAGTTATACCAATGATGACTATTTTGGGAAACTCAAAGCAGAAGAGGATGCCATGTCTAATGGAAAAAGAGAACTCTGTATAGGAATAGGTCGTTTTCCCGTGCGTACTCTCGCAGAAGCCAAAATAGCTGTAGACAAAACCATCGCTTACTCTGAAAATAGAGATCCTGGCGTATGGAAAACACGTGCAACCTTTGTTGCAGACAACTCTGACTACCCTGGTATATACTCTCACTTAAACCATGCCGACCAATTGGCAAATTTAACCGAGAGACTACAACCAGAGTTGATCCTCACTAAAATTTACATGGATGCCCACGCCAAGAAAACAGAAAATGGGCTTACCACATTTCCAACAGCCAAACGTCAACTACACGACGCCTTTGACAATGGGTCTCTTTTTGTCAACTACATTGGACATGGTAGCCCTACCGCCTGGGCAGATGAGCAGTTGATGACTCTGAAAGACATTCAACAGTTTAAGTACAAACATCTACCCGTTTGGATTACTGCCACTTGTGATTTCTGCAACTTTGACAACACCCAAACCTCTGGAGGCGAAGTGGCATTTCTCAACGAGAAAAGCGGTGCGATAGCTCTCTTCACAACAACCCGAGTTGTTTTAGATATAGACAATCAAAGGCTAAATGAACTCATACTAAAAAGTCTTTTGGATAATAAGCAAAAGGGGACCTCTCAAAAACTGGGCAACATACTCCGTAACGCCAAAAACGAAAGAGGAGGGAACGATACTATTAATAAGCTAAATTTCATGCTGATAGGAGACCCTGCTCTCCGACTCAAGCTCCCAACTCGAAGAGCTGTAATTTCCTCCATCAACGACAACTCTCTGGACCCCTCAAAAGACATATCCATTAAAGCCCTTGAACAAGTCGTAATAAAGGGCTCAATACAAGATGTTGAGGAGAGTGTAGATGGCAACTTTTCGGGGCAACTATACATAACCGTATTCGACGGAGGAGAGGATAAACAGGTACACCCCTCAAACGTACCCCCAGATACCGAAAAAGTAACTACCTACAGAGACTATTCTGGGGTTATTTATGCTGGTAACACGAGCATAAAGAATGGCTATTTTGAATTCTCCTTTATAGTCCCTAAAGATGTCTCTTACAGCAAACTGAAAGGGAAAATTAACTTGTATGCCTATGCTCCAGATACTGCTCTGGAAGCAATGGGAGTGAATCGTTCTCTCAGGATTGTAGAGGGTACCCCCTCGCAAGAGATTACCGATACTACCCCTCCGCTCATTGAACATTGCTATCTCAACAACCCCTCCCTAAAGGATAACTTTATTGTAGGAACAACACCTCTGCTGGTAGCCAAAGTATTTGATATAAATGGAATCAATATAACAGGAGGAGGCGTAGGGCATGATATCAGCTTGGTTATAGACAATCGCTTTGACCTCTCTTACAACCTAAACAACTATTACACAGCCTCTGAAACAGAAGCAGGAAAAGGAGAAATCATCTACATGCTCCCCCAACTTGACGAGGGAGACCACACAGCAACCCTAACTGTTTGGGATGTATTCAACAATGTTACCCGACACTCTTTCAAGTTTAGAGTTAATAAAGACCTTCCACCCTCTGCTACTGAGGCAAGACTATATCCCAACCCTTCAAAAAGAGGAGAACCTATAAATTTTGAATTGTACACAGATAACCCTGGAGAAAATCTACAGGCATACATTGAAGTTTTTGACTTTACAGGAAAAAGAGTCTCTATAAGTGAAGAGATACAAGTACAAGCAGGAATAAATGCTCCCATACAGCTTTCATGGACACCAACCACTTCTTATGGTACTACGATTGCATCGGGGCATTACCTATACAGATGGACTATAATCGGCACTAATGGGAAAAGTGCAACCAACACAGGGAAAATGCTCATTGTAGATTGATATTATCTCCTTCTTACTCTAAACAAACGGAAATAACTACTTTTGTAAACCAGAGGCCAAGTTGGTATGAAAACTAAGCCTTATAAAACTGTTTCAAGACAATGAATAAGAAAATATTGAGAAAACTTCTTTTCGGAGTATTTCTTTCGGTATCGTTTACCTCTTTACATGCCCAGGAAGAAGCAACTGTAAAAACGTTTAACGCAGTTACGGCCTCTGTTCCCTCTCTTCAAATATCCCCAAGCGCGCGTGCTGCAGGTATGGCAGACATGGGAGTTTCCACCACTCCAGATGTGAACTCTCAATACTACAATCCTGCTAAATATGCTTTTCTTAGCAGCAAAGCAGGCGTAACATTCTCCTATACTCCATGGTTGGCCAACCTTGTTAGAGATATCAAACTCATGGAACTCTCGGGATATTACAAACTCGGGTCAGAGGGGAACCAAGCACTCAGTGCTTCTCTAAGATATTTTTCTTTGGGGGCCATACAGCAATTTGATGAGTTGGCTCGCTCTTTGGGAGAGGCACACCCCAACGAATTTGCTATTGACTTTGGGTATTCTCTACAAATTACACCAGACTACTCTATGGCTGTTGCGCTCCGTTACATACGAAGCGACCAAAATTTGGCCGCAG
Source organism: Porphyromonas circumdentaria (assembly GCF_900167105.1). GTDB lineage: Bacteria > Bacteroidota > Bacteroidia > Bacteroidales > Porphyromonadaceae > Porphyromonas > Porphyromonas circumdentaria. Next base: position 7,681 of record NZ_FUXE01000011.1, on the reverse strand, counting down.
GAGAACCCAGTGCGGGAAATGCCTTTGCAGCAGACATTGCAGGATATCTAACCAAATACTTCGTATTAGGGGACTCCGAACCCTTGTGGACATTAGGCTTCAATGTGAAAAATATCGGTACTAAGATTTCATACGGAGGCTCAAACAACTCAATGTTCATCCCCACAAATCTCTCTTTGGGAACGGGTATTCTATATCCTTTCGATGATTATAATGCTTTCTCTCTAAACCTTGAGATGAACAAACTTTTGGTTCCTACACCTCCACAAAAGGATCAAAAAGACCCTGAGGGATCGGCTAAACGATGGGATGAATATCAAAAAACCTCTTCCATTGCAGGAATATTCAAATCCTTTGGAGATGCTCCTGGGGGATTCAAAGAAGAATTGGAAGAAATAAGTTTAGGTATAGGCGGAGAGTACAGCTATAATAATCGCTTTTTCTTACGAGCTGGCTACCATTATCAAAGCCCAAACAAGGGTAATTTGCAGTATTTTACCTTAGGAGCAGGCTTCAAGATGAATGTATTCAGCATCGATGCCTCTTACCTCCTTTCAACAGTACAGAGCAATCCGTTAGATCAAACACTTCGCTTTACTCTTTCGTTTGACATGGATGGCATTCGCAATCTGCTCCGATAATAAACTATGAACGTTCCTTTTTCTGTTGGGATAGGATACGATGTACACCGATTAGCATCGGGTATCCCCCTTAAAATTTGTGGTGTAGAAATTGACTACGAAATGGGGTTAGAGGCTCATTCGGATGGCGATGTGGGCTTGCATGCGCTTTCCGATGCCCTTCTCGGAGCTGCAGCATTGGGAGATATTGGCTACCATTTTCCCCCCAGTGACAATACTTATAAAGGTATTGATAGTAAGGTTTTACTCGAAAAGGTTGTAGCTTTGCTCCACAAAGAGCAGTGGGGAATAGGCAATGTTGATATTGTTATCATAGCACAAGCCCCCAAAATGGCTCCCTATATCACAAGTATGCGAGAGATTTTATCTCGTATTTTAGGAGAGGGAGTACAGGTATCTGTAAAGGCAACTACAACAGAGCACCTTGGCTTTACAGGAAGAAAAGAGGGCATTGCAGCATTGGCAACCGTCCTCTTATACAAAGATTTAAATCAGCAATAAAACAAAAGCAATACAAAAGGCCAATAGGCTTTAAAATAGAAACCTAAGATTCTTTCACGACTCATATGACATTACACAGTCTTGAAGCTCTCTCTCCTATAGATGGGCGTTACTACTCTAAAACAAAATCTTTAAGAGCATATTTCTCAGAAGAGGCTCTTATCCGCTATCGAGTAAGGATAGAAATAGAGTACTTTATAGCTCTAAGTAACGAAATCCCTCAATTAACAGGAAGACTATCGCACGAACAAATAAAAAAGCTTCGTGAGGTCTACGAGAGTTTTACTTCTGATCAAGCACAGGAGGTGAAAGAAATAGAAGCCGTTACCAATCATGACGTCAAGGCCGTAGAATACTTTATAAAGAAAGTATTCGACTCTATCGGTTTAGAGTGGGCAAAAGAATTTGTCCATTTTGGATTAACTTCTCAAGACATAAACAATACAGCTTTCCCTCTCATGTTAAAGGAGGCTTTGGACGATGTCTTCCTCCCCGCTCTTACAGAAGTAATAGAAAAAATAGAAAAATGTGCTGAAGAGTGGGAGCACGTACCCATGCTGGCACGCACTCATGGGCAGCCCGCCTCTCCAACACGATTGGGAAAAGAGTTTAAAGTCTATAGCTATCGTCTAAAAGAGCAACTCAATCTTTACAACGCATTGCCTCATGGTGCAAAGTTTGGAGGTGCTACAGGTAACTTTAATGCACACAAAGTAGCCTATCCAACACATAAATGGATTGATTTTGCCAATGCCTTTGTCTCATTCTTAGGACTTCACAGAGAACAAGTAACGACACAAATCTCCAATTACGATCATTTGGCTGCGCTGTTTGACAATTTGGCGCGTATCAATACGATACTCATTGACTTGTCTCGCGATATATGGACCTATATTTCCATGGGCTACTTCCGACAAAAGATAAAGGCAGGCGAAGTAGGTTCCTCGGCGATGCCCCACAAAGTAAACCCTATAGACTTTGAAAATGCTGAGGGTAACTTAGCCATGGCCAATGCCATATACCACTTCTTATCCACTAAACTCCCGATTTCAAGATTGCAACGAGACCTTACAGACTCGACTGTAATTCGTAATGAAGGCATGCCTCTGGCCTACTCTCTCATTGCGCTAACAAGCTTAAGTAAAGGATTCGACAAAATCATCTTGAACCCCGAGGCCTTAAAAACAGATTTGGAACAAAATTACGAAGTAGTAGCAGAAGCAATTCAAACGATTCTTCGTAGAGAAGGATATCCCAATCCTTACGAGGCACTAAAGGATTTGACCCGTACAGGAGAAGCAATGACTGCGGAACGTATCATCGAGTTTATCGACAAGTTAGATGTATCTGACAGAGTTAAACAAGAGATGAAAGAAATTACCCCCGAGACGTATGTTGGTCTCTAAAAATTGTTTCTTCAAACCTATAGGTATTATTTCCGTTGAAAAATAAGTATTTACCCCGCCTGATGAGAGATTAGGTAGAATACATAACACTAAACCTGTCATGAAAGCTATTTTGTGACCCGTAACCTATTTAAGATGAACGAAAAAAATCCCCTTCCACTCCACGAGATGGAGCAAGACAGTACTCCAAAAGAGTCAACAGAGACTTCTAAGAAACGAGTGCGTACACGCATCACTAAAAAAGAGAATAGCAAAGAGTCTTGCATCTTGGTTGGCACACAACAAAAGGGAGAAAAAGAGGCTTCTATCATTAGAAGGAATTTAAAAGAGCAGTATAAAAGCAATCCATTGCACTCAGAGACAAACGAGACCGAAAAGGATTGGGACGCCTCTTTTGAAAGAATCTTGAAAGATTATGAAGCTCTGGAAGAGAACCACAATCTTGAAGAAAGAGCTCCCTTACAACAGACTAAAAAGCCTTTTTTCTCTTCTTCCCCTCGTAAGGAACGTACTTTCAACTCTAACTATCCCTTTGCCAAAAGTGCCTCTAATAATGCCGAAAAAAGGGCTCCATTTGGGAATAAAAAACTTACCTCAGAGAGAAAAGAGGGTTATAATGCTAATAAAAAAGGGAAGAAAAAAAGAAAAATACAGCCTGCTCCCAAAGAGGTTATATCCTATCCCGAAGCAAATGAGGGTAGCACAGACTTTATCCGTTTGAACAAATTTTTGGCCAACTCGGGTATATGCTCTCGCCGAAAGGCCGATGAACTCATTGCCGCTGGTAAGGTCTCTGTAAATGGAGCCATCGTTACCACTCTTGGCGCACATGTAACCCGACAAGATGAAATAACGTGCGAAGGAAAGGTTGTTTCTATCGAACGCAAGATATACGTCCTCCTAAACAAGCCCAAGAACTGTGTAACTACAAGTGATGACCCCGAAAAAAGGCTTACAGTAATGGACATAGTAAGAAATGCTTGCCCCGAGAGAATTTATCCTGTAGGCCGATTGGATAGAAACACATCTGGAGTACTACTCCTTACCAATGACGGAGATTTGGCGTCTAAGCTGATGCACCCCTCTTACAGCAAGAAAAAAATCTATCAAGTTACCTTAGACAAACCTGTTTCTGTTGAGCATATGCAACAGATTGCAGAGGGTATAGAACTGGAGGATGGCGAAATACACGCAGATGCTATTAGCTACATTAACGACCAAGACTTGTCTCAGGTAGGTATAGAGATACACTCTGGGCGGAATCGCATCGTACGTCGTATATTTGAGCATTTAGGCTACAAGGTGAATAAACTCGACAGAGTGTACTTTGCAGGCCTCACAAAGAAAGACTTGCCCAGAGGGCGTTGGCGTTATCTTACAGAGGTAGAAGTGCGTAATTTACGTATGGATAGTTACGAATAATAGACTCTAACAAAAATATATTGTTATGAAAAGATCAATGATCAAAGAGTTGATGAGCTCACCAACCATAAACGAGGTAGTAACCGTAAAGGGTTGGGTGCGTACCAAAAGAGGGAATAAATCTGTAAGCTTCATCGCAATAAATGATGGAAGCTCTATCCACAACCTACAAGTAGTGGCAGATTCAGAAAAATTTCCAGCATCTTTAATCAGTTCCATTACCACAGGATCAGCAATAGGGGTAACGGGGCTATTAGTTGCTTCTCAGGGAGCAGGGCAATCTGTAGAAGTACAGGCCGATAGCATAGAGGTTTACGGTACTTGTGATCCCAACACCTACCCTCTACAAAAGAAGGGACACTCTCTTGAGTTCTTAAGAGAGATTGCTTATCTCCGTCCTCGCACCAATACTTTCGGGGCTATTTTACGTATTCGCCACAATATGGCTTTTGCCATTCATAACTTCTTCCATCAAAAAGGCTATTACTATGTTCACACCCCTATTATCACATCAAGTGATGCGGAGGGAGCTGGTCAGATGTTCCGTGTAACCACGTTAGACCTTGAGAAGTTGCCTAAGACAAAAGAGGGTAATGTAGACTATAAGAAAGATTTCTTTGGCAAACCTACCTCTCTTACTGTATCTGGCCAGTTAGAGGGAGAGTTGGCAGCATTGGCACTCGGAGGAATTTATACTTTTGGACCTACTTTCCGTGCCGAGAATTCAAATACGCCACGTCACTTGGCCGAATTTTGGATGATAGAGCCTGAGGTCGCTTTCTTCGACATCAATGACAATATGGACTTGGCCGAAGAGTTTACCAAATATTGTGTACAATGGGCATTAGATCACTGTAAGGACGACCTTCAATTCCTCGCAGAGCACTACGACAAAGAGCTTATAGGTCGCTTGGAATTTGTATTGGCCAACAACTATGAGCGCATAACCTACACACAGGGTATCGAGATCTTAGAGGCAGCTATCAAAGAGGGGAAAAAGTTTGAATTCCCTGTTTACTGGGGAGCCGATTTATCAAGCGAACATGAACGTTATCTCGTAGAGCAGCATTTCAAGAAACCTGTTATCATGACAGATTATCCAAAAGAGATCAAAGCTTTCTACATGAAACAAAATGAGGACGGCAAAACAGTACGAGGAATGGATATCCTCTTCCCATTCATCGGAGAAATTATAGGAGGGAGTGAAAGAGAAGCCGACTATGACAAGCTGCTAAGCCATGCTACTCAAATGGGCATCCCAGAAAAGGATATTTGGTGGTATCTCGATACACGTCGCTATGGTTCTGTACCCCATGCTGGATTCGGTCTCGGATTTGAGAGATTGTTGCTTTTCGTTACGGGAATGAGCAACATACGAGACGTTATTCCATTTCCTCGTACTCCTAATAATGCTGAGTTTTAAGCGAAGTAAATGAGGTAAAATTCGCGTATAACGTTGTTTTATTTCGTAGTATCAGTATTTATTGCTTTATTTGCACACATAAAAAGTTAAATCTAATTAGATAGAAATCTATTTGTTATGAACAATTTACTCAAATACTTAGGTGCTATAATTCTCCTTATCGGGGTTTTGGTTATAGCTATACCTGCATTTCTCAAGGTAACGACCAATGTTACTTTAAGCGTGGGACTATTCCTTGTCATTTTAGGATTTATCGGACATATTGTTTTTAATAGACACGTGGGAGAGGACTAAATTACCTTACCAAGAAAGATCTATAAAAACATCCGTCTGATTTTAACCATAGATTTATACTCTCCTTTTTGAGACTGTAATGGCATTACATCAATCAAAAAGGAGATTCTTTATTTATGCTCAAAGTTATTTTTCCATTTATTCCACTACTACTTCTCTCGTTCTCTCTTTCACAATCGCTTCAAGCTGCACCTTGTTCTTCCCAAGACTCTGTTACGAGAGAAGTCGATGAAGTCGTGGTAGGAGCAGAACGATTGGACCTCTTACTTCCTATTATAGAAAAAAAATCTATTGGGATAGTAAGCAATCATACGGGGAGAGTAGGAAAAGAGGGCACTCTTCTTCCCGATACGCTTTTAACTCTTGGTCAGAAGGTCGTACGCTTATTTTCCCCAGAGCATGGATTTCGTGGCACTGCAGATGCAGGAGCTAAAGTGAAAAGCATGTTGGACAATAGAACGGGACTTCCCGTTGTATCCCTTTACGGCGATAAAAAGAAGCCCAATAAGGAACAACTGAAAGGCATTGAGATACTGCTTTTTGACCTCCAAGACGTGGGCACTCGTTTCTACACGTATATCAGCACACTTCACTACGTAATGGAAGCTGCTGCGGAGCAAAAAATCCCCGTAGTTGTACTGGATCGCCCTAACCCCAATGACTTTATAGACGGTCCCCTACTCTCTTCCTCTTGTCGCTCTTTTATAGGCATGCACCCCATCCCCTTATTGCATGGTTTAACAGTAGGAGAATTGGCCTTAATGATAAATGGGGAGCAGTGGCTCTCTCCTAAAGGATTACAATGTGATTTAACTATCATACCAATGAAAGGATGGAAACATGGAGACTCCTACTCTCTTCCCGTAGCCCCGAGCCCCAATCTAAAAAGTGACGATGCCCTACGTTTGTACCCCTCTCTCTGCTTTTTTGAGGCTACTATCATGAGTGTTGGAAGAGGTACAGACAATCCCTTTACCTGCATAGGATATCCCGAAAAGAAAATGGGAGACTACTCCTTTACCCCCCGTAGCCAAGTGGGAGCCACTACCCCCAAACATGAAGGAAAGCGTTGCTATGGAGAGGATTTTAGTACCCACTCCGAAATTGAGGGATTGAACCTCTACCCCCTTTTGAAGTATTACAAAAAGGCGAGAAGTTTAGGATATACTCTGATCAATCGCAAAAGAACTTTTGATTTACTTGCTGGTACTGCTTCCCTTAGAGAACAACTCGATAAAGGCTGGAGCGAAAAACAAATAAGAGCTTCTTGGGAAAAAGATTTGGCAAAGTATCGCACTCTGCACGCTCAGTACCTTATTTACGATGGGAAATACGGTCCTCCGCCCTGCAACAATCTTAATAGATCTATGCTATAAAGACAGGCGTTGCTGTTTCGGTCGTTGTCGATGAAGTCTTCCTGCAACAATCTTAATAGATCTATGCTATAAAGACCCTCCGAAAACTCGTATAAATGTATTTTCCAGTAGTAAGAGCAACGCCCATCAAGAAAAGTGTTACCTTCGCGAACAAAAAGCAAAAATAGCATTAAAATATTATTGATATGGCAGCCGTATTATTTCCTTTTGTGTTCGTAATGTTTGCAGTATTTGCTCGGAACAACGCTCCGAAGGAATGGGATAATGCTCTACGGATGCTCTATTTTCGCTCTAACGAAAAGAGGAGGGCTCGGAGAATGTTCTACTATCCTCTAAGCTGAGAGGCTTTTCGAGCGTAGCTCCCTCGTAAACCGTATAAACCTCACTGTATTCTATCATACAGTGAGGTTTTTATGTGTGTAAAAGTCGATTTTTAGGAGGGTTTAGTCATAATTCCCATATACAACTATTCGAGGAAAGGGCATTGGGAGGAAGATGGAGGGTAAGTGAATGAGAGTGAGAGGGATTTGCTGTATTTTTCTATGTTTTACACAGAGGAGTAAAATGCAGAAGATGTGGATTTATGCAGAAGTTCCGTTACCAAATCATTAGTCGATT
>NZ_FUXE01000001.1:56069-180202 GCF_900167105.1 Porphyromonas circumdentaria | reverse complement strand
TGCTACATTCCATCACAACGGACAATGGTGCCGAGTTTATGGCTTTTTCTTCCATCGAAAGGGCACTCAAAATTCCCGTTTTCTTTGCAAAACCCTATTGCTCAACCGACAAACCACACATAGAACATCTAAACAAACTAATAAGACAATATATACCGAAAGGAACCTCTTTCTCCGAAATATCGAAACTACAAATCAAAACAATACAAAGCCTGCTAAACAACAGACCCAGAAAAAAGCTAAACTTTCAATCTCCTATAGAAGCCCTTGACGTATATTTGCAACAACGTTGCACTTGACTCTGGAATCTGCATCTCCCAAAAGCCCAGAGGCATTGTTGTACGTAGCCCAAAGGCCAGAACCTAAATTCAGGAAGATATTCTTTCCTGGAGTATTGTAGAAAAGAGCTATCAAAAATGAAACCGCTGCTATGCCAAAGAACACTTGAGATACTGCCTTGGCCCAATCTCCCTGAGAGGAGGACAACATACTGGCAACATAACCCAGTGCTCCAAATAGTATAAGCATCGCCCAGGCGTAGCTGGATAATCCATACTTAAAGCCACGTTGCTTTTGCGTTTTATAACCCGCGATGAACTTACCAAAAACAATCTGTATAAGCCCCAATACTACAGCAAGAGCCATCATATTGTCTTGATTTAAGAAGTAGTCGTCGCTTACGCTACCTAAAAGATCATTTCCAGCCCAAGGCATTACCATACCAAAAACAGTTCCCATAAGGGAGCCAACAATGGCTGTAGTACCTCCTAACCACTGCATCATAGAAGAGAGAGACTTAACGGAAGCTGACTTTGTTTTCATCTTTGCGATAGTTGCTCCCAAGAAAAGCAATAATCCATAACCTCCGTCTCCGAAACAAAGAGCAAAGAAAAGCATGAAAAATGGAGCAAAAAGAGCCGTAATATCTATTTCTCCATAGTTGGGCAGTGAGTACATCTTCGTGATGGGTTCAAACAAACGAGCATAGCGGTTATTGGACAATTTTATAGGAATATTGTCACTCTCCTCAATCTCTACTTGCTTGAAATAGCACAAAGTATCTGCTAAAGAGTCAGTCAGTGTCTCAGAAATTTTCTCAGGCACCCACCCTTCTAATAGCATCAAAGTATCCTCTGCCTCGGTATCAGCTTGTAACAAAGCGTTTGAGAAGTCATATTGACGGCTCAATAACAAATCATATCCCTGCAACTCTCCTATACGAGTATCGGCAAACTCCGTAATCTTCTTTCTGATACTCTCCAATTCCTGCTCTAAAAGACTCAACTGTTCCTCTTTCTCGGCAATTGTATACTTCGGAGCTTTTATCTCCTCTGCCCCTAAATACTCTCCAGCAGGGAGCTCCCCTATCGTTATGAAGTAGGTCTGTGCCCTCAAATCATTTATTCGCACAGCACGGAAAGTTGTCTCCCACTCCTCCTTATACTGTTGGGAAGGCACCATGTGGAAATGAATAGGATAGCCATGCTCTTTGAGCTTTTGTAATAACTCAACACTATACTCCCCCCAAATATTCCAATAAGCAATCTCCCTTTTTTGGGAGGCAACTTGATTTACAAAATGCTCTTCATCTTTGAACAACTGTAAGATTTCCTTTATAGCTTTCTCTCCTCCCTCCAATGTTGCGGGAATAACAGAAGTTACCTCTGGGGCATCTTTGGAGCGACGGGCTTTAATGTGTCGAACTAAACTTGCAAGTTCCTTTCTTGTGCTCAACAAAGATTGCAACTCGTCGAATTGCTTTGTATTTTTATTCTCCTTAATATGCACGACACCCAGAGAACGTAGCTGATGTAAAAAAGCCTCATACTCTTTGTGATAAACCAAGAAAAGATATTTATGCATTCTTTCAATCATAGCCTAGCCTCCTTCTCTTTCTCCTTACGTTCACGTTCTTCAATATTTGCACGCATAATCTTCTGAGAAGACTTAGAAAGACTTTCTTCATCCTCCAAGTAACGCTTAATTTTCCGAATAGCATCCTTATAGCCAGGAATCTGTACTTTCTCAAAAAGATTTACTTTCTGAGTTGTTTTCTTTCGAGCATACTCCAAAAAATCCAGTTTTAACCCCAAAAACTCAGCTTCAATACCTGTTGTTGCAAGTACCTTAAGAAGATCAAGGCCTTCGGAAAACCAAGAAGGAGAATTAAATAAACTAAAAGACTTCACCTCAAAATCAATTCCATCCAAAACAGGCACAAGTACCCCTGCAATCTTTTTGGAGGAAAGGCGCACATTACGTACTGTTATAAGGCTGGTGTCAAATTCATTCCAGAGACCAACCATGTGGTGATAGCTCGAAATCCCCTCTTCTAACTTGCGTTCCAAATTTGCGGCCTCTGTTTTGGTCTTTTTTACCTCAAGGCGCAAGGCACTCTCCTTACTTTTAATAGTAGGGAGTGTACGAACACGCATCTTTAGCTGTTTTTCTTGCTGCTGAAGAGAAGTTCTATTATACTGAAACTTAATAGCCATAACCTATACAGCCTCTATTAAGCATTTTTCTCTCCTACCCAATACTTATCGACAAGAGCCTGTCTTAGGTTTACCTCTGTTGGGGTAAAGTGTTCTGCAAAAAGCCTCCAGGCAATATCAAGCATTTCATCTGTATCAACGTTCACGTCAATTGCGAGTAACTGACGAGAGTAATCCTCTGCAAAAGCTAAAGAACGAGTATCGTAATCAGTAAGATCAAATCCATTCTCCATCTTTGTTTGAGCATTTGCCGCATCTGAGAAAAGACGAACGGCCGCGTTCATTACTTGTGGGTGATCTTCACGCGTTTTCTTACCAATAACAAGCTGCTTCAAACGAGAGAGTGAACGGAATGGATCAATAATAACCTTACCCACGTTAGTATCTCTACGTAAGTAAAGCTGCCCTTCCGTAATGTACCCTGTATTATCAGGTACAGCATGCGTGATATCACCTCCCGACAGAGTAGTTACCGCAATAATGGTGATAGACCCCCCTTCAGGGAACTGTACAGCCTTCTCATAAATTTTAGCAAGATCTGAGTAAATAGATCCTGGCATAGAGTCTTTCGAAGGGATCTGATCCATACGATTAGAAACGATCGCCAAAGCGTCGGCATAGTTGGTCATATCCGTCAGAAGAACAAGCACTTTTTCATTCTTTTCTACGGCAAAATACTCTGCTGCTGTAAGTGCCATATCTGGTATCAAAAGGCGCTCTACAGAAGGATCCTCTGTTGTATTGATAAAGCTAACGATACGATCCAGTGCACCAGCGTTACTAAATGTATTCTTGAAGAACAAGTAGTCATCATTAGTCATTCCCATACCTCCCAGAATAATTTTATCACTCTTAGCACGCATCGCCACCATAGCCATCACCTCATTAAAAGGTTGGTCTGGATCAGTAAAGAAAGGTATCTTTTGACCTGTTACCAGAGTATTGTTCAGGTCTATTCCTGCAATTCCCGTTGCAATTAACTCAGAAGGTTGTTTACGACGCACTGGATTTACCGAAGGGCCTCCGAGCTCTACCTCCTTTCCCTCAGGAACTGCCCCTCCATCAATAGGAAATCCATAGGCATTGAAGAAACGACCAGCCAACTGGTCTCCTACTTTCAGCGTTGGAGCCTTGCCCATAAAAACGACCTCAGCATTCGTAGGAATACCTTCAGTCCCTTCAAAAACCTGAAGAGTAACTTCCTCTCCAACAATTTTCACGACCTGAGCCAGACGACCGTGTATCTGAGCCAATTCATCATTACCGACACCTGTAGCTTTGAGCATACAAGTAGCCTTGGTAACATTTGTTATCTTGGTATATATCTTCTTAAAAGCTTGTGTTGCCATAGATTTTTGGGAGATTATTAGTTGTTATTCAACTTAGTACTCAAGAGCTCCTCGCACTGAGCATAATACTTCTTGAAATCATCACTTTCGTAAAGTGAATAGTTCATCTGTCTAAGTACGTTAATAAGATTCTTGAAGTATGCAGTTACCTGGTTGAAGTCTTCAAAGTCGAACTTTGCTCGACAAATTTTAGTAACTAACTCCAACATGTACTTCTGACGGCTCAAAGGGGTGTTACAATCTATATCATCAAAAGCATCCTGTTGTAAGATTACGAAGTCAATAAGCTCAGCTTTCCAGAAAGTTACATGATATTCTACGGGAACCCCATCATCTCCAAGAATGTTTATCTGCTCGGAAATCTCCTTGCCTCTTTGCAAATTCATTTTGGCTTCACGTACCATCTCTATCCAAGTAGAAGAAATATGTTTAGAAAGATAATCTTGTACTTCTGGATACTCCAAATACTTAGAATAGCTGTCAATAGGATTTACCGCTGGATAACGTTTTCTATCTGCGCGCTCTTGCTCCAATGCATAGAAACAACGAGCTACCTTCTTTGTATTTTCTGTAACTGGTTCTTTCAAGTTACCTCCTGCAGGAGAAACTGTTCCAATAAAAGTTACAGAACCTGACTTTCCATTATTGAGATAAACATACCCAGAACGAGCATAGAAGTTTGCAACGATTGCCGACAACTCCATAGGAAAGGCGTCAGGACCTGGCAACTCTTCCAAACGGTTAGACATCTCACGAAGAGCTTGTGCCCAGCGGGATGTAGAGTCTGCCATAAGCAACACCCTAAGCCCCATTGAACGGTAGTATTCTGCAATAGTCATAGCCGTGTATACAGAAGCTTCACGAGCTGCGACAGGCATGTTAGATGTATTTGCAATAATGATGGTACGCTCCATCAATTTACGCCCCGTATGAGGGTCGACCAATTCAGGAAACTCCGCAAAGATTTCCACCACTTCATTCGCACGCTCTCCACAAGCCGCAATGATGACGATATCTGCCTCTGCCTGTTTTGATATGGCATGCTGCAATACTGTTTTTCCAGTACCAAAAGGCCCAGGGATAAACCCAGTACCTCCCTCTACGATAGGATTAAGAGTGTCTAAAGTGCGAACCCCTGTTTCTAACAACTTAAAAGGACGAGGTTTTTCGGCATAACAAGAAATAGCTTTTTTCACAGGCCATTTCTGAATCATTGTCACGGAGTGTTTAACACCATTCTTATCCTCAAGAACGGCGATCTCCTCCTCTGCCATATACTTACCATCCTCCTTGATACTAAGAACTTTGTAAGTTCCCTCAAAAACAAAAGGAACCATGATCTTGTGAGGTTGAAAGTTTTCATCCACTTCTCCAAGCCAAGAGCCTGCCTCTACGATATCTCCAACTTGAGCAATGCGTTTAAAGTCCCATTGTCGTCCCTTATCCAATGGATAAGTATAAGATCCTCTTTGCAAGAATATACCTTCCATTTTGTCCAAATCATTTTGAAGTCCATCAAAATTCTTTGACAACAAACCTGGACCTAATGTTACCTCTAACATATGCCCCATGAATTCAGCCTCATCACCGACACGCATTCCACGGGTGCTTTCGAAAACTTGAACAAAAACCCTGCTACCAATAATCTTGATAACCTCGCTCATTAAACGAGTTTCATCTACTGTGATAAAACAAATTTCGTTTTGAGAAACTGGGCCATCAACCTCTACGGTTACAAGATTGGACACAATCCCCTTAACAACTCCTTTTGTCATGGATATATTATTTCTTTTGATTTTTCTTAAACTCATTCAGAGAGGTGTTACTCTCTTTCTTCAAAGTCGCAACAATACTACGGAAAGTCTCCTCTCCTGTTTTTTCATTTAATTCCGTCCAACGCTCTATGATACGCAGACGTAAATAATAAGCTAACAAACTTTCTATATCGAAAACGAGGTCAAAAGTTTTCTCCTCCAACCAATTCCATTTCAAAACATCAATCATTCTTTCCCGGCGAGTAATATCACTCTCGTTTTGAATAGAAACCAATGTATTAATGTAGGATATATCATCCTCCGAAACGCCTAAATGAGGTAAAGAGGAAGCCCTTAGCTTTTGTTCTATCTCTGTATTTCCTACTATATATTCTTTAGGATCCCACCCAAGTTTACGACTTGTAAAAGTGGCAAAGACATTTCTTATATCTAAATTGAAACGAGACCAATCCGAAACAAAATCGTTCTTACTTTTCAAGACGTAAGAAAAGTAAAAATCGGCCAATTTATCCTCAAGTCGAGTAGGCCAGATACGCATCTCCTCCTCCGAAAGGGGTTCTTCGTCCTCTTCTCTCTCAACAATGAATTCCTTTAAAAATGGGATAAAATAGGGAGGAAGTGAATTCTTGGGAAGACGTTCCTTCTTTTTGAGAGCAACTAAAACAAGCTCCAACTCATCGTATGAAAAAAGAGTCGGTTGCTCTTCAGCTTCTCGCGCAGCCTCGGAATCCACTAGGAAATCTATCAGAAAATGATTCTCTTCCTCCCAGCGAATTTCCAAAAAGAGCTTCTTATCTGCAGTTGTTAACTCATGTTTAAGGTCCTCGAAAAAGAAGTCTGACGAAAAAGGAATCTTTCTATCGTCAACTCCTATATTGGGAAGACCCGATATTGTGGCATAATATTTGGCCATAACTTAAAAAAGCATTTCAACCAAACGAGGACGAAGGAAATTCTTAAAGAAAGCGATTAATTCTTCTTGACCGAACTCAATCTTATAAGCTCCATCCTTAGGTTTAAGAACAAAATTAGTTGTATACCCTGCAGCCTCTTCTATCGTAACTGTTCCGTTGAGCAAATCTTTTGCATTATTCATAAAGTAAGACTCCAATTCCTTTGCATCGGCAGCCTCAATAACAACCTCCTCCCCAGGAGTCCAATTTTGAACTACCTTAAGGATGATATTACGCATAAAATCAGGATTTTGTGCAGCAGCCTTAATATTTGCGTCTACAATTTTATCTGTAATGCTATCAGCAACGGCTACTTTAAGAGCTTCAATAGTTTGATTAGCATACAACTTCAATTCAGATTCTGTATTCTTCTTTAATTCAGAAGCATTCTTTTCAGCATCCTTTAGTATACGATCTGCTTCAACCTTAGCTCCAGATAGAATCTCTTGACTTTTTTGTTCAGCCTCAGCAATCAACTGATTAGCTTGTTGCTTACCCTTTTCAACTCCCTCATTAAAAATCTTATCAGTTAACTCCCTGATCTTAGCATCCATATCCTAAAACAACTATATAATTTAAATTATTTCAAAACCTAACAATAGAGAGATATATTCCCCCTTCTTAGAAAACTTGCACAAAGGTAAAATAAAAAATTTTATATCCCCATATATAGCTATAAAGCCAATTAGAGAAAAATTAGCCCTCAAGAAAAAGGCTACTTTATTAGCTTAATGTAATCGCCATATCCCTCTTCTTCCATCCTCTCCATGGGGATAAAACGTAGAGCTGCACTATTTATGCAAAAGCGTTCTCCGCCAGACTCTATTGGTCCATCTTCAAAAACGTGTCCCAAGTGAGCTCCACTGCTCTTACTCCGCACTTCTACTCGATCCATTCCATGGGAAAGATCTTGAAAATAATTCACCACAGAAGCGTCTATAGGAGCAGAAAAAGCGGGCCAACCGCAACCACTCTCAAACTTATCAGAAGAAATAAAAAGAGGAGTGCCATCTATAATGTCCACATAAATCCCCTTCTGAAAATGATTGTAATACTCATTCCTAAAAGGTGGTTCTGTTCCTTTTTCCTGCGTCACATAATATTGCATTTCTGTAAGGCGACTGCGAAGAGCATCTCGGTCAATATACTTTGCTTGACGGGCCTTTGCAATCTTATCTCTTCCTATATGACAATAGCCAGCAGGATTTTTTCTCAAATAGTTTTGATGATACTCCTCTGCTAAGTAAAAGTTGATCAGGGGGGAGTTTTCCACAACAATTGGAACTTTGTATCGTAAGGCTAATTGTTCTAAAGCCTTGGTCACAACAATAGCATCCTCTTCATCTACATAGTATATACCAGTTCTGTATTGTCTACCAACATCTCCTCCCTGTTTATTCAGTGAAGTAGGATCTATGACATCGAAATAGAGGTCTAACAAGAAAGTTAACGAACACTGGCTCGTATCATATTCAATACGGATAACCTCTGCGTAATCGGAATCAACATCTTCGTAACGAGGGTTGGGACGGTTAGCATTGGCGTAACCAACAGCTGTATTAACAACTCCTTGTACTCCTTCAAAATAACTTTGCATTCCCCAAAAACAACCGCCTGCTAAATAGATTGTTTTTGTCTTTTGAGGCTGTTCTGCTGGCATATGAAAATTCAAACTAATCAAAGTATTATAAATGATGAGTGATAAGAAATAGAAGGATATCAAAAGGGGAAAAATTTAAACACTTAATAAATAGGATAAGGAGACTCTAAATCCAAAACAAAAGGATCAATATCGAGCCATGCAGGGAACTTTTCACGCATCCTTTCCAGTGGAGCTTTTTCTATAGCTACAACCCGTAGAGTTTCTTCTTTTGGAGGGCAAATAGCCATCTCCTTGCCTCGAGAATCAATCAAGACCGAATCTCCCGTATAGACAAAGTTTTCTGGGTCTACACCAACTCTATTGACCCCGCAGACATAAGCAATATTTTCCATTGCACGTGCTTTAAGCAAAGTGCTCCAAACCACTCGACGTGCTTCTGGCCAGTTTGCCACATCTATAAGCAAATCATACTCGTTGGCTTTGTTACGACACCAAACAGGGAATCTCAAATCGTAGCAAGCTATCAATAGAATGCGCCAACCTCGATAAGTAAAAATAGAACGCTCTCTTGCAGGAGAAACAGATTTTGACTCTCCTCCCATTCTAAAAAGATGACGTTTATCCTGAAAAAACGTCTCTCCATCGGGGGTAATTATATAGGCTCTATTGTAGAACTTATCTCCATCGGCTACTAATATCGAAGAAACAATTGCGACATTCGTTTCTTTTGCTATTTCTTGAATACGGCCTATCGAAGGACTGGGCAAAGGTTCTGCAACCCTTTTAACATCCATCGAAAACCCTGTAGTCATCACCTCTGGAAAAACAATCAAATCTGCCTGCTGACGAGCAGCCTCCAGAGATTTTGCATGGATGACCTCCAAGTTTTTAAGGGGTTTTTCCCAAGCAATATCCACCTGTGCCAAAGCTATCTTCAGAGTTTCACTAATCATTGTTATTGGTATACTCTATAAAATTCTGTGGATATTTAGCTTGCTTACTTGAGTATAGGCTACGTATATAACAGACATCCGCTTCTTCATTACCTGTCGGATAAAAAGTAGCAAATATTCCAACTTCTTTTTGAGCAAAATCTATACGAGCTAATTGAATAGGAACGCCTGCTTGTAGGGCAATTCTATAAAATCCACTTTTCCATACTTCTACAGGTTTACGCGTTCCCTCTGGAGTTATTGCTACAGAAAAGACATCTCTCTTTTGAAAGAGGCTTACCATAGTATTAACCACTTCCCCTTTTCGGGAACGATCAATCGGAATCCCCCCCACAGCCTTCAAGAAAAAGCCTAAAGGGAAAAAGAATAACTCCTTCTTCATCATAAAGGATGCTTTGCGTCCAATAGAACTATAGTAAAGTTTTCCTACAAAGAAATCAGCGTTGCTCGTGTGAGGGGCTACGCATATAACACTTTTCTTAGGATTATCGGGGGGAAATATCAACTTCCACCCCATTATCCTAAGCAATCCTTTCGCGATAAAGTTCAATGTTTCTTAGTTTATATTTTTCTCCAATAATTTCTCTATAGACTCCTCAATCTCCTCAACTTCGTCATTGAATTTTTCCTGTAAATTCTTATAGTACTCTTTCACTGAAGTAGAGTTTTTGGTTCCAATAGCATGAGAAACCTTTGTTACTGTTTCTACACTGAGGGCTACAGTACGACATAAAAGAGACTCTATTTCTGAGAAACTATCTTCTCCCAGTATGTTATATAAAAGCAAAATATCGTCTACTAAATAAGTAGTTATCTCTTTTATTCCTTTTTTCAAATTTCTCTTCGAAGCCATAATCATTTTTATTTTATTGTTTTTGTACTCTACAAACTTAGGTATTATTCATTACCTATTCTCTACGTTCTTCTTCAAAATCTACGTATTCGCCTTGATCTTTATCGAAGCGACGAAGGTTAACTTCTTCCATATCGACCTTTTCTCTGGGAGCAGAAGAAGCACTCTTTTTCCTTTCTTTCTGCGATGAGTTTGCTTTGAAAGGAGGGACAAAAAGCCCTAACAGAGCCGAAAAAATCCTCCCCCCTATAAGTAGAAGCAGAAAAAGAATAAAGAGCAATAGAACTAGAATCAACATCATTTATCTATCTTGTTTATCTCTCATTACCATAGAACCAATGAAGTAGCAAAGTATAACGGCACTAACTCCACCCCATCCCCATAAGCGACCGAAAATAATTCCCAGCAAGACTAAAAACAATCCCAAAAAAGCCTTTCGTCTGTCTTCTCTACTTGCGATAGGGAAATGAATTTTAAAGCTCAATAAGGGTATTTCGGCAACCATAGCCCACCCAGTCAGGAGAAGAAGGAAGTAAATGGGTATAACTAAAGTAACTGTAGTTAGATAGTCAGAAAGAGAGGGTAATATAGATACTATACCTATCCAAAAAAGAGCACAAGCAGGAACTGGTAAGCCTATAAAACTCGTAGTTTGTCTGGTATCATTATTAAACTTGGCAAGGCGGTAAGCTGCAAAAAGAGCTATTACAAAAGAGGGAAGAGCCCAGAAAAAACAACTTTCTCCTCCTCTCATCATAATGTATTGGAAAAGTAGAAAAGAGGGAGCGACTCCAAAACTTACAACATCGGAAAGAGAATCCAAATCTGCTCCTATATTGCTCTGTGCTCCTAATAAACGAGCTATTAGCCCATCAAAAAGATCAAAAACACCTGCTATAACAATCATCCATGATGCGGTTTCCAAATCGCCCTTAGCAAGAGAAAAATAGATAGCCAAACACCCCGAGAATAAATTCATCAAGGTTATAAAATTGGGAATAAAAGCCTTTATTCTATTCATGACGAACAACCTACATTGAAGGTAACTTCCCTAATACAGTAGTATTTCCTTTGACCTTCACGCCTGGCTTCAAATAAATTTCTGTGCCCAAGGGAAGATATAAATCTATACGAGAACCAAATTTAATGAACCCGATAAAGTCATTAATGGTCACTTGGTCATTTTCTTCGGGATAGGTTACAATACGACGAGCCACCGCACCTGCAATCTGTCGTTCCAAAATCCTATGCCCCTGTGGGGTCTCTATTATTACAGCAGATCGCTCATTTTCCACACTACTTTTGGGCAAATAAGCTTTCAAGAAATTTCCCTCTGCATGCCCTACAAACTTTACCACCCCATTGCAACAAAACCAGTTAGCATGCACATCGAAAATAGACATAAAAATAGAAACTTTCAGACATCTTTCTCGAAAATATTCTTCTTCAAAAGTTTCCTCTACAACCACCAACTCTCCATCGGCGGGCGCTACTAACACACCCTCTTCATTCACGGCAGGGTTGTAACGGTGTGGGCTTCTAAAAAAATTCAATGCCAACCCCATTAAAACAATTGAAGCAAGCAAAACAACCCAAAATACTAGCCAGTGAGCATAAAAGAAAGCTGTTATACAAGCAACAACAAAAACGAGGAAGAAACTTATAAGGATACCTACCCCTTCATGGTGAACTTTTATCATCTCAAAATATGTCTTTCCACTTCAAACAACACAAAAATAACCTATTCTCGCCATACTATTCTCTTTTAGCTCTTGAAACAGTCGTTTATCTTCTTCCAAAAAGGTATTGCTACGCTCTCTGTACCACAAAATTCTTAACTGACTTTATAGACTCTCATTTTGGCACTACGAGCACGAGAATTTACCCTTATCTCCTCTTCGGAGGGGAGTATAGGCTTTCGCGTCAAGGCCTCTATAGGATTCTTTGAAAGCCCATACACGGAATGGAGTACATCTTCCGTATTGTCCTTTCCTTTACCCCAATCCTTAACAATACGATCCTCCAAAGAGTGATATGTAAGTATGACAATGCGCCCTTCGGGAGCTAATAATCGCTCAGAGGAAGAAAGCAAAGTACGCAAAGCTCCTAACTCATCATTAACTTCTATACGAAGTGCTTGAAAAAGCTGACTCAACTTTTTTCTTCGCTGCTGTGCATTAGCTGGAAGCGTAGGCTCTATACGATTTATAACCTCGCTTAAAGTCTTATAAGAACGTACATCTGTAGACTTACCAACAAGAAGAGAAGCTATTTTTCGGGCATCTCTTAGCTCTCCGTAATAGTAAAAAAGATCGGCTAAAGCCTCTTCGGAATATGTATTAAGTATATCTGCAGCAGTTACCCCAGATCTGTTGTTCATACGCATATCGGGTAAAGCCTCTTCATAACGGAAACTAAAGCCCCGATCTGCAGTGTCAAAATGATGAGAAGAAACACCTAAATCGGCTAAAATCCCATCTACATGAGCTACCCCATAGTAGGCCATCCACTGGCTTATATGTCTAAAATTAGAGGCAATAAAAACACATCTATCATCTTTGGGCACATTTGCAATTGCATCGGGATCTCTATCAAAACTATACAATACCCCCCGAGGGCCTAATGCTTGAAGAATAGTTTGTGTATGGCCTGCTCCCCCCATAGTAGCGTCTACATAAATCCCATTAGGGTCGGAAATCAAAGCCTCCACAGCCTCTATACGCAACACAGGCAAATGATAAGTCGTATTATTTTCTAAATCATACATATCTCTGTAAGACACAAACTATACTCTCTTAAAAATAGAACAAAATATAGCAAATCTATAAGCCGGGTTCTGTACCGTAAAAACGGTGCTTGTCATTAATCTAGACCATGCGTCACCGCATAGCTCAAGCGATCTACCCCCCGATAGAGGACGAGCCACCCTCACAAACATCGGTATACTTGATCTTACAACCCATAAGGTGTACGGCAAAGGGCATCACTACCCCTTCCGGTGAGCTCTTACCTCACCTTTTCACCCTTACTTCACCGAAATGAAGCGGTCATTCTCTGTTACACTACTCCCTTTGTCCCAACTATTTCATCCGAAATAAAAAAGGAGAAAGAGCTTCCCGTTAGGAAGTATGGTGCTCTATGTTGCCCGGACTTTCCTCTCTCCGCCATTCAAAAGAACATCAGACAGCGACAAGCCGATTTGCTATACTTCTTTCTATAATTATCTATCTATTCCCTCTCCAACAATTCTTACTTAAAGAAACGTCAAGTAGTAATCTCTACTTTTTGCGTGGGAGGTTCACTCTCATTGCGTAAAGCTACTTGCTCTATCACTCTATCTGCTAAACCCGCAAAGTAAGAAGCTAAAAGCGACTCCTCTCTGGCAGCGACAGGGACTCCAGTATCGCCCCCTTCACACACTCCTTGTACAAGAGGTATTTGTGCCAAGAGGGGCACATTAAGTTCCTCGGCAAGACGCTTTCCACCTCCATTACCAAAAATGTAATATTTATTTTCTGGCAACTCTGCTGGAGTAAACCAAGACATATTCTCGACAATACCTAATATAGGTACAGAGACTTTGTCCGCTGTAAACATATCAACTCCCTTGCGAGCATCTATCAAGGCTATCTCCTGAGGGGTGGTTACTACAATAGCCCCCGTTATACCCACTGTCTGTACCAGGGTCAAGTGAATGTCGCTAGTACCAGGAGGCATATCAATTAAGAGATAATCCAACTCTCTCCAAAGGGCATCTTTGATGAGCTGTCCTAAAGCATTTGAAGCCATCACTCCACGCCATACTAGAGCTTTATCGGCATCTACAAAGAACCCAATAGAAAGTAGCTTTATACCATGCATCACCTCTACAGGGACAATTTTATCTCCCTCTGGAGTCTGTTCGGCTATGGGGCGAGCCTCTTCACAGCCAAACATTTTGGGCATGGAGGGACCATAGATATCGGCATCCAGCAAGCCCACCTTATAGCCTTTTCTTGCTAAAGAGACAGCCAAATTGGCTGTAAGAGTGCTTTTTCCCACCCCTCCTTTTCCAGAGAAAACTGCTATAATATTACGAACATCTTCCAAAGGATTTTCCTTAACCTCTGGTTTGGGAGCTTCGAAAAGAGCTGTTATGTTCCCTTTTATCTCTGCCTCGGGAGAAGCATAAGTAAGGATAGCCTGTTCGGCAGCCTTAATAAGGGATTTAGAGAAAGGATCGTTCGCTTTCGGGAAACGAATCGAAAATGAAACTTTCATTCCCTCTATTCGTATATCATCCTGCACCATACCCGAGGAGACAATGTCTTCTCCCGTACCAGGGTAACGCACATGCTTGAGGGCATCCAATAGCAAAGAAGGATATAAATGTGTCATAACTTTTCAAACAACAATTCGGTTTTAATAAACAAACGGCAAAAGAGGTATTTTTATCCCCCTCTCAAGAGTTTGGTATCACTCCCCCTTTCGTGGGCTGATACCCCCTTGGAGCACTGTGATAGTCATCATGATCGGGCTCTTCCGCTGGTTCTATAAAAGGAGAAAGTCTATCTGTAGGCAGGTACCAAGATAAATATTTGATACTCTTACCCCGGCTGAGCCATTGACGCTCAAACTGCGTCTGTATGTCAGGTATCTGCTTTAGAACCTCCCCTCCGTCTCCATAGAGATCGGCAGTGTCAAGTATTACAGGGATCTCATTGACCTGCAACAAACTCTTTGCATAAGCATACAAAAAGGGGCTATCTGTTTTGAGGTGAATACGACCATTAGAGCGTAATATCTTCTTGTAAAGGGAAAAAGCCATAGAAGATACCAAACGAGCTCTCGTTTTGTTCATTTGCGGGTCGGGGAACGTAATCCAAAGTTCGTCGACTTCTCCTGGAGCAAAAAAGCGTTCCAGTAAGTTTATATCGGTTCTCAGAAAAGCCACATTCGTATACCCTTCTCTCTCTGCAATCGTAGCTCCACCCCAAATTCGCGCCCCCTTACGGTCAATACCAATATAGAGTCTTTCCTTATCCTCTCGAGCCAACTCTACTGTATACTCCCCTCTTCCACAACCAAGCTCCACGACAATAGGCTTTAGGGAATGAAAGAAGTTCTCCCTCCAAGAGCCTCGATAGGGAAACCCCTCCGCCTCTAAACGGGCGTAGGGATACTGCAATACGCATTTATAGGTGTCGATATCGGCAAATTTCTTGAGTTTATTCTGTCCCATAGAGGTCTATTATGAAGCAAACTGATATCTTTTTACTCCTCCTCTACCTCGTTGAAACCGCAAAACTCCATTTCGGCCTCTACCACCTCCAAGACTTCTTGTTCGGTATATTCTCCTATTTGGTCTCGAGCAGCATTTTTGATTATAAAATCTGCTATATCGTTTAAATCGATAGAAACAAAACTTTCATCAGACTCTTCCTCAAACTCTTCAAACACACCTCTGCTTTCGTAGTACTCTGTTATAAGATCCAAGAAATAGTAAATCTCATCATCTGAGAGTTTTTTAGCAAGAGGTTCGCTGATTTTCGTACGGATAAAAGAGACAGCCTCGGTATCATCGTACTCAAAAGGTTCATTATTTGGATTGTTATTCATAAACAAATATGCAACAAAGATTACTACTTATTCTTTTTTGTATTCAAGGTTCTTATTTGCACCCTTACCTTTCGTAGAGGAGCAGACGGATCGTTTACCAATAAAGATACATTAGTAGCAAACTCTCTCCCCCCACCCATCTTTTGGGTATCTATAGTATAGTTTATGCGGCCCTTTTTAGAGGCTTTTATTTTAGAGTCAAATGAGTTGATTTTAAGGGCATCGTCTCCCGAGATAACTCCATAGACCAATAAGTCTCCCTCTCCCACGTTATCCAGCTCCACAAAACCTTTAAAAGAAGCACCTGGCTCTATTACGCCCAAATCGTGATAGGTGTTCAACTCTAACTTTGGAGACTTTTCTGTAGGCAATGAAGAGCGTTGTAAAAAAGGCATTGTAACGCGTACGCTTCCCTTACTCTCCACATTATTCTGATCCAATACTTCTATAACGATATCACCCCGATAGATATTAGGGCGCTTCGTCTCGGGCATCTTGGGGGTTATCTCCAATTCTTCGGGCTCTTTTGAGGAGAGTACGAATTCTTTTTTATCAAAACTCAAAAAAGAAGGAGCCTTTACCACTTTTACTCTTAAATTTTCAGGAGCAGTATTCAACAGTTGCAAGCGGATAGGAGTTTGATTCCTCTCCGTTGTAACGGAGAAAAAGATCTCTTCACTGCTCAGCTTAAGCTCACCTATCGAGTGGGAATACTTCTTAGAGCTTCCTCGCCCCAGTTGGGTAACAATACCTTTTACAACCGCTTTTGCAACTCTATTGGCATTTGAATAAATACGTACGGTGCGCACAAAAGGTCCAGGCCTTCCAACAGGATTGTAAACGACTTGTACACTCCCCTGTTTCCCTGGGGCAACTGCCTCTTGTGTATAGGAAGAGGTGGTACAACCGCAATCGGTAGTTACTTGTGTAATAACCAAAGGGAGAGTGCCCTGATTGGTAAACGAGAACGTAGCAGTAACCATCCCCCTCTCTTCTGCAATATTACCAAAATTATACACAGAGTCTGTTAGCACCAATAGAGGGGCTTCCTTCTGTGCATACAAAGAGGTCACTTGCCCCCAAAGAAGAAACAAGCCAACAATGTATAGAACTCTACTTTTTACCATTACCAAGCTAAACTTTAGCTACCGTACAACTATAAAAAGAAATCCAACTCAATAAAAACAGAGAAGAACCTCCAATACCATTCCCCTAAAGAGACCTGTATTAAGAAGTTCTTCCCGTATGTATTAGATACACTTATTACTCTACTACACCTTTAATACGAAGAGTAAAAGCACCATCTTTTCCGTTACTATACACAGCAATTGTTTTAACAAACTGTCCTGGACGACCTGCGGGATTGTACGTAACCTTTACGGGTGTTTCCTTACCTGGAGCGACAGGTTCTGTAGAAAATTCAGGGGTTGTACAACCGCAAGATGCATTGATACGAGTGATTACAAGAGGAGCTTTGCCCACATTCTTTATCTTGAAGGTATAGGAAACAGGCCCGTTAGCCTCCTTTATAGATCCAAAATCATACTCAACAATCTCTGCACTGATTACGGCACCAGTTTCTTTCTTCTCATTCTGTGCCCACACTCCCAATGTAAAAAGGAAAGTAAAAAGGGCTAATAATGTTGCTTTTTTCATAACTGTACTTATTGTTACACGTAATAAAAACTTCTTTTCCAATAAGGCTATTTTCTTAATCAAACAGTAGTAACACTGACTAAGAGCCATCGCAAATATACAAACAAATCTGTTAGTAGTATTCTATCTTCCCATAAAAATAGCAATCAAAACATGCCTAAAAAGCGAAAAACCCCGCACGACTCGATGTAGAGCGCACGAGGTTTTTTTAGTTTCGGAGCTCTCAAGCCAAGCCGACGAGAGAGCTATTTTGAAATTCCTACTACTTCTTAGTCCAAATAAGCTGTAAGCATCCAGATTTCTTTCTCTTGCTCCGCCAAGAAATCCCCCATGAGCCCTACTGTTACTTCATCACCCGCTTCAGCTGCTGCGTTTAAGGTTTCTCTTTCGAGAGCCATTAAAACTTTGTAGTTTTCCAATATCTCGGGCAAAATTTGAGAAGCATCTGTCATTTGTGTCGTTTCCTTGATTTTGCTTTGACCGATGAGTACACTCATTCTATTCTCTGGAGTTGCCTCCAATTGTAACAGACGCTCTGCAATTTCATCAATTTTCTCTGCAGTTGCATCGTACCACTTTTCAAATTGCTCGTGCAACTGATAGAAAAGAGGACCACGCACATGCCAGTGATAGCCACGAAGGTTATTGTAATAAACCTGATAAGAAGCCAAAAGAGCTTCTAAACCTGCAACAACTTCCTTCAAATCTTTTGAGTTCAAACCTGTGATGGAAAAAATACTATTCTTCATAATCTTTTCTTTGTTTAATTGTTTTACGCTAGCAAAGGTAGGGCTAAAAAAAGAAGAAAAGAAACTATTATCACAATACATCAATAGATAAAAACTATACAGACAAACCCTCACATTCCGTTCGTTCCCACATTGCACCCCAACAATCCATTTTAGAGGCTTCTAATAAGCTTCACCGACAGAACTAAATTACAATAAACAAGAGAGAGGGATATATCTTTGTAGTAGTAAATACTTCCTACTGATGTACGACTTTAGTAAAATAGAGATTCCCGAAGGTGCTCAGCAAGTAGTACTACACACCTGCTGTGCCCCCTGCTCTTCGGCTATAATCAAAGCCCTACAAAGCAGAGGGGTAAGGGTTATCGTCTTCTTCTACAATCCCAACATACATCCCATAGAAGAGTACAATCGCAGAAAGGCAGAGATTGTACGTTACGCTCAAAGCAATGATATCCCCTTTTTCGACGGAGATTACGACGCAGAACAGTGGTTTGAGCATATTAAGGGATACGAAGAAGCTCCTGAGCGAGGAGAGCGTTGTGCCCGATGCTTTGAGCTCAGACTCATGAAGACAGCAGCCTTTGCACAGGCCATGGGCGTACGTTATTTTGCAACCACATTGGCCTCCTCACGTTGGAAATCTCTTACTCAGATAGAAGCAGCTGGTCGTAAAGCCGAGTCTACATTCGAGGGAACTTGCTTCTGGCACCGCAATTGGCGTAAAGATGGACTACAAGAATTACGTCAACAAATCATTTTACAGGAGGGTTTCTATAACCAGACCTATTGTGGTTGTGTTTTTAGCCAAGAGAGTGGAGAGCGAAAAAAGAGGCAGCAATAATACATCAAAGAACGTATATAGTCTCAATGCTTCTAAGAGAAAAATCAAAAGCACCCCGACAAAAACAGTTTTCGACCTGAGAAATTCTCTATTTGCAGATTGCATATATATATTTTCAGGTTGCATATACATATATTTAAGTTGAATATATATATTCGCAATCTGCAAATAAAGAATTCCTCATTAGCTAACAACTTTATAGATAGGAGTAAATCACTTTTAGCCAAAGTCTTATTGATTTTTCAGAAAACCCTAAAAAGTTCTTCTTATAATACTCCTACTATCTCTGATTTGTATTCTCTTCCTTTTCCTCTCTTTCTCTGCACTATTGGGTAAAGAGTTTTTTCGCCACCTCTACGAGTTTTGTCAGTCTGTACTGGAAGAACTTGCATCAAGGATCAAAGAAAAAAGAACTTTAGCCTGAGTAAAAAACTCTTCCTATTTTTGCCATAGATAAGTCCTCTGCACTATTTTCTTTTCTGCATCAGTTGAGAGGCTACAACAAGTTGGCACTTTCCTTTTTAATTTAAAGAATAGGGGAGAAGAGACTATAAATATCAATGAAGACAAAAAGAAATTACATTTAGCAATCTCTATCGAAAGAAATATGCAGAGAGATCGAGAGAAAAGTTTTCCTGTACACGGGACAAATCTTCGGGACTCTTAACACCCTCATCTATTTTAGGTTTAACAACATAAAAACAACTATAGTAATGAAAAGAATTGTAGTACTTACAGGGGCTGGTATTAGTGCAGAAAGTGGCATCTCCACCTTTAGAGATAGTGATGGATTGTGGGAAAAATATCCCGTTCAACAGGTAGCCTCTATCGAAGGGTTTAGAGAAAACCCTCAACTGGTATTAGATTTCTACACCATGCGCCGTAGAGAATTGCTAAAATGCTCTCCCAACGAAGCCCATAAAACCTTAGCTCGTTTAGAAAAGGATTGGCACGTTGACATCATCACTCAGAATGTAGACAATCTTCACGAGCAGGCTGGCAGTAGTCGGGTACTACACCTGCACGGAGAACTCATGAAGAATTGCTCCGTAGCTAATACCCAGAAGACTTATCCCGTTGACCCTGAAAAGTTGGCAATTAGCGTGGGCGACCTTGCCCCCGATGGGCATCAGTTGCGTCCTTTTATTGTTTGGTTCGGAGAGGCTGTCCCTATGATGGAACCCGCCATAGAACTGGCTGAAAAAGCAGATATCTTTATCGTCATAGGTACCTCTCTCAATGTATATCCTGCTGCCAGCCTGCTACGGTACACTCCCCGACAAATCCCCATATTCATTATTGATCCTAAACCTGTTCAGTGCCCACATGGGCTGAATATAGAGTTCATTCCTACAGTAGCAACAGAAGGAATTAAAATTTTAGAAGAAAAACTTCGCCTACTCCAATAAGAGTAAAGCGTAGCAGCGCAATGTTTCCTCGGCAAACATATTATAAGGGGAGCTTACTTTGCCGAAGAACACGCTATAATCCAACGGTAATCCAAAATAATAATTGAGGCTTTTAGCTCCATTTTGAGAACTAAAAGCCTTTTTCTACCCCAATAAAGTCATAATACTCCATACATTATTTGGATTTTTACAAATATCCCTATCTTTGTGTAGAGAGTTTTTGCAACACCAGGATTAATTCAAAAATTATTTTAGTTATGAGACCAGCAAAGTTATTATCCTTAAGCCTGCTAACAGTATTTACCCTCTGTTTACAAGCACAATCGTCTAAAGTAGAAGTCCTCCGTGTAGGCATACCCTGGTCGCCTCAAGGGATATCCCCCAATGGGAGATTCATTTCTGGAACAAGACAGTATGAAGAGGCCTATTTCTATGATACCGAGACTAAAAAACTACACACCCAAGCGTGTCAATCTGGAACGTCACAGCTCGTTTTCTTCGATGTAAGCGATGATGGCACTGTAGTAGGCAAAACAGATGATGGGCACCCTGCTACCTATAAAAATGGAAATTGGACCTTACTTCCCACCCCCTCGGCTCCTTTTGGCGATGCCTCTGCGGTTTACATAATAAACTCTGATGGTAGCAGAATATTAGGGCAAGTAGCCATTAAACCCGATGGAGGCAAACCCTATGAAGTAGTTCCCTCTCTTTGGGAACGTGTAGGGGAGAACGAATGGAAACACACCGCCCTTCCCGTACCCCCAAAAGATTTTTTGAATGAAGGAGCTCCTCAATTCGTCTCCCCTCGTCAAATGTCTGAAGATGGTAAAACCATAGTAGGTTTAATAATCAACCAAACGGGGAAATATATGATGCAGATCTTGTACGAACGTCAAGAGGATGGAAGCTGGGAATATAGTCTGCCATTTCTCTCTGTCTTCTGTGACATGAGCAAATACCAAGAGCTAAAAGCGTTGGAGCCCGATTTCAAAAAAATGGTTACAGCTAAGCCTGGTTCTCAAGAGTACTTCCAGCAAATCGAATCCTACAATAAGGCATTTGCTAAATGGGATTACATGATGAAAACGAACTGGCTAACAGGAAACGAAGTGCTAACTCTTCCTATACTCATGAGTGAAAACGGGAAATATATAGCCTCGGCTTGGATGAAGAATACATATAGTTACGAAGAAGGAAGTATGGAGGTTCAAAAAAAACAGGAATATCACCCAACTCTGTACAATATTAAAGATAAAACTTTCACCCACTTTCCCGCACTAAAGGGCTACGCTCCCTTAGGAGTTACCAATAAAGGCAATATGATATGTACAGACAATATTCACATCTATATTATAGATGTCTCTCAACCCGATAAAGTGTACAAAATGCCAGATTGGATCAAAGAGAAATACAATGTCGATATAATGGCATTTCTGCCTGAAAACACTAAATACATGAAGTCTCCTATCATCAATGGAGAAGGTAACTTGATTGCTTGTAAATATATCACGGCTCACCCCGATAATTCGCTCGATTTACAAGATATATTTTGTGTTCGCATTACGAACGATGTTGCCGTAGAAAAAGTGGAACAGAACAGTCTAAAAGTACACCCCAATCCCACCAAAGGAATTGTAAAAATAGAGGGAGCTACTCCATCAAAGGAACTTAGAGTTATGAGTATGCAAGGGGAGTTACTACTCTCTTCTCAAACAGACTTGTTGGGCAATGGTACTATCGACCTTACTCCTCTGGCATCTGGAGCATATTTAATTGGTGTAAAAGGAGAGAAAAGCACTGTTTTGATTAAAGAGTAATACTACTATTCTTGCTCAACATCGGGCATAACAAAAGTGAGTATCTCAAAAAACACGTATCGGGGCTACAGATAGTGTTTAGTTCTCTCGTAGCTCCGATACACATAGCATTTGAGTTTTCCAAGTTACCCTCTTTAAGAGGCTCCACCCCCAAATAAAGTAGGAGCTTTGAACGTTGGCAGATTAGGACGATTTACATAATTTCGTACAGGGAGCAAATGTAGTATATATTTTTTCAAGGTGAGGAATAGAATTAGGACCTTTCATATTACTGCTTTCATGGCAGGTGTACTTTGTCTATTACTGATTATTTCTTGTAGAAGACAAAACACATTCAAGATTTTTGGAGAAGTTTCGAGCCTATACGCAAAGGAAAGAAGTCGTGTATATCTTTCTTTCGACAACGATGCCCCAATAGACAGTACTACAATACAAAGAGGGCATTTTTTCTTTCAAGGAAAATACAAGGATTCTCTAAGCCTCCGCACAGCCTACATAGATTTTGAAGCAGGTGGCTCCGAACCCATAATTATAGAGGCAGGCGACATAACTCTTCGAGTGCCGAAGTATACCTCTGGGACACCTCTTAACAGAGCATTCACGGCTTTTAGAGAAAGTATCGACAGCGTACGAGGGGCGCACCATGGGAGACTATACGCTCTACGAAAAAAGAACGCGATACGTGCCTCTGGAGAGAAATTCTTAGACTCTCTCTATACAGAAATGCAACAAGAGATAGCAAAAGTGGGGCTCGAATTCATCGCACAGCATCCCGAAGATTTGGCAGGGGGACTTGCACTTGCAGAATTACTTCGCAATACCGCTGGTACCCTTTCGGTAAAAGATATTGAGCCCATAGTTCTGAAACTTGAGCCCATCATCGAACGCAACGAGGTTATAAGAACGCAGTTAGAACGTTTTAAGAACCGCTCCAAGACGGGACACGGCAGTCGATTCATCGATTTCGAGGGGGTTAATTTGTACAATCAGAGAACCTCTCTTTCCGATTACACAGGCAAAGGAAAGTATATTCTACTCGACTTTTGGGCATCTTGGTGCGTTCCTTGTCGTAAAGTATTTCCAGAGCTTCTGGAGTTGGAAGCCGCTTGTAACCCCAATAAGTTTCAAATCGTTGGAGTCTTTGTTTGGGACTCTCGCGAACATCTGAAGGAGGAGTACAACACATCTCCCGAAGCCTTTCCTCTCATTATAGACGAGAACGACATTTCCACATTTACCTATGGAATCGATTACCTCCCCGAGTTTATCCTTTTTGATCCAGAAGGGTATATTATTAGAAGAGGCTTATTGGATGAAAAAATGAAGCAGTTGATTCTCGAGTTGGCATCCAAATAATAACTATGGAAAGACTTTTCACCTACGACGACAATCATTGGATGCGTTTAGCCCTACAAGAAGCCCGCTTAGCCTTTGAACAGGGAGAGGTACCCATAGGCGCAGTAGTCGTAGCCAATAATAAACCAATAGCCCAGACGCACAACCAAGTAGAACTTCTAAAAGATCCTACGGCTCACGCCGAGCTACTTGCCATAACGGCAGCAACGGAAGCATTAGGGGGTAAGTATCTTACCGACTGCACTCTCTATGTAACCTTAGAACCATGTATTATGTGTATAGGAGCTCTACGTTGGGCACAAATAGGGCATATTGTCTACGGAGCTTCTGATCCAAAGGGAGGCTATAATCGGTGGGCTCCCTTAGCTCCTCACCCCAAAACAAAGATCACCGCAGGCATTTTGGAACGAGAGGCTCAGAAACTGCTCACAACATTTTTCCAACAACGAAGGTAAAAAGGGCGGGTAGAGGTGTTTACTAAAAATCATCTCAC
The DNA here is from genome assembly GCF_900167105.1 of Porphyromonas circumdentaria. Taxonomy (GTDB): domain Bacteria; phylum Bacteroidota; class Bacteroidia; order Bacteroidales; family Porphyromonadaceae; genus Porphyromonas; species Porphyromonas circumdentaria. The sequence goes on along the minus strand of NZ_FUXE01000001.1, from coordinate 156,296 downwards.
AATATTAGGTTTATGATTTTTGTCTTTGCTATTTGTGTATCTTTGTAAACAGTTTTTGAATTCTATACTTAGCCAATAAGGGCTACGGAGCTATACAATATGAACAATTGGTACGAATGCAAGGTCCGTTATGAACGCTTAGCCGATACAGGACTATCCAAAAAATCTTCCGAGAGCTACCTCGTAGATGCTTACTCTGTTACCGAGGCAGAAGCCCGCATCATAGAGGAAGTAACCCCTTTTGCTTCTACGGGAGAGGTTATGATTAGCAGCATTAAGCGAGAAAAGTTTGCAGAGCTTTTCCTTAGCACAGAAGACGAAGATGACAAATTCTATCGTTGCAAAGTATTATTTATCAGTTTGGATGAAAAAAACGGAGTAGAGAAAAAGACCCCTGTGACAATGATTGTCAAAGCCTCTTCTCTACTTAAAGCGGTCAATAGACTTGACAAAGAGATGAGTACTTCTATGACCGATTACTCTATAGCTTCTGTGGTAGAAACAAACATCATGGATGTTTTTTCTTTAGACCTCTCTAAGTAGCAATGATTCAAGAGCGTATCAACGAAGTAAAAGCACTGCTTCCCAACGATGTTACTCTCGTTGTGGTTACCAAAAACCATACTGTGGAAGAAATTTGGGAAGCATACAATGCAGGAGTTCGAGACTTTGGTGAAAATAGGGTGCAAGAACTCATGAGCAAAGTAGACAAGTTGCCCAAAGATATTCGCTGGCATCTAATAGGCTCTTTACAACGTAATAAAGTCAAATATATCGCCCCTTTTATCCATTGTGTACAGAGCGTAGACTCTTTAGCACTGTACGAAGAAATCCTCCGAAGAGCTAAACTGTCCAACAGGTCTATAGATTTCCTCCTCGAAATACACATTGCCCAAGAAAATACTAAGGCGGGGCTACCGATTGAGGAATTAGAGGCACTTATTAAAACGCTATTGGGGCGAGAGGAAGATGCTCCCTATATGAAACTCAGAGGGCTCATGACAATGGCAACGAACACCGACAATAGGGAGGAGATTGTAAGTGAATTTCGCAAAGCAAAAGAGATTTTCGACTCCCTGAGAGGAGGAATTATGGCCCATCACCCCGAGTTTGATACCCTATCTATGGGTATGAGTGACGATTGGCACTTGGCTGTCAATGAAGGGAGTAATATGATCCGCATCGGATCTTACATTATGGGAGCACGCTCCTACTAAGGATAATCATAAGAAAGAACTAAAGAGAGAAGAATATATGATAGATTTAACTTCCAACTATGCAGGTATAACCCTGCGTAACCCGATTGTAGTAGCGAGCTCGGGCTTAACAAACTCTGCCAAAAAGATCGAAGAACTTGCGGCGTCTGGTGCAGGTGCTATTGTACTTAAGTCTCTTTTTGAAGAGCAAATCGATTCTTTGTCTGCATCATTGTCTCAGGCAGGAGATTATCCAGAGGCTGTTGACTACATTTCAGAGTATGTTAAGGCTAACGAAATTGGGAAGTATCTTGACCTTATACGCGAAGCGAAAAATCGGGTACAGATACCTATCATCGCAAGTATTAACTGCTATAAATCTGGTGAATGGACCTCTTATGCTCGCCAAATAGCAGAGGCAGGAGCTGATGCTATCGAGGTAAATATTATGCGTTTGGAGGGAGACATAAAAGCAGACGCTTCTACCCTTATTGAGAGTTATGCCTCTATCGTAAGCGGTATAGCCCAAGCTGTTTCAATACCCATACAAGTGAAGTTGGCAAAATACTTCTCATGTTTGCCCGCTTTGATTGATCGCCTACGTCAAGTGGAAGCTTCGGGTGTTACTATTTTCAATAGAACCTACCAAATGGATATCAATATTGAGACAGAGTCCATCACGGGAGGAGAAGTGTTTACTACTCCAGAGTCTCTACACGACACCCTACGTTACACAGGTATTATTGCGGCTAAAGTGCCCCAACTCCCCATATCTGCCTCAACGGGAATACATGACTACGAGGCTGTTATTAAATGTATAATGGCAGGAGCTTCTTCTACACAAGTTTGCTCGGCTCTATACCAAAAAGGTGCTGGCTATATACAAGTGCTGTTGGACGGTCTAACCCAATGGATGGAAAGAAAGAAGTATACTTCACTCGGAGAGTTTAGGGGGAAACTCAAAGCTCAAGATGAAGGCGACGGCACGCACTACATGCGTATGCAGTTTATGAAATACTTCTCCAACAAAGAATGAACTCATTATCAAAAAAGCCTTGGAAGAGCGAGCAACTCCCCCGAGGCTTTTTGTTTTTCATTCTGTTCTCAACATGGTAACATTATGGCCGAAAGTTTCTTATTAGCATCATGAAAAAGAGAATATATAAAGCCCTACTGCGGCGAGCTTTTATCTGTACAGGCTTAATCCCTTTACTACTCATTGTAGGCTGTAAAAACTCCGATGCCCAATCAGAGAATAAAGAGGCTGTTTCTACAACTCTCTCCACACAAGACAGTACGACCCATAAAGAGATTGAAATAGCTTTTCCTGCTCCTGAGATCCCCCTAACACTTCAAAAGGCAGAGGAGAAGGCTCTATACTACGTTGAACACTTTTGGGACAACTGTGACTTCAATCAAAAAACTCTTTTAGCTCACCCCGAACGTTTAGAGCAGTCACTGGTAAACCTATTGGGAGTGGCCCTCTATTTCCCCGTAGAAAAGGTAAAAAAATCGCTTATCTATCCATTGGAGCAGTCTCAAGACTCACTTTTTATCTTCTTCCAAAAACAGTATGAGCGATATTTACACGAGCCACAATCGCCCTTTTTCAACGAAGAATACTATCTGCCTATCATGGAGTGGCTAGCAGAGACACCTAAGATAGACCTTGCCACACAAGAAAAAACTAAATATACTACTCGCTTGATGAGGCGTAACCGTATAGGGCACGTAGCAGAAGACTTCAACTTCATAACGCTTGACAGTACTTCTTATCACCTGAGTAAATTTAGAGACAAAGTAACCCTACTAATGTTTTACTCTCCTGGATGTCACAGTTGCCAAGAGGTGGTGGAGCAAATGAAAACGAGCCGTGATCTGGCACGACTGGTACAAACTAAAAAAATCAACCTTCTTTTCATAAACGCCGAGGATGATTGGGCCGAGTGGAAGCGTAGCCTCGAAGAATTACCTCCCTTTGGAATTGTCGGATTCAACCATGACGGCAAAGTGAGCAACGTACCTCTTTATGATCTTAAATATAGCCCTACTATGTATTTACTCGATATAGGGGGGAAAGTACGCCTTAAAGACGCCTCTTTTGAAAGCATTATGGAGCAAATAAAGAGTTTGTAAAATCTCTTCCTATCCTCTTTGAGCAATTCTTTTTGGTGTCTTCACAACTCTAAGGAGGGAGAGAAAACTGCTTGATTCTTATAAAAAAAGTCCTACCCTTTCTAACAAGAGTAGGACTTTATCGTATCTAAACGACATTTTTGAGCCCGTATAAAGATCTCTACATACTAAACATTCACCAAACTAACAGGCCTATCTTTCAAGAAAAAGCCTAATATATTATCCGACATTTCCCGAGCCATTGCCACTCGTGCATCGTAAGTCTGAGTACCCACATGGGGGGTCATAACAACGTTTTCTAAAGACAACAATTGCTCATCGGGTCTATCGGCATCCTCAAACACATCCAAACCAGCCCCTGCTATCCACCCCTTTTCCAAAGCTTGTATCAAAGCTTTTTCATCAACAACAGCCCCACGAGCCGTATTTATTAGAAGGGATGTCTTCTTCATCATATGCAAACGCTTCTCATTGACCAGATGATGAGAATCTTTGTTATAGGGCATATTAAGGGATAAGACATCAGACTCTCGAAACAAATCATCAAGAGAAGCATAGGTTACATTCAGGTCTCTCTCTAAATCTGCAGCAAGTCTGTGGCGACTGTAATAAACCACACGCATACCGAAGGCTTGACAACGAGATGCAACAGCCCGTCCAATATTGCCTAACCCCACAATTCCTACTGTTTTTCCCAATAAATCAATACCCAAACCATCCAATCGGGAGGGCTTGAATGTACGCCCCTTATGACGCATCGTCCTATCCCACTCTGCCACACGACGAGAGGCAGAAAGCATCAAGGCCAGAGCCAACTCTGCAGTAGGAGCTACCACACTTTTGGGCGTATTAGATACTGCAATTCCCTTAGATTGGGCATACTCTACATCTATATTATTATATCCAACAGCGTAGTTAGCAATCAACTTCAGGGAGTGCCCCGCATCAATAATTTCTTTTCGTACAGGGATATCAAAAACCGAACCGAGGGCCAAACAATCTGGCAGTAACTCCACAATCTCTTCTTGAGAGAAATCTCTACCCTTTGGAGGGCGTAGCAGCTGAAAATGTTTTTCCAACTCTTCGAACCCCTCTATTACGGTATCGAAAGCTATTAGTATCTTCTCTTTTTGCATAACCAATAAATCGTGATTGAGACAAAGGTACAAAATCGCGCTCCAAAAGAAAAATCAAGAAAAAAGAGCGAAAGTATTGTAGTTTTCAAATAATAGTGTACCTTTGCAGTGCTTTTGAGAGGGACGAATACTATAAATCGTTTATCGATAAAGTATCGGGGTGTAGCGCAGTCCGGTTAGCGCACCTGCTTTGGGAGCAGGGGGTCCTGTGTTCGAATCACAGTACCCCGACAAAGTTAAGAAGAAAGCACTTCCTTTTTACAAAGGAGGTGCTTTTTTTATTGGGAGTATATCAAATCAATACGACAAAAACTACCGTACAATGGGGCAAACCAACATTATACAGTAGTCTTAAGTTTAGTAGCTATAAAACACCTTCGCTCTGCATCTGCAACGAATAGATTTATACAGCCTCCAAAGAAGTAAAAGAAGAGGGTATTCCCCTTCTTCAGAGATTAAGAACGAATACGATCGTCAAAAGCAGAAAGTGCTGCCTTTGCCCCTTCGCCCATAGCGATAACAATTTGCTTATAAGGTACTGTTGTACAGTCTCCTGCAGCATATATGCCAGGAGTTGCCGTGCGACAAGAAGCATCTATTATAATCTCGCCTCTCTCATTCGTAGCAACAAGATCCTTTACCAATTGGGTATTGGCAGTAAGTCCTATTTGTACGAAAACTCCGTCTAAGGCTATTTCTCTTTCTTCGCCCGTATTTCTATCTGTAATAGATATCGCAACGACCTTTTTACCATCGCCCTTTACCTCTTTTGTTGCGGTGCTAAGCAGTACCTCTACGTTGGGAAGCTCGCGCACCTTTTCTTGAAGCACGTTGTCTGCTTTGAGCACATCTAAGAACTCAACGACTGTTACATGCTCACAGATACCAGCCAAATCTATTGCAGCTTCGAGCCCAGAGTTTCCACCTCCTACCACAGCGACGCGTTTACCTTTGAAAAATGGTCCATCGCAGTGTGCACAATAAGCTACTCCACTACCCGTATACTCCACTTCGCCTGGCACACCGAGTTTACGCCAAGAGGCTCCTGTGGCTACAATGAGGGCAGGTGCCAAGAAAGACTCTCCCGAGGAGGTACGCACATAAGAGATACCCTCTTTTTGCTCTACAGAAGACACGGTTCTCGCCTCGTAAAGAGAGATATTGTTACCCTCGGCATGGGTCAAGAGGTTTTGTGCTAATTCTGCTCCCGTTATGTAGGGTACAGATATTAGATTTTCAATACCCACAGTTTCATTCACCTGTCCACCGATACGCTCTGCAACGACAGCCACTTTCAACCCTTTACGAGCAGAATAGATGGCAGATGAAACTCCAGAGGGACCACCTCCTAAAACTAAGAGGTCGAATTCTTTCACCTCATCACTGGCAGCCTCTGTAGCATCGGAGCCATAGTTTTCTTCCAACTTATTGAGCAAAGTAGCCAAATCTCCTCTACCCACGTGAAGCACTTTATCCCCCGCCATAACACAAGGAACAGAGGCAATTCCCAAACGCTCCACTTCATCGGGGAAGAAAGCTCCATCCACCATAGTATGTGTGATATTAGGATTGAGAATGGATATTAAGTTCAAAGTCTGCACCACATCGGGGCAGTTGGTACAACTCAAGGAGACATAAGTACGCAAATCTATCGTTCCTTTGATGGCTTTAATACGACGTTGAATACCCTCATCGGGAATATTCTTACCAATACCGTCAATATTTAGGATGGCAAGAAGTAGAGAGGTAAATTCGTGCCCTCCAGGTATACCTCGAAAATGTACTCCAGAAGGCTCTCCTTCTACAAGGAGGTCAATAGAAAAACCCTCTCCCTCTTCGTAGGAAACGGATAGTTGTGTCGCAGTAGATGCTATTTGTTCCAGCATATCCTTCGCATCCTGATAGGAAGGATGTGTGGGTAGGGTTCGCAGTCGCAGTGTATATTTTTTCTTTAGTGGAGCAAAGTAATTGCCCACCTGCACTAAGGTATCTTTATCAAACATATGAAGTCTTTATTTGCTTGTTTCTATACAGAAAAAGAGCCCCTCGACAAAGAATATTCATCATCAAAAGGGCCCTTATAAAACTCTTTTCAAAACATTTCCTCGAGAGCCTCTCTTCGTTTCATTAAGCAACCCTCAAGAGTCTCGTAGTTTAAGGAATATGATTAAATCTTTCCTACGAGATCGATACTTGGTTTGAGGGTTTGCTGACCTTCGCGCCACTTTGCAGGACAAACCTGTCCATCATGAGAAGCTACATATTGAGCCGCCTTGATCTTACGGAGGATTTCCTCTGCATCACGCCCTACGCTATTGTCGTTTAGTTCAACAATCTTGATAACGCCCTCTGGGTTAACCACGAAAGAACCACGGTACGCCATTTGATCCTCTTCGATAAGGATACCCAATGCACGTGTCAAAGCTCCTGTTGGGTCTGCCAACATAGGATATTGTACTTTCTTAATAGCTGCAGAAGCATCTGCCCAAGCTTTGTGTACGAAATGTGTATCGCAGCTGCAAGAGTATACCTCTACACCCAGTTTTTTGAACTCTTCGTACTTTTCTGCTAAGTCTTCCAATTCAGTAGGACAAACAAAAGTAAAGTCGCCAGGATAGAATACAACCAAAGACCAGTGACCTTTCAGATCTTCATTAGTAACAACTTTGAAAGAACCGTTTTGATAAGCGTTGAGTTTGAACTCTGGGAAAAGAGTGTTTAAAATTGGTGTCATAATCGTGTGATATATATTTTTTATTCTAAAATTCCGATGCAAAGGTCTACATAATTATTACACCTCTCAACAGATATTTTATATACCTCTATAAAATATATCTATACCCCACAAAAAATGCACTACACTCTGAACAAAGAAAAGCTAAACTTCAGAACACGCATGGAAATTCTTGGCGTACATTGGCAACAATGCTGCACTTGATACTGAAATCTGCGTAAGATTTTTATCCAAGTTAGTCTTATTCTGCTGTAGCATTTATACGATCCTCAAAACTGCTATCGGAGAGCACAAATTCTTTGCCATCAAAGCGGTAAGCGTCAAAAAGCCCTTGAGATCCGACAGGAGCTACCACCTCCTCCGTCTCTCTATTAACGTAGAGAAAAGTCTGTCCTCTAACCTCGGCAAGGTACTCCCATGGAGCCTCAGGCTCTCTATCGGTAAACTTAAGTACATACCCTACAATAAATAAAGAGCCATAGTCGACAAAGGAAAGGACTACCTCTCGCTTACCATCTTTGTCGAAGTCGTAGTAGGTGAGTTCGATAAACATCTCGTCCAGACCATCATCTCCCAGAGTTTCGATAAGCCGATCCTTTACGAGGATCATAAGATCCTGCTCTATTTTCCCTGATTTATAAATCGCTCGAGTCTGCATGGGCAAACTCGACGGAGAGGAAATGAAAGAGAGACGCCCCTCTCTACTATGCAGAGTCGGCTTAAAATTCATTGAAGAAGATTTGGGAGCCTCTGGAGACCACGAGAGGTATTTATTCCACGTTCTAAACAGACAAGTACTTCCTTTTCCATAAAGACCTCCCTCCTCATCATCGGAAGCTGTTGTAAATTTTATCTCCTCCGTCTCAGCTACAATGCCCGTAAGTCTATTTTGCGCTATGGCCATTCTACTGCTGCAACAAGTGATTACGCCGAGCATCACAGTGCATAAAGCAATTATCTTTTTCATTTCTTTTTTTATCGTTTTATTCGTTACAGTTAATCTCTCCTAAAAGGTATCGTCGAAGTTTCATTAAGGGAAAATTTTGACAACTCCTCGGACTTCCCTACCGTATGGACTAATCCGAAAGAGGTTTCGGGTACATTTTCATTTTTAGACTCCCCCCTTGGGCAATACTCTTATGAGGAAAGTGCAGTTGCCGTAGCGGTTGTTCATTGAGAATTACAGGGCCTACATATTTCTCCTTTTCCGAAGCTCGCTCCGCCTCTAAGACGAAGTATCTCCCTCCCCCTTGATCTAAAACCGCCTTGGTAAACATAGGAGAACCTATGATATATTCACCCAAACCAGGTGTTACAGGGTAAAAACCCAACATACTAAAGACAACCGAAGCTCCCCAAGAAGCCCCATCAACTGTCGTCGGAAAGCCCGCAGGATCAAGACGGCAATTCTTCTTAAGCACATGACGGATTATCTTCTGTGTCTTATGGGGATGGTCGGTAAACGAATAAAGATAGTAACCATACATATTATGTACGGTTAGCGGCTCAAGTAGTACAGAGGTCATGCGCTCATCGAGTAAAGCCTCAAAAGTGTCGACCGATTTTGAGCTTTCTATTATCTCTCGTATGTTGTAGGGCTCTAATTGATATATCAAAGAGATAGAGGGATGAGCCATTACAGGAATATGTTTATTTCCCTCTTCCTTTATGGCTCGCCCGCTAAAGGTGGCTATCTTTTGATAACACCAACGGTCATAAGCATCGGCTTTCCCGCTGTTCATATAGTTATTCGCCACTTGATATATCGTTTGTATATCTATATCCGTGAGACCTTTACTGTAAGCATCGGTAAAGATTTCCAACATTCTGTTTCGGTCGATAGCAGATGCGATATCGCCCCCGAAAGAGGGGTAAGTGGGCAACTCTTTATTGTTACTCCTCTGTGCCATCCGAATGTATGAATTCAGTATCTGCTGCTCAATTTCGGGGAAAAGTAACGTTTTAAGAGGATGCAGAGAACGGAAAGACTCTGATGTACGGTCATTGGTGTAAAAGGGGGTACCCTCATCATCATAGACAGAGTCGTCCATCGAACAGTAGTAACGTCCATACTCCGAGATACATACGGGAGCCGTGAGCGAGCGATATAGAGCCGTATAAAAGATCGACTGTTCTTCGAGAGTTCCCCCCTCCAATTTAATGCGCCCCAAGGCTGTACTCCACGCATTGCGGGCAGCTTTAGACACGACATTGTACTCGTAAGAGGGTATCTCCCTTTGCAGATTCTTCTGCGCCTGTTCGTGGTCTATCAAAGAAATCCCATAACGAATAACCAGTTCTTCACAACCCGAGGGAGCTTTTACGAGTAGGATCTTTTCTCCCACTGAAGAGGCAGCTTCAAAGGGCAAATTACTCTCCAAATAGAGGTAAAGACTTCCCTTACCTTTAAGCGGATACGTAGCATAAACTCTATTGAGTGAATCTAATTGATAGAAGGCTATCTCGGAAGAGGAGCGAAACTGAAAAAGCCGTTCTTGAGAGACGGATTCTTTGAAGTTCAGATGATAAATACCACTTCTTTCCTGCAGAGAAAAACTACAGTATACCTGCTCTTTATCGAGGTAAACCTTGTAACTATAAGGGGTTACCTCCTCGTTATCGTAGGTGTAGAAAGGGGTGAAATCAGCCCCCGCCATCGAAAGGAGCGGGCAAAAGTAAAGTTGCGTATCGCCCAACGCAGCAAAGGAAACCAAAGGTAAGCCCTCTATATAGTTGCTCCTGAAATCGGCCTTCATAGGGCTTATAGAGAGCAGAGCGTGGGGTAACTGCACCACGGCAGGAAGGGGCTTTTGTCCCAACGAAAGGCTCCCGACCAAAGGATCTACACAATCTACGGGAACAAGCGAAACCCTTTTGAAAGAAGTACCCTCCTGCGAGCAAGAAAAGGCAAAAGAGATGGCTACAAAAAATAGCAGGGAGCGAAACAAATTACTCAAGGTAGACATAAAAATGGCCAAAAGAAGACTGGGTAGAAAACTCTACCCAAGTCAAAAAACATTTATAGGATCATCTAAAAGAAGCAATGCGCTAAAAGAAAAGTCTCAACTTCTCCTCGTCATTTTGCTTAAAGGCTTTGTAGGGCTCACTCTGTGCAAGGAAGTTCTTCTTCTGCAGGTCTCCAAAGACTTTAGTCGTGAGACGACTCACGAGCGTTTTGGACTTTTGCAACTCTTCAAAGAAGTGTTCCAGCGTATGAGCTCTGAAGTGCATAATCTCTTCCAAAGCATCTCCATCTGAGAAATAGCCTCCATAGCGATTGTAAGTGGCAAACGAACGTTCGGGGAATGTAATATCACCCCACCCTGCTACCGTCATCAGTTTTTGTATGAAATTCTGATAGATTTCCCGACAAAGCTCTCCGCCACCGACATTAAAGGTTCTGTTCCAAAGCGAAGCCCTACGTTCATAACTATTGACTACGGCAAAAGCCATATCTCTCACGTGTACAAACTCCAGATGAGAAGCAAGGGGCATCTTGAAAAAAGAGCTATCCAAAAAGGACTCTTCTACATCGAGTATAATACCTGGGCGGAATATAGTCCACTCCAAACGGCTATCTTGAACGAACTTCTCAGCTTGGAGGAGCGTGAGCGCATAGTTATCCCCAACTGATGGAGCGGTAAAGTCACCTACCGTAATCATCGGAGAGCGAAGGCGATCGCCATATACTCCTACCGTCGACACCATCGTAAGAAAGCAAGAGGGAGAGTTGCACTCCAAGTTTTCCACCAAGTAACGAGTGCCCATTACATTGACCTTCTGCGCCAATCTTGGGTTACGATTTGAGGTCGCCTCAGATAAATAACCGCAATGAATTACAAAGTCCTTATCGGTCGTAGCCTCGACACTCTCCTCGGGGATGGACAGATCTCCATAGACAATCTTTACATCCGATTTGAAGTGTTCCAAGAAGTTCATTGTCTTGCCCTTCTTTATGTCAAATGCAGTAATATCAAACTGCTCTCGGTGAACGAGTAGTGTTTTTAGAATAGTTCTCCCGATGCTACTTGCAGCACCCGTAAGCAAAACTTTTATTTTTTGTGACATATCCACCTCCTTTTTATATCGTGCATCTTACCCTCAAAGTTAAACAAATATAATGAGACAGTTGTATCCTCCTCGTCCTTAAGAATAAAGGAGGTGTGAAAAAAGGGTTTCTCGTGGAAAGAATCCCCTTTCCCAAAGAAGACTTTGCATAATACCTTAGATACAAGCCAATAAGAGCAAGTACTATGGAATGAGGTCTATCTTTTTTTGTGTTTCATAACGGCAACTTTCTTGTTTCACAGTATCATATTCTTTATATTAAGATTGAATATACATATATGCAAGTTGAATATATGTATTTGCAATCTAAATATATATATACGCAGATTGCAAATAGAGAATTATTCATAACAAAAGTAACTTCTACACCTATAGACCTCACTTTCTAAACAGGTGCAAAGAAACAATCTACTCTATCGAAAAGACGAAAGGACAAAAGTAAAGAGGGCACTCGAACGAACCACAGTGGAGGATAAGCCCATTGAAATAAAGAAAAAATCGCTAGCGTGTAACCCCCTCCCTCTTGCAAACTCCTATATACCCGTAAGCTATCTCTCGGCTATGAATGAATCCCCTTTAGAAATAAACGCTAAATAAACAAGGAAGCAACACTCCACACAAGAGGCTTGAACTCTAAGAATGAGAACTTGGACTACTTTTTTTGGGACACTACTTGAATTTGGATAACTTTGCAGAAAGGAAATATAGAACTAAAGGTGGGACTAAAGGGTCATTGTTCAGAATCTTATATCCAAGAGATAAAGGGTTTGACGGGGTCAAATCTCCTTCGATCCTGCCTATTATTCCTTGCTTTAACTCTTTTGGCCCTTTCCATCTCTAATCTTTGGGCAATCTATGTTCCCTCCCGAACCCTCTTTGACCGCCTCTTACACTCGGCAGTTTCTTCGGCTCTCACGTTCGGTATCGTACCATTTGTCTTTACTTATCTCCAAATAGACAAAGGGTGTCGAAAAGATTTTTTAGGGCTAAAACCCATCAATATACCCTCGTTATCTTTTTTAATCAAACTCATAGTTGCCTCTCTCGTAGGGTTTGGCTTAATCGCACTAACTTCTTATGCGAGTAACATCCTAATAGAGCATTGGAGCGGTACATGGGGGGACTATCTGAGAGCTCTACAAAAACAGGCAGAGAGCATTGCCTTTTTTATTAAACAGCCTACAACGCTCTCCCTTTCCATATTTAGGATACTGGTTATCTCTCTACTTACGGGCTTTGTAGAAGAGCTTTACATGAGGGGGACATTGCAGCCTCTTCTTATCCGATTAACGAAAAGTAGCCACTGGGGCATCGTACTCACAGCTATCATCTTCGCTCTATTGCACCTATCGCCCGCCCACCTCTTGCCCATTTTTATCTATGGACTTATTTTTGGCTACTGGAGGCATTATACTGGCTCTCTATACCCAGGCATCATACTACATGTATCCAATAATTTATTGACCCTCTTACTCCCTTGACGATGCAATACTCTTCGAACTTTCTTCACGCCTTAGCGCAACGAGTATTATCGGGACCGACAGATCAGCTCTATGAGCATTGTTTCGTTTTTCCCTCACACCGAGCAGGAGTGTTCTTTAAGTATTACATCAGTCAAGGACTGCAAAAACCTGCTTTTTCTCCAAAGATTATCACCATCGAAGAACTGGTATTACAGTTTTCTGGATTAAAACAGGTAGGGAAAACTTATTTACTCTGCACCCTATTGGAAGAACTCTATCGCCTGCGACAGCAAGAAAATCCAGAGTATAGCTTAGAAAAGGGCACCGTAGTCATGGATCACTTTGAACGCATACTCCGAGATTTCAACGATATAGATTTGTTCTTAGCTCCAGCGGACAAAATATTCCGCAACATGAGCCACCTCGACGAACTCACTTCGATTGATTATCTAAGCGACGAACAGCGTGCTACCATTGTACAATTTTGGGGAACTATCCCCACAACTATATGCCACAAGGCTTCTCATTTAGAAGGGGAATTTTGCTCTATCCTAACAGAGATGGAGCTACTCTATAATCGCTTTCGAGACAGGCTCCTTGCCGAAGGAACAGGTTATCAAGGCATGATGGCTCGTAAAATCGTAGAAATGGAGGAAAAGCTCTTTGAAGAGCAACTGACTGCCTTTCTGCAAAAAAAGATAAAGCATATAACCATTGCAGGGCTTTATCAAATTACCCCTGCCGAACGCCTCTTCCTACAACGTCTGAAGAGGTACCCTGCTCATCTTAATATGAAGTTCATTTGGGAAGAACTCCCTTATAGTGCCCATGCAAGATTGACCGAAAACGAATGGACAAAAATAATCGGCAATGCACTCGACGAGAATAAAAACTCCTTAGGGGGTGAAGTCTTAAAACTTGACACACCGCTTTCAAGTCCCGAGATAGAGATTGTAAAAACCTCTTCCGACATAGGGCGTAGTCGAGTGGTTCCCGAGCTTTTGAAAGAGATCGAGAAGCTTGATGCAAAGGCTATAAGTGATTTACGATGCGCCGTAGTTTTACCACAGGAAAAAGCTTTAGTACCGCTTTTGGAGTCCATAAAGTCCGTAGAGGAAAATATCAATATTACCATGGGATACCCGCTGAGTAATACCTCTACTGCTATATGGGTGCGTCGTTTTATCGACCTGCATCTCAATATACGATCGCAGGGTGCAAAGGTTTTATTACCTGCCAAATCTTTGAAGGTACTACTTCGTCATCCGATGACACGTTTGCTGCTAACAAGCGAGCAGGTAGATGCCTTAGAAAGTCTTTTGAAAAATAGTTTTTACTATATCGATTTTGAGTTGATTAGAGAGCAAGAAAAGGGAGAAAAAGATACTTCCGTACTCTCTATGCTCTCCCCCAAGGATAGAGGTATTGACCTCCTGTACACTCTTCGCGAACTTTTAGAGACATTGGGGCAAAAGCTCTATCGCAATCTCCCCGAAGAAGAAGAGGCTTTACTGCACTTCACGCAATTAGAGATTGAGTTCACTCAATCCTATGCCTCCATTGTAGTACAACTCATCAACATATTAGAGCCTCTGCAAGAGTACATAACCCTTGGCGTTGCAACTCGTTTATTGCGTCAACTTGTCGAGGGAGAAAAGACTTCGTTCGAGGGGGAACCCCTATTAGGCTTGCAGGTAATGGGCTTTTTGGAATCACGCCTTATAAACTTTGACTATCTTATCATCCCCGATGCCAATGAGGGGCTGCTCCCAAGGGGAAAAAGTAGTGCTGCATTCGGCTACATTCCCAACGCTCTCAGAGTAGGCTATGGACTCCCAACCTATCGCTTTAATGACTATATCGAGAGTTACCATTTTTATCGTCTTATCAGTCGTGCTCGTCGTGTTTACTTTGTAATAGGAAGTAGTCAAGACTACGAACCCTCTCGATATTTAAGACAGATACGTTATTTATTAGGCTATCCCCTACGAGAGCGCACTGTACAGATATCCCTAACCGATAGTCATACCCCTCCTATCTCCATTCCCAAAAGTGCAGACCTAATACGTCGTTTAGCATCTTATACGGGAGAAGCAACCCCCAAGCTACCCGCCCTATCGGCCAGTAGTATTTACGACTTTGCTCAATGCCCTCTTCGTTTTTACTTCAAATATCTCTGTGCTATAGGAGATCTGGAAAAAGATGAAGACTTTCTTAACGCAGGGAAGTTTGGCAGTATCGTACACAACACGATGCAACGACTTTACAGACCTTTTGAAGGCAAAAAACTAAATAGACAGGAGATAGAGCACTATTTAGATCCTAAAGGGGGCTTACACACGGTAGAGTCTATTATCCGAAAAGAATATGCTGCCATCGTACTCAATAAAGAGCAACCCTCTGCTCATGATATAGAGGGTATCCATGAGGTATATTGCCGTATGATACGAAAGTATGTCTCTGCTATACTGATACATGATAAGGAGTATGAAGAGTTAACCTACTTAGCTTCTGAACACCCTTTTCTCTTTTCTCTACCCTTGAATAATGGGCTCAATGTACGCATCAAAGGGTTTATAGACAGAGTAGACAGGGTCGATGGAGTTACTCGCATTATTGATTATAAGACGGGTAGCGACAAGGGTAGCTTCCCTACGTTGAGCTCTTTGTTTTTCCCGACAGCCAAAGAAAAAGCAAGTAAGGCTATCCCCCAACTTCTCCTTTATGCCTATTACTGGTATGCTTATCAAGATGCTTCTCGCCCTATTCTACCCACGCTTTATTCGCTTAAGGAATTAAGCAAGAACCCTATCTTACCCATACCCCCTTTAGAACTAAAAGAACGACCCAAAGGTGAAACAGAAATAAACGATTTCAGGATAGAAGAACTTGCGTTACCTTTTGTAGAGGAGTTGAAGAGGTGTTTAGAAAATCTATTCGATCCGTCGCAAGATTTCTGCCAAACTTCCGTATCGGATTTCTGTATATACTGCCCTTACAAAGATATTTGCGGCAGGTAACAAACAAATATAAATAGACAAAATAATGAATACAATACAAGAAAAAATCAATACTCTTTTTCTTACTCCCCCCACTCCTTATGGAGCTTATCCTTTTGATTTAATCGAGCAAGAGGTTTATGAGGAGGCTTTTGAAGAAGCGATACGAACCTATCGAGCCGAGTTTGAGGCTTTGATTACCAATCCAGAGGCTCCTACTTTTGAGAATACAATCGTTGCCTTGGAGCACTTAGGGGGAGCATTAGAGGCTGTCGAAGGGGCTTTTTATAACCTACTCCACTGTAACGGCAATGATTTTATGATGGAGTTGGCGGAGAAACTATCGCCCGAATTGACTCGATTATCCAATGATGTATCCCTATCTGAAGAACTTTTTGCTCGCGTGCAAACGGTCTATGAGACACGAGATAAATACAGTTTAGACGAGCCTGATAAACGTCTGTTGGAGAACTGTTATAAAGGTTTTGTCCGTAGCGGTGCTTTACTCGGTGAGGAGGAAAAGAAAAGTTTGAGGGCTTTACGCGAGGAGCTAAGTCGTGATACCTTGACCTTTGGGAACAATGTTATTAAGGAAGAGAACGAATTCAGACTATATATTCCTACCGATGAGTCTCTGAAAATGCTTCCTACAGCTCTACTTAACAAGGCTCAACAAAGAGCGCAAGAAGAGCGTAATACAGGGGGTTACCTCTTTGATCTCTCTTTTCCTTCGCTCCACGGCATCATGAAATTTTGCACCTCTCCCGAGTTTCGTCGACAGATGTTTTTAGCAAAAGCTCAACTGTGCTGCAAAAATAACGAAACCAACAACATAGAAATAACACGCCGAATTGTAAATAATCGATTGAAAGTTGCCCAGCTATTAGGCTACTCTTCCTATGCCGATTTTGCTTTGGAAGAGCGGATGTTGGATAAACCCTCAAAAGTCTCTGACTTCTTGGAGCATCTTCGAGTAGCCTATATAGACCAAGCCCGAGAAGAAGTAAAACAGATTGCCGAGCTAAAAAAAGAAGGGGCCCTTGAACCCTGGGATATTGATTTTTACTTTGAACGTTATAAAGAGAAACATTATGCCATAGCACAGGAAGAGCTGCGCCCCTACTTCCCTCTAAACAATGTAATCAAGGGTGTTTTGGGTTTGGCAGAAAAACTTTATGACATAGAGTTTAAGCAAACAGAGCTTCCTGTTTATGAGCAGGAAGTTCGCGTCTACGAGGTTTGGGATAAGGCTCCTCAACGTTTTATCGGGCTACTCTACTTAGACTTCTTCCCTCGCAAAGGCAAGAGAAGCGGTGCTTGGATGAATAATCTTAAAGAACAAAACGGAGCGAAACGCCCGCACATCCTCTTGGTAATGAACTTTACTCCTCCAGCGGGAGACTTACCCTCTTTACTTACTCCTAATGAAGTAAACACCTTCCTGCATGAGTTTGGGCACGGATTACATGGATTACTTAGCCAGTGCAAATACACCTCATTGAGCGGGACTAATGTAGTGCGAGATTTCGTAGAGCTACCCAGCCAAATTATGGAAAACTGGTTAAGACAGCCCGAGTTCATACAAACATTTGCCCGACACTACCAAACCGAGGAACCCATGCCTGTAGAGTTACTAAAAAAGATGTTGGCTGCCGAAGAGTATCCAGTAGGTTACAGCACTTTACGCCAGCTCTCATTCGGGTTATTAGATATGGCCTATCACACTCGTACCGAACCCTTGGATACCTCCTGCGATTTAGAGACTTTCGAGCGCGAGGTCACCGCTTCTGTTCGCGTTACCCCGCCACGCCCCAAGGGTTGTATCATGAGCAACTCGTTTGGACACCTCTTCTCGGGCGGATATGCTGCTGGTTACTACGGCTACAAATGGAGCGAGGTGCTTGATGCAGATGCATTTTCTCTTTTCTTAGAGAAGGGGCTGTTTGACAAAGAGACAGCCCACTCGTTCCGTAAAAATATTTTGGAGCGAGGAGATACGGCAAAGGCTATGGAGCTCTTCATTGCTTTTAGAGGCCGAGAGCCACAAATAGAGGCACTTCTTCGAAGAGATGGGATTGTAAAAAAATAAAATTTCGTACAGTGGCACTGAACTATCTATTCTTACTCTTTATTCTGGGAGGCGTACTTTTCAGCGTGATAACCGCTTTATTATCAGACCGCCCCGAGGTTTTTCAGCAAATTGTTTCGGCCATATTTGACCAATCAACCAATGCTATACAGATAGTCATTACCCTAACGGGGGTGCTCTGCTTCTTTATGGGAGTAATGAAAGTGGCAGAAAGGAGCGGTGCTATGGAACGCTTGGCTTTGAAGATAAGTCCTCTGCTTGGGATGCTTTTCCCCTCTATCCCCAAGGGACACCCCGTTTTAAGCAGTATATTTATGAATCTCTCTGCCAATCTTCTGGGATTGGACAATGCGGCTACACCTCTGGGATTGCAGAGTATGCAACATTTACAAGATATCAATCTGGATAAAAATAAGGCCTCTGATGCGATGATTATGTTTATCGCGCTCAATGCCAGCGGCCTTACATTAATTCCCATCAGTGTTATTGCTTTTCGTTTAGAGGCTGGTGCCGCCAATCCTACAGATGTCTTTCTTCCCATTCTGTTAGCAACTCTCGCCTCTACAATGACCGCCGTAACCCTTGTTGCCCTTAAACAGAAGATAAACCTCCTCCAGAAACCTTTTTTGTTGCTACTATTCTCCCTCGCTCTTTTGATTACAGGCATAGCAATACTACGTAACAGTTTATCGCCAGAAGCCTTTAGTCTTTACACAACGATGTGTGCGTCGTTACTACTCTTGGGTATTATTTCGTTGATCTTAATCCGAGGCATTGTCGCCAAAATAAACGTGTACGATGCCTTTGTAGAGGGAGCTAAAGAAGGTATTAGTACGGCTGTTAAGATCGTTCCCTACCTTCTCGCCATGCTGGTGGCTATAGGTGTCTTTAGAGCTTCGGGAGGTATGGATGTGATTATAGAGGCTGTTAAATGGTTTTTCTCTTTTATCGGGGTGAAGACAGATTGGGTGGAAGCACTTCCAACCATACTCATGAAACCTCTTAGCGGAAATGGAGCAAGAGCTCTGATGGTCGATACAATGCATACTTTCGGGGCAGATAGTTTGGTAGGACGTTTAGCCTCTGTGGTGCAAGGAAGTACTGATACTACTTTTTATATTATAGCTCTCTATTTTGGGAGTGTTGGGATAAAAAAGATACGCTATACGGCAGGTTTTTCTCTCTTGGCAGATTTGGCAGGAGCTATTGCTGCCATTATTATAACGTATCTATTCTTTGTCGGGTAAAGAACTAATTAGCAAAACAATGAGTGTCTATTATTTTAGCGAAAGGGGTAAAAGTGTTCCTCCCATCCATCGACTAATAGTACGCCAGTGGATACGAGAGGTTATCCATAGTTGGGGAAAAGAGTTGGGCAATATCTCTTACTTATTTACCGATGATGAGGGTATTCTCATTACCAACCGCCAGTATCTTAATCATGATTATTATACTGACATCATTACTTTCGACACGAGGGAAAATGAGGGGGACAATCGTATATTCGGCGATATTGTCATCAGTCTCGATACGGTAAAGAGTAACGCAGAACTTTTTTCTTCGGAATATGCAGAGGAATTACATCGGGTGCTAATACATGGAGTTTTGCATCTTATCGGCTTAGACGATCACTCTTCAGAAGAAAAAGAGGCAATGCGAAAGGCAGAAAATGAAGCCCTTACACTCCTAAAACAACTGCTCAAAGGAACCTCTCTACTGAGAAAATAAACTCAAAATTTCTCTTCTATCTTCTTAGTATACCTCTCCTCTTTCCGGAGAGGTTTGCTTTCTCATAAAAGACTTTTAAGGGAACTTTGAGATGTATAAATCGACTTTGTATTCGTAACGCAAAAAGATGTTTTTAAGCAATATTTGCATACAAATAGTTTTATAATTACATTTACGCACATAATTCTAAGCAAAAGAATCCATGTATACCAACCCTCCACTCGAAGTAAAAGAGAATCTCCGCCTTCTCACTGAAGATCTTGATAATAAGATACCAGCTAAACAACTTGACCGTAATCTTCTCATAGCAAGCTGGAATATCCGAGCTTTCGGAGATCTTACCCGTAAATGGGCAAGTGACGAAAAAGACACCCCAAAACGAGATATGCATGCAATACTCTGTATTGCTGAAATTTTAAGACGGTTTGACGTTATCGCTGTACAAGAAGTCAAATCCAATCTCAGATCTCTCAGAGATACACTAAAAATACTCGGTCCCGAGTGGTCAATGATTTTGACAGACGTCACTAAGGGAAAAGCGGGCAATGCCGAACGTATGGCGTATATTTTTGATACCCGACGCCTCAATCTCTCTGGTCTGGCAGGCGAGCTTGTAATTCCAGATGAGTGGCTCAAACAAACGGGAAAAGATGCACTAAAAAAGCAGTTTGTCAGAACTCCCTATGCGGTTAGCTTTCGCTCAAAAAATCAAACCTTTATCCTTGTAACCTTACATGTTCTCTACGGTAGTAAAGCCGAAGAACGCATCCCTGAACTAAAGGAAATAGCTCGTTGGCTTTCTGAGTGGTCTAAGGATGTCAACGCCTATCACCACAACCTCATCGTTATGGGGGACTTCAACATTGAAGCTCGGGGAGACTTGCTCGATCAAACATTTCTCTCAGAGGGATTATTTGTGCCTGAAGCCCTACAAAACAAATCTATAACTCGCTCTATATTTGACGAAACAAAATACTATGATCAGATAGCCTGGTTCAATGGAGAAAAAGGAGAACCTCGTCTTTCGCTTGAATTCAAAACAGGAGGGAATTACGATTTTACGACCATAGCTATGAAAAATAGAGGTCTCTCTCGACAACGTCTCTCTTTTATGCTATCCGACCACTACCCTCTTTGGACAGAATTTAAACTATAAAAAGGGGAGCATTTTCTTTGAAGAATTTATCTACTTGTATTTTCCAGCAGTAAGTGCAAAGATTGTCTGTGAACTTGTGGGAGATAGGAAGTAGGCTCGGGTTTACACATTGTGTGTAGGCGAAGGCTACTTTGAGGAAGTCTGCAATGAACTTTCGGATGATGCCGAAAGGCTAGACACTACTCCCCAACCGCAGTGCTTGATATCATTCGTCGTGATGACGCGATCAAGGGATAGGGCAATGCTAGGGGCGATGGATTCATCACGAATAAGAAAAGCCTCGACAGTTACGCACAAAGCCTCAGGCGCATGGGTCTTGAGGTGTGGGGAGAAAGGTGTCTCACGGGTATAGAGCAACACCCCTCAGTTTCTTGAGTTGGATTTGTTTATCAGAAATTACTTTCCGATGCAATATATTTATCTCTCTATCAATTAGGCGATTAGCCTTTTAATCGGTACAAATACCCCTCAAATAAATGGGAAAACAGTTTTATCTCACTGTTTTATAAGGAGTTACATACTTGTACTGCATAGCTTAGTTCTCAGTCTTTCAATTTTCTTTTGGGCGTTCCACTCTATAAATCAATAGATTACAATATCTCCCATTTGTACTTAGCACGCTTGCTCATTGCAAAAGTACCCATTTCGGAGCATATTAAGGCAATGTGGTGCAGGAAAAATATTATAATCCTCCCTATTGGGTATAATTCCGTATTTTGTTCAAAATAATATCCCCGAAAAGGGGTATAATTGATTCCTATTTCTTACATTTGCCACTGATAAGGTATATAATGGCTTGAGCGGAGTGTGCAGTGCACCATGTATGCCTTGAGTGTGGAACTTCAAGCAATCGATGTAAGATGCAAGCGAGGACAATCATAGCGCAGTATGTGAAGGAGATGCGCAAGAAATATAAACTGACACAAGTAGACCTCTCCGAGAAAGCAGGAGTGGGGCTACGCTTTGTGCGTGAACTAGAGCAAGGCAAGACCACGCTTCGCCTTGATAAGGTCAATAAAGTCTTCGAACTCTTCGGTTCGGAGTGTGGTCCCGTGCCGATGAAACGAGAAGGAGATGACGTATGAAACAGGCATTTGTTTATTGGAAGACACTCAAAGCAGGCATTCTCACAGAAAGTGATGAGGGCTATTCCTTTGCTTACGACAAGGACTATCTGACTATGCCCGAAGCTCAAGGCATAAGCCTAACAATGCCTTTGCGAGAAGAACCTTTCCAAAGCAATATGCTTCATCCATTTTTTGACGGACTTATCCCTGAGGGATGGCTGTTAGATATTGCTCAGAAGAATTGGAAGATAGACTCAAGGGATCGAATGGCTTTACTACTGGCTTGTTGCCGAGACTGCATTGGAGCGGTAAGTATCGAACCTCTAAATACGACTGAAGATGAAGAATAGATGCCTATACTGCTACGAACCTTTGGTTGATGGAAAGGTGGATTACCATGCTAAGTGTTGTCGCAAATTATTTGGGACGCCTCAAGCTCCGATATTGCCTTATACGAGTAGCGAAGTACGAGCGTTGGCTGACGAGGTCATTCGTTCGCAGACCACAGTGACAGGAGTACAACCCAAACTGTCCCTCGACTTTGATCAGATGAGCAATTCGCCCAAGCGATTTACTATTGTTGGCTTATGGGGACGGTTTATTCTTAAACCTCAAACAGAGCGTTATTCGCATCTCCCCGAGTTGGAGGATGTGTCGATGCACCTTGCAGAGATTGCCAAGATTGAAACAGTTCCTCATGGACTGATGCGATTCAGCGATGGCGAACTATGCTATATCACTCGTCGCATAGACAGAACAGAGCAAGGGGAGAAGCTCCCAATGGAAGATATGTGTCAGCTCTCAGAGCGTCTGACCGAATATAAGTACAAAGGCTCGCATGAGCAAATAGCCAAACTCATCTCCAAGTATAGCTCTGTGCCTAAACTTGATCTTGTCAAGTACTGGGAGCAAGTGCTCTTTTCGTGGCTGATAGGTAATACCGATATGCACCTCAAGAATTACTCGCTCTATGCTCCAGAGGGGAACGAATATCAACTCACTCCAGCTTATGACCTGCTGTCTACGGCACTTGTTATTCCTGAGGATACAGAAGAGCTTGCACTGACGCTCTGTGGCAAGAAACGCAAATTCACCCGCCAACATTTCATCGAAGCAATGATAGCCTCAGGTTTGGATGAGAAAGTGTGCGACAACATCTTCGCTCGCTTCGGACATATCCTCCCCGAATGGGAAGCCTGCATCCGCCAGAGTTTCCTACCAAAGGGGATGCAGGAACAGTATGTTGCATTAATAAAATATAGATTTGAAACACTCAATCTAAGCGTATAATAGAATGGCTAAAAAGAAAAAGGAAGAGACGTTAAATCTCGAAACTATACTATTCAACTGTCGAGACTACCTCCGTAGTAATGCAACCCTCAATGACAAGAGAGACCTACTCTTGACATTGGTATTCCTCCGCTTCATCGGTGAGAAGTTTGAGGATGCTCAAGAGACAT
The DNA here is from genome assembly GCF_900167105.1 of Porphyromonas circumdentaria. Lineage (GTDB taxonomy): Bacteria > Bacteroidota > Bacteroidia > Bacteroidales > Porphyromonadaceae > Porphyromonas > Porphyromonas circumdentaria. The sequence goes on along the minus strand of NZ_FUXE01000001.1, from coordinate 133,064 downwards.
TGCGTCAGAGTTTCATCGAGAGTGGAATCACTGACGAAGCCATCATCTCAATGCGGCTCAATAACCCTCGAGCATACGGAGGAACTGCATTTGTCCCCGAGAAGGCTCGATGGAGTCTCTTCTTGGAGACTCCGAGTGAAAAGCTAAATAGTACACTGGACGATGCACTCCAATGTCTGGAGGAGAGTGGAGATACTCTCAAAGGGTGTGTGCGCTTAGGATTATTCACCGCTATAAATCTGGAGAAGAGTATCATCAAAAAGGTGGTGGATGAGGTCAATAAGATTTCGCACAAGGTCTTTGGCGAGCAGAAGGATCTCATCGGACGAGTCTATGAATACTTCCTCAAGTCGTTTGCTGTCAATGCCTCCAAAGAGGAGGGCGAGTTCTATACCCCTCACGATATTGTAGAGCTGATAGCTGCCTTTATAGAGCCTTATGATGGTACACTCTACGACCCCTGCTGTGGTTCGGGTGGTATGTTTGTGCAGTGTGCCAAGTATGTAGAGGAAAAGGATGGTGACATCGCTCAAATCAATGTATATGGTCAAGAGAACGACCCTGCGACCTATCGTTTGGCTAAGATGAACTTAGCGGTGCGAGGTATTTCGCACCACTTAGGCGAGCGAAATGCCTCCTCCTTCACCAACGACCTACACAAAGGACTCACCTTTGATTACATTATGGCTAATCCTCCTTTTAATCTCAAGCGGTGGTACGATACGGCACTCAGCTCCGACTCTCGCTGGGCAGACTATGGTGTGCCACCAGAGAGCAATGCCAACTATGCGTGGATACTGCATATACTCTCGAAGCTCAAAGCGGGGCGTGGTGTCGCAGGCTTCCTCCTTGCCAATGGTGCACTGGGAGACAGTGATGCCAGTGAGATACGTCGCAAACTTATCGAAGGGGACAAAGTGGAAGCCATCATCGTACTTCCCCGAGAGTTATTTTATGCCACGGATATATCTGTTACCCTTTGGATTCTCAACCAAAACAAGAGAGGTGGCACCCATCATGGTCGAAGACTACGCAATCGCTCGGGCGAAATCCTATTTATGGATCTCCGTCAATGGACAACCAACGCAGTCAAAGGCGAACAGAAGAAAAAGGTCGAACTGCTACCAGGCCAAGTACGCAAAGCATCTGACATCTATTTTCGTTGGCAGAGGGAGGGTACGGATGGAACACTGTATGCCGAACCCGAACTCTATCGGTCAGTAGGCATCGACGAACTGCGAGCCAATGACTTCACGTTGGTTCCCAGTCGCTATATCGAGTTTGTAGACAGGGATAGCCAAATTGACTATCACCAAGTACTTACTGCAACAGCCAACACTGTATCTGACCTGCTCAAACGTCAAACAAAGAATGACAAGAGGTTGCGTCAAGCACTTAAACAATTAGGCTATGACTGCGAAGAATAAGACAGCTCCGAGGGTAAGGCTCGGTGATTATATCGAGGAATGCGACGAACGTAATACAGAAGGCAAATATACTCTTGATGATGTTAGAGGGATAAGTATTGAGAAAAAACTAATCTTTACAAAGGCGAATATGGATGGAATCACCTTAGAGCCTTACAAGTTGTTGAAGCCTCTCGAATTTGGCTATGTAACCGTAACTTCTCGTAATGGAGATAAGATTACATTGGCTATCAATCGAGAAAAAAAGACATTTCTTGTATCTTCTTCGTACAAAGTCTTTAAGGCCAAATCAAAACTTCTCCCAGAATATCTTTATTTGCTTCTAAGTCGTGGAGAATTTGATCGCTACGCACGTTTTAATTCTTGGGGAAGTGCTCGAGAAACATTCGATTGGGAAGAGATGTGTCGGATCAATATCCCTTTGCCATCAATTGAAGTACAGCAAGAGGTAGTCGATACTTACACTGGACTAAAGCGTTTAGCCGAGGAGAATGAAGCCTTAATAGCTCCTCTTACGGAGGCTAGCCAAGCCTTTATCGTAGACTGCCAAAAGAAATATCCAACAGTTGAACTCGGTAAGTACATCGAGGAATGCGACGAACGTAATACAGAAGGGAAATATACTCTTGATGATGTTAGAGGAATAAGTACAGATAAAAAGTTTATCTCTACCAAAGCTAATATGGATGGAGTATCTCTAACATCCTATAAAGAAGTTAATCCTTCTGGTTTTGTTTACGTGGCAGATACATCAAGACGTGGAGATAAGATCGCTTTAGCACACAACAGTACAGAGCAGTCACTTTTAGTCTCATCTGTCTATACCGTTTTCAAGACCAAAGATGGATTACTCCCAGAGTATCTGTATTTATTGCTCAGTCGTGGAGAATTTGATCGCTATGCGCGGTTTAATTCTTGGGGAAGTGCTCGAGAAACTTTTGATTGGACGGAACTGTGTCGTGTGTCTATTGCCTTACCTCCTCCCGAGGTTCAGCAGTCAATTGTTAATCTCTACCACTATATTGAGGAGGCAAAAAAGATTGCCTGCGAAGCTCGAGCGCAATTACAAACCCTATGTCCAGCACTGATACAGTACGCCGAACATCACTAAAGAAAGGGACGAAGATGAAGTTTTACGAAAGTGAATATGAGGAAGCCCTCATAGACTTGCTACAGCAGGAAGGATGGGAATACACGCACGGAGGAGATATAAGACGTAACAATAGAGATATTCTTATCTCCAGAGACCTACGCCAGTACCTCCAAGAACGCTATCCCGCATTGGAGGCTAATGACTTGGATGAAATTGTCAGCCATCTACAACATACAGGAGGGCAGACTCACTTTGATATACTCCGCAATACGTATCGTCTACTGCGAGACGGCTATCGCTATACTCGTCACTCCGATGGCGAGATTTTCGATATAGAGTATGTCGATTTCGAGACCCCCTCGGACAATCGCTTCCGTTGTGTCAATCAATACGAAGTGGGCTATGGGATGCAAGGAGATAGGCGTATCCCTGATGTACTTCTCTTCGTCAATGGTATCCCCCTCTGTATCTTTGAGCTAAAGAACCCTACGGATGCCACGGCAACCATAGCAGATGCCTATCAGCAAATCCACACTCGCTACATGAGGGATATACCGCATCTGCTGCGCTACTGTCCGCTCTCCTGTATCAGCGATGCGACCGCCAACAATACCAAACTGGGTACGACCTATACGCCCTATGAGCATTATTATGCTTGGAAGAAAGTCAATAACGAAGACAAGGCAGCAGAGAAAGGGTTGGACCAAGTGCGTACAATTGTATCGGGTGTGTATGCCCCTGTGCGCTTTCTGGAGATCGTGCGTGATTATATCTACTTTCCAGATGAGGTGTATCCTAAGCAAGAAGAAGTTGTCTGTCGCTACCCTCAATTTTTTGCGACTCGTATGCTCCGAGAGAGTGTAGTCCAAGCATTTGAGAGACAAGATAACAAGGGAGGTACTTACTTTGGGGCTACGGGGTGTGGCAAGACCTATACGATGATGTTTTTGGCACGCCAACTCTCCTTGCGTTGTCCCGAACTTGGTTCTCCTACCATTGTGATGATAGTAGACCGTGAGGATTTGCAGTCTCAAGCGGGCAAACTATTTTTACGCTCTGAAGATTTTCTCTCGATAGGTGCAGCCAAGATCATCGCTGACCGAGAGAACCTAAAAACTGAGATGTCTCTTCGGCAGTCGGGAGGCTTCTTTATCTGTACGATCCAGAAGTTTTGTGAGGAGATAGGGTTGCTCAATACACGACACAACATTATTTGCTTTTCCGACGAAGCTCATCGTAGCCAAGTACGGCTCAACACTCAACTCAAGGTTCGGCATACAGCCAAGGAGGGGGCATCACCCAAAGAGGCTGAGCAAATAGGAGCTTTCGTTACGAAGCCTTATGCCGAGCACTTGCGTACCGCCTTCCCCAACGCTACTTTCGTCGGCTTTACTGGTACGCCCATAGATGAAACGATACAGGTTTTTGGTGGTATTGTCGATAGTTATACGATGAAGCAGGCTGTTGATGATGGCATCACCGTAGACTTGAAGTATATCCCACGCATCGCCAAGGTTACACTCGACACGGCTAAGGTCGAAGAAATAGACCGCTACTACAATCAGTGTGCAGAGGAGGGAGCGACAGAGGCTGATATTGCGACCAGCAAGAAGGCAATGAGTGCTATGGAGGTTATCTTGGGGGGTGATGAGCGACAGGAGCGACTCGCCAAGGATATAGCAGAGCACTATACTCAGGCTTGTAACAACAAAGCGGATGTGCCCCAAAAGGCTATGATTGTGTGTAGCAAAAGGGCTATTGCGTACAACCTATTGAAGAAGTTTGAGTCCTTATATCCAGACTGGTTCGTTGAGCGAAAGTCTCCTGATGATACGTTACTTAGTGATGATGAGTTGCGAAGTCTACCCTCAATGCCTACCATTGCTATGGTGGCAACACGTGGAAAGGATGACCCGAAAGAGATGTATGACTATCTGGGGGATAGAAGTCGGACAAAGTTGCTCGACGATGCATTCAAGATGGAGCATTCCAACTTCCGTATCGTCATAGTCGTCGATATGTGGATTACAGGATTCGATGTCCCCTGCCTAACTTATCTATACAACGATAAGCCATTGCAGAAACAAACGCTCATACAGACCATTAGTCGTGTGAACCGTAAATTTGCAGGCAAGGAGTTTGGGTATGTCATAGACTATATCGGTATCCGAAAGAATATGATGGAGGCAATGAGTCGATTTGGAGGGGAAGACTTTGGACCAAGTGAAGATGATGTACAGCAGGCATTGGAAGCTCTCATCGTAGAGATTGACCTCATCAAAAAGCTCTTTGTGGGCTTTGATCTCACCCCTTTCACCGACAAGAATACAAAGCCATTGGAGCGATTGGAATGTCTTTCCGAAGCTGCCAATTATATTCAGTCGCAAACGTCTGGATGGAACAAAGACCAAGGCAAGCGTCCTCCAAAAGCCGTCAGCGCTCAAAGTTATTTCTTAGCTCATATCAAACGCCTTCGAGTGGCGTATGACATCTGTCAGCCATCAGCTGTCCTTAACCACGAATTGCTTTCGCTCTCGCAATGCTTTATGGCGGTAGCTTCTTATATTCGTAAGACTTCTGGTGACAAGCACGATGCTGAGAGTATGAATAGAGCCGTGGAGAAGATGGTGAGGGAAGCATTAGTGTGTAACTCTGTGGTCAGTATTCTTGATACCGATGTGGAGGAACAGATTTTTAGTGCTGAGTTTGTAGCACAACTCGAGGGTATCAAACTACCCGCAACTAAGTTGGAAGTATTGGTAAAGATGCTCCGCAAAGCCATTAGAGAGTATAAGAATACCAATAAAATCGCAGCAGAGAAGTATGAGGAGTTGCTAAAGGAAACATTGGACAAGTATCACGAACGTCGATCTGCTCTTTCGGCAGAAGAAGCCTCGCATACACAAGCGACAGCAGTTTCTGAGATTATGGAAGAGGCAACGAAACAGGCTCTGGATTTGCTGAAACAACTCGGCAAGGATCGAGAGAGTTTTCGACATCTGGGTCTGACCTTTGAGGAAAAGGCATTCTATGATATTTTAATGCACTTACGAGATAAGTACAACTTCGAGTATGGAGAGGATAAAGAGGAGAATGGTTTTATCTTCAATGACAAGTGTAAGATATTGGCGAAGAAGATTAAGGAGCTGATAGACATCCAGTCTTCTTTCACTGACTGGCTCAATAATAGTAATATCCGTGCAGACCTCAACAACAAGATATTCATTTGTCTCCACCAAAATGGCTATCCCCCTCAGTACAATGATGAGGTTATCGACCAAGTGATGGAGCAGGTGGAACACTTCAAGGAATATGGAGGTGAGTAGTAATAGATATTGGAAATGCTTATAGTGTTTCTTTTGTAATCAAAAAATAGCTTTTTCGCAGAGCATTAGCTTTGCTTATAATGAATATGAAACAGGAAATAAATATACAAGAGGTCATAGAGAATGGTGGCAATGTGATTAAGACAAGAGATGATCGTGAATTGATTGTCGTTGGCCAAGATGGCAAAGTGCTTAATATGGAGGATTGTAGCTGGTTGCCCGACAACGAGAATCCTGTTGTGAACAACGTTTTCCGCTCACGTATAGAACCTTGGCTAACGTCACTTTTTCAGTCTGAACACTTATCACTTTTGTGCGGATCTGGAATAACAAATGCCATTAGCTTCTTAGCAGGAGCAGGTTCTGGCACCACAATGGGTGAGACTACATTTTCCAACTACAAAGATCAGATTGAATCTGCGGCTCGGGAATCAGCACAATCTAGTGGAAGAGAGAATGGTAATATTGAGGATCAAATAAGGGCAGCCAACGATTTGCTCCGAGGATTAAAAATCCTTCAAGATAATGACAATGCCACAAAATTAGAGCAGGAATTAAATTCGATCATTTCAAATTTTGCAAAGTCCATATTAGAGTCTGAGAATAAAATAGCAACTTCCAAGGAAGATCCCATAAAAGATCAGGCTGTAAACACGCAAAAAGATGAGTCAGAAGTTCCCCAAGATAATAAACCTAAAAATGAGGGAGTAACAACTAAGCAGGATAAGCGAGAGAAAGCCTATTTAACACTGGTTAACTTCCTTCTAAGCTTTGCAAGTCGTACAGGAAATAAAGAAAGACTAAACATTTTCACAACCAACTATGACCGCCTAATAGAAATGGGAGCAGAGTTGGCTGGAATCCACCTAATGGATAGGTTCGTAGGGACTATGATGCCTATATTCCGCTCTTCGAGACTCAATCTTGACATTCACTACAATCCCCCTGGTATTAGAGGAGAACCCCGTTATTTGGAAGGTGTAGCACGTCTAACAAAACTTCATGGATCTGTTGATTGGGTGCAGAATGGAGGAGAGATACGCCGTATAGGACTTCCGTTTGGTGCAGATAGTATTGAACCCTATTTGCGGGCCCCAGGTTTGTATGGAGCGGACGCTTTGAAATTGATGATTTATCCAAATTCCGCTAAGGATCGTGAAACAGCAGAATACCCATATGTGGAATTGTTCCGAGACTTTGCCGCCTCCATTTGCAGACCTAATAGTACTCTGGTTAGCTATGGCTACGGATTTGCGGATGAGCATATAAATAGAGTCATCCATGATATGCTCACCATCCCTTCAACTCACCTGGTCATTATTTCGTATAACGATCCAATAGGTCGCATCTTAAAGTTTTATTCTGAGTCAGCACATAAAGCTCAGATGTCTATATTAATAGGGAATAATTTGGGAGACATTACGCATCTTGCCAATGACTACCTACCTAAATCTGCCATTGACAGAGCTACGATTAGAATGGCTGAGTTGTTACAGCATCGTATGGGGGCTTCGAGTTTAGACAAGCAGACTACAGCCATACAATCGGTGCCTATAGCAGAGGTAGAAACACAAACTAATTTAGAGTCTTAATTGCATAGTTTATGGCTACAACACCCATCGAATATCTTGCTTCTCTACGCATAGGTACGGTAGAATATATCTCTCCAGATAGGATAGAAGTACAGCTTGACATAGAATCTCCAGAAAGTGTTGCATTAAATACAGGAACACCTCGAAACTTTCCTCGCATCAATGGCTATGTTATGATACCTGTTGACCTCGGTTTTATTGTTGGACAGGTGTCATGGATCACTATCCAACGCTCTCCTCACCCTAAGCGGAGAGGTTTTCAAGATTTTGGTTTGATTGATTTGCCTTTTCCTCTAAGGAAAATGGAGCTTCAACCTGTGGGAACTCTTCGTTCTATTGAGGCTGGTTATAAGTTTAAGCGAGGTCTTGAGGCTTTTCCATCTGTAGGAGACATAGTGATATTACCCACAGATGAACAACTCCGCTCCATCATAGAGTCTGGAGATAATAGAAGAGTTTATATAGGCAATAGTCCATTAGTAGGGAATGCCAAGGTGATGATTGATCCTGATCGTTTATTTGGAAGGCATCTTGCAGTACTCGGAAATACAGGTAGTGGAAAATCTTGCTCTGTGGCAGGATTGATACGATGGTCTATTGAAAGTGCTCGAGAGAAACTTGTTGATAAGGAAGGGAAAGTAAATAGTCGCTTTATTGTATTAGACCCGAACGGGGAGTATAGTAAAGCCTTTGCGGATAAATCGAACGCAAATATCTACACGGTTAATGTCGAAGGGGGGGCTGAAAAGCAACTTGAAGTTCCGCTGTGGTTTTGGAATACAGACGAGTGGTGTGGATTCACCAAAGCCTCTCCCAAAACCCATAGGACGACCATTGTTCATGCCCTAAAATCGGTAAGAAGTGGTAATATCTTCGAAGGGCAAACAAAAGAGAGAGAGCTGGCAAACTATGTTCGTACTGTTATTGACACTATTGAGGTCAACAAAGCATCTGGTAATCCTTGGGGAAAATTCCCGTTCCCAAAGAATTTTCACCAATCCGTAGAAAAGTGGGCAAGCGGAATTATATGTGAACAAGGATACTCAGAAGAATTAAAAGGAACGATTCAAGCATTTCAAGACCAAATTGCAGAATTAATAAATGCTAGGTCAGGACAATATCCTCATTATGACTATTCAAGAGAAGATATTGATAATATAATAGATAGATTAAAGGAGGTCTACATTAAAGCTGGGGGAAGAGAAGAGGAATTTTTGCCTACAGATGAGGATAGTCCTATCCCATTCACTGGTGACAATTTAGTTCGTTCCATAGAGGCTAATGCAGAGATACTGAAAACAACAGACTATATTGTGACGCTAATGCCTCGTATCAAAACATTACTGACAGATGTACGTGTCAAGAAAGTTATTGATAACAATACTCTAGAATTAAGTGACTGGTTAGATGATTATATTGGAGCTAACGGTGAGGAGTCTCTAACAATTATTGATTTATCTCTACTTCCATCAGATGTGACAAGTATCATTACAGCGGTTATAGCTCGTATGATATTTGAAACACAGCAACGTTATCTCAAGCTGAATAAGCAATGTTTGCCAACAGTGCTGGTTATGGAAGAGGCTCACTATTTTGTCAAGCGATACAATGATGATGCAGAAAATACAGGACCAACCATTCAATGCTGCAAAATATTTGAGAAAATAGCAAGAGAGGGACGAAAGTTCGGATTGGGACTAGTTTTGTCATCGCAAAGACCATCTGAGCTATCGCCGACAGTTTTGTCTCAATGCAATTCGTTCCTACTACACCGTATATCAAATGATAGGGATCAAGAATTAATTCACCGTTTATTGCCTGATAATATGAGAGGAATTCTCCGTGAAATGCCATCACTCCCCTCGCAATATGCTGTCCTATTAGGTTGGGCTTCAGAGTTGCCCGTCATGGTGAAAATGCGAACATTGCGTGAAGGACAGCGTCCTCAGTCTGATGATCCTGATTATTGGGATGTTTGGACAAGATTGAAAAAACGAGAAATCGACTGGAGCAATGTTGCCAATGAGTGGCAAAATAAAAAAGGTGAATCTACAGAGACTTAAGCTGTTCATAGTTGTATAGAGTTATAGCCAACTCACAGAAACTGATACGCTATTGCTTATATTATCAAATTATAATGTTGCTAATCATCCTCCAATTTAGGGATGCTTACTAAGTTATATAGGAGAAGGATGGTTCCTATGGAATAGATATGTTCACCCACGGTCATTGCCGTGGGTGAACGTTTTTGCTTTTTTAAGTGGAAGATTTAGTGCTGGAGCTGACGAGAGAGCGAGGTTTGCTCCTCTGTGAGTCGTTGTTTCTGGAGGGCGAGTTCGGCTTGGCGTTGGATTGCGAGTTCGTAGTTGCTGACTTGGTGGCGTAGTTCGCGAATGGTGTCGGAGGAGCTTTCAGAGGAGAAGAGGCTGTCTAGATGGGCGATTGTTGGATTACTGTAGCCTTGCTCCATACGTAAGATGCGGTAGCGAAGGGCGTAGCTTTCGTGGGTCTGATTGGCATTACGGAGATATACTGCCCAGCCAATTGTACAGGCGAGGAGTACAAGAGATATACCCCAGATGAGCCACTCCACCCATCGCTTGACATCAAAGAGGTAGTACTTCTTGACTGTTGGAGGAGATTGAGTTTCTTGGATTTTCTCGGATAGAGAGGCTATGCTTTCGGCTTGTCGCTCTTGGGTCTTTGTGATGCCATCTTTGATTTCTCGGATTCGTTTGCCTAGGACGATAGCGACATCTGTCAGTTCACTCTTGAATTTGCCATCTATCTCAATCTTTTGTCCAATAAGGCGTGCTACATCCGTAAGAGAGATGCCATCCTCTTCTGATGATGTAGTTGTTGAGATTGGTTGAGATGCGAGGTTGGAGACACTCGTTTTGAGTTCTCTGTTCTGTTGCTTGATTTCCTCGAGTACTTCGAGAAGGATGTTCATTTGTTCGTTCATAATTTTCTACGTTTTAGTTTCTTATTAGCTTGATTTCTTAGTTTACGTTGGAATACGAGTTCTGCGACATCTACGGCAGGCGCATTGCTATCGAATAGCCCCTCGCCAAGATCTTCTATGGCTTCACCAAGCTCCCCGATAAAACTTTCTGTTTCAGAGGAGGGGTGAGGTGCTTGCTTTGCATTCTGTTCTAAAGCAAAGGAGAGTTTGGAGTAGCTACACGAGCGGTCTATGTGCGAACCACTGAAACTTACGCCATCTTTGCAGAAGAGTACGCCCTCTACCTGATCGGTCTGTCCTTTTGTCTTGAATTGTATGTCTATCCCTTGGCGTCTCAGAGCAGAAGAGAGTTCGTCCCAATTCTGACATCGAGGTAATACGGTTTTGATGGTATCGAAGATTTCATACCGAAGTCGGTCATTTCCTCGAAGCCGATTACGTTTTACTGCCTCTTTCCCTTCGCCCCATTTTAGTTGGTTAGCCTCGGTGATTTCTTTGCAGACCTTTGTTGAGCGGTACTTTTCGTTGCTGTCGGAAATAGTTTTTCCGTTGTTGTCTATACGATTGATGCAGATGTGTACGTGGGGATGCTCTCTGTCGAGGTGGCGCACAATGAGATATTGCGTATGTCCGTAGCCCATCTTCTGCAAGTATTGTATCGCCAAGTTATTCATCGTCTTGTCGTCCAGTCGCTCAGCATCCTCAGCCGAAAAGCTCAAGATGGTATGACAGACTATTTTCTTAACATTAGGACGCATTGAGGCTTGTAGCGCAAAGTCGTTGGCTATCTCGTGAGACGAAGCATCCCTCCTAACTCCTTCTGCATAGAGAACTCTCGCTTTCCCCTCTTGCTTCCCGAGGACATAGGCAAGCACTCCAGAAAAGGATGTTCCTTTGATTATCTTGGCTATCATGATTTCAGAGCTTTGAGCTGTTCATCAACTAAAAGTTTGAGCATTCGTAGTTCGGTCGGTATGGTAGAGATACCAAAAGTGTGAAGGCGATGAGCAATTTGATTGATGTTGTTTGCTATGCCCGAGAGCTGGCGTATCTCTCGCATCTGCTCAGGCGTAACTCTTGGCTTGATGAAACTCTCAGAGATGAGCATTCTCAGAAATTCATTTTTATTGATACCAGCCTCTGAGGCTTTACTTTTGAGAGTGAAGTACTCCATCGTATTCAGTTTTAGTAGGACGGAGTAGCTTCTCTTCTCGGATAGTTTTTTAGTAGGGCGTCCCCCTTTCTTTTTATCTTCTGTTGTCATTGTTCCTTTCGTTTTATTGATGAGACCATCGGGATTATTTCTCCCAGTTTGATGGGCGTTGAGGAGGTTTTGGGTAACCCAAAACACAAACTTGCTTCTCTACCTATGCAGTCTTCTCTTCTGTGGAAGAGGTTGTGCCAATCTTTGCTCTTTCACGACCCGAAGTCCGAGTTTATCAATCAAAAGTTGGAGGTTGGGATTTTGCCGAATGAGGTCTTTCAGTACACTACTTTGCGTCTTGATTTGGAGGAGGTAATCGGCAATATCGTAACCTGCTTGCTGGTCTTGGAGAGGAGCATGTTTCTCCAAATAATCGAAGAGCTGCACCTCCATTCCGAGGCTCTGCATCATCTTTAGTTTCTCCTGCCAATAGTCTGTTGCTCCGAGGTCGGGAAAGAGAACTACCTGACGCCCGAAGAAGGGAACGAGATTACTGCTTTTGAAACACCCGTGCTTTCCACCAGTTGCCAGCCACAGATATTGAGGTAGATAATGAGACGCAATGAGTGCCGTCTTTTCGCTCTCAACCAGAGCGATTGGTTTCTGCTTGTCGGCATCAAGAAGATGCTCCCCGAAAAAGCATTGACTAAGATTGTAGTTTGGACGTTTGAGCAAACTATGTACCCATGTGATATGATTGAATGGTTGCTTTACTCGCTTGCCAGTCTCAGGATCGTAGAGCATAATCTTGCCTGTTCTGACTCTACCGATAGTGTCTATCTGCCAGAATACGGTTGCCCCTTCCCAATGTTTAGATGTGCCAACGTGATAACGGTGTATCAGTTGGAGTGCTTCGTCCTCTCCAAGTTGTTCGGAAAGAAAGCAATAGAGGTTGTTATGCTTATATCCTCTCAAGGTCTGCTCCATCGTTGCTTTCTCTATGAAAGATGGCGGTAGAATGATAGGTGTCGGTTTGTAATCAACACTATCAAACGAATACAACTCTTCTTTCGCTAATGGATGCTCGGCAAAGTAATCTTTGGGAGTAAAGTGGTAACCACAACGCTGTTCGTGGTCGCAACGTCCCACGTTATCAGGGAACTCTATTTTCCCCTCCGTGTCTATGTAGCGAGCGAAACATCTGGGGCGTTCGCACGCTGGGCAGGTATGGCGTGTGCGCACACCTTTATATGGTTCTAATTTGAATCTATAATTGCTCATTGATAAATTTGATTTGAATAGCACACTATCTGCACTTTGTTCACTTTCGGGTTAATAAGGAATAGGGAAATGCTGATAATGCAGAAAGTGCGCTGGGTTAAACATTGAGTTTATGGTAAAGTCCGTGTCGCTCCTTAGCAAAGAGGTGTCCAATATTGCGACTGAGAAAATCCTTAAAAGCCCTCTCTTTCATCCCCAATCGCTCGGCAATACTCAGGGCTTCGGCAGTCTGAAAGGATGCTGGCAGTTCGGCAAGGAGTTGTTGCTGTTGCTGAGTGAGCTGAATATCTGCAATCTCTGAGTGCACTTGCTGTGCCGAATGGAGAAAATACTCGGTAAGAGTAATGGCTCGTTCCACAGAGACAAGGTCAATCTCGCTCTTATCTCCCTCGGAACACGCCCAACGAGCCATTTGGATGATAAGGCAAAAGCGAATGACATACACTTCCAACTTACAGTAGACTCCGACGAGAGTTTCGTTGGGTTCGGTATCGCAGAGTTTGGCATGCTCCTCTTGCCACATATAAAGTCGAGCCTTAGCATCTTCGGCAAAGGAGATAATCTCAGGAAGTAGTTCTCCCTCTTCGTCTTTGGAGCAAGGCATCTCAATAAGTTGCTGAATGATACTCGACCATCGTCCTTCGGTGCTTTCGGGAAGTTCTGTTCTGCTCCATCGGGCTTTTTGCTGTAGATTGGGCATCACAAAAAGGATACGGTCTATAAAACCATTACTGGAGCGTTCCCCCTTGGATAGCTCTCCGAGTATCTTCTTTTGGATAGTGCCTACAACAGAGATATAGGGACGCTTGATAAAAATGGAACTCCGATTTCCTTTGCGATCACTGATGGTTGCCTTAGCACTGAACACAGAGAGCCAAAACTGTTCCTCGGAACCGCTGTTGTAGCGATTGAAGTTCTTGAACCAAGCCGAAAGTTCATCCGTCCACAAACAAAGACCTCGCTTATTCTGAGCATGGATAAAACTCAAACCTTCGGGCGTGATGTCAGAGACGATAAATCTTCTTCGTATAGGCTCTGTCGGTTGCTCTGAGTGACCAGCCTCTATACGCTCCTTACGGCTCATCCGTGCAACATTGTCATACTCAGTGTAGGCTTGTTCGTAGAGCTTATTCTCCTGATAGTCAAAGTCAAGAAAAGGTTTCATCGCAAAACTAAGCGGATGACTTTTGTTCGTGCCAGGGCGTCCGACTAATGCCACGTAAAGCATTGCACTTTCTTGCCACCCTCGTTTGAGTTGGACAAGATGCGTATTCCCTATGCCAACAGCGATAGCCACCAGCATTGCCGATGCGATATAGTCGATAGGAAAACCTTGACACTCGTGGACTTCAGCAATGATATTTCGTATCTCAGAGGGAAAGATACCAATGGGAAAAGCAGAGTCTGAGAATGACAATCCCAATTCGATGGCTTTATCTAGCAGGACTTCTGGCACGATTCTTTGTTCTCCCATAGCCCATTATCCTTTGAATGATTTAGGCTTGTGTCGGATGCCTGCTCTTATGGAGGATAATTGTTCCTCTGAGGAGGGCGCATAAAGGATACCTTTACGTCCGCTTTCTACCCATTGCAGTAGCTCTTCTTTATAGAAATATAGCTTCTTGCCACGTTTGTAAGCTGGGATAATCCCCTTACGGACGAGAGCATAGATGGTAGGTTTTGCTTTTTGAATGACTTCGCACGCTTCATCTATACCAATGAGAGATTTCTCTTCAGGTATAGGCGGACGCAATGCCGAGACCATCTCTTTGATGGCAGAGACCTGTTCGGTCAGATACGTTACCGCTTCAGGTAACTTGTCGAATGTAATTTCTTTGTCCATGTTCGCAAATAAATTTGTGCAGGTTGCCCTGCGGGTTTCTGATTATTTGCGAGCAAAGGAAATCGGTGTTCTCTCGGTGCGCTACAACACCTTCAAGTAACTTTTGGATAACTTTCTAATGGGGTTGAATGCTCATCAATGACAAGGTCTTTACAGAGAGGAATAAGGTATTTCCCCTCTGTATTGGTGAGCTTTCGTTGGATAGAACTTACCTCTACATCTCTCAAGGTATGGGCAAAAGTGTGTTTGAGAAAAAAGGCTATATCTTCTCTTTTCTTCCCGAAAGGGCGAGATATGTTCCATCCAAAGTGCATTAGATCAATGCTCTTGAGTTGGGAGGAGATTTTGATATCTTGGCTATTCTCAATACTCCATTCAGAGGACAGATAGCGGGTAATCTGTTCGCAAAGTTTTGTCAGCTCTTCCTCTCTCATATAGGCTGCAAGTGTCCTTTGGGTGTAGGAGGTGACGACTTCCATTTTCTTTTGCTCTTCTCTTGCCTTTACTTGAAAAGCCTCTTGACGAAACTGCTCATAGTTTGATGGCGATGGTGTTGGAAAAATTGTCTTCGGAGGTTCGATGACCTCTCTCTCCTGAGATCTAAAGATATGCCCGAAGAATTCTTCGAGTAATGATTGCACCGCTAGAAAGAGCAAAAAGAAGACGACGGAACAAATAAGAAAAACGCAGAACGCAGTAAAGCCGTCCGCTCCACAACTCAAAGTAGTAGAACGAACGGCAAGGGAAAATAGGACAATACACCCGAGGGTGATTGTTTGAGGAATATAGTTATCGTTAGTGCTTGATGGCTTCATACTTGTCTATGTTTTGATGCAAACATAAACAAGTATTCATCACCATTTATCACTCAGGGAAATAGCGGGAAGTATAGGGAAAAGAAAGGAAATAGGGCTTTCTACTTTAGGGAAATCTTATCAGCTGTTTCACGTTTCTTCGAGTTTACGAGGTCGGCATAGATTTGGGTTGTGGACACATTCTTATGGGTGAGCATCTTCGATACCGTATAAATATCTGTACCGAGAGAAATCTGTATCACGGCGTAGGAGTGACGAAAACAGTGAAAAGTGATATGCTTCGTAATCCCAGCCTGCTTAATCCATTTTTTCAAAGGATAATTGATCATACTGCGCTGCAAGCCTTTGAAGACTTTACCCGATGATGGCTCTCCACATAGTTCATAAGCTTCATAACTGATTGGGAGAGTAGCTTCGGTAGAGGTCTTCTGTGTCCTGATGCGGATGCAATAGCCTTGGTCAGGAGCAAGAGTGAAATCTTCCCATCGGAGATTGAGAATATCGCTGATACGTAGCCCCGTAAGGCAAGAGAAGAGAGAAGCTCTTTTCAGAACATCATGCTCACAGGGTGTCTGAGCAAGTATCTTCACTTCATCAAGTGTCAAATACTCTTTCTTGACCTCCTTAGCCTCTATCTTATCTAAAAAGTCATTGATATTCTCTCTTAGCCACTTATCTCGATACGCAATCTTCAGTAGTCCCCTAAAAGTGGAATAGTAGCCAGATGCAGAGTTTGTGGAGACTTTCCCTTTTCGTTTGAGTTGCTTGGCGTTGAGAAGGTACTCTCGAAAGCCTTGGCATAGCTCTATCGTTATGTCTCCAAAGGTGCAATGTCCTTGCACATAGTTGTAAAAGTGTTGATAGACGATGCGCCACTTTTGGTCTTTCTTTCGACACATTTTCAAGAAGTATGCAAGGAAGTCGGTTTTCATTTTAGTTCGATCTAGGAAGCCAAACTCTTCATTGATAAGCGACTGTACACGAATACATCGAATAGCTTCCGCCTTGTTCAACATATCCATGTTAAACTCTCGCTCCATCTCATTCTTAGGATGGGCGTAGATATAGATGCCGAGATACTCCCGACGGCTCATTTGCATGGTTTCGGGATTGCGCACGGCTGGATAATAATCGAGATAGAGCGATATACGCCCGTTTCTGATAGCTCTCTGTCGGAGCGTTACTTTGGGACAAGTATGTCTCATACAATTGCTGATTAGAGGGTTATATTTATTGATTCAGTTGCAAAAGAATAAGGTGATAAGTGAGAGTCCCATACCACTGACAAATAACTTATCGAGTGATGCAGGGAGGTTTGAGGACCTCGTCCAATTCTTGCTGAGAAATGAGGACCTTCCGACCTTGCTTTAGTTTAGGGACATTATAACGTTTGGTATATTGATAGAGCTGGTCACGAGTAAGACCAAACTTTTCCATAGCCTCCCGAACGGTATAGTAGCTTGGAGCTGCCTTATCAAGTACTCCTTTAGCTGCTTCGACATGTTTGGTGGAATAGTAGCTTTTACCCTTAACTTTCTTTCTGGGGATGTTGTGGTCAGAGACGAAGTTGTAAACGGCTGTAAGCGTCATATCGAATCTTTCTTGTATCTCCACGGCTGTACACCATTCTTCGATATGAGAAGCAGGAGCCTGTTTAGCAAAATAGGCATCTATATGCCGTTTGCTCCAATAGGTCTTGCCTCTGTTATAAGTTCGAGGGATATTCTCTCGCTTGGCTATTGCAAAAAGAGAAGATCGAGATATGTTGTGGATATCGCACACCTCGTCTGTCGTATATAATTCCGTAATTACGATTGCATCTCTGGGCTGTCGTTTCTCATAAGGTCGCTCTGCTAACATCCGTTCAATGTCTTCACGCTTGACGATTGAGCGTTGAGAACTCAAATTATAAGCCTTTAAGTTCCCTGAGTAGATATATCTATATATTGTATGCCTACTAATACCAAGTAATCGCCCAGCTTCTGAGATGGAGAGATAAGGTTTGTCTATAATATCACTGACCTTTTTCTCTTGTTCAGAAAGTTCTGTTCTGCGTACCCTCTCTTCTCTTTTTTGAGCTTTGTAGGCTCTGCTATTACATCTATGTGAGCAATACTTGGTAGTCGTCTTCAAAGCTATAAACTCCTGTTTGCAATGCTCACACACTTTTTTTATTGGAATTTTGCTCGCTGTCATTTCGCCATATTTTTGTTTTGTACTGTCTATTGGTGTTGCACCGTGTCTCATTTGTCCAGCATCTCGGTATATACGCGAGGGGCTGGAGGGTTGGCGAGCTGCGTGCGGTACAAATAAGGTACAAGAATGAGCGAAAGAATGGCTCCGAATGATGCCTAACGAACAGATAGGGCAAAAAGAAAGGCACTCATAATGAACGCCTTTTCGATATTTGGTGATATATGATTATCGGTTGTAATCAGAAATTACTTGCCAATGCAGAAGTGGGCGAAGATGTAGTGGAGGGTGTCATCGCTCGATATTTCCCGTCCCGTGATAGCTCCAATTGAATGAATGGCGTGTCGCAAATCAAGCGTTAGCAGGTCGGCAGAAAGTCCCGCATCAAAGCCCGAACGCATCCGTCCAAGTGCATCATACGCCTCTTGGAGCAGTTGATGATGACGGGCATTGCTCACTATTAGATCAGCCTCTCCCGCCTTAGCTTCGTCCATAATAGTTACCAACTCCTGTTGCACGCTTTCTATCCCCAAGCCCGAACGAGCCGAAATAAATAGGCAAAGCACCTCCTCGGCAATAGCTTCGTGTATTCTTCGAGCCATGCTTTGTTGAGCCACTTCGTCCAAATCTTCACTCTTATTGATGAGAATAAGCATAGTGCGGTGCGCTCTATCGTCCCAAATTTCTTTGAGGTGCTCCAACTGATGAGCTTCATCCAAACGTGTTGCATCGAGTACCGAAAGGATAATATCTGCCTCTTGTATCTTGGCACGACTCCTCTCAATCCCTAAACTCTCAATGGCATCTTCGGTTTGTCGCAAACCAGCCGTATCAACAAAGCGGAACAAATATCCACCTATATGGATAGTATCTTCGATGGTATCTCGCGTGGTGCCATGAATATCGCTCACGATAGCGCGCTCTTCGCCCAATAAGTTATTGAGTAGGGTACTTTTACCGACATTGGTAGTTCCCACAATAGCAACGGGGATGCCTCGCTTAACGGCATTTCCCAGACGATAACTATCGATAAGTCTACGGAGTTTACACTCTATCTTATCGCAAAGAACCAGCAGTTCGGTGCGGTCAGCGAACTCGACATCTTCTTCGGGGAAATCCAATTCGAGCTCCATCAACCCCGTCAATCGCAGCAATTCCTCTCGAAGGGCATTCAGTTCTTCGCTATACCCCCCTTTGAGTTGCTTCATAGCCATTTGATGCTGTGCTTTACTCTCAGAGGCAATAATATCTGCCACGGCCTCGGCACGACTTAAATCCATTCTTCCATTGAGATAGGCTCGACGGGTAAATTCGCCTGCGGTAGCCATCTCACAGCCCTCTTTCAAAAGGCTTTCGAGTAGTCGCCGTCTGATATAGACAGAGCCGTGGCAAGAAATTTCTACCGTATCTTCCCCCGTAAAGGAGTGTGGGGCGCGAAAAGAGGTTAGCACTACCTCGTCGATGAGTTCTTCATCTGCGATAATTTCCCCATAGTAAGCGTATCGAGGTTTGATATTCTCTGGGGAAAGAGACTGACCTCTATAATGGAAAAGACGGAGGGCAATCGAAAAAGCCTCGGGTCCCGAAATGCGAACAATGCCTATTCCTCCAACGCCAGGGGCAGTAGCTACGGCACAAATCGTGGTGGTGGTAAAGTTATCTACTGACATGATTATGACAAGTCGAAAATGCTATTTGGGCTAAAGCGGTACACAAACCTTTATAATTGAGTGCAAAAGAGTAAGAGAAAGTGTCTTTTTAACCTATCCATCGAAAGAATAGATATAAGCCCTCAATGGGACTCATGTAAATTTTCAATAGGATATGTGTAAACTCTCAATAAGATTTGTGTAAACTTCCAATAAGATATGTACAAACTCTCAATAGTACACGTGTAAACTTTTAATAGTATGTATATGAAAACCTCCTCACCAATACACACGTGCTGTCACGAGATCGGTGAGGAGGTTTTGAGATCTGTATTCAACCTAAGGAATACGAGATGTTAGTCAATAATCTTCACCCAACCATGAACGTCTGGAGCATCTCCATACTGGATAGCACGGAGCGTGTTGTAAAGTTCTTCGCAACGCTTACCTGGTTTACCATCCTTAGAAATTTCGTAAGTCTTGTGCTCATCCAAATCGTCGATACGAAGTATTGGACTGATAACCGCAGCTGTACCGCAAGCACCAGCCTCTTCAAACTCAAGAAGTTCCTCTTCAGCAACAGGACGACGCTCAACTTTCATACCCAAATCTTTTGCCAACTGCATCAAACTCATGTTGGTAATTGATGGAAGAATAGAGCTTGACTCAGGCGTGATATAAGTATTATTCTTGATACCAAAGAAGTTAGCAGGACCACACTCATCTATGTATTTCTTTTCCTTAGCATCGAGGAAGAGACAAGCAGAGTAGCCTTTCTGGTGAGCCAATACTGTAGGCATCATACCTGCAGCATAGTTCCCCCCAACCTTAATAGTACCAGTTCCCAATGGAGCAGCACGGTCATAGCTACGCATAATAGCCATTGGAGTAGGTTTGAAGCCTTCTTTGAAGTAAGGACCTACAGGTGTTACGAATACGATGAAGAGATACTCGGGCGCAGGCTTAACCCCAACCTGAGCTCCCAATCCGATAAGAAGAGGACGGATATAGAGAGAAGCTCCGCTCTCATAAGGAGGGACAAAACGCTCGTTCATCTTAACCGCCTTGATACAAGCAGCCTCAAATAACTCTTGAGGTACTGGAGCCATTACCACTCCCTCGGCAGAACGAATCATACGCTTAGCGTTTTCATCCATACGGAAGATGCGCACTTTGCCATCTTTTCCCTTGAATGCTTTTAGCCCTTCGAACGCTTCTTGTCCGTAGTGGAGACAAGTCGCTGCCATGTGAATGTTAATCGTCTCTTCTGAAGAAACCTCTAATTCACCCCATTTTCCATCTCGATAATAGCAACGTACGTTGTAGTCGGTTTTAACATAACCGAAGCCTAATGAAGACCATTCAATTTGTTCCATAACTTATATTTAGTTTATTCCAAGAATTTGTGGCAAAAGTAGCCATTATCGGTCAAATAGCAAAGGATATACCTTGCCTCTCTCTAAGAAGTTCCCTCCTGAGTAAACGAGCTGTCCGTTAACAAAAGTAGAGTGTACCGTATGATGAAATGAAAATCCCAATAAAGGGGACCACTCACAGCGGCTTAGGATATTGGACTGATTAACTTGGGTCTTTTTTTGTGGGTCTACCAAGACTACATCGGCGTAGTATCCAGGGCGTAAATAACCTCTTTTGTTCACTTTGAAGAGGTCGGCTGGAGCATGTGCCATTTTCTCTACGACAAATTCTTTACTCCAAACCCCATCGTGGGCAAGCTCCAACATCATGAGAAGAGAGTGTTGTACAAGAGGGCCACCCGAAGCGGCCTTGAGAGCTCCACCCTCTTTCTCTGTCTTTAGGTGAGGAGCATGATCGGTAGCTACAATATCCAAACAGTTATCAATCAACGCTTGACGAAGAGCATCTCTATCTTCTCTGGTTTTAACAGCAGGATTCCACTTAATAGCTGTACCTAAAGTTTCGTAATCTTGATCGGTAAACCACAAGTGATGTACACACACCTCGGCAGTAATACGTTTTTCTTGCAGAGGAATATCATTTCTAAAAAGAGCTGTCTCTCGAGCTGTCGAAAGATGCAGCACATGCAATCGTGTATTATACTTTTCGGCACGATCAATAGCCTCTGAAGTACAGCGGTAACAAGCCTCTTCACTTCTAATTTTTGGATGTAGGGCAACTGGAGGGTCTTCCCCAAAGAGCGCGGTATAGTGCGCTTTGTTTTGTCGAATAACCTCTTCCGATTCGGAGTGTATCGCTATAAGATGTGGACTTTCGGAAAAGAAGACACGAAGCGTCTCCTGATTGTCCACAAGCATATTACCCGTAGAAGCTCCTAAAAAGAGTTTAATGCCAGGGATAAGTGTTGCGTCTATCTTAAAAATATCTTGGGCATTATCATTGGTTCCTCCTATAAAGAATGAGTAGTTAGCCCAAGAAACGGCATCGGCACGTTCATGCTTCTGCATCAGACGGTTGTAATCGGTGGTTGTAGGTATGGTGTTGGGCATATCCATAAAGGAAGTTACCCCCCCTGCTACGGCAGCACGGCTCTCACTCTCTATGTCGGCTTTGTGCGTTAGACCAGGGTCACGAAAATGCACCTGATCGTCTATGCATCCAGGGAGTAACCATAACCCCTCACAAGGTATGATATCTGCCCCCTTAGCTTCTTCGGGCAAGCGATCAGGCTCTATCCTTCCGCGGAAAACTTGCTGTATATATTCATCTCGTATCAAAAGAGAGCCCAAAAAGGTTTCACCCTCATTGACAATATCGGCATTGAGTAGTAAATATTTCATAGTGGTTTTTGTTGATATCTTTTGGGGTAACCTTTGAATATATGCCAGTATCGCAGTTTAAGTACCCCGAAAAAAGCTTCTCCGAAGATGGAACTATTCATTTTAGAACTTCCCAATTTTCTATTGGTAAAGGTAATAGGCACCTCTTTTAACTTATAGCCAAGACAAGCAGCAACGTACTTCATTTCGATTTGAAAGGCATATCCCTTGAAGTGAATAGCCCCTAAGTCGATGGCCTCGAGCACTTCTCGTTTGTAAGCCACAAAGCCTGCTGTTGTATCTGAGACCGAAAGCCAAGTGATGAGACGTACGTAAACCGAGGCAAAATAACTCATGAGAATACGTCCCATAGGCCAGTCTTTAACCTTTCCACCACGTACATAACGAGAGCCAATAACGACATCGTAACCGTTTTCATGAATCTCTTTGTACAAACGGGGTAGTGCTTCTATGGGGTGGCTAAAGTCACAATCCATCTCGAATATATAGTCGTATCCCTGTTCTATACACCAACGGAAGCCCGCAATATAGGCGGTCCCCAATCCTAACTTGCCACTTCGCTCAATTAGGAATAGTCGTTGGGGATACTTTGCCATGAGCTCTTTAACAATACCAGCCGTTCCATCGGGTGAGTTATCATCTATAATGACAATATCAAATGGCTCCTCCAAGGTAAAAACCTCTTGAATTATGGCTGCTACGTTCTCGCGCTCGTTATAGGTGGGAATTATAATTATCTTCTTTTTCATAGGATTTATCCCCGTTTTCTACTACCTTCTGTCTTACAAATGTACAATAAAAAAGCCCCCATTCCACAATGAAAGGGAGCTTTTTGTTATTTGTATTAAAAAATCGAAAAGAGAAAGAGAGCGACAAGCCCTTTTAGAATAAAAGAAAATAGAGCATTGCCGCCATAGGAAGGGCAAATAGGTAACTATCCAATCGATCTAACATTCCCCCATGTCCAGGTATTATCTTCCCAGAGTCTTTTACTCCCGCTTTACGCTTTAGAGCAGACTCAAAAAAGTCTCCCATCGTACCCATGGCTGCCACAACAAAGGCAAAAATAGAAGCTGTAAACATATCGAACTTACCCAAAGATGGAAGTAACGAGGGAATAAAGAGAGAGACAACTATCGTCAAAACGAGCCCACCCAAGAGACCCTCTACACTCTTTTTAGGAGAAACCTGCGGATAGAGTTTATGTTTTCCCATAGTACTGCCTACCAAGTAAGCCCCAGTATCATTAATCCAAATAAGCACAAAAACCAAGAGAGCGAAGGTTCCATCAAAGCTTCCATCCATCTGATAGCTGACAGCCGTAGTTATAAAAAGCGGTAATGCTACGTAGGCTTGGGCTGTTAGTACATTGCCTACTGTTTTTATTCCTTGTGCTAAATCTGCAAATATGGTTCTCGAAAAAGCATAAACAATATAGAGGAAATAGGGAATGAATACTTGTATTCCCTCTGTGCCCGAAAAGTACAGAGAGGTCGCATAAAGCCCCCAACTGGTAGCTACTATATCAAATACTGTTCTGAAAGGATGCAATCTGTTGATTTGAGTGAGTCTATTAAACTCGATAATCATAGATGCGCCCATAAAGATAAAAAGCAGAAGAAAAAGGATATCAGTAGAGAGTAGTAGAGCCGTTACTAATAAAGCCACATAAACAATACCACTCAAAGCCCTCACTTTCAAGGAAGTTATATCTAAAGCCATATTCTATAGAATACTCTATTTACAATTCTTATTTCTTTACTAACTACCCTTTGAAAGGAGGAGGTAATGGTTGACCATCTACAAGGTTATCTTCCTCTGGAGAAGTCTCGGTCTTTTTTTCCTCTTCTTGACTTTTTTGCTCCAATTCCAATTCATCAGAGCGGGATGCCCAGGGGCGTTTTCCAAAGATAGCTTCTACATCTTCGGTAAATATTACCTCTCTTTCCAATAACATCTCATAGAGACGGTGGTGCCCCTCTGCATCTTGAGTAAGAATTTCCTTAGCTCTATTGTACTGCTCGGCAATAAGTCGAGAGACCTCTTTGTCTATAATTTGAGCAGTTTCATCACTATAGGGTTTTTGGAAGGTATATTCTCCAGAGTTGTCCATAAAGTTCACATTGGGAAGTTTGTCGCTCATCCCATAGTAAACTACCATAGCATACGCCAGTTTGGTAACACGCTCCAAGTCATTCGCAGCCCCTGTAGAAATTCTGTTTAAAAAGAGATCTTCAGCTGCTCGCCCGCCCAACAGCCCACACATTTGGTCTAAAAGTACCTGTGTATGCGTTATTTGTCGCTCTTCGGGCATGTACCAAGCTGCTCCTAAGGCCTTACCTCGAGGGACGATGGTTACTTTTACGAGAGGATTGCCATACTGCAAACGCCAGCTAACAGTAGCATGCCCCGCTTCGTGTATAGCAATGCTCTTGCGCTCTTCCTCGGTTACAATCTTATTTTTCTTTTCTAACCCTCCGATAATACGGTCTACGGCATTCATGAAATCGTCTTTTTCGATTTCCTCTTTATTATTTCGTGCGGCTATAAGTGCAGCCTCATTACACACATTGGCGATGTCTGCTCCCGAGAAACCAGGTGTTTGTCTTGCCAAGGATTCAATATCACAAGAGGGTGCCAACTTAAGATTTTTCATATGTACGGCAAATATCTCTTTGCGATCGTTAAGATCAGGGAGCTCCACTGCTATCTGACGATCAAAACGTCCCGCACGCAAAAGAGCACTATCCAACACATCTACACGGTTGGTCGCTGCTAATACAATTACCCCACTGTTGGAACTAAAACCATCCATCTCGGTAAGAAGTTGATTAAGTGTATTTTCCCTTTCATCGTTACCGCCGATGTTATTATTCTTGCCTCTTGCTCTACCGACAGCATCAATCTCATCGATAAAAACGATACAAGGGGCCTTCTCTTTGGCCTGAGCGAAGAGATCGCGTACTCGAGAAGCACCAACCCCGACAAACATCTCTACGAAATCAGATCCCGACATGGAGAAAAAGGGCACATGAGCTTCTCCTGCTACCGCTTTTGCAAGAAGAGTTTTCCCTGTTCCTGGAGGCCCTACAAGCAATGCTCCCTTAGGAATTTTCCCTCCCAAAGCGGTGTATTTGCTGGGATCTTTGAGGAAATGAACGATCTCCTCAATCTCCTGCTTGGCTTCCTGTAGCCCTGCCACATCTTTGAAGGTTACATTTATGTTAGTTTTGTCGTACAGTTTTGCTTTGGACTTACCGACACTAAAGATACCTCCTCCAGCTCCACCTTTTCCCTCGGGGGAATTCATGCGACGGAAAATAAAAACCCAAAATCCTATGAGCAATAATATCGGTAACCAGTTGACAAGTATGGACATAAAGTTGAATTTCTTTGTCTCATACTTTATCTCTGCCAAGATTTGATTGTTATCGTAGAAGTCAGAAAACTTGTCAACAGATGGTATTTGCGTTTTAATACGATACACAGCATGCTCCGAAGAGAAGCCTAAGAGATCATTGCTCTGGAACTTCTTAATCTCTTGTTTCGTGAAAACCAAAGATAACTTATCGCTTCTCAGCTCCGCTGTAGCCGTATTGGAGGATCGGTCTACCACAATTTTATCGAAAGCCTCCTTTTTAGCCACGTTTTGGAATTCATTCCAACTGATTTCCTTATCCACCCCTGTCGTGCGGAATAACAACGTACTCGCTAAAAATATACCCACCAGGAGATAAATCCAGAGAGGGTTACGAAGAAATCCTTTCTTAAAATTCCCGTTACTGTTGGGTTTGTTTTTATTATTGTTCATACTAAAAAGTCTTTTTCATCGATAAAACAGAAACAAAGATACATTGTTCATTGCTCTAATCAGTAGAGTAAGTAGGAATTAGCGGCCAGACATTGCCATCACACGCAAGAAGTTCCCACCCAGAATAGCTATTAGTTGCTCTTCGGAGTAGCCCCGTCGGAGCAATTCTACCGTCAGATTAATAAGGTCGTTACTGCCGTGACATCCTTCTAAGTCGCCCCCCCCATCAAAGTCCGAACCAATACCTACCGCTTCATAACCCGCTAAAGAAACTATGTGGTCTATATGATTAGCAGCTTCTTGTACACAGGCTAACCCTGGTTTTTCTGAGATAAAATCGCTGTAAAGACATATCTGCACAACCCCTCCGAGCTGAGCGATGCGGCGGATTTGCTCATCTGTTAAATTGCGAGGATGTGGACAAAGAGCTCGACAAGAAGAGTGACTTGCTATGATCGGACGCTGACTAAGCTCCAATACATCGGCAATTGTATCGTCCGAAGCATGTGAGACATCAATCAATATCCCCAATTCATTCATTTTTAGGACTACCTCTTTACCAAAGTTGCTCAAACCTTTGTGCTCACGCACACTTCGACAAGCCGAGTCACAAATATCATTATCTCCATTGTGGCATAGCGTGATGTAAACCACCCCCATACGGCGATATTCCTCTAATAAGGTGAGAGATTTTCCCAAAGCATATCCATTTTCAATGGCAGGAACAATGCTAAGTAATCCCTCTCTTTTAGCTCTCTTTATCTCTTCTACAGAAGAAGCATAAAGTAGTCTGTCCTTGTTTTGAGAAACTACGTACTCTATTACCTTTAGCTTGTTAAGAGCAAAATCCTGTGCTTTGAGTAAGTCCTCAGAAGAACGTTTTCCTTGAGGCAAATAAGCAACCATAATAGTTGCATCCACCTTGCCCTCCTCCATCTTTACGGCATCTACTTTCCATTCCCCTCGTTGTGTAAGATCACTTTCAGGAGTAAGAAACATAGGTGTGTCTGTATGAGAATCAAGAACAATAGATTTGCGGTGAATTGCTTTTGCTTGTGCAAAAAGAGATGCCTCTCGTACAAAAAAGGTAAATAGGGACTTCATTTCAGGGTTCCCTCCACATGCCATATGCTCTGGATGCCACTGTACGCCGACAATAGGTTTATTCGGATAGCCGACAGCAGCCTCAATAATACCATCTGGAGCTACCGCCTCAAGTCGCAATTCTTTGGAGAGTTTGCCAATAGCTTGATGGTGTAAACTGTTTACCCATATAGCATCACCACCTGTATGCCCCATAATTTCAGCAAGCATAGAGTGCCCCGTTGTAAATGTTACAGTGTGCGCCCCCTCTCTTTTATCCATTTCTGGCGAATGATTGATAGGGGAAGAAAGACGTTTGTAGAAAGAGGGAGGAAGAGGAAAACTCTTATATAAATCTTGCATCAAAGTACCTCCCAAGGCTATATTTATCATCTGAAAGCCCCGGCAGATACCCAACATGGGTATATTACGACGGTAGGCAAAAAGAATTAGCTCCAGCTCGTATCGATCTCTGGGATAATCTATTTTTCCCAACTCAGGCACAGGTTCTTCTCCCAAGAAGGATGGGTGCACATCTCCCCCTCCCGTGAGAAGAAGGCCATCAAGCGTTTCAAGTAGAGCTGTGTGCTTGCAACTCTCACGCAAAGTAGGCAGTAATATGGGAATTCCCCCCGCCTCCTCGATAACTTGTACATAAGCAGGATTAACAGAATACCCTGCCTCTGTTGTGTGACAGGTTAAGCCAATACGGGGCACAGCTTGTAGCGAAAGAGGAGATACATTACGCCCCTCAGCTTCTTCGTATAATCTACGAAGAGCAAGGGGCAACTGTTCTATATTAGGTGCATCAAGCATCTATACGGGCATAAGTAGCATTTGCTTCAATAAACTCTCGACGAGGAGCGACTTCATCTCCCATCAAAGTAGAGAAAGTTACATCGGCATTGGCTGCACTCTCTATTGTTATCTGTTTGAGAATACGGTTGTTAGGATTCATCGTAGTCTCCCAGAGTTGTTCGTCATTCATTTCTCCCAACCCTTTATAACGCTGTACATGTACACGATTCTCATTACCATCGGCATATTTATCGATAAAGGCACGGCGCTGCTGTTCTGTCCAACAATACTCCATATCCTTACCCTTACGACATAGGTAGAGGGGTGGCGTAGCTAAATAAACGTATCCATTTTCTATAAGAGGGCGCATATTGCGATAGAAGAACGTGAGAATCAATGTGGCAATATGGCTTCCATCCACATCGGCATCGGTCATGATAATTATTTTGTGGTAACGAAGCTTTGAGAGGTTAAGTGCCTTACTATCCTCCTCTGTACCGATTGTTACTCCGAGTGCGGTATATATATTGCGTATTTCCTGATTGTCAAGCACTTTGTGCTGCATCGCCTTTTCCACATTAAGAATTTTACCCCTCAAGGGAAGTATAGCCTGGGTTTCACGATCTCGACCTTGTTTGGCTGTACCACCTGCCGAATCCCCTTCGACAATAAAGAGTTCGCACTTTGCAGGGTCTTTACTCGAGCAGTCTGCCAATTTTCCTGGCAATCCTCCTCCAGCAAGCGGACTTTTTCGAAGCACCAATTTACGAGCATTACTGGCTGCATGGCGAGCTTGAGCGGCAAGAATAACCTTATCGACAATAGCCTTGGCTTGTTGCGGATGTTCTTCCAAATAAATTGCAAGAGCTTCGCTCACAGCACTATCTACAACTCCTATAACTTCACTATTACCCAGCTTTGTTTTGGTCTGCCCTTCGAACTGAGGTTCTGCCACCTTTATACTTATCACGGCAGTAAGACCTTCGCGAAAGTCATCCCCCTCTACATTCACTTTTACCTTCTCCAATAGTTTGGAGTCGGTAGCGTATTGCTTAAGAGTTTTTGTAAGAGCTCGACGAAAACCTGTCAGGTGTGTTCCACCTTCGATAGTGTTGATATTATTTACGTAAGAATATACATTCTCTTGATAGTCTTGATTATAGGTCATCGCCACCTCGATAGGTATATCCTGACGTTCTGTTTTAATGTGAATTATATCTCCCAGTAGATTGGGTTTGCTCTGATCAATATAACTAACGAACTCCTTCAATCCCTCGTCTGAGTAAAACTCTTCATATAAAGGATTACCCTCTTCGTCTTTCTTTCGCATATCCGTAAGGGTAAGGCGCAGTTTGGCATTAAGGAATGAGAGCTCGCGCAAGCGATGCGCCAGAATTTTAAACTGATATTCAGTTACTGTAAATACTGTTGGGTCAGGGGTGAAAGTTACAATTGTACCACGACGATCTGAAGAGCCTATCTCTTTTACAGGATAGAGAGGTTTCCCCTTCTCAAATTCCTGAACATACATTTTGCCATCGCGATGAACTTCTGCCCTTAAGT
Source organism: Porphyromonas circumdentaria (assembly GCF_900167105.1). Classification (GTDB taxonomy): domain Bacteria; phylum Bacteroidota; class Bacteroidia; order Bacteroidales; family Porphyromonadaceae; genus Porphyromonas; species Porphyromonas circumdentaria. Next base: position 103,704 of record NZ_FUXE01000001.1, on the reverse strand, counting down.
GAGTTGAAAGAGCATTAACACAAGAAACTCCGACTCCATGCAATCCTCCAGATACTTTGTAAGAGCCTTTATCAAACTTGCCTCCCGCATGCAGTACTGTCATAACCACCTCCAAAGCACTGCGTTTTTCCTTGGGATGTATATCCACTGGTATTCCTCGGCCGTTGTCCTCTACAGAAATAGAGTTATCCTCCAAAATGGTCACCTTTATATCGGTACAGTGCCCCGCAAGTGCCTCGTCAATAGAGTTGTCTACTACCTCATAAACCAAATGATGCAAACCCTTCTCGCTAATATCTCCAATGTACATAGCGGGACGCTTGCGCACGGCTTCCAATCCTTCTAAGACTTGTATATTACTGGCTGAATATTCACTTCCTACAGGATTATTCGTATCTGTCATATCTAATAAATACTTTTAATTACTATCCTCAAGAACTACAGATTTTTCAAGCAGTTCTTTCTCTTGATCGAAGTACCACGGCACTTCCTCACAAAGGTAGCTCTTTTCTCTTAAAATTTGTCCATAACCATTACTTCAATCAGAAGGATTTGACAGATATACTGTGAAAAAAGTTTACTAGGAAAAGAACAAAATCTCCTCGAAAGAGAAAGCCTTATATTTCGGGAGCTTTGATGGATTAGAATATTAACAGAAGCTCCTTCAACTTTTTGATAATATAAAGAGGTTTCGCTTTCTTTTCCTCTGGGAGAGGGTTCTCTTTGGGATTAAACCAAACCGAAGGGATAAAAGCATTATGCGCCCCCTCTATATCTGCCGCCCAACTATCTCCAATCATTATAGACTCAGACACCCGTGAGTTAGTCACAGAGAAAGCATATTGAAAAATACCCCTGTGAGGTTTATTGCAACCCGCATCTTCACTCAAAATAATTCGATCTATATAGGGAGCTAAACCACTACGATTGATTTTGGCTGACTGTACTTCGCGGAATCCATTAGAAAGAATATAAACCCGATAGTAACGGTGTAGATAAGATAATACTTCTATGCTATCTGGTATTAAAGCGGTCTTTGTAGAAGTGTGAGCTAAAAAGTCGTTATTGAATGAAAGGATATCCTCTTGACTCCACTCCTTTATGCCTGCAAAGAGTTTTTGAAAGCGTTGTGTTTTGAGTTCATACTTACTAATACGCCCCTGTCGATACTCTTCCCATAGATTCTCATTAATGGTCCAGTAGCACTGCCAAAAAGTTTCAAAGTCCTGCATATACTCTGCCCAATTATTTTTGGAGTAGACCTCATACATACTCTCCCGACTGTTTTCATAAGTGGCCCATAGAGTATCGTCTAAGTCTATAAAGATATTCTTAATCATAACCCACGAAAAAGACGAGAAGGGGTAAAAACGCCCTCTCGTCTTTAGAAATATCAGTTTTAAGATTCAATAAAAATCGAATGTTTAATAGATGCGTACCACCAACACCTTAGAAAGGCTCCAGAATTCTTCTTTATTGGTGATTTCAAGAGTGAGTTGTTTGTCTGCTCCAGGTACCAATTCGTAACTGCTAGAGGGGTGGTTCGTCAATAGCTCTGCTTTCTTAGCATAAAGAGGAAGACGGCTGAGACGACGAAGGTCTATTTGAGTGAAATAATCCTTAGTATAAGACTCAGTTGCAACTTTACCGTCAACCAAGATCTTCATCTCTTTCAAGTCGTTCTTGGTTCCAACACAGTAGCGCACTGTATTCAATGCCACTTCTTGCGAGCTGATCTTCTCTTCTTGTTCTTTCTTAGAGACTTCTAAGCTACTCACATTTTCACTAAGCTCGCCCACCATTGCATCAAGATTTTCGATGACTATGTTTTTGCGTTGCAACTCTTCTGTCAGACGTTGTATTTCTTTTGTTTTAGACTCAAGCTGCTTTTGAAGGGCAGAGATGGTTTTTTGGAGCACACTACCCTTTTGTCCCAAATCTTTTATTTTTTTGTTGAGTTGCTCTATCTCTTCTCTATTAGACTTCAACTTTTCGCCAATCATACGCATATTGTCCTCGATGCGTCGTTGGTGACTTTCTCCTATCTCTCCACTGATAGGTCCAGTATTGATAATGCCTTCCATGGCATTGATGTCTTGGAAGTTGGTAAGGATACCACTGATGATTTGGTCCATCTCCTCAACCTGAGCTTGCAAAGAACTGTTCACTAAAGCTATAGAATCTGCCTTTTGTTTGGTCTCTTTTCCTCCCTTACAAGAAGTGAGACAGCCTGCGGATGCGATTGTACAAGTAAGTACAGCCATTAATAAAATCTTTTTCATCCTTTCATTGATTTAATATTTTCTATTTTTCTTTTTTACTCTTGAGAGTGTTTTTTATCCTTATTATGCGCTTCCTTTTGGGATTCTTTGCCCGAAAAAAGTAGAACAAATTCTCCACGCGGAGTTGTGTTTGTAAAGTGCTCCACGAGTTCTTTTAGGGAGCCTCTCACATATTCTTGGTGCAATTTTGATATCTCTCTACAAGCTACCGCCTGACGCTCTTCTCCCATGAGTTGCATAAAGGCCTGTAGTGTTTTCAAAACCCTATACGGAGACTCATAGATAATAATAGTACGTTCTTCCTGTGCCAATAGTTCCATCTTTGTTTTCCTTCCCTTCTTCTGAGGTAAAAAACCCTCAAAAACGAAAGAGGTCGTCGATAGTCCCGATGCCACAAGAGCTGGGATAAAAGCCGTTGCCCCTGGTAAACAGTCCACTTCTACCCCACTCTTAATGCAGGAGCCAACTAAATAAAAACCTGGATCGCTAATGCCAGGTGTACCAGCATCGGAAATCAAAGCTACATTAAGCCCCTCTAACATACGCTCCACAAGCTTATCTGCAGTCTTGAACTCATTGAACTTATGGTGACTTTCCAGAGGCTTGTGTATGTCATAGTGTTTGAGTAGCACAAGAGAGGTTCGTGTATCTTCTGCCAGAATAAGGTCGACAGAACGAAGTGTTTCGAGCGCCCTCAACGTTATGTCTCCCAAATTTCCTACGGGAGTAGGCACTATTGTCAATTTGCCAGCACTCATAAAGCCTTTTCGTAGGGTAATCTTTCTTGTAAAAATATGTGTTCCAACAACTACTTGGTGCAAACTTACAAAAAAACATCGATGCATCTTTACCCTTGTCAATATTAAGGGAAAGTATAGATGCATCGATAAATGCAAAGTTTGACAACAATAAGACTTATCTAATCTTGTTAAACCATACTTAGATAGTTTTGGGATGATACTGATGAATACTCTTTTTTCTCTGATAGTGGCAGCACCTTTACTCTCAAGTTAGTCTTATAGGTGTGCTTTTATCAGAAAAGGGGAGTTATCTTCTACGACGCTTCCCTCTTTTCTTCTTGCTTTTCTTCTGTTGAGAAGTTTTTTTCTTCGCAGGAAGGAGTAGCTTTTGCCCCACTTTCAGTTTTTGATGTTGTTGCCTTATACCATTGGCTTTCATCAAACCTTTTACCGTAATTCCATTCTTCTGAGCTATCAAAGATAGAGTTTCACCCTGTTGAACAGTGTGGTAACGAAGAGGAGAAATGCCACTTTCCAACGACTCTTTTCCTTCCATCTCTGTGGTATGTACCCCCAAAGATTCCATACTCTCTCTAACTCCAGATGCTAAGAGCAACGCCTTCTTTTGAGCCTCTTGACTGAGACTATCTAACCGACGGTCTAATCTCCCGATGGCGGGTAATGGAAGATATATTGTGCAAGGAGCGATATGCCCTGGAATAGAGTTTTTCTTGAACTGTGGGTTAAGTAACATGAAGAGATCATGGCTTACCTCTGCCGCCTTGGCTATCGTATGGGTGCTGTAAGAGTGATGCAGATGTATAGTATCGGTCGCTAAAGGAAGACTTTTATCCGAAGGGCAGAGATGATGGTCTACATGGTAATGCATTGCATAGAATGCTCCGATGAATAAGGGTACATAGCTACGTGTTTCTCTGGGGAGAAAAGGGAAAACAGCCCAGAAGTCGGTACGTCCTCCAGCACGATAAACAGCTCTGTTAAGAGTACCCATACCACAGTTATATGCTGCCATCGCCATAAACCAATCATTATAGACACGATAAAGGTCTTTTAAATGACGAGCAGCTGCATCTGTACTGCGGATAAGATCCAATCGTTCATCAATCAAAGAGTTTATAGTTAGCCCATAAGCCTTTGCTGTAGGTAGCATAAATTGCCATAGGCCCGAAGCCCCTACGGGAGATACGGCGGTTGGATCCATCGCTGACTCCACGATAATTAAGTACTTCAACTCAAGTGGTAATCCATATTTATCTAAGATAGTTTCTATCTTGGGGAAATAATAATCTCCCAAACTCAACATAACGGGGATGAGACTTCTTCGGCGCGTTAAAAATACGTCAATACCCTCTCTTACAAGGGAATTGTAGGGTATGTTCATCGTTGTGGGCAAGCGCATAATACGGTCTCTAAAAACCATTTCCGAGGGAGTTGGGTCTTTAGAAGTTCCTTTACTACAAGGCATTCCCTCCTCTTCATTCGTTGCATAGCCTTTGTGCCATTTTCGCAATAGAGTGGCAGCATCGGCATCCAGACTATGAGGGGTAACGATTTCAGAAGTACGTATTTGGGGCTCTCTCTTAGTCTGGGCAGAAATACTGTCGGTATGCAACAGCACACAGAGGGAGAGTAAAATTGAAAATATCCGAAGTGAAAAACGCATTTTACTAATCAAAAATTTAAGCTACAAGAAACAGCGGGAAGAAAACCCGCCTTTTCTGGATAGAACGAGGTAGTAGCAGGAGCTAAAACCAAAGAGAGATTAGGGCTGACTTCAAAATCGAAGAGCTCTGCATCTACATAAGCATCAATAAAGGAAAGAAGGTAAACTGCGGCCGAGACTATTATACTCAGGTCTCGATTGCGACGGTACAATTCACTCCCCTTCTTTAGTCGGTTTTGGATGTTGGCATCGCCTACATAGTTTTTGGGATCGGCTCCTTGAGGGATAAAACCTTTCCAAGAATCTTTTTCCAAAGGATTGGGATTCATAAAGTCTACGTAAGCTGTGTGGTATTCGTTATAGAGACGGCCATTCCAGGTAATGGCATAGAGGCATGCTGTGGTAGCACCCAAGACGAGAGGTATTTTCCAATACTTCCGATTATATAACTGTCCTCCTCCAGGAATTATTGCACACAAAAGAGCCGTCGTGGAGTTCGGTCTCCAAAGAGGAGAAGTTCCTAATACATTCTTTAGAGTAGGATATTGGGAAAGGGTTGTCCCATCTGTTTCTAAAAGCGGTAATTCAGAGAGTGTAGTCTCTGTACTTATTACATCCGATGCAAGGTTTGACGTACTCTCTTCTTGAGCACAAATACCCCAACTACGGCCCACAAAAAGCAGTAGTACTGTGCAAAAAATAAGCACCTGTCTCGATAAAAAAGAATTCTTTCTATCCTTTTTCATTAATAGGAAGGTAAAAACTACTGACGTTCCTCAAGTAACTGTAGAATGCGTGCTAAATCTTCTTCACCCTCAAAGTGAATTGTGAGCTTTCCTTTTCCCGATTGGTTACTAACCAACTGTACTTTTGTGGAAAAAGCCTTGCTTAACTGATCACAAAGAAGAGAGAAATCGGGTTGTCCCTGACGAGTATTTCTTCTTTTGTCAGACTTCTCTTCAAGACGGGCGAGTCGTTTAACCTCATGTTCTACCTCACGAACACTCATTTTTCTCGCTACAATCTGGGCATACAGAGCCAATTGTTTCTCTGGAGTAGATAGAGAGAGCAAGGCTCTTGCATGCCCCATATCGATTTTCTTTTCGGTAAGACCAAGCTGTATCTCTGCTGGCAATCGTAACAGGCGCAAATAGTTACTGATGGTAGCTCTATTCTTCCCTACCCTATCGGCCAACTCTTCTTGTTTCATTTGGGTAGCTTCCAACAAGCGATGGTAAGCAAGAGCTATCTCTATGGCATTAAGATCTTCTCGTTGGATATTCTCGATAAGAGCCATTTCCATCATGGACTCATCATCAGCCGTTTTAACGTAGGCAGGTATAGTAGTTAGTCCTGCCATTTTACAGGCACGCCAACGACGCTCTCCCGATATAATCATATAGTCGTCATGGTCCAATTTACGCACAGTAATGGGTTGTACCAGACCTATATTGCGAATAGAGGTGGCTAATTCTGACAAACTATCATCGTCAAAAAGCCGCCTTGGTTGTTCTGGATTAGGACGGATGCAATCAATAAGAATTTCGTTGATAGAAGAAGAGCCTGCTGCGTCATCAAGCATGGCACTCAAGCCTCTTCCCAAAGGGCTATTTCCTTTTTTCATAGGTAACTGTTATTTCGTGTTCCGCCAATCTATATACTAATTCGTAAAGGAGACCTTTTGATTATGCCGAATCAACTCTTTGGCTAATTCTAAATGGTTTATGGCTCCCTTGCTCTCTATATCGTATAAGATAACAGGAACTCCGTGACTGGGAGCCTCACTAAGCTTCACATTACGCGTAATGACCGTCTCAAATACGAGTTCTCCAAAGTGTTGCTTCATCTCATTATATATCTGATTGGCCAAACGCAAACGACTATCGTACATGGTCATTAGAAAGCCTTCGATGGCAAGTTGTGGATTTAGTTTACTCTTTATTATACGTATAGTCGACAAAAGTTTACTGATTCCCTCAAGAGCAAAATACTCACACTGCACAGGTATAATCACAGAATCGGCAGCGACTAAAGAGTTTACGGTAATCAACCCGAGAGAGGGGGAGCAATCTATCAATATGTAGTCATATTTATCGGCAAGAGGGCGTATCACTTTGCGCATAACAGACTCTCGCTGTTCAAACTGCAACATCTCTACCTCTGCCCCAACAAGATCTACATGAGAAGGTAACAAGTCAAGCGTCTCTATAGAGGTAGGTACGATTACATCCGACGGATTTTCTCCCGTCACGAGGCATTCGTAGATTGTCTTGTGAGCTTCATTGGAGAGAGTGCCTAATCCCGATGTAGCATTGGCTTGAGGATCTGCATCTATAACAAGTACTTTTTGCTCCAGTGTGGCAAGAGAAGCAGCCAGATTTATCGTAGTGGTAGTCTTCCCCACCCCTCCTTTTTGATTTGCCAAAGCTATGATTTTCCCCATAATCCTATTATCAATTCGAGTTCAAAGCTAATCATTTTAGTAGATATATTCACTTATATGTTGATAACTCGTGTTGGATGTAAACAAAAAATGCGGAGCCAATGTTTCACGAAATCACTCACATCTTCTGTATATGCTTTCAAGGGCTTAGGTACGCTACCAACCTCTTGCAATAGAGTTTGGGGGCTATAATGTACTCTTGCTTGCATTATTTTATTTTTGCAGAGGAAAAATTTAGAACAGAATATCAAAAGAGAAAGATATGAAGATAGCCCAGATTGATTTGGGAGAAAAACCTCTTCTCCTTGCTCCTATGGAAGATGTGAGTGATAGTGCCTTTCGTCTGCTTTGCAGAGGGTTCGGCGCATCTATGGTATATAGCGAGTTCATTAGTGCCGATGCTTTAATTCGTTCAGTTAAAGGAGCGTGCAATAAACTTTTCATACATCCAGAAGAACGTCCCAGTGTAATCCAAATATATGGTAGAGATGTAGCCACGATGGCAGAGGCGGCACAAATAGCTTCGGCTACTGGCCCTGAACTTTTAGACCTCAACTTCGGATGCCCAGTCAAAAGAGTGGCAGGAAAAGGTGCTGGTAGTGGGATGCTAAAGGATATTCCGCTAATGCTCGAGATTACAAGTGCCGTGGTAAAAGCTTCTTCTGTGCCCGTTACAGTTAAAACTCGATTGGGTTGGGATCACCAAAGTATTGTTATAGAAGAACTCTCCGAAGCCCTTCAAGACTGCGGTATTGCAGCTCTTACCATACATGGACGCACACGTAGCGATATGTATACAGGACAAGCCAAGTGGGATTACATCGCTAAAGTAAAAAATAACCCTCGAATGCATATTCCCATTATCGGCAATGGAGATATAACCACGCCAGAAGAAGCTTGGGAGGCTTTTGAACGCTATGGAGTAGATGCGGTTATGGTAGGGAGAGCCTCTATTGGAAAACCTTGGGTCTTTGAGGAGATGCGTTACTTCTTAGATCATAAGAAAGCATTCCCCCCCAAGAGTGCGTTGGAACGCCTGGAGACACTCATTACTATGATTCAAAACAACATTGAAAAACTGGACGAAAGAAGAGGTATACTCCATTCTCGCAGACACTTAGCCACAACTCCCATATTCAAGGGGATCGCCAACTTCCGTCCATTACGCATCCGTATGCTACAAGCTACAACAATGGAAGATCTGCTTAACATCCTTCGCCAAGACGTAGCCCCTCTACTCGAGTAGAAAGCAAAGAATTCCTTGCAAGCACTTCTCCAAGAAAAATCTCATAATCTCTATACGCCTTTCTTTCGCCAAAGCAAATCTAACGCCTCAAGGGATAAAAAAGATCATTGGTCTTTCCAACAAAATCAACTGGCCAACAACCCAGGAGCTTGGTGCATTTTGCAATAGCAATATTTGGGACTTGTGCTAACTGAAGTTTACACAGGTCATAAGTGAAGTTTGCACAGGTCATAACTGAAGTTTAGATGTATTACAATGGAAAATCGCATAGGTCACGATATTTTCTCCAACATATCTCCCGAATACACCCGACACGTCTAAGTGTAGAAAGTCGTTCGTCTAAAATAGAAAAAGCCTGCGTCTCTTACGAAACACAGGCTTTCTCTAATTGGGTTGAAAATCTATTTTAGTGTTGTACAATCAAACGATGGCTTTGAAGTTTTCCATCTGTAGAGCGTACGCCTACTAAATAGGTTCCATTTTCTAAGTCTGCAACATTAATTGTAAGAACAGCAGTACCATTACCTGCATACGAACGGACTTTTACTCCCGAAAGGGTAAACAAATCAACAGAAGCTATTTCAGTTTCGCTGCTAACAGTACATTGTGCTATAGTTGGGTTGGGGAAAACACCGTTGATAAGCATAGGCACAACTTGGTTATTATCCGTATTTCTAACGAAACGAACAGGCACTTCGATATTACCGTAGGTTTTTGAACCTTCAGCTAAACTACCCAATCCCACACGTTTCATACAAGCAATCACCATAACACCTTCATAACCGAGGAAAGGCTGAACATCCCTATTGCCTGTGAAGATAGGAGTGTACTCCACACTCTCTCCTGAATTAATTTCGCCCTTGTAAGAATTACTGGAGATTTCGGCTACAAAATATATTCCCGTTGGTGGGTGTTTTGCGTAAACTACTCCACAGAGTTCTCCATGAGTAGAGGTAATATGCTTACGCCCATAATTTGTAAGTGTAAACTTAGGCCCTTTAGCCTGGAGGCCTACTTGGGTATAAATGTTAAGAACATCTCTATTCTCTACAGCTACTGCTGTTACTCCTGTAGGCATTAAAGTCGTTGCTTCTTTAACTTTGTAAGAACCCTCTATACGGCGTGCATAAGAGTTCCCCATGCGCTTTTGGTAATAACCAAAGTCTGTACTGGGGTCTTCTGGATCCAAATCGGGAGCTTTTAAGAAGAAAGCAACCTCTGCATCTTTTCGCACACCAATAAGCCCCGTGAACTCGACCTTAATCTCTCCTCCCTTAGGAATCATAACAAGAGTTTCCTCGCCTACTTGTGACAACGGAGTGTGTACTAAGAACTCAGAAGAAGGAATGAGCTCACTGTCGTAAGCATAAAGACGAAGAGGTCCATAAAACTCATATCCACCTCTGTTTTCAATGGTCAAAGTAATAGTATTACGAGAGAAAGCCTTTATCTCGTTGTCTTTAGCTTCCAATTTTGTTACCGTGAGGGGTGTATAGCCGACATTATAACCAGATACAGTAGCGACTCCACCAGCTATTTTGATGTTTGCTTGGCTAGGCTCATTAAGTACCTCTTCAGTTTTTCTATAGGTACCGTTCTCTTCGTTAGAATGCTCTATAAAGAGAGTGTACTCTCCGTCGGCAAGACCACTTAAATCCATCGTAGAAGTCATCATATAAGCCTCTTGGAGTATCATCTTATTGATAGTGTAGAGTTCTCCCGTTTTAACGACGTCGTTCCCTTTGTAAAGAGTAGGACGGAAGCATACCTTTTGCCCGTCTACACCTTGATGCATAAGAGCTGCCTTTATCTCTAATTTGTCGTTGTCTTTAACTTTTGCACGAAGAGATATGTTAGGCCCATAATCATCTGCATACTCATTGCCATTGTCCTTGTTAGGAACCACATTGAGCAATATAGACTGACTCAAAGAGTAATCTCCCAAAGAGCCAGACCCGATTCCTCCTGCTCCAGGTTTTAAGACAGAAAGTACATAGTAGCCATTGGCATTTCCGCTCCACCCCCAGTTGAAATGAAACTTACCATCAGCACTATAACCATCGCAAACGAAGGCATGTCCACCGCCACCGCCAGCACCACAGTAGAAAATAGGTCTATTGGCATCCAACTCTTGACGGATAAGTTCCTCCCACCTTGCAGCTTCATACTGTACTCTAAATGCCAACTTCAGGTTTTTCTTATACTTGAAATTCTCTTTTAGTGCTCGCACCACGTGAGCTTCCCAAGAAGCACTTCCAGAAGAAGAGTATTGCATATTTACGGCAATGCCTACATCAGACAAAAATTGTCCTAACTCTGCCTCCTCTTCTTGTGAAATATTTGGAGAACTATTAGCAGGCATCTTACTCCAATTATATTTATGTCCGTAGGTGGCACTTCTCTCTACAGTTTTCCCTTGTTGTTGATAAGTTTCATCAAGATAAGTATGGCTACCCTCTGCAGAGTCAGGCCATTTATGATAGCGCATCACTTGTCCGATAGCTGTAGCCACACACCCCGTATAAGTTGTTACACCTGTAACAGGGTCTTTAGGGCATTTACTATTATATGGATGGTCTTGATCCCAATTAATACTCTCCTTTTCCAAAAGAGGATCTTTACTACTACGGAGAGTAGCAGATGAAGTTCCCGACTTAGTAGTATTTATATTCCATGGACTTTTGAACAAAGATGTAATCTGGCTATCATATTGTTTCATCCACCAAAGCACATGCTCTGGAGCTTTATTCATATCAAAATGCCCTTCTTCGGAATAAGCTAAAAGCTCTTCCATCCTATCATCGCCTGCTACAATAGCAAAGCCTTCATTAGTTCCCCTATTAAACACATAGTAGTAGGGTTGAATAGAAGAGTTGCCACTGCGCAAAATCTCTTGAGGTAAGTGTGTATAGGTCAACTCAATAGCCCCACTACTCCGTAGCGAACTGCTTGAGAAGAAACGCTCTGCAATAGCACGAGCAGCCTTCGGACTCACAGGCCCTGCTGTGAGCAATGTTGTCCCCCAAAGGAAGAGAGCAACATAAAGAAAAAGTTTTCTCATCGTTATCTGTTTGATATTAAAGTGGTAATTCTAATAATAAAAGGTTTCAGTAAGAGTTCTACCATCTCTCAACAAAGGTAATACAAGTAGCGTAATTTTTAGGTTTGTTAGGTGTAAAAAATTCATATGCATTTTCCTATATCAAGAGCAACGTTGTTGCAAATATATATCAAGGATTTCTACAGGAGATTGAAAATTTGGCTTTTTTCTGGGTCTGTTGTTTAGCAGTCTCTGTATTGTTTTGATTTGTAGTTTCGATATTTCGGAGAAAGAGGTTCCTTTTGGTATATATTGTCTTATGAGTTTGTTTAGATGTTCTATGTGTGGCTTGTCCGTTGAACAATAAGGCTTTGCAAAGAAAACGGGAATTTTGAGTGTTCTTTCGATGGAAGAAAAAGCCATAAACTCTGTACCGTTGTCCGTTGTGATGGAATGTAGCACCCCCATTCTCTTGAAACACTTCAGTTTTCGTCAGTAGATAAAGATATATACAAAGAAAAAAATCGTTGTAAAACCTTGATTTTACAACGATTATCTATATTCTGAAGGCTATTTTGAATGGGGGTTGTGAAACCCTTTTGAAACCTTCTGGCGGAGAGAGAGGATAATGAACTATATTCTTCAACTCCTTGTATCGTAATCTTTTAGTCCTTTTTTCTTCTTTTGGTGTAGCCAAATTGTAGCCACCAGAGAGTTCTTAGAGAGTACTCATAGATACTGCTATTGGAAATACTCACTTGTATTTCCTTGGTTCAAAAGTACTCAAAACAGGAACACTTTCCAAACTATTTGATAGGAAATATTTTATCAGCCTCTTGGCTACAATTTTCAGTGCACGGTGCAAGCCCTTATATATAAAGGGACTTGCACCGTGCACTGACTTTCATTAACCTATACATGGCAAATCCTCCTCAATGGTATCATAATACCAAATAATGGTAATATAATATTCTGTTTCTGAGCTTTTCTCTATGGAACTTTGCAGTAAAAAATATAAATACTTATACGATGCCCAAAAAGAAATGCCCCAAAATGGAAGAACAAGGATGCCTGTTTATTGTCTGTCCAACTTTAGAAATGAGACTTCGAGCTTCTTCCAATCTCAAGAGAGTTGCAATGAATGCAAACATGGAATACTCCAATTTTATTAAAGCTTGTAAGTTAGAGAGCAATCTCAATCTTCGCACCTATCTAAAGTGTGCAAAGGCATTTGACAAGGAGGTTGTTTTACTTCATCTCCCTTCAGGCTTTGTGGAATCTATTACGACTCCTCAGAAACATCAATGGTTCTCTACTATCGAACAAAGAGACCTCATGGAGATTGTACGCAAGCTATTCCAAATAGACACAGAAGTTATACTTTTCCACATTGAGCACTTTGTGCATCAAATGAAAGAGCAAGGAGATGATGAGAGCATGAAGCAACTATTCGCATCATTGTTCGAAGTTGTACAGAAACTTTTGAAGAATTATGGGCACAAATAATCCTCTATCGTTGCTTGATGAAGTCAGAGCTCTTCGTGAAGATATCAGACAGGTGACAGGCTTCATTCTGGAACTCAAACGTGATTACTCGCTCCTGGAGGATAAAATAGAATTGAATAGTTCTGATGTTCTTCGCCTTTTGGGCATCTCGAAAGCATCATTGGCGCGTTGGCGAGAAGCTAAAGTTATTCCCTATCGCTACCTGTCGAGCAATCATGTGGTTTATCCTTTTAAGGGCTTATATCTTGCTATCAAGACGGGACGAGCAACTTTCAAGGGCTTTCGCAGGTTAGAAGCTTTGCAGAGAATGAATGCCTACAAAGATGGTATCATTAAAGGCTATATGGGAGAGGATACGGTAATATTTGAAGAACTATGAATCTGAAAGAAGAAATCTTAGCTCGCACCAATCGAGGGTTAGAAGTTTTCTGCTTTTATATGCCGATTGACTTCGTGCCCAAACGTAACTTTAGAAACCCTCTGTACGACGATAGGCGTGCCTCCTGCAATATATATTTGGATGCTAAAACGCAGTGTTACCGTATGAAAGACTTTGGTAATGATATGTATTCGGGAGACTGTTTTTGGTTTGCTGCTACTATTTTGGGGTTGGATGTGAAAACAGATTTTCGTAAGGTCTTGGAGTGTATTATTGAAGATCTACATTTGAATATCTCAGATGATAGTAGTGAAAGGAAGAGATATTTGCCACGTCCCACTCCCCCTGTTATCAAGCCTAAGCGACCTATAACAAGCACAGAGCACCTCAAGCGATTCAAGTTATACGAACAAGCCTTTACGAACGAAGAACTAAAATTTTGGATGCATTATGGCATCAACAATAAGACCCTTGAACGCTTCCATGTTCGCTCCTTGGCTCGTTATGAGTCCATTTCATCTCAAGGGAAGCCCTACTTCCTACAATCCTCTCCGGAGGAGCCGATGTTTGCCTATATATTGGGAGATGTTGTAAAACTCTATCGCCCCAAGAGTAAAGTACGCTTTCTTTATGGAGGAGAGAAAACAAAGGATTATATCTTTGGATTTGAGCAGCTCCCCAGTAAGGGAGATGTACTCTTCATCACGGGAGGAGAGAAAGATGTACTCACACTTGCTGCTCATCATTTTCATGCTATTTGCTTTAACAGTGAGACGGCTCTTATTCCTGAGCCCACTATCGAAAGTTTACAACTCAGATTTCGACACATTATCCTCCTTTATGACACGGATGAAACAGGACAAAGAGAAGCCGAACGCCAGGCAGAATTACTCTCTCATCGCAACGTGTTGAGCTTGACTCTACCTTTGGCAGGAAGCAAAAATGAGAAAGATATATCAGACTTTTTCGCTTCGGGTAAAACTGAGGCAGAGCTTAGAGCCCTGATAACTCATAGGCTATCGGAAATATATACACAAACAATGATGATGCTACGTTCTTGTGAGATAGATTATGACAACCCGCCGGATGCTTCCAAAGCCATAGTGTCCGTAAAAGGTGTCCCCCTTGGAACACAAGATAATCTTCTCTGTGTTACGGGAGGTGAGGGCACAGGGAAAAGCAATTATATCTCGGCTGTTCTTTCTGGAGCCCTTGGCATAGAGCGTTTGAATCCCGAACAAACCTTGGGCTTGGAGATTACAGCTAACCCCAAAGGCTTGGCTGTATTGCATTACGACACAGAACAATCGGAAGCTCAGCTGTATAAGAATTTAGGCAAGACCTTACGAAGGGCTTCTTTATCAACTGTACCTGAATTTTATCACTCGTTATACCTTGCCTCCTTCTCTCGAAAAGATCGTCTCAAACTGATTCGCGAGAGTATGGATTTGTTTCACCACAAACATGGAGGTATTCATCTGGTTGTAATTGATGGTATTGCAGATCTCATACGCTCGGCCAATGACGAAAGTGAGAGTATTGCCATAGTAGATGACCTCTATCGTTTAGCCGGGGTTTATAATACTTGCATTATTTGTGTGCTTCACTTCGTTCCCAATGGTATCAAACTCCGCGGTCATATCGGCTCAGAATTACAACGTAAGGCAGCTGGCATTTTATCTATTGAGAAAGATGATAACCCCGAATATTCAGTGGTAAAGGCTCTGAAGGTAAGAGATGGCAGTCCTTTAGATGTGCCGATGATACTTTTTGGCTGGGACAAGGATTTAGATATGCACGTTTATCGAGGGGAGAAATCAAAGGAGGAGAAGGAGAAGCGTAAGGCCGATGAACTTATTGCTGTTGTGCGAGAAGCGTTTAAGCATAGCCACAGGCTTTCATATCAAGAACTCTGTGAGGTGCTGATGCGAGAGATGGAAATCAAGGAACGTACTGCCAAGAAGTATATTGCTTATATGAGGGAACAGGAAATCCTGACTCAGGATACAAGTGGGTATTATCAAAAAGGAGAGTTATGTCGAAATTAGAAAATCAAACCGAAGAACTCTGGCAAAAACGCCTATTTGAATGTCTTTCGTCTCTGGAAGAAAAAGTCGACCATCTGCTCGTTCTACAAGAGCAAAGGGTCGACACAATGATTCACCCTCCCTTAAAGCCCGAGTATCTTGACATTATCGATGTATCTAAACTTCTTAAAGTGGAGCAGAAGACTGTCTACAACTGGGTTTGCTCCGGTAAAATACCCTATCTCAAGGCCAATGGACGACTCCTTTTTAGGAGAGATGAGATTGATGAGATGCTAGAAAACGATAGAATATTGGAGTAGATGTTGCAACAAATAGAATATCAGAAGTTTGCATGCTCGAACTTAATTGTCTAAATTTGCAAATGGGGACGAAAAGTGTCCCTATTTGCAAATTTGAACAATAGGTAGATTGCCTGAAGATGGTTTACGGAACTTTTATTGAAAGTGTGCTTGCAGAGGGACGACTAACATTCTCTCGCGAGGAACTAATTAGTCGTGGAGTATCTCCTGAGTTAGTAAAGAGAACTATCTCTAGATATACTCAGCTGGGTAAACTATATTCTATCAGACAAGGTTTTTATGCAATTGTTACTCCAGAGTTTAGTACTCAGAATAGAGTACCAGAGGTGTTATTCATTGATGACTTAATGAAATACCTACATACTCCCTACTATGTTTCTCTATTATCTGCCGCAGCTTTACATGGTGCCGGTCATCAACAACCAATGAGTTTCTTTGTAACACAATCAGGCACAAAAATTAGGAATATTGAGACAGGAAAGCATTTGATAGATTTTACTTTATCCCAACATTGGGAAAGTGAGTCCGTTATGACATTAAAAACAAGAACGGGATATATCCAAGTTTCCACACCAGAAGCAACAATCTTCGATTTGGTTATATCTCAAAAGAAAATCGGTTTAGGGAGAAGTATTGAGGTTATTCAAGAACTGACTGATATTATACAAAAGTCTAAAATGAGATCACTAGTTCGTTTCTACCCTGTTGCGATACGACAAAGAGTAGGGTACATCTTGGACTTCATTGGTGTAGATTCAACAATAATAGAATCTTCTCTAAAATCTGAAATCCTACATAAGGTACCTTTTTCTCTGTCTAAACCAAGAGTTGGTACAGCTGACGAAAAGTGGAAGGTTATAATGAATGAGACAATAACAACGGATATCCTATGATTCCTCAAAGATATATTATAGAGTGGCGACATATAGCTCCGTGGACAAATGATGCCCAGGTAGAGCAGGATTTGGTAATTAGTCGAGCTTTAGTTGAGATGTTTCAATCTGAGCTGTTGCGCAATGCTTTGGCTTTCCGAGGAGGAACAGCCTTGCATAAGCTATTTACTGCTCCCCAAGTGAGATACTCTGAGGACATTGATTTAGTTCAAATCTCATCAGAGCCCATAAAGCCAATCCTTATGGAAATCCGTAAGCGGTTAGCATTCTTAGGGACAAAACGTGTCGTTAAGCAACACATTCATAACAACACGATATTGTATCGATTTGAATCAGAGATGCCTCCTATTGTCAATCTCAGACTTAAAATAGAAATCAATACACGAGAGCACTTCAGTGTTCTGGGACTACAAGACTTCCCTTTTCGTGTTGAGAATTCATGGTTTTCAGGAGAGACCACCATCAATACATACAAATTAGAAGAGTTATTAGGAACAAAGTTGCGTGCATTGTATCAACGTCGCAAAGGTCGAGATCTCTTTGATTTGTATTGGTCTCTCAAGCAAGGAAATGTTGATTTAGAACAAGTATTGGCTTGTTACCAAAAGTATATGGAGTTTGTCGTAGACAAAGTCCCTTCTAAAAAACAGTTCTTAGCGAATATGGAAGA
This sequence comes from Porphyromonas circumdentaria, assembly GCF_900167105.1. Classification (GTDB taxonomy): domain Bacteria; phylum Bacteroidota; class Bacteroidia; order Bacteroidales; family Porphyromonadaceae; genus Porphyromonas; species Porphyromonas circumdentaria. Next base: position 86,474 of record NZ_FUXE01000001.1, on the reverse strand, counting down.
TAAGATGCAGGACGAGGAGTTCCTCTCAGATATGAGAGCTATTATTCGTCCAGGGATAAATTACTCTCCGCAGGAGGCTTGGACACTGGTAAAAGAGAAACTAGTTGATTTGTTATAATGAATCTTGGTACAATCATTAGTAAAACAAATTGTGGCAAGCCTTTACTATTAGGCTTGCCACAATTTATTTTTATATTTTCCACTTGGGCTTAGAGATTACCACACGACTCATGATGCCCGGGTTTTCTGGCTCGCTCTTCTTAGGAGCGTGCATAGAGGACTGCGGCGTTGTCATGTGTTGGAGCAAAGTGTGAGTAGACTCTTGCGTTGCCCCTTGAGAGGTCGTGTTTTGTACTCCTCCTTGTCCTTGCCTCTTCTTCTCTCCATCTTTGATTTCTTCCTTCTCAGGCTCAGGCGGAGCAAGCTCTAAGGCAATTTTTCGGTCGAGTTCGGCAGCTTGTCCTTTGAGCAAACGCAGTTCGTTCTCCTTCTTCCACGATCCATTGGCAATTGTCGTGTACACCCCAATATCTGCCGTCGCCTTGGCAAGTTCCTTCTCATGTGTCTCAATGACCTTAGGGATACGTTCGAGGGCATTGACAAAGTTAGCACAGGCAAGTTTAGGATCACTGGCGAGCTTACCATTGTTATAGGTGTAATAGATACCTTCCTGCCCTTTGACAAAAAATCGATTGGACGACATCTGAAAGAGGTCTTTCATGGAGCTTTCTGTCTTTACCATGATAGAGAAACCGTAAATCTCTCCGATTTTTTGGTGTTCACCGTTGGTGCGGGCTTTCTCTTCAATCTCCCGCAAGCGTGCTACCATCGTCTTGATGTCGGCACCCTCTTCTATGCCTTTGAGGACAAGTTTATTGATGGGATTGCCTTCTTCATCACGCTGTACTCGGCTCTCAAATGTCGCCATATCGGCTTTTGCCTCTTCAACACGCCCCGTGTGATACTCCACTGAGTGCTGCATCTCAGCCAATTTACCGCTGGCGGCATCACGCTCTTTGAGAAAGGACTTACGCTCTGACTCAAGAGCTGTTATCTTCTTATCAAGCTTGGCTTTCTCCAAAAGGTCTGTATTACCCGAGAGTACGGCCACATATTCCGAGAAGTTCATACCGCTATCCTCGTCCATAGAACCCTCGTCAATCGTACGAGAGCCGAGCGTATTTGTCTTGAGCTGATTGATGAAGAGCTGCTTGTTGTGCAGGAGATTGAACTTATAGCTATCTAATGAACGCTCAACGGCATAGATAATGACATCAACCTTATTGTCGGCAAACTCTTTGGCCACAAGGTTCCCCTTACGGATAGCCCGTCCGTTGCGCTGCTCAAGGTCTGAAGGACGCCAAGGCGTATCGAGATGATGAATCGCTACCGCTCGCTGTTGGGCATTAACTCCCGTTCCAAGCATTTCGGTGGACCCGAACAGGATGCGTATACTTCCCTTATTCATACCCTCGATTACTGCTTTTTTAGCCTTCTCATTTTTGCATTCTTGAATGAAACGGATCTCTGATGAGGGTATGCCATAGCCTTCAGTGAGCTTACGCTTGATTTCCGAATAGACATTCCACTCTCCTGGCTTGTAAGTCCCGAGGTCAGAGAAGACAAATTGTGTCCCTTTTTGTGCGTTATACTTTTGGTAGTAGTCGTTAAGCATTTTGGCGCAGTGGGAAGCCTTATTGTCAATGTGATCTTCGTAGGCAGAATCAATCATGCGTAAGTCAAGGCTCATCTTCCTCGCATAGTCCGTTGCGATAAGCATCTTCGCCTTTTCCTCTTTTTCGCTTAGTGGTTCACGACCAAGAAGAGTGGCATTACTGGTCTTAGCAAACTCCATCAGTCGTTTGATAAAATCCTCCTGCTCAGGTGTTGGTGGGATGTTGTGTAGGATTTCATTCTTTTCTGGTCGATCAATGCCAATGTCTTTGGCTGTACGGAAATCGCAGATCTCCGCATAAAATCGGGTTGATGAGAGTTAATGATTTGATATTGAGTAGATAATCAAGTGTCTACTCAGCTAAGGGGAACGAATAAGAAACGAGCGAGGTGCTTCTTGCATCTTGATTTTGCAACTTTACAAATATCCCTTACTTCTTACCCGCAAAGGTACTGATTATCCGATGAAAAACGACTGAAATCAAAGAAAATCGTTGCTTCTGATAAATAATTCCCTAAATCTTTCGCTTATAAGCTCCTTGATATCGTACCTTTGTTCTGCAATTTTTGAAATAAAGTATGTTGTTTCGTCTTCTTGCCCTATGGATTTGCCTAATGGCGACTTCGCTTCACATGGTTGGGGCGATGAAGAGTTCTATAACACAGTACTGGAACGCGCAAAACTATTTCGGAGTCTCTTTCATACGAAAAGTATGCTTCGAATATGATGCCTTGGGGCGTCGTATGCTCAAAGAGACGCAAGATACCTGCTATCGCTATGCTTGGGATGGTAATGTGCTGCTACACGAGTGGAGCTACAACATACAGGATAAGCCACGAGTGCTGACCGATGAGCTTGGGCGGACAAGTTACGATAGAGAGGAGCTGCACACGAACCTCATAACTTGGGTTTACGATGGCAGTAGTTATACCCCTGTGGCGAAGCTCACAGAGGAGGATAGCTATACCATTGTGCAGGACTACCTCGGCACGCCCATACAAGCACTCGACAGCAAGGGGGAGGTCGTATGGGATTGCCTGCTCGACATCTATGGAGAGGTGCTGACTTTGCGTGGAGAGCGGGGCTTTGTGCCCTTCCGCTTCCAAGGGCAATACGAGGACGAGGAGACAGGGCTATACTATAACAGATTCCGATATTACTCCCCGCAAAAGGGTATGTATATCTCCTCCGACCCTATCGGGCTTGCTGGAAACAATCCTACACTCTATGGATATGTTTTCGACCCCAACACACAGATTGACCCGTTTGGATTAGATTGTGGTAAAGCAACGAAAAAGGGGCATCAATATGAAAGGCGTATAAGAGCCCTATATGGAGATACTCCATTTAATAGGAGAAAATATACAGCTATTATAAATGGAGAAATTGTTTCAGGAGTAGCTGATAATATAACTAAAATTGGCGGTAAAAATACTGCTATAGAAGCTAAATATGTAAAAGATTGGTCTAAATCAATACGAAACCCCAATAGTAAGATAGGAAATAAACCGTTTGCTATTGCAGAACAACAAAACATGCTCTCACAAGCTCAAAAATATTCTGCTGCATTCCCTGGCGGTGTAACGTATCACACAAATAGTCCAGAACTTGCAAGCCATTATACGAAAGTCTTTCAAGACGCAGGTCTTAATAATTTTAAATTTGAAATTACACCATAATATGATTGATTTACCAGGCTATCAAAAAGTAGAGGGAATAGAGGTATCTTATATCCAAATTTCTCAATCTGATGATTTTAAGAAAGTGACAACATTTATTAAGCCTTTCTTACCTAAAACTGGAGGAGTATCAGAAGATGGATGCTATGTTATTACCCCTCAAGGTGAAAAATTATATGCTGTTGTTTACCATTCTGACATTGAAGGTTGGCGGAAACAAATAGAACAAGGAGCAGAACAGTTAGGTTTGTTAACTGGTAAAATATCTAAAAACAATATAGAACTTTCGGACGGTAGAATATATGCTCTATCAGATTGTAAAATTGAGTTCTACTAAATCCAAGGGCAATACGAGGACGAGGAAACAGGGCTATACTACAATAGATTCCGCTACTACTCGCCTCATACGGGAAACTACATCGCGCAAGACCCAATTAGACTCGAAGGCAATAACCCTACCCTTTACGCGTATACCCACGACAGCAACTGGTGGATTGACCCATGGGGGTTAAGCTCGAATCTTATTGTTTTTACAAGTAGTAGCGGACAAACCCACCAAGTCAGTGGATATACTAGATTGTGTCATTTGAGTGATGACCAATTAAAGGCTCTCTATCATGCTAATAATAATGCTCTCAATGGCAAAGGGTTCGGATTGTCAGGTGTGGATAAACAAGGAAATACAATTGTGTTACATCATTACAGGCAAAACCCTAATGGAGAGTTAATTGCAATGCCTGCCAAACATCACGATAAGCTACACACAAATCCAGGACAGCACCCATTTGGGAAAAAGAAGGGAATAGGGTTAACATCTGATGAAAGAATTGAATTCAATAGATGGAAGCAAGAGTATTGGAAAAGTCAAGCAGAAGCTGAACTAAAAGCAAGAGGTATAAGAATAGAATGTAATTAAGTAGATAATGAAACAAGAACTGATGAATAGGTTAGTTGCTTTCTTTGGAAAGAACCCAACTTTGCTCGGAGAACCAGCGACTGATGAGCAAATTGCAGATGCAGAAAAAAAACTCGGTGTTGTGATGGATAAGGACTATAAGGAGTTTATTCAAAATTTTGGGGGAGCTTATGCTGGAATAGCTATTCATGCCTTTTCAAATGGAACTTCAATAGGTAATGAGACAATAGTCGATTTAACCATTAAAGCACGCAATCTTTTTTTTAACACAACTCTTTCTGTAGAACTTAATGAAAGTTTTGTGATTGCCGATGATGGGGCTGGTAATCCGATTGCTATAATTTCTAATGGACAAGTAGTGTTATTTGATTATGATACTGAAAAGCGACAGGTAGTCTCTAACTCTTTTGATGAATTTATTGAGGAGAACTTTGCGGAATGGTGAAGTATGATCAAAGATATAGAATGGCATCAGTATTCCCAATGAAAGAAATATTGGGGGATTGTGGTAATTTTATCGTTGGAGGGAAGCCATTCGTAGGATAGAGTCAGCTCAACATATCCCTAATTAACATCCACACTAGTCACAATGCTCTTAGTCAGCAGTCATATGATTCTGGTAGTTGGTCTGGACCTGCATCTTGCAGCGTCCGGCAACCCATTCCATCCCTACATTGGGCTGGTCATAGATCCTGCTGACTATATTCCGTTCTTAGGTAGCGATGTTCATATCAATGGTCTGAAACGTGGTGTATCAGACACAAGTGGCGTCTTGCTTACTTTCCAGCACATCCCACTCTTTGGTCCTTTTGTGATGATGCCCGTCATCGGTCATGAGAGTATGAATTTCTACTCCTCGGAGCATACCTTTGCCGACGAGACACGCCTTTGTCCTAAGGGTCATATGCTGATGACCTGTAACGATGTGGGTATTCCGCTCTCGGCTGCCTTTTCGCCGAAGAAGAAACTTAAGTTTACTCCCTCACTTTTTGCCCCCACCTCATACTCTCTTCCCATCCCAACAGGGGCTCCTGTTGTTTTAGGAGGTCCATACATCCCCGACTGGGGTGGAGTGTTAAAAGGTCTGGCTACGAGTATGTGCTTTAGTACTCTCCTGAGTTTTGCTCCTGCACTATTCAAAGCTTTGAAAAAAGGGGCTAAGAAAGCATTGACCTCCTTTAATCACAAAGTTCTTAAGAGTAATCTTGGGAGCAAAATTCCCAAAACAAAGTCTTTAGGAGACTGGCTCTGTAAGCACGGCTTTGAACCAGTAAACTTGGTCAATGGAGTAGTCGTTTATGAAGGAATAGACTTCTCCTTTCCATCGCTCCTACCGCTATCTTGGGAGCGTGTCTACTACTCTGATTCTGATTATATAGGACCTTTAGGACGAGGAGTACACTGCAACTACGACCGCAGTGTAATCATTCTCCCCGAAGACGAGATTATCGTACTGCGTCTAGGTGATGGTCGTATTGCAACTTTTCCTATGCTCGCTGTAGGTGAAAGTTTCTTTGATCGAACAGAACGCATCACACTCTCCAGAAATGAACTTGGGTATAGTAGCTATGAGCATCGAGAGAGACTTCGCTATGACTTTACCTACCAAGATATATACAAGGGTTATGATTGCTATCGTTTGGCCAGCCTTAGCAATGACGATGGTCAGTGCATCCGCTTAGACTACACTGAGTCTCGCTTGCGGACTATGGTAGATGCCGTAGGACGAAAATTTGTTTTCCAGAACTCCGCCCACGACCTCATCGAGAGCATCTACCTTTTCTACCCGAATGGAGATAGTGAATGCTTGGTTCGCTATAGCTACGATGCCGACAGCAATATGATCGGCATCACAGATGCTCTAGGGCAAACGACACATATCCGTTATGAAGAGCATCGTATGGTCGAAAAGACCGACCGCAATGGCGATACTTTCTACTGGGAGTACGATGCACAAGGACGCTGCAGGCATACTTGGGGTAAGGACGGGAGCCAAGAGGGCTGGATTAACTACTTCCCCGCCGAGGGCTACAACATTGTCAGAGATGCCAATGGAGCGGAGACTCGATACAACTACGACAGCAACCAGCTAGTTCGCTCAATTATCGACCCCTTGGGCAATACCACTCGTTATGACTATACCGAGTCGATGGAACTCTATCGAGAGATAGACCCCGAGGGGCGTATTTGGGGCTGGCATTACGATGATCGAGGAAATCAAATAGGGGTTAGTTATCCCGATGGGAGTTATGCTTATCAAATCTTCGATGAGCAGGACCGACTTGTTATAAGTATTGACCCAAGTGGGGCTAAGCGTCTATTCATCTACGATAAGTCCGAGCAATATGCTCATCGGGTCAATCGTATTTTGGATGCCGACGGCTCGCTTACTATCCTTCACTATGGTGGACAAGGGGAGCTTATCGGTATCAATAAGGGCGACCGCTCTATTGCCCTAACTTATGATGAGATGGGTAATCTCATCTCCTATAAAGTGGGGGAACAAGAGCAACAGAGCTGGTCTTACGACTACCGAGGGCGTATGCTCAGCGAAGCCCGCCCACTCCATCCTGCCGATAGCTTTGAGTACGACCTCTTAGATAGAGTAAGGCGTATCTATCGCTCCGATGGTAATGTGATAGACCTCAAATATGATGCTTATGACAACATTACCGAGGTTAAGGATAAGGAGCGACACGTCAAGATGCGTTACACTTCTATGGGCAGCCTCAAGGAACGCGAAGAGCGTGGTGAAAGGGTTCATTTCGTTTATGACCCTATGGAGCAACTTACAGCTCTTACGAATGAAAAAGGACATCTCTATCGCTTTCAACGCAACAAAGCAGGTCAAATCATCAAAGAAATTGGCTTTGATGATATAGAACGGCAGTTCGTCTATAATCAGGCAGGTGAAGTCACACAAGTAGTGCGTCCCAACAAGCAACAGACAACCTATGAGCGAGACGCTTTTGGTCGGATTAGCCGTGCCGACTACTCTGATGGCTCTTGGGAAGCATTCTCCTACGATAAGAGAGGACAATTGAGTGGGGCATACAATGCCCATAGTAAAATCACCTTTGAGCGAGATACACTGGGGCGTATCCGTACAGAGCAGCAGTTCCCAGCAGAGGGCACTCCTGAGGATGGTATCAAGGTTGAATCAAACTACAATCTCTTTGGAGAACGTACTCAGGTACGCAGTTCTTTGGGGGCTGAACAAAGGTTTGACTACAACAGCACCGGTCTCGTAGAACAACTACAAGCAGATAAGGAGGATGGCTCTCTATGGGAGAGCCGCATCTGCTATGACCAGGCAGGTAGAGAAATTGAACGCTTTGCAACAGGAGACCTCTTCATCAAAACGCAGTATGATGCCTATGGCTCTATGTCAGGACGCTTTGTCTACAAAGGCAAGGAGCAGAGAGGACATCGTCTCTTTAGCTGGGGGATTAACAACAAGCTTATCTCACTAAAGTCTCACCTACTCGCTGATCCTATACTCTTTGACTACGACAAAGTAGGCAATCTGAACTACTCTTCTTGCGGAGTATATGAGCGTTTGTTCAAAGCCCCGGACATCATTGGTAATATCTACCGAGATAAGGAGCGGAAGGACAGAGTTTATGATAGAGGCGGAAGACTACTCAAGGATAAAGAATATTACTATCGTTATGATGGTGAGGGAAATCTTATTCTCAAGAGTCCTCGTAACATTTTAGAGCCACCAGTTCGTCCAGAGCCTAAGGATTGGTTAGACAAGCTATTTACGCGCACTAAGCCAAGCCCTGAGGAGCTACAAAAGCATTACAGCTGGCAAGAGGGCGACACAGCTTACGAGTGGTATGGCAATGGTATGCTCAAGAGTGTGCGTACTGCTGAGGGGCATTGTATTCGCTTCGAATATGATGCCTTGGGGCGTCGTACGCTCAAAGAGACGCAAGATACCTGCTATCGCTATGCTTGGGATGGTAATGTGCTGCTACACGAGTGGAGCTATAGCAGACAGGACAAGCCGCGAGTGCTGACCGATGAGCTTGGGCGGACAAGTTACGATAGAGAGGAGCTGCACACGAACCTCGTGACTTGGGTTTACGATGGCAGTAGCTATACCCCTGTGGCCAAGCTCACAGAAAAGGATAGCTACACCATTGTGCAGGACTACCTCGGCACGCCCATACAAGCTCTCGACAGCAAGGGAGAGGTCGTATGGGATTGCCTGCTTGACATCTATGGGCGGACACGCTCAGAGGTCGGAGAGGCGGGCTTCATCCCCTTCCTCTACCAAGGGCAGTACCTCGATACGGAGACTGGGCTCGCCTACAACCGCTACAGATATTACGACCCAAGTACAGGAAACTATATCAGTCAAGACCCGATAGGACTGGCTGGCGGAAACCCGACCTTGTATGGGGATGTTTTTGACAGCAATACGGAAATTGACCCATTTGGATTGGATTGTGGTAAAGCAACTTCAAAAGCTCGTAAATATGAACAACAAATCCAAGATATGTATGGAGGAAAATTACCTCAATCACAAAGGGAATATAGAGCGATGATTGGAGGAAAACAAGTTAATGGAATAGCTGACCACGTTGTAGATATAAACGGTAAGAATGTAGCAATAGAAGCCAAATATGTAAAAGATTGGTCTAAATCAATACGAAACCCCAATAGTAAAATAGGAATAAACCGTTCGCTATTGCAGAACAACAAAAAATGCTTTCACAAGCTCAAAAATACTCGAATGCTTTTGACGAGGTTATTTATCATACAAATAGCCAAGATTTGGCAACACATTACACAAAAATCTTCCAAGATGCAGGATTAAGTAATGTAAAGATTAATATAACACCATAATAATGAGTACAATTAATAGACATATTCCAGGAACAATAAAAGTAGAGGGAAGAGAACACCTATATATTTCTGATGACGGAGAGGATTTTTTTACAAAAAGTAGCCGAGCTGTTAAGAAGCAATCATTATTTGATAAAGTAACTTCTTTGTTTGAAATAGCTCAAAGTGGAGGAGTAATATCGGAAAATTGCAAACTAAGGCTACCGACCAATGAATTATTTCACGGATTATCTTATAAAGGAGATATTGAGGGGTGGCGGAAACAAATAGAACAAGGGGCAGAGCAGTTAGGTTTATTGACAGGTAAAATCTCTGAAAATAATATAGAACTTTCGGACGGTAGAATATATGCTCTATCAGATTGTAAAATTGAGTTCTACTAAATCCAAGGGCAATACGAGGACGAGGAGACAGGGCTACACTATAACAGATTCCGCTACTACTCAAATTACATCTCGCAAGACCCAATTAGACTCGCAGGGAATAATCCTACCCTTTACGCATATACTCACGATAGTAACTGGTGGATTGATCCCTGGGGGCTGGACTATAAGGTTGTCAAAGTTGGAAGTCGTAAAAAGGCTATTCAAAAGGCAAAAGATCACGCGAAAGCTCCAAGGCAATCAAAAGGAGGAGAACGTATTGATATAAATGAATTAAATGAAAGTAGTCGAGGTAAAAAATGGGGAGAGATGAGATCTAGAAAAGCAGAAAGCTTAGGTGCAAGAAATCCTAAAGGGAAAAATTATTGGATGGAACATCCTGATGGTCATCCCGATGCAGGGCTACCTGGAGTCCCTAAACACCATGAAGGAGGGCATGTCCACTCTGTAAATAACGCTGGAGAAGAGATTGTTTTTATATGGAAGTAATGGAGGGTGTTATCAAGTTTGCTTTCCCAAAAGACTATAATTTATTTAGTTCAAAGGAGAAAATACAAGCTGAGCCATACTGCTTATGTTATCAATATGATATAGTTGATGGGTATGGTCCATATGGTTTTGTCACAAAGAAAGCAGAAAAAGTATTGGATAGCATATCTGAGAAGTATGTTTTTTGGGATGCTTCTTTGAGAAAGACATCGCAAAAAATGGTGTTTTCAAAGTCTTGCATAGGTATTCCAGTAGAAATTTTTGATGAGTTATTTTCAGATTACACCGCATTTTCTTTATGGGAAAAGAAGAGAGCGATACTCCTTAGATTAAAAAAAAACAAACAAATTATCTCTCCTCCTATACCATTACTTTTAGACCTATTTGATGATAAAAAGGGCACAATAAATGTCATTGCTATTAATCAACTTCTACTACGAGGGTATGCACCTATTTTGTGTTGTTTTTTTGCACCACAAGCGGGAAATACCATTGTTTCTTTTTCTCCACAGATTATGACGTCTATAGAGGATATGGTGAAGATTTATGGCATCACTTATAGGGAGTTTGATAAAATTGGGGATTTGTTACCGTGGTGATTGATATATGGAAATCTTATAATCTTTTGAGGAGACCTTCGACCTTATATACTCTGCAATAATTTCTATTTATGTTTAATGTTACTGGTCAGCAGTCATATGATTCCTGTTGTTGGTCTGGACTTTCATATTTCAGGTTCCAGCAACCCATTCCATCCCTACATAGATCCTGCTGACTATATTCCTTACCTTGGTAGCAGTGCACTTTTGTTTGACAACATACAGACTATATTACCTCTCAAGAATTATCAAGTGAATACTTTTTTTGGGGAGGGGGAAGGAGTTAAATGATTCTGATGTATTGGAAAATCTTGCATGATGCTCTATGTAGTATCAAGAAAGACAACCCTAAAGACTATCAATGGATATCTGTAGTCTTCATGTCTATGGGGAATGCTCTAAACATTTTGGGGCTTCTTATATCGTTTCATATCCTTTGGGATACTCCTATCTTACTTTTTCAAAATCTACAGTTTATAGCAATAAAACCGATGGATTCTTTGCTTAAGTTTTTTCTTCAATTTCTGATGGTACCAGTTATATTCAATCTATATTGCCTAAGCAAGATTAAAAGGAAAGAGAGAGAACTGACTAAGGAGACTTCACATAAAGGGAAGTTATTTGCCTACTATATGCTCCTCTCCATTATAGGACTGATAACTTCTATCCTCATAGCATACGTTTTAGTAAATCCACTCAAGGAATGCTTATGAATCGTGATATAGTATATTGGACTGAACACTATGTTCGTAAGAATAGTGGGGAGGATTGCCCTAGAGGGATATTATCCGATTCTTTATTTATCGTCTCTCTCTGTTCTCTTTTTAATCTACTAACGATAGTCTATATCGTTGAGTTTTACACAGGATGTCGTATCCTACAATACCTTCCAATAAAATCTAAGAACGAGCCTGCCTCATGGCTATATGCCATACTGCTGATATTGCCTATCTTAGTATTCATATATTGTCGATATTATAGAGGAGAGCGACTGGACAGAATACTCAACGACTACGAGCAACAGTCTCCCCAAAGGCTTCAGTTGGGAAAATTTATCTTTTGGAGCTATGAGATAATCACATGGGGAGGTTTTACCCCCTTTCTTATCTCCTTTTCAAACATTGACCCAAAGGGAACAAATGATTCATATGAGTTTATTAGAGGACATCATATGGATTGGATTGCATAAGGATAAATACTCTAAAATATGGTGCGGAGTGCGACTTGGATTAGTAGCTTAATGTCTACGCTCTTCTTTATTGGATGTCAAAATCATACCGAACAAATATCTGGAAAGATGGATTCTCCTTCTGCATCTTTTCGCATCGAGGTACTTTCTTCTTTGTATGGTACGCCCAAAGAGAAACAACAATATCTTATCACAGAAGAGTATGATGAGTTTAGAACACTTGTTTTAGAATCCTTTCCAGACTCAATTCGTTCTCTACGCTCGGTCGAAGTTTGGGAATATACCTGGCAAACTAACCGCATAGATAGTATGCTGACTGTCTGGTACCTTCCTGAAGAAGATTCATTAAAATACATCTGCCACTTTAAGCACTCTACATACAACCTATACTAAATATATTAGAGAATGTTCAAACCATTAACCATAGTCTCGATTGTGTTTGTCTTTTTGATGATTGGCTGTAAGAAAGAGATTGCCATGCCCTCGGATAACTCTATGTTAAATAACTTCAATCTTCATGAAGCTACATTTGAGGAACTGAAGGATATTTCCGTCAAATATCATAATTTTCACTATCCTCCTTATGACGAAAAGGATAGTGTTATTTCGATGATTTCGTCCGAACATCAGAAACAATTAGATACCCTACTTCAAAAAATCAAAGTCAGTCGTATCATTACTACGGATACGACTGAGGTACGTTTGCTACTACACACATGGGGGCTATCGATTAGTGGTGGATATAAAGAATATCTCTATTCCTCAAAACTAGTAGATGACCTAAAGCGATACAATGAAGAATGTATCTTGAATCCTGACTTGGAGAAATTTCTCATCAAAAGAATTACGATGGAAGATTTGAATCAAGTTGCACAGCGATATTCGACCAACTTAGAATTATATCGACCTATTAAGGGATCATGGTATATACATCTCTGTCGAGAGAATTGACTTTTAATGGGCATATTATTCTTTTGGGAATAGTATAATTTGTCTACTATCTGATCATCGCAAAGATTCTTAAGTTCAATGTACCCTTTGAATAGGTTGGCTTTTTATAGTAGGTTAGGTTCTTTCTCTCGGTTATCAAATGCCATTGTCAGCTGTATCGCTTGTACTTGTAATCTAATGATAGCTGCGGAGTATCTTTCGAGCTGCTGTATCATTCTTTGTGCTGTGGCGACTGTGTGGTAGCTATTGAGCGTCTTAACGGCTTCGTTGTAATTCATACCGATAACTCTCAATTTAGTGATGATGCTGTCCAACTCTCTCAGATAGGGTTCGGCAGTCTTATCCTCTGTAATGACCTTAAAGGAATGATTCAAGAGCTGTCCTCTGACGTAGTCGCTCTTGGTTTTCGCTCCCGACTTTCGGTATAGCTCAATGAGCTTTTGTTGATCTTCTGGGTTCGGTACTCTGATGTGCCATCTGTCCCATCGTGGGCAGGTGGCACATCTGCCGTCTGGCTTGTCTGTATTCTTTCTTTTCATTGGTTTCGTTGTTCTTTAATCAAGACTTTGGAGTGATTGATACCCCTATCGGGGCAAGGGTCTTTGTGCGACAAATGACAATTTGTGGTACAAAGACACACCTTGCTATGAACAAAAAGGGGTAGGTTCAATAGCTGATGGCTCAGCATTCAGTAGGTCTACTAATTCTTGAGTTTCGAGCTTGCTCGATAACTCCAAGACTAAGTTCAAAGGTTATTTCAGAGGTCGTTAGATGACTTCAATGCTAAGGTTAGAGGTTGTTTTGGTGGTTGGTCTAAATAGACTAACTGACCAATTGACCAACTGACCTAAGTCTATTCAGACTTGCGTCTATCTAATCTTACTTTCTGACTGTTAGAATGGGGTTATAATGCTTTTCGAGCATCGCTTGGATGTCGCTCTGTTTGTATAGTATCTTACCTCCTATCTTGTAATAGGCTAAAGCGCCGTTGCTTCGGTACTCTTGGAGCGTGCGTGTGCTGAGCTTGAGTAGCTCGCAGACCTCTTCTCCTGTGAGGAATACCTCTCCACCCAGCATCGGGCGAGCCGAGGCACAATAACGCTCCAACTTGGCTAATACGCCCTCCATCAGCTGAGTAAACAGCTGCATCTGACGGATTTCGCTTGTAATGATTTCATTCTCTGCCATAGTGCGTTCATTCAGTTTTTGAGTTCAATGCTTCCGTGATGTCACTCTCTTTGTAGTAACACTTATGCCCGACCATAGAGAAGGGGATTTTGCCCATATCTCTAAGTGTCTGCAAGGTTCGCTTGCTGATGCTCAGCCTACGGCAGACGGCTTCGTTGTCGAGCCATTCTTCTGTTTCGGGAGGCAAGGGAAACGAGGGAAAAGGCAGGCAAAGGAGCTGATAGAAACAGCCACACTTGCGGTAATGAGATGAGGATTAGGCTCGTTCCTATGGTCGAAAATGGCTCGTTTTAAGCCTTGCTTGCGTCCAGGGAGGCCTGAGTATATCGTATTCGTTCGGGCTTTTCTTAATAGAGGGTGGGTTTGCCAAGCAAGGAGGGAGAGGGTGTCTTATGTATAGCGTTCTGAAAGGCCTTATATAGGTATCAAAATTTACCCAAAGAAACCTCTAAATTTTCTTGCGGAAGAAAATTTCTCTGCTTGCGGAAGCAAAAATATTTTCTTCCGCAAGGCGGTAAATTTCTGTACGTATGAAAATATTTTTTGGTACGTACTCCGATAAATTTTCATACGTACAAAAAATCTCTCCTCCGCAGGACTTGACCTTGCTGGGCAAACGGACCGCCCTTGTACCTTTGCCCGAAATGAAGACGACCTTAGGCGGTGGACGGCTCGGCTTGACGCATGATGGCTTTGCAGTAGCCCTCAAACTCCGCCTGCTGACGCTCGGCAAGTGCCGTCATATCCTCCTGTATCTTCTAATCGGTGATTTTGCCGTAAATCTGTGTCGTGTCGATACTACTATGCCCCAGCATCTGACTCACCGTCTCAATCGGCAAGCCGTTTTCCAAACAGATGGTTGTGGCAAAAGTATGCCGTGCGGTGTGCGAACTCGCCTCTGCATGGGGCGAACATCCAGCCTTGATGAGTAGCTCACGGATTTTGCGATTGAAGTGGCTGTTTACGGCATACATCCGCTTTGCCCCCTCGAATCCCAAAAGCGAGCAAAGCTCTTGTAACTATCCCGAAAGGCTCTTATGGTGGCTTTACTAAGGGTCTTACCTTCATAAGCCTTCTTCGCCTCGCAAAGGGTTTGATATAGCTCTAAGATTGACTGCTGGGGCTTTTCCTTTCGGAGAAACTGCTCCTTGAGGTACTCGGCTGTGATGTATTGCTCCTCTCTGAGAATGCGTTCGTAGAGTGCATTCAGTCCCTGCTCGATAGCATTCAGTGCGTTGTTGATGCCTTGTGCCGTGGGAGAGCTTGCTTTTACTCTAGCCCTCTGAGCGTTCCAGTCTTCGGGGGCTGTTTGTTGCTTGGAGGAGAACGAAGCTGTCTTGCCATTACAAGAAATGCGGCAACGGATAAGGCATAGCCCTTCCTCATTCGCCTTGCTACGGTCGATAAAGAATAACACAGAGAATGTACTTTTCATCATCTTGCTTTTAGTTGGTTAAACGATAGTGAGCAATCTCGGGCAGGATACGCTCTATATCCCGAAACACGCGCTCGGGCGAGGTCTCGGCATAGACTTGTGTAGTCTTGATTTGACTATGCCCGAGCATCTTCGACACGCTTTCGATAGATACCCCCTCGGAGAGGGTCATCTGCGAGGCGAAAGTGTGACGAGCCATATGGAAGGTGAGGCATTTATTGATTTTGCAGAGCTTCGCCATCTTCTTCAGATGGATATTGACTGTATCACAGCCAGGAATGGGCAGGAGATAGCCCTTGGGGGGCTCGTGGCGAAAGGCTCGGGTGTGAATACCTCGGTATTGCTCGATGATGGTAGATGCCTCAGGCAAGAGGGGTATGTGGCACACATTGCCTGTCTTGATGCGAGGCTTGCGTATCCAAGTCATTCCGCCCTCCTCCACAAGATGCTCAGAGGTGAGGTGATAAATATCCGTGTACGATAAGCCTGTATAGCAAGCAAAGACAAACATATCCCTTGACACCAGCTCGTAATCTCCTAATTGCGTTTCATCTAAGGCGATAATACGCAAAAGCTCCTCCTTGGTAATGTAGCGTGGCGAACCGACATCCCAGCGGATAGAATAGCCCAAGAAGGGGTAAGTGTCGATGATATGCCGTTTGTATAGGTCTTTCAGTAGCGAAGCCAGCATAGAGAGGTAGCCAGCCGTGGTATTGAGTTTGAAAGCCTTCTCTCGAGTGAGATACGCTTCAAAGTCTTCAACCAAGGCTCTACAAACTTTCTGAACAGGCAGGTCGCCTACTCGATAGCGGTGTTTGATAAAAGTCTCGAAATGCTTGCGAAATAGGAAGATACACTTATACCTGCGTTCACTGCGGTCTATGCCTACACGCTCTCGAAAGCGTGCTAAATAGCCCTCCAAATGATATAGCAGCCCTTGGCTATCGCTGTTTAAGCGAAAGAGTGTGGCTTTAACCTCCTCGGCTGTTACTATTTCCCCCTGCTTACTCTGCAAATACTCAAAGGCTCGATGTACAGCGAGTTGTAAGCGGTCGAGTTCTGCGTTTACAGATACAGCTTCGGCACTTTTGCCCACGAGTCTGCTCTTACGGCTATCCCATAGCTGAGGAGAGCAAGCAATTTTACAACTGAACTGCACCATTGTTCGCCCCACACTGAGGCGAGCCATAATGGGGCTTTTTCCTTCCTTACTCTGTGTGCCTCGCTTGAGGTAAAAGAGTAGCTTCAATATCTTTTCTTTCATTGTCGTTTTTGTTTACAAAGTTAGACCTCTAAGGGATAGTTGTCGCTACGCAAAACATTGAAAACAAGAGAAAAAACACCGTTTAAGTTACCACTTTTTGCTTACCTCTTCCGAAGCCCCTAAAAGGGAACGATTTGGTAACTGAACTCGCTCTTTCAACTGCTCTTTTTTGCCTTTTTTCGTGGTGCAAGCCAATGCAACCAAACGAAAGAAAGGCTGTTAATCAAGCAGATAACCTTTTCTCGCTTCCCCTTACTCCTAACTCCCATATTTCCGCATAGAAGCTCGCAAGTTCCGGCACCTTAATGAAAGTGCGGAAGCGTTCCTTCTGAATGATTTCATTTGTTACTGAAAACTCATAGTCGGTGCTTTTCTTGGCAAAGACTGCTGCCCAAGCATCAAAGCTGTTGATACCTTGCTTCTCAAGGGCTTGCGGACGCAGGTATTTGAAGAGCAAATAGAGCTCGGTCAAACTATTGGAGATCGTCGTGCCGGAGAGGAAAGTCGCTCCCAAGTCCTTGCCCGACCGCTCCTGAATGGTACGAATCGCAAAGAGCATATTGAGTGCCCGTTGTGAGCCATCGGGATTCCCCAAGCCTGATACACGGTCATGACGGGTATTGAACATCAGGTTCTTAAATCGATGCGACTCATCCACAAAGAGGTGATCAATGCCCATCATCTTAAAGTCTACGGCATCGTCCTTGCGTTCGGCTATGCTGTCTTGGATATCTCGGAGCTTAACCTCTAAGGTCTGCTTTCGTTTTTCCAAGCCCTTGAGCATACCCCGAGAGATGTCCCTATCCTGTTGGCGTAACACCTCGAGGTTCTCTTCCACCGAGTCCATCTCCTTTTGCAGGATAGCCTGCTGTATTTCGAGGGCCTGAGGGATCATTCCAAACTGCTCGTGGGTAAGGATAATACAGTCCCAATCATTGTTCTTGATGTCGTTGAAAATACGTTGGCGGTTCTGCTTGGTGAAGTCCTCTTTACCGGGATAGAGGATTTTGGCATTAGGGTAAGCTTTGCGAAAGGTGTCGGCAATGTCAAAGACATTCGCCTTTAGACCGATAATCATCGGCTTATTCACCAAGCCCAATCGCTTCATCTCGTAGGCTGCTGTACACATAATGAGAGTCTTGCCTGCTCCTACTTCATGGTCGCAGATACCCCCTCCATTGGTTTTGAGCATCCAGACGGCATCCTTTTGGCTCTTGTACAGGTCGGGAATCCCTAACCTCTTGAGGTCGAGGTTAGGGAAAGATTGATGCGAGCCGTCAAAGTTTGGACGGACGAAGCAGTTAAAGAGCTCATTGTAGCGATCAGCAAGTTGCTCCTTAAAGCTCTCAGGACTTCTCCCCAGCCAATCGACAAAACCTTGGCGGATCTCTTCAATCTTGGCATTGGCTTGCTGTATTTTCTCTCCATCTCTGACTTTGATGGTTTTTGTTTCCCCTGTGGTCTTATCTACCACCTCCTTGTTCTTATTGATGTCGGGGATGGTATTATGTAAGGCATGCTTGAGGAGATGTAAACCGTCATAGCGACGGAACTCCCCTTGCACCGCATACTTGTGCCAGATATAGGCATTCTTCCTATCACAGCTAATCGTGTACTCATCCATGTTGGAGTGGTAACTGATACGAATGTCCGTTTCAAAGAACTCGGAGGCAAACTTCTCATATACACTACTCGGAATCCAACGCTCTCCGAAGTTAAAATCAAGGTCGCTAAAAGGAATTGGCGTTGGGCGCGCTGCCATGAGTGCTGCCAAGCTCTGCTTACCTTCCTCATGGTCGGGGTGGTCAAGCAACCAAGAGGCAAGCCCATCGGCTTTCTCAATCACATTGCCTGATACGAACTTGTCGGCAACCTCGTAACCATCTATCTCGGGATTGAAATAGATGCGTCCTTCCAAGGCAGAGAGGATATCCGACTCTTCCATCTCAGGAAGCAGAGAACTTATATAGTCAAGTTCTACCGTTCCGTACTTATTGAGCGAAGCACTGAGTGCTTCCAAGGGGTCGGCAGCAATGGTGAGTTCGGATGTGGAGAATGCCGTTGGATGGTCAAAGATATCGGCTTTGACAAATTGACCATTTTCTGACCTTTCGAGGAAGAGCATCTCTACCCCTGTGGCATCCATCTTGATGATATCGATATTGCTCTTCTGATTGAAATGTCCCCAGCGAGCGACATAGCTGTCATATAGTCGATTGAGTTTGCTACGCTCCTCTCTTTCTTCGGAGTGATTGATTGCTTCATAGTCGTATAGGCGATGATAGCTCTCACGTACCTCAATATAGGCTTTCAGTCTTGACAGCTGCGCATAAGGCAAATCCATCGGATTGAAAGTCGGATGCCTTTTCAAATCGGAGATAAATCCCACTTGACCATTCTGCAATACGATAGAACCATCCCTCAAATGTGAATCGGGAGCAGAGAGAAAAGGGCGAGGAGAAGTGTCAAAGATTTTCTTACTCTCGACAGTAGATGGAGCCGAATAAGACTCGTTTTCATTTGCGAAATCAAAGAGGCTGCGTTCGTAGCCACTTGCCGCTCCCCCTTTTTTGCCGGCTCTATGACGACGCGGTGTGGCTAAATGACCGGGCTTTGTTGTAGGAGTTGTGTCCGATTTCTGCTTGGGCGCAGGGATAGGTTCTTTAATACTTTCGTTGAACAGTGCCACCTCTTGTGTCCATAGCGTATACTCCTCAGGAGCAAAAAGAAAAGTTTCAGACCAATCAGGATTCTCCATTATGGGATGGTGGTCATCGTCGAAGTAGACTGTTTGACCATTCATCTCTCGGGGAGGTTCTACATCTGTTCGTATTTCGGGCACCTCTTTCTGGTATTGATGGTGTAGCGTTAACGTAGGAACCCCTTCGGGAGCGGGTTCTTCTTGAGAGGGGAGACTAACCGTAGGCTCTTGCCTTTCTTCTGCATGCCCTACCTCAGTTTCTCCCTCTTTTGTCTTTTCTTTCTTCTCTTCAACCACAGATTCCATTCGGGGAGTGGCTTCCTTGGTATATCGTCCTCTGACAAGTTCCTCGAGTTCTGCGATTTCGTGAAGTTTCTTAGGTTTGAAGTATAGATCTCGCTCTATGCCTAAGCCATGTATGTTGACTTCCGCCATCTCATCGAGGGAGATAATACCGAGTTCCCATTCATACCCCATGGTTACAGCACCGAAGCCGATACGCTCTTTGGGGTCATATTCGAGCAAATAGGCTGTGTAAGCGCCCATTGGAAAGAAGTAGCGGGCATAGGCGACTTTATCTCCGATCAGTTCTCCTTCAGTGCTGTAGAGTTTAGGTAGCTGTTTCTCAATGCTCTTAGGCAGGAGCGTGTAGGCATCGTTAATCTTGTCATCCAACTCTGCACCTTTGCCTTTTTCCTCTTTGGACTCAGACAACCCTGCTGTTACACCCAATTGACGTAGCTTCTTTTCGGCTTCAGCTTGTCGCTCTTCCTCTGTCATAGCAATGCCTGTCTCATACAATTTTCTGTCAAAACGCTTCTTTATATCCTCTGAGAGCTGAAAGCGTAGACTTTGAGCCATCTCTTCAATACCGCCATCGAACTCATAGACCCACGTGGGCTTGCCATAAGGGTCTGTACCCATCGTGCGACTTGTGGCGATGGTGTGTTTCATCACTTCCTGCCACTCACCCTCAAAAAGAGAGCTATGATTAAAGGCAATAGAGAAGCCATCACCTTTGGGTACTGGGAAAGTGCTGATAAAGGCTTGCTCCATCCCTTCGCCAATATCTTTACCCGACTGCTTTTGCAGGACAATGAGGTCGCTTCCGACTTCTGTGCCGGCATTCTCACTGAACATACCCGAGGGTAGGCGAATAGCCGAGATAAGCCGACTGTTTTGCATCAGATAGCGACGGATAGGCTCGTTACGTGGGGCATCGAGGACGCCTTGTGAAGTGATGAAGGCAAGTAGTCCACCCTCTTTGAGCGTATCCAGCCCTTTAACGAAGAAATAATTATGAATGGCTCTGGTAGATTCGCTCTTGAGTACATCTTTACCCTTGGTGTAACTACGGTCGTAGACCATAAAGTCTCCAAAAGGGATGTTACTTGTCACAAGGTCGTACCTATCCTTGTCCTCCACTTCTCCAATGGCTTCAAAGGGTTGGTTCTGCACGAAGATATTCCCTTCGCCATGGGGGTGAAGGGCTTGTGAGATACGAGCCGTCAGGAGGTCTTTTTCCATGGCATCGACAAGGCTTACTTTGGACGCAAAGGTCTCGGCAAAAGCCCCCATGCCTGCGGAAGGATCCAAACATCGCTTGATGGTAACCCCTGCTGTTGCAATGGAGTCGGCAATAGCTGAGACAATATGTGTATCCGTATAGAAGGAAGTGAGCACACTTGCCTTGATGCTATCCCAATAGCGTTTGGCGGTATGGGCATCTATCGCTTCTCGATAAATGAGTTGCTTGAGTTGTTGCGTGGGAGCAAATAGGTTTTGCTCTGAAGCAGACCAGTGTCGGATGTCCTCGGCTTGGTCACATCTGTTGAGAATACACTTGAGTCCTCCAAAGCCCTGATATCCTCTTAATATAGTTTTTTCAGCCTCGGTTGCCTCTCGACGTTCTTTCTCTAAGCGGAGTACGACACGAATAGCTTCGGTATTAGCCTCTAAAACAACTTTCTTATTGTATGCCATGGTTGTAAATCAGATAAGGTTACACAGTCGATAGTGAAGAGCGCATCTTGCACTATCGACTGTTCGTTTTTTGCGGTGAAAGAAAAAAAATGTTTTATCCCTTCTTTTTCTTACCCTCAAACTCAAAGGTTGTACTGTTGTCGTCTTGGAGAACGAGTCGGGCATTGAACTTCTTACCGGCCTTGCTCACTAAGCCTTTGAGAATGGGTGTTCGTTTGATATTGATCAGGTCTCTGAGATTATCCTCAGAAAGAAATGTGCCACAAACTTCTCGGAAGATGACAAAGCCACAGCCCTCGTGTCGACACTTGGCAATCTTTGCATAGATACCGACACTTTCGTTACCACACTTGGGACAGCGATAAGTCGGGTAGCTCTTTTGTGGAGGCGATAGCTTCAAAAGCTCTTGACAGATTTGCTCGGTATACGCTGCAATACGCTGTCCGAACTCTCTGGCGGATGCCGAACCCGCTTCAATCGTAGAAAGAGCAACCTCCCATGTTCCTGTCATCTCAGCATTGGCGATACGCTCGTCTTTGACAATCTCATAGACCGAAAGTCCTTTTTCTGTGGGTACGATGCTTTTCTTCTCTCGTCGGATGTACTCTCTCAAAATCAGAGTTTCGATGATGTTTGCTCGTGTGGCAGGTGTTCCGATACCACATTCTGCCATCGCTTGACGGCTTTCTGCTTCTTCGACCTCTTTGCCGGCATGTTCCATAGCCGAGAGTAAAGTCGCCTCAGTATAGAGGGGCTTAGGTTTCGTTTTGTGTGTTGTGATTTCAGCAGTGCTGACCTGAAGAGTTTCTCCTTCTGTAAGGTTGGGAAGAGATGCCAACTGCTCTTCTTCATTTTCTGCCTCCTCTCCTTTGTTCTTCTCTTTATTCTCTTGGGCAACGGCTTTCCAGCCGGAAGATAAAATATGACATGCCTTCCAAATATAGGAATGGGTGCCATCCGTGAAGATGACCTGCATACGCTCCTCTTCTGAGTTCGGAGAGAAGGCTTCGATAAAGCGTGTACAAATCATCTGATAGATGGTGTTTTCATCTGCACTGAGCCCCAATGCCTTTTCTCCGGTTGGGATAATGGCATGATGGTCGGTGACCTTACCATTATCCACGCTATGACGGTTGAGAGGAGCTGTCAAGCCCTCTCCAAGCATACTGAAAATAGCAGAAACTTCCTCGAAGACATCTTCACTGATGTAACGACTGCCTGTACGTGGGTAGGTTGCGACTTTCTTCTCATAGAGAGATTGAGCTATTGAGAGAGTCTTATCTGCCGAGAAACCATACTTTCGATTTGCCTCCTTCTGAAGTGTGGTAAGATCATACAAGAGAGGTGGCGGCGCAGTTCCCTCCTTTCTTGTGAGCGATGATACGGTCAGTCGACCTTGACTGCGGAGGGTACTGAGAGCACTCTGTGCTGAGACCTCATTATCGAAGCTGTTTGTGCTAATGGCTTTGAGGAGGATACCCTCTTTATCCACTAAGGCATTCACTCTCCAATAAGGGACAGAAGAGAAGTTCTTGTTTTCGAGGTAACGACGGCATACCATCGCAAGCGTTGGTGTCTGTACACGTCCCAAAGAGTAACCTCCCTTACGAGCGATCGACAAGGCCCGACTGGCATTGATACCTACAAGCCAATCAGCCTCACTTCGAGCTTTAGCGGAATAGTAAAGGTTGTCATAGTCTCTCCCTGCTCTCACCTGAGCTAAGCCCTCACGGATAGCTTTATCTGTAAGTGAACTAATCCAGAGTCTATCGAATGGTTTGTGGCAGTCGAGGTATTGATAAATCATGCGAAATATCAACTCACCCTCTCTTCCTGCATCGGTTGCTACGATGATGCGCTCTGCCAAACCAAAGCAATGACGAATGACTTTCAGTTGTTTTAGAGCAGCAGGATCATCAGGAAACTCCTTGTCCTTGCGGACTTGGCGAACGATGAGTCGGAAGGGATTGGGACGAATGGGCAGGTCTTCGGCTTTATAGGTAGAGTAGCCATAAACTTCTGGCATGGCCGGCGTAATGAGATGCCCCATCGCCCAAGTCACGAGGTAGCCACCTCCTTCGAGGTATCCCTCCTGTTTCGTATTTGCCCCTACAATACGGGCAATATCACGAGCCACCGAGGGCTTCTCGGCAAGAATACATATTTTCATTTGTTTGTTGTTCAATTATTTATTTGTAATTTTGGTTCCACTATATGACTCGCACTTTGTTGGGAATATCTTCAGACTTTAGTATAATCAGTTATGTGCTGCCTCTATCACTCGGTTTTACTGCAGATTGTTGTACAATTTTAAGTTCTACAGGAAAGGAGATACGGCCTATGGATTATATTGTATTGGCTCTTGGGGTTGTGGCAGATAAAGACCTTTATATATAAAGATGATATATTCCTAAGACATAGTGATTAACCCCACTGCCGCCACATACAGAGACTCGCAAAAGCGAGTCTCTTGCTTTTTACATCTTGCGTCCACGACGCTGTTGTGTCTTTCTCTCTTGCTTCTCTTTTTGCTCTGCCGAGGGCTGTGTTTGGCCGGATTTGAGTGGTTCTTTTAGGTGCTTAGTAGCTTCGTTGGTCTTGCCTTGGTTATTGACCGCTACCTGTGTCTTGTGTTCTTCAGCCACGGCTTCAACTTTGCCATTCCCCTGTTTCTTGTCTGGATTGTATTTGAAGAAGCGTGGGCGGTTCTGCTCCTTATCCATACGTACATAGGCGTTAAAGCTTTTACCTTCCTTATCTACCATATTTTTGAGATAGAGTGTACTGCCACTGTTCAATGCTTCACGCTGTTTCTCGGTTAGCTCCAAGCCACAGAGTTTATGAGGTACTCCTCCTTGCTTCTGCTGTTGACCCTGGCGCTCTTGGAGACTTTTGCTTTCACCAAAGATAAATTCGATACCTTTTTTCTCGGCATTTACCTGCAAGGTTGCATCAAAGGATTTGCCATTCTTCGAGGTCATGCCTTCTACTTTCACCGCCTTACCTTCTACAAGGTCTTTGTACTGGATATCAGAGAGTGTAACCCCTTTGATTTCTTTGGGGATAGAGACACGGTCGGCACGCAGTGCGATAACCTCCTTAGTCTGTGGATCAATAGACACATAGGCGGCAAAAGACTCGCCATTCTTCGGAGTTACTTCAATGGTTTTTCCAAGGTTACCTGTTTTGAGAAGCTGTTCCTTCTCTTCCGGAGTAAACTGGTGCCCCATATAGGGGAAATCCAACTGTGGTTCTTTACGCATAGCATGCACAGCAAGACCAATGTTACCATTATCATCGGTGCGGAAAGCGAGGCGTGCTTCTGTATAAATAGAGCTGTTGCCATAGGGTACAGCAATGCCCATAAGGTCGCTCTTCTGCCAGTTGAGCATCTTCTCTAAAGCCCCACTCGCTTCGAGTTTCTCTCGGCTCAACCTGAGATCTTCGAGCATACGCCAATCAATCTTTTCCGGATCAATGGTCGTAGCATTTTTCTGCATGGGTAGAAAGTCCTCGAAGTGTACCTGACTCTCTTGGAGCTGCGCCTTTACTTCGGGGCTTTGTCTGTTTTGAAGAGCTGTGCGGAGGTGTTCTACACCTTGTTCCACATTGTTAGCTACAACCTTATACAGTCCGAAACGAGAAGGGTCATTGAACTGCTTGAGGAAGTTGGTCATAAAGTTCTTGAAGAGCCCATCCTTGCTGTTAAACTTCAAAAAGGAAGCCTGATTGGCTTCCCGTGCCTCCGAGGTCTTGAGTTGACCACTTTCGTCAATACCTGAAACGACAGAAAGCGTACCGACCTCTTGGTCATTTTTCACGGCAGTGCGGTCTTCCAAGACCAACACATAATCATTGTTGTTCGATTCCATAATAATTTGTTATTGTAATGAGTAATTTATCATCGAACAACAAATATATAATTGATTATTCCACACAGATAATCGTCGGGATAACACAAGAAAGAAAAGGGAATATATGGCAAGTATAAAAAACAACCTAATCGTTTTTTTAGTTTTTTTACTTGTTTTATAAATAACTATCTTTGTCACCAATATATGATTTCAATATTGAGGAATCATCGTAAGATAATGGTGGCAAGTAAAAACAAATAAATAATATTGCTTAGGAATTTATTCCCAAATTTTATTTTATATCGTACGTCATACGATAAGGTATAGAAAATAGTTAGGAGGGTATGTATAATCTAGAGAGGTGAAAATAGAGGCTCTCTTCGAAACTAACATTCTGTCTATGCCCATAGAAACAGAAAGGAGAAGTAATTTCACACGCACTACACTATGAACCAATAAGCTATTTTATCACATAAAATCAATAAATACTACGACATGGCACAGACTATATTTGGCATTGGAGTTACATACACCCTAGTCGTTGTTGTCCTTTTAATCTATATTGTCCATCTTGAAAACAGGGATCGTATCACAAAGTCTCACAAAAGATTGATCATTGCAGACATATATGCGTTCCCCTATTTAGTTGTGCTCCTTACCATTCCATTTGGACTAGATTCGAGTAAAGGTATCATAGGATTCCTCCTCTTTTGGACAGCGATTATAGTTCTCTCTGTTATAGGCTTCGATATTGTATTCTTTACTCAGAAGATAAGGGGAATTGTATAAGGTTTAGATATTTTACTTCAGCACACATTCTTTTGCAAATACCCATCTGCTTTAATGGATATACTTCCTGCATCAGGCTTCTCTTTGATTAGTTCACTAGTGTATGTTTCTCTCCTCAATACGAGACTGGTAGGGATAAGTAATTTCTATGCTTATCTTATGACTACTCTAGATCAACAACTAAATTTTAAATAAATGATATCAAGGGAATACTATCACTACTGTGACAACATCATAGTACCCAAGAAGGGATAGATATTTAACCAAATATCTCTAAACAAAAACTATCAGTGAAAGCTATATGAAAGGCTTAGTGAGTTTATTATCTGAAGGTGTAATTCGTAAAAAATATATACTACGCAAGAAAAATAATTACTTAATTTAAGAACAGTGTAATAAAACTAAAAACATGAAAGGAAAAACTTTTTGGGGAGCTATAATGCTAATCTTTGGATTCTTATCCTTAGAGAATTCTGATCCCATTCAGACAAAATTATTTTTAATTGGGGTGTGTGCCTTGGGTATTATTTTGATGTATAAGGGTATAAATCAGTCAACTAGGGAGAAGAGAGAAAGAAAAGCAAGAGAAAAAGAAGAACTAGAGAGACAGCGAAAAGAAGAAGCCTTACGAGAAGCTTATAAACGAGAAAATAGGGAGAGGAGTACAAAAAGCGTCGACGGAGTTGAGTTACTTAGTTTTTCAAGTAGCAACAATCTTCTTACTGCAGGCAATAACCTTATTTCTTTTCAGATACGAAACAAAAATAGTTATGATGTACGTGTCTCCTTGTCTTTTCGGTATGGAGATAATTGGGAATCTCACTACAAAGACATTACTGTCAGGGCAGGACGAATAGAGCTTGTCGAAACAGGAGGAAAAGCCTGGAACAAAGCGAAAGACGTTCGCATTGATTCTGTTTACTAATCGCCCTAACAAATTCTTTGCAAGGATACAATAGACAATAACCCCCTTCCCCTTAGGATCAAAAACAATGTAAAAACCATGCAGTATCACGTGTGATGATTAAGATTTAGTCTGACAGGTTTTAACCCTAAAAAACATCTATCAGACTGAATCTTGACTATTTATTACAGATCTCTCTAATTATTATAGGACATAGATTTTAGATAAGTTATAACAACGAATAGCACTATAATCATAAATGGTCTCATTCTAAAGAATATTGGGCAAGACTCATAATCAAAACTACTGACTCAAACACCTGTTTTTCAAGAGAAAACTCTTCTCCCAAGAAGTCAAGGATAGTAAAAAAACAATTGCTATATTTGTAAGAAAGGACGTTCACTTTTAACACATAATACATCCTACGTAATGAATAGGTTAGCTACATCAAGTGCCTTGCTTCTTAGCACGCTGGCACATGTTTCTCTGACCTGCCTCTCGACTGGGCTATCGGCAGAAACGCTTTTGGCTGTTGCTACTGGAATTAGTGGCAGTGTTGTCACAGATATGATTAAAGGCTTATCTCGAGAGAAAATAAAGCATTTGCTTTTTGGCACCCACCCTAGCAATCTTAACCATAGCATAAAAAAGCTATTTATTTCTTCTATTGGAGAAGCATTAGACAATATCCTTATCCTCTATCGAGAAACAGGTGTCAGCAAGCTCGAACAAAATAGTGCGAAGAAATCAATTAATGTACTCAAGAAGCATCTTCAAAATCGGAGTAAATCTGATGATGTCGCTTCTTTTTTAGATGATGAACACATTCGCTCCTTCATATCCTCAGACTATAGCTCAGATGATATAACTAACTACCTCAGAGATGGGTTAGAAGGGAATGGACTAGATCTTAAGTTGAAGGATTTTATTTCTCAACACTTTCCTGCTCAAATACAGCTATGCTTTGGCGAAGGCCTGAAATCTTCGGAGCATCATGACGCATGGGTCGCTTATCAGAGACTTATGTCAGATGAGCTGCGAGAGATGATTAAGGAGATAGAGTTGGGGCAACAGGAAATTAGGCAAGATTTAAAAGCCCTTAAACTTGCTAATGGATTAGATCCTGTTGTACAGGAAGAGCTTCATCGACTCAATGAACTCTTATCAGATGAGAATAAGTTTAGCCTAGCACTTAACGAAGCTCTTGGTCAGTCGCTTACACATCTCGAGGAGCTAGCCAATAGGCTCATCTTTATCACGACAGAGACTAACCATACAGTCCGAGAGATTAAGTCTCTACAGCAGGAACAGCTGCGGCGCGCCCAAAAACTACATTACTTAGTGATATCGGCTCTAATGATTGGCCTAGTCTCGATCGGTCTTGTTGGGATTATGGTGCTGCGAGCCCCTTTCAACTTATCAGTTATGGTACATGGTTGGCTCGGGAAGGAACATATCCCTCTAAAAAATATGGGTAGTCTTACTCTAACCGTTAAAGGTAAGACCTATCAAGGAGAGATTGACAGCCAAGGAAAAGTCCTCTTTGCCGATCTACCTTACGATTGCTCTGGGGAAATAGCTCGAGTTCGGATCGATAATACCGAAGGGATGCCTTATGTCTGCTGCGATAGCACTATCCTAATCAAAAAGGGAGAAGTCTCCTTCCTTCCTATCAGCATCATCGGGATAGATCAAGTTATGGGGGTAGTCAAGGATGAGGAGAGTCAACTCCCAATCCCAAATGCATTAGTTCGCATAGCCGGAGTGGAGAGTCGGACCGATAGTCTTGGACACTTCGACCTAGCAATCCCGATTAACCAACAAGCCGAAGAACAAGAGATTGAGATCCTCAAAGAAGGCTATCTGAGCTATCGAGCCACACATACAACTGTAGGCAAAGATCTCTTTCGTCTTTTCTTAGATCGCCAATAATGTATCTTAAGCCTAATATTTCCTATATGATACGCTTCCTTCTACTTTTACTGAGCTTATGGTCTGTGATGGCTTATGGGCAACAGATACCGCTCAAGGGTATCGTGACGGTTCAGAATAGTCGAGTGAATACCGGCAAGACGGAGTATGTATCCGAGGCGAGCATTAGTCACCCCAACGCCAAACCTACTGCGACAGACAGCCGTGGAGCTTTTACCTTGCAGATACTTCGCCTCAAGAGCGGTGCACAGACTGCCATCGAGGTTAAGCCCACAGGGCGGTACAAGGACTATATTGTCGTAGACGAGCAACTGATCAAAGACATCACTCTTGGGCGTACTACGCCTATCAGTATCTGTATACAGGATAGAAGGATTCTTGAGGAGCGTGAGAAGCGCCTGATTGCCGTAACGGTCAAGAAGCAAAACGAGATCAGAGAGCGTAAAATCGCAGAGCTTAATAAACGCATTGCAGCCCTGGAAGAGGCTAATGACTATGCCAATGAGCAGTATCAGAAAAGTATCGATAGCCTTACGCTTTTAGCCAATGACAAGGGCCAAGCCATAAAGCGCATCCGAGAGTATGCCAAGGATATGGTCTTGATCAACCTAGATGAGGCTGACAGCATCTACCGAAGGGCTTATCAGTTCTTCGAAGAGGGGGAACTGGATAGCGTTGCAAGCTACCTTAGGCGACACATCAACTTCGAGGAGGAGAGCAAACAAATTCAGCAGCAGCTGAGGGAGGCCCGAGATAAGAAGAGTCTAGCCCGAGAACTAGACGGTCAGGCTGACCAGCAGCTCGCCAATGCCGAGGGTGCCCAAGCTCAGCTCCTCAAGAAGCTCCTGCTTGCAGCCAAAGCGAGTGCCGAGCTATACAACTACAACGAAGCGATACAATACTACGAACAGGCTCTCGCCCTCGCTCCCGAGGACATCTCGACAATGTGGAAATATGCGGTCTATCTACAAGAAATCAAAGAGCCCCAGAAATCTTTGCACTATCTCTTGACGATCAAAAAACGACTTGAGAAAGATCCAAAGACGAGCCCGGGGGCTTGGGGTGAAATTCTAAGGACATTGGGGGGAGTAAGTGATGATCTTCGAGACTATAAAGCCGGGCAGGATTATCTTGCCCAAGCCTTGGTTATTTACGAAAAACTCGTCTCAGAGAACCCGAAGGTCTATCTGCCCGACTTGGTGATGAGCCTTAATAACCTAGGGGCTAACTACAATGCCCAAAAGTATTATGTGAACGCGTCAGTGTGTGTTAGTCGAGCCATCGCTATCTATGAGCAGTTGGCAACGGAGTCCCCTAAGGTCTACCTCCCCAACTTGGCGGCGGGCCTTAATAACCAGGGGATTAACTACAGCGACCAAAAGGATTACGCGAAGGCATCAGCGCGCTATAGTCGCGCCATCGCCATCCGTGAGCAGTTAGCCTCTGAGAACCCGAAGGTCTATCTGCCCGACTTGGCGAGTAGCCTCAATAACCTAGGGGCTAACTACAGTTATCAAAAGGATTATACGAAGGCGGCGGAGTGCTATAGCCGAGCCATCGCCATCCGTGAGCAGTTAGCCTCTGAAAACCCGAAGGTCTATCTGCCCGACTTGGCGA